>JAVBUE010000070.1:0-15981 GCA_031555735.1 Tannerellaceae bacterium
TTTTTTTTTCTCCCCCCGTGTGTGGTAATCTTTTACCCACATGTTGTGTAAAATCGAGCCGCTTTGGTCGTAAAGACCTCACCACCACGGTGGGAAGAAGAGATGATCCTGATGCCGGTAACAGACGATCCTACGAATGACGATTCTTCTTCCTGTTGTTGACGGTATTCCTGCCGGATGCAACTTTTCGGGCAGGAAATGCATCATAGTAGTATCACACAACATTATTATTTTATGGAAGCACATCGTATCCTCCCTTTCGCGCTGTTTCTCCTGTTACTCGGTATGGCCGGTTGTTCGGACGATTCCGAACAGTTTGAATTCCTGAAGGGGACGAATAAGTTGAAGGCCGTCTGCCATTTGGACTGGCAGGATCAGGTGTATCATACCGATCGATACTTCTACGATGCGGAAGGGAATATCCGGGAGATACAAGCGTTCCATGCGATGGACCGTACAAAGCCTGGTAAACAGATACTATTGGGGAGGTCGGAATTCCGTTGTAACGCCGCCGGGCAGGTGGAAGAAGTACGCTACTACCATAAGAACGGAGACAACGATCAGCTCTCCTTGTCCAGCATCACCCTCTATACCTATACCCCGGACGGAGATGTCGCGAGTGAAAGCAACTATGATCCGAATAACAAGCTGACCAGCAAATGGGTATATACCTATTCATATACGAACGGCCTTCTGCGTGAAAAGAGTCTCCAATGGGACAATCAGGAACCGTCGTTCGTCCGATATACCTACGACGGCCCACTGCTTGTGAAAGAAGGCAATTATTCCGCCTCCGGCGAGTCGCACTGGTTCGAGGAATACCACTACACCAAAGGGCTGAACACCTGCGTCGAATGTTATGCGAGCGATCAGAAAAAAAGGCTCTTTTACCGGATCCACCGGGAATACGACAAGAAAGGGACTCTGACGAAAGAATATTACTCCGACTTCGACCCGCTGATCGATGGCGAATTCCCCACCCGCCTCTTCGAGTATTTCTAACCCTTATTCACAGAAAGTGAGGCTTTTTACCAGTGGGTTACCGAAAAAATCATTTACTTTGCATCTTCATTAAACGACAGATAGATATAATAAGGTAACTGTATGGCACAGGAAGATGTATTCAAGAAACTGGTTTCACACTGCAAAGAGTATGGGTTTGTGTTTCCCTCGTCGGAAATCTATGATGGGTTGGGCGCAGTGTACGACTATGGGCAATATGGAGTAGAACTGAAGAACAACCTCAAGAAATACTGGTGGGACAGCATGACGCTGTTGCACGCCAACGTGGTAGGGATCGACTCTGCCATCTTCATGCATCCCACGATCTGGAAAGCTTCCGGCCATGTGGACGCGTTCAACGACCCGTTGATCGACAACAAAGACTCCAAGAAACGCTACCGCGCCGATGTGCTCATCGAAGACCATCTGGCGAAGATCGAAGAGAAGATCAACAAAGAAGTAGAGAAGGCCGCCAAACGTTTTGGCGACGCCTTTGATGAAACCCAGTTCCGCGCCACCAATGGCCGTGTACTGGAATACCAGGCGAAGTGGGACGAGATACATACCCGCTTCTCCCAGGCGCTGAACGACTCCAACCTCGAAGACCTCCGCCAGTTGATCCTCGACTGCGAGATCGCCTGTCCCATCTCCGGCACGCGCAACTGGACGGAAGTGCGGCAGTTCAACCTCATGTTCGCCACCGAAATGGGATCGACAGCCGACGGGGCTACGAAGATCTACCTCCGCCCGGAAACGGCGCAGGGCATCTTCGTGAACTTCCTCAACGTGCAGAAGACCGGCCGCATGAAGATACCCTTCGGTATCGCGCAGATCGGCAAGGCGTTCCGCAATGAGATCGTTGCCCGCCAGTTTATCTTCCGCATGCGCGAGTTCGAACAGATGGAGATGCAGTTCTTCGTCCGTCCGGGTGAAGAGATGGAATGGTTCAAACAATGGAAAGCCGCCCGCCTCAAATGGCACAAAGCCATGGGACTGGGCGATGCCAAATACCGCTACCACGACCACGAGAAGCTGGCGCATTACGCCAATGCCGCTACCGATATCGAGTTCGAAATGCCGTTCGGCTTCAAAGAAGTGGAAGGGATCCACAGCCGTACCGACTTCGACCTCTCCCAGCACGAGAAATTCTCGGGTAAGAAACTCCAGTATTTCGATCCCGAACTGAACCAGTCATACACCCCGTACGTGATCGAGACTTCGATCGGTGTGGACCGCTGCTTCCTCAGCATCCTGGCCGGTTCCTATTGTGAAGAAACACTCGAAGGCGGCGACACGCGCGTTGTGCTGAAGCTGCCCGCAGCCTTGGCGCCCATCAAGCTCGCCGTGCTCCCGCTGGTGAAGAAAGACGGGCTGCCCGAGAAGGCGGAAGAGATCGTCAACATGCTGCGGTTCGACTTCCGTTGCCAGTACGACGAAAAAGACTCGATCGGCAAACGCTACCGCCGCCAGGACGCGATCGGTACGCCGTATTGCATCACCATCGACCACGAGACACTGAACGACAATTGCGTCACCATCCGTTTCCGCGACACCATGGAGCAGGAACGCGTGGCGATCGGCGACCTCTATGCGATCATTGCCGAAAAGGTAAGTATGAAGAATCTCCTGAAACAAATAATCGAGTAAGAATGATGAAAAAGTATTGGTTTACCCTGATGATGATGCTCTGCTGCACGCTGGCTTTTACCGCCTGTGGCGATGACGACGATCCGGTGATCGACGAAGCCTGGAAGCAGCAGAATGATGAAGCCTTCGCCGCTATCGCGAAAAACCCCGCTTACGACGAATTGAAATCGCTCGGCAACAACGGCTCCATCTACTATAAAGTACTGAAAGAAGGCGAAGGGACGGAGCAGATCTACTACAACAGCAAGGTCAAGGCGTATTATACCGGCACGCTGGTGGATGGCACTGTCTTTGATTCGAGGGAATATCCCTACCAGGCATCAGCCACATTCGATGTGGACGGGGTGGTACAGGGATGGACCACCGCCCTGCAATACATGCACGTGGGCGACCGGTGGGAAGTATGGATTCCGTACCAGCTGGGCTATGGAGAAGCAGCTACCAGAGACGGCAGCATCCCCGGCTACTCCACCCTGAAATTCGAAATGGAAGTAGTCGAGATCGTTTCGCAATAATCCTTCAATAATCACATACCCACGGCATACGCCCTCACCTCAACGCTGCGCGCAGTTTGTCGGTGGCTTTTAGGATCATGTCATGGGTGCCGCTGCCGTCGATCACGTAGGCTACTACCATTTCGGCATATTCGATGGCTTCGCGGATGGCCGGGGTTTTCTCCGCGGGGATCACCCGTCCCGCCTGGCGGAGGAGGGTGGAGAGCGGATACAGGTCTTCCGGCTCCGGCAGGTTACCCGGACGCATCGTATTGATGGCCGCGTTGAGCGCCGAAGCAGCCGAGTTCACCTCGCTCTGGTTATAATTCCGCCCGTTATTCTGATACACGTCCTGCGCTTTTTGCCATTCTTCCGTCAGGCGTTCGAAGGCATGGGGCGCCCAGGGCGCATATTCCGGTACCTTTACCGAAAGGGCGTTCCAGGCATCCTGCGCTTCTTTCCGTTCGGCAGCCAGTGACATCACTTCCGCCAGGCGGCTCTTATCCACGCTGTTGGCCGTCACCAGTTCGCCGATGGCTTTGCGCAGGGCGAGCGTCTGCTTATCCACCGGCAGTTGGGAGGTGCCGGTTTCGATCACTTCCTTCGCCGCCGTCACCGCCATCCGCAGGCTGGCATATTTATCGGATGTATAATCCGATTTGGCTTTCGATTCGGCTTCCCGGAGAGTAGCCGTGAGCGCCGACTTGTCCAGCTTCACCGGTTTCAGCGCGTTCAGTGCCTGGTCGATAGCGCCGATCCGGCTGGTGATCCCGTTCTGGGTCGCCTTCTCCGACCGTAGCATCTGCCTGCCGGCGTCCACGGCCGTTTTCAATGTTTTGTACGATGACCTGGAATAGTTCGCGGGGCGGAACATCGCCACGTCGTCCAGCTTGTCCGCGAGCAGGGTGCGGAACTCGGCCGTCATATCATCCACCAGGTTGATGCGGAAGTAGTGCGTGGTGTTCTCATCACAGAAATAATCCGGTTCGAAGGTACGGCCGCCCTGTACCAGGGTGTAGAGGTTGCCGTCCGAACCCGTAGATCCTCCTCCCGGCTCGTTGAGCACGATGCTTTCGAGGTGGGCATCGACGGTAAGCGCCGCCTCTTCCCAGTCGTTCACACCGGTAGCGGTCATCACCAGCGGGCCGTACATCAGCGTGCCTGCCCATACGGGCGGATAGTCCACGTTGGGCTGGTTCTGTCCGGCCGACGCGGTGGTCATCTTATCCGGCCCGAAGTCTATATGCTTGCTGAAAGGCAGGGTTACTTCCACCACATCTGCGCTTGTCCATTCCCGTTCGGGGATGGTCACATACGAGCAGGGTCGGTACGTCCCGGCCACCGGCTCGCCGTTCAGCTTGATGGCTACGCCCGCCGTTGCCCAATACGGCACGCGCAGCTTCATGGCGAAACGCGCCTTGCCGCCGGTGAAGGTGAAAGTGGAATGTTCGGAAGGCCAGAGGCAGTCTTGCCGGATACTGATCCCTTTGGCGTCCCATTGCAGGGTGGTGGGCATATAGAGTGCCACCCACAACGTGTTTTCCGACACGAAATAGGCCGCTTCCTGATACTTGACATGGTTTTCGGAGCCCGTACCCCCGCAACAGGTCGATTGCGGCGTTTCATTCCCCCAGGGTTTGGAGGCGTTGAGGCCCACGGCATACTGGTATGTGGTCTGATAATGTCCGGGATGCAGGGAACCGATGAGCTGGTTGTATAATACACATTCGTAGTAGTCCATATACCGGGCATCATCCGGATCGAAACAGTTGAGGTCTTTCGTCAGTTTCGCCAGGTTATAGGCGCAGCAGGTCTCGTTCAGGGTAGGAGCCCCGTTGGTGCTCATGCTCAGGACCTGCGTATAAGGCTGGCGGAACATCTCCCCGTTGCCTACGCCACCGGTGGCATAGCGGTAGCGTCCCTGTATCATTTCCCAGAAATGCTGTGCCAGGTGGTAATAGGCGGCGTCTTTATTCCCCCGGTAGCTGCGAAGTGCGCTGATGATCTTCGGGATATGCTGGTTGGCATGGCGGGTACGGATATCGTCGATATTCTTCGTCAACGGATCGTAGAACGCCGGGCTGTCGAAAAAGTTCGACGCTTCGAGCAACCGGGCTTTGTCTTGCGGATCGCTCACCATCTCGGAGAGGCGTGCGAGTGATTCGCCGGTACCGCCATCTTCACCGGCGATATACATGTTCCACATCTCGTAGCGGTTGCCGGGACGGGCACGCCGCTCTTCCTGCGTGCCGCCGGTCTGCATATAGGTACGGTAATGGAGGCGGTTCCATACCCACAGCCCCATGTCTTTGGCGATCAGCAGGGCTTTGGTGGCCACTGCGGGATCGTCGATATGGGTGGCGATCTCGATCAGGCCGGCGAGCTGCTTGTGGATGGAGTAATAGGGCGCCCACACCCAACTCTCGTTATTATACGCGCGATAGGCCTCGATCAGGGCGGGATGTTGCGCGGGGATGGCGTTGAGGTAGCCGTAGCCGTATTTTTCAGGAGCCGTTTTATACACATCGAAATCGGCCCATGTCCCCTTCATGGCAAGCAGTTCGTTTTCCGGGGCGAAGTCGCGGGCTTCCCAATACCGGCCGAGTTGCTCGTTCCAGACAAAGGTCTTCTCCTGGCAGGCACGCAGCTCGTTCACCATCCGCGTCATGTGCGCGCGCAGTACCTTTTTATAATCGGGGTTGTCGGTGCTGGCAAAAGCCAACGCGAGGGCGGACATGTAATGGCCGGAGCCGTGTCCTTTCAGTTTGGTGACGGGGGAGTCCCATCCGTCGGACACCGTATATCCTTCCGTAGGCAGGCCATAGGTGTCGCGGTAGTTGTACAACTGCTGTGATACGTCCCAGCTGATGATCTCCCGGATCGCCAGTTCACGGTTGGAGGTGAGGCGGTTGTCTCCGTTGATCACCACCTTTTCCAACGGCAAGGTCTCGGCTACGGGAACAGGCGAAGGGATGGCAGATGGGCGGGCGACGACCGTAACACGGGCTGTGATCGGAAAACCGTTGGCCGTGGTATTATCTCCGGTGATGAAACCGCCTACGGTATATTCCCGTCCCGCGGGATAACGGGCGGGATCAGCCTGTTCTTCTTCCACGGCACGCGCTGCGTTCGACCAGCGGGTTTGCCGGTATTCCGAACGGCCGTCGGAATACGTCACCCATACCTGGTACGGCAAACGGGGCGCCGTACCTTCCGGACATTCCACCCGGATCGGCTCCACGCGGGTGATCGAACGGGCTCCCACCGATCTCGTTTGTGTGGCAACGGATGATTGAGCGGCGGCGGATGGCAGCGGCATCAGCCATAGGGAGGCTGCCAGCGCCGGTAGTATTAAAATGGTTTTCCTCTTCATGGTCTGAACGTATGTATAATTAGATGATTGACGATGTACAACTGTTAATGAAGTGTAGTTTGTACAAATATAATTTATCTTTGTTGGATAACTCCCATTTCATACCCGGATCGTGTAAAAAACGCACACTTTTTTTTGACCCTCCCAGGTATCAGCAATCGTAATTGTTGCTACATTTGGAGCAATTTGTAACCGATATACAGAAAGAGTATCTGAATACAGGGGAAAAACAGCTTCCGATCAATGTAAACCGCTAAATAATACTACCATTATGATTATTGGAATTCCCAAAGAGATTATGCCGGGCGAGGCGCGTGTGGCTGCCAGTCCGGAGATTGTACAGAAGTATGTCGCCGGTGGCGCCACCGTTTTAGTTGAACAAAAAGCCGGTGAAGGTTCTTTCTACTTCGACGATGCGTATATCCACGCCGGTGCGCAGATGATCGCTTCGGTAAAGGAGCTGTTCGAGCAAGCAGAGCTGATCCTGAAGGTGAAAGAACCACAGTTCAACACCGCCTTGCAGACCCATGAGGTGGATCTGATGCATGCCGGGCAATACCTGATCACCTTTATCCATCCGGCATCCCCGGTGAATCACGCCATGGTGCGGAAACTGGCCGCGCAGGGAGTGACCAGCCTGACACTCGACGGTGTGCCACGCATCTCCCGGGCACAACACATGGACGCGTTGACATCGATGAGTACCTGCGCGGGCTACAAGGGTATCCTGCTGGCAGTGAACGCGCTGTCGAAATTCGTTCCTCCCCTGTTTACCGCCGTAGGTTCCCTCCCGCCTGCCAAAGCGCTGATTGTGGGCGTGGGGGTAGGTGGTTTGCAGGCATTGGCTACCGCCAAACGGCTGGGGGCGATCACATATGCGACGGACATCCGTCCCGCCGCCCTCGAACAGGCACAGAGCCTCGGCGCCAAGGTGGTGGATACCGCCATCCCTGCCGAACTGGCGATTGCCGACGGCGGTTATGCCAACGAGCTGCCGGAAGCCTGGCTGGAGAAAGAACGCACCCAACTGCGTGAAGTACTCAAAGACATGGACATCGTCTTCTTAAGCGCACTGGTGCCGGGCAAGATCGCCCCAGTGCTGATCACCGAAGAGATGGTGAAAGAGATGCGCCATGGATCGGTGATCGTGGACATCTCGATCGACCAGGGCGGCAACTGCGCCATCACCCCTTCGGGGACTACCGGGGTGAAGCATGGCGTGACACTGATCGGCATCAAGAATATCCCGGGTATGCTGCCTACCAGTTCGACCTGGATGTTCGCCAACAATGTATATAACCTGGTGAGCTACCTGATGAAAGACGGGAAGATCATCCTCGACAGGAATGACGAGATTGTCCAATCCATCCTGGTATCCATCGACGGGGAAGTGGTTCACTCCGGAGCGTTGGAAGCCATGAACAAACACTGATACGGCTATGCATCCACTCTATCTGATACTGATCTTTGCCGTATCTTCCCTGGTAGGCTATCTGATCATCAAGCAGGTACCGAGCCTGCTCCATACGCCGCTGATGACGGGGATGAATGCCCTCGCCGGCGTTTGTCTGCTGGGCGCCCTTATCACCGTCGGCTTCTCGTACCAGGAGGGCGGCCTAATCCTGCTGATCGGGCAGGTGATGGGAGGCGCCGCCATCGTCCTGGCTACGGTCAACGTCGTTGCCGGCTTCGGCGTCACACACCGCATGCTGAAAATGTTCACTACCCGGAAAAAAGAATCAGACGTATGATGACGGAAACAGGGTATTTTATCGCATGCGCCATCCTCTCGTTGCTCTCCCTGGGAGGGATATCGATGATGAGTAGGGTAACCACCGCCGTACGAGGCAACCTCCTGCTCTCGTTCTGCCTGCTGGCGGGATGTATCGTTACCTTATTCTATTACGGGATCTTCCGTGTATCAACGATCTATGCCTTTATCCTGGTGGGGAGCCTGATCGGTGCCTGCCTCGCGTATAAGGTACAGATGATGCAGATGCCCCAGGCAGTGGCCATGCTAAACGGACTGGGTGGATTGGCAGGCGCCATTGTGGGAGTGCTAACATTGGTGCAGGTCGGGGTGAAGGTGTCCGACTATCCCCTCTTTGTCCAGGTCACGGCTACGCTGGCGATGGTTGTCGGGATGGTCACCTTTGTAGGAAGTATGATTGCCGCCGGCAAACTGCACCGGCTGCTTCCGCAGAAACCGGTAGTATGGAAACACCATGAGCTGATCACTATGGTGCTGATCATTGCCCAACTGGCATCGGTCGCTCTGGCGTTCTTCATCGGTAAAGAATTTGGCATCCTGCCGGTTACCACCATTATCGTAGGCTTGGGCACCGTATCCGGCTCCCTCTTCGGTTATGCGTTTGCCATCCGGGTGGGAGGAGCCGACATGCCCATCACCATCTCCCTGCTTACCTCCCTTGCCGGGATAGCGGCAGCGATTGCCGGGATGGCGATCGGCGACTTGCTGGTGGTATCCATCGGCGGTATCGTCGGTTCTTCGGGGTTGCTGCTCACACAGATCATGTGCCGGGCGATGAACCGGAATCTGAGGGTGATCCTCACCGGTAAGACATCGGTAGAAACAGCCCCGGCGGCCGTATCCGCAGCCACCCCGGTTGGCGCAGCCGACACCAATATCCCAGAGACTGAAGAAGAAGAGGCTGAGGAGGAAGCACCCGTCACGGCAGCCCCATCCACCGCCTCCATCCTGCAATCAGCCCAACGGGCGATCATCGTTCCCGGTTATGGCATGGCCCTGGCACAGGCGCAACATCATGTCCGCCAGCTTGCCGACAGGCTGGAAGCGCAGGGCACGGTGGTCAAATACGCCATCCACCCCGTAGCCGGCCGCATGCCCGGACACATGAACGTGCTACTGGCCGAAGCCGATGTGGCCTACGACCAGCTCTATGAGATGGACAGCATCAACGATGAGTTCCCGGATACGGATGTGGTAGTGGTGATCGGCGCGAACGATGTGCTGAACCCCGCCGCCCGTGACGCCGTGGGCACGCCCATCTACGGCATGCCGGTATTGAACGTGGACCAGGCCCGCCATATCATCATCTGCAATTTCGACCTGAAGCCGGGCTATGCCGGTGTCCCCAATCCCCTGTATGAGATGCCGGGGAAGGTGACGATGCTGACCGGTGATGCCAAAGAATCCCTCTCCGCCCTGTTGGGGCAACTGAATCAGGCATAATCCCTTTGCTGGGAACTGAAAAAGGGGCTGTCTCTGGTATTGAGGCAGCCCCTTATGCTATACAAACACGTGCTTACAGCGCCCGTGCCTTGAACACATTCGATTCGGATGTCGGATAGAGCGATCCGGTGAAGGAGATCACGTTGCCGCTGAAATCCGGAGAGACGGTAGCCGAGCAGTCGTTCGTCCCGTTGGTCATCCGGAAGAAGACCGTAGCCGACACACCGGTACCCATCACATGCATGCTCCAGGAAACATTGCCTTTCTTATCGACAGTCTTCTTCACATTGGTGGCATTTCCTTCCACCGTGATACCGCCAATACCGTTCGGTCCTACTGCCGGGCCGTTCAACGCCATCTGGATGGTAGCTCTGTCTCCGTCCATGGAGATAAAATTGGTGGTCGAGTTCACATATTGGAAAGCGCCCCGTTTGAAGTCAACCCGTTCGGCTTCGAGCACAAAAGTCTTGTTATCCAACGCGGCAATCGCCTGGTTATACTGAACCTGGTTCAATTCCGCATCTGCGGTTTCTTTCTGCGCTTTGGCGGCTTTTTCTTCGGGTGTCATGGCCGATCCACAGGAAGCCAGCAGTACAATCATTGAAAATAATAGCAAATTCTTCATCATTTTTTATTTAAAAAGTTAGTAATAGCCCTATTTACTTACATATCTTATAAAGATACAATTATCCTAAAAAGAATGTTCACATCCCATTCGATCTTTTAATGTTTTTAACATGCTTGGCGAAGAGAATCCAGGCAGTGAGCGCCGCAAAGAAATCGGAGAACGGATACGCCAGCCACACTCCGTCCAGACCGAACCACACGGGCAGGATCAGGATGGCCGGGATCAGGAAAATCACTTGCCGGGAGAGGCTCAGGAACATCGCCTTCCAGGCAACTCCGATACTCTGGAAATATTGGGTGATTGTCACCTGCGAGCCTACGACAAGGAAGGCCGCCAGCGTGAGCCGCATCGCGTTCGTGGCGATGGAAACCAGTTCAGGGTCGTTCGTGAAACAACGGGTCAGGATACCCGGGATAAACCAGGCGCACAGGCAGCCTATGCCGGTGATCGTCGTGTTCGCCACCAGCACCCGCCTGACCGTGTCCAGCACCCGCTGCTGAAGGCCGGCGCCGTGGTTAAAGCCCACGATCGGCTGCATCCCCATGGCGATACCGAGGTTCAGGAGGATCAGCAACATACCCACGCTCGATACAATGCCGAGCGCACCTACCGCCAGGTCGCCGCCATACGCTTTCAGGGTATTATTGAGGAGCACATTCACCAGGCTGGCTGTCAACTGCATGGTGAACGGTGATACACCGATCGCCACGATCGCCAGGACGATGGATCGGTCTAACCACAAAAACCGTTTCTGCAACCGCACCAGCGAATCTTTCCGGACGAAATGCGCCATGACGAAGAAGGCCGATACCCCCATAGAGATCACCGTCGCGATAGCCGCCCCCCGTATTCCCATATCCAGCCAGAAGATAAAGAGAGGGTCCAGGATCACATTCAGCACCGCCCCGAGCAGCATCAGGTACATCGCCTTCTTCGGATAGCCCGACGCCCGCATGATCGCATTGAAGCTGAAGCTGAACGCCGCCAGCACCTGACCCGGCACAACGATCCGGAGGTATTCTTCGGCATACGGGATCGTCTGTTCGCTCCCGCCGAACGCCCACAACATATCGTGCATGAAGAGCATCGACGGTACGATGGTCGCCACATTCACGATCAGCAGCAACACCGCCGCATTCCCCAGCACATGCGCCGCCCGGTCGTTCTCCTTCCGTCCCAGGAAGATCGAGATACGGGCGGCCGCTCCCGTACCCACCAGCATGCCAAACGCCTGGAGCATCAGCATCACCGGGAAGGTAAGCGTAAGGCCGGAGATCGCCAACGCTCCCACTCCCTGGCCGATAAAGATACGGTCGATAATATTGTAGAGGGCGTTCACCATGGTCCCGATCACTGCCGGGATGGCATAATGGCGCAGCAGCGGGCCGATCCGGTCGTGCTCCAGCCGCCAGGTAATATCGTGAGTCATCGGCTGTCGGTATAAAGCCGGAGCTTGTCTGCCAAAGCCTCCACGTTCGTCACTGTTTCAACGGCGCCATCCGGATAACTAATTTTCATCCGTTGGGGAGAGAGGCAGGAGATATTGACCTGCCCTTGCCGGATCGCCGACGGCTTATAGCCCTGCCGGATCAGGGCATTGCCCACCCAGTAAGAGGTGAGGAAGTCGCCTTCCACCCCAATCCCTTCCGTCGGGGCGATCCGGTTCAGCTTGCCGGTAGTACGGTCGAACACCAGCCCTTCCTTTCCGAAGAAGCGTTCGAACACCCCCCCCATGATCAGGTCTTCCGGCGTGCCCCATCCCAGGGGAGCGCCTTTTTCGAGCAACCACAGGCGGTCGCCCATCTGGATCGCCAGGTCGAGATCGTGGGTAGAGAGCAGGATGGCTTTACCCTGTTCTACCGCCAGGCGGCGCAGCAGCACCATGGTTTCGATGCGGCTGGTGATATCGAGGAACGCCGTCGGTTCGTCCAGCAGGATGACGGGACATTCCTGCGCCAGTGTCTTGGCGATCATGGCTTTCTGCCGTTCGCCGTCGCTCAGTTCGGACACGTAGTTACGGGCTTTATGGGCGATACCGGCCGCTTCGATCGATCGGTCGATCACCTCCCTGTCGGCGGTCTTCAATTGTCCGAAGAAACCGGTATAGGGGTGGCGGCCAAGCGATACAAGGTCGTACACCGTGATCCCGCCCGCATTCGTCTTCTCCGTCAGCACCACCCCCACCGCCAAGGAGAAGGCGTGACGCGAATACGCCTCCAGCGGCGTTCCCATCAACCGGATCTCGCCACCCAGTGAAGGTTGGAAACTGCCGAGCGTGCGGAGCAGCGTGGATTTACCCGCCCCGTTCAGTCCCAGCAGGCAGGTCACCTCCCCGGGATAGAGCCGGAGATCGAGCCCTTCGTGCAACACCTTCCGCCGCCCCCGTTTCAGGAGATAACCGATGGACAGTCCGTTGGTTTCAATCACTGGTTCCCGTCTCATCGCTCAATCAAAATAGTGGATATTCTTCCGGTTCACGATCACATAGATAATCACCGGCGCACCCAGCAGGGGCGTCACGGCGTTGAGCGGGAGGATGATATCCGTACCCGGCACCACCATCAGCATATTGCACAGCAGGGCGATGCACGCACCCGCCAGCATCGTCACAGGTACCAGCATCTTATGGTTGGAACTGCCCAGCAGCAACCGCGCCATGTGCGGCACCGCCAGCCCGATAAAGGAGATGGGACCACAGAAAGCCGTCGTCACAGCCGTCAGCAGTCCGGAGCAGACCAGGATCAGGATCCGTGTCTGCCGGATCTTCACCCCGAGGTTGGCGGCATAGCGTTCGCCCAGCAGCAGCGCATTCAAGGGTTTGATCAGTACGAGGGCGAAAAACAGCCCCACCACCGCGCATCCCGTAAAGAAAGGAAGCTGTGAAGTGGATACGCCGGCGAAATTGCCCATCCCCCACATCACAAACGTATGTACCTTATCCGCCGAAGCGTAATAATTCAGGATCGAGATCACGGAAGAGGCCAGGTAGCCGATCATGATGCCGATGATCAGCAGCATCACGTTGTTCCGTACTTTGGAAGAAAAATAGATGATCACCCCCAATACCAGACAGGCGCCGCCGAAAGCCGCGAGGATGATTGCCAGGTAACCGCCCACCGACCAGCCCGAGACCGTCTTTAGCACCCCGCCCATATACAGCATCACCAACGCCACGCCCAGGTTGGCGCCGTCGCTGATACCGAGGATGGAAGGGCCTGCCAGCGGATTGCGGAACAGCGTCTGCAACAACAACCCGCTGATGGCCAGCGAAGCACCGGCCAGTAAGGCCGTCACCGCTTGCGGCAGACGCGATTGCAGGAGGATATGTGTCCATACCTCCCGGTCGGAGCCGTTGCCAACGAGGATAGAGACCACCTGCTCAAACGGGATACGCACGGAACCGTACGCCAGGCTCCCCGCAAAAAGAAGCAACAGCAGGAAGACCAGCAACGGATAGAATAGCCATGCCTGTTTGTTCATACGCGCACAAAGGTAAGGCTTTTTTTTTACGCGTGCCTGAAAAAAGTACGGGCAATCAGGCTTTCTTCGGGGTAGAGTAGCGGTCGTACAGGAACAGGGAGAAGGCGGCAGCCAGGCCGATCGCCAGGATCACCATCCACAGGCGCGACGGCTCGTAGGTATCCCACAGGAGTTTGGTGAGTTGCGTGGGGGTGATTCCCGTCTGCCGCGCCACTTCTTCAAAATAGGCATTGGTGGAGAGTCCTTCGGGGATCTTCGCGCCATGTTCGGCGGCAAACCGCTGGGTGAGCGTCACCTTGTCGGACATCGTCTGATAGACGCCTCCGGATATATACCCGGCAAAGAAGGAGCCGAGGAATACAGGGATGAACGAATAACCCATATACAACGCTTTTTTATCCTGCGGGGCGATGCGCCCGATGTATTCGGTCACCTTCGGCGATCCGGCCATCTCACCCAGGGAGAACACCAGCAGGGCGACGAGGGTGAACAGCACGTTCTGCGACACCAGTGTCAGCGCCATCCCGAGCGAACAGACCAGGAAGCCCGACATCATGGACCGGAGCGGCTTCATCTTCATCACGATGCCCGACACTACGATCTGGAACAGGATAATGTAACAGGCGTCCATATTCGTGATAAATTCGGCATCCAGCTCACCCGGAGCGGGACTGTAGTTGGCGGTAATAAACGGGATATGGGTATGGAAGAAATCATACAGCACACGGGTATCCACCCACTGCGCGATAAACACCGGCAGGGTGTAGAACAACTGGTAATACATCGTCCAGAAGCCGGCGACGATGAGCAGGAACAGCAGGAATTTCCCATCTTTCAGGATCCCCGCCATGTTGCGGAAGATGCCGCCGAACGTTTTCCAGATACTTTCCCGCCGCATCGGTTCCTCCCGTCCCGGTTCCTTGTAAAACAGCAGGAGGATGAAGTTCAGTGCGATGATCCCCGCCGAGATGTAGAAGATCATGTGTGAGGTGCTTTTAAACAGCAGCGTTACCAGCGGACCGAAGAAAGCCCCTACGTTCACCATCATATAAAAGATGCCGAAGCCGATCGACGCCGTCTGGTCGGTCGTCGTCTTTGCCACCGTCGCCTGGATGATCGGCTTGAACAGCGCTGCGCCCAACGCGAGGTAGAGGTACATCAGAAAGACGCCCGTGAAAGTAGTGAACAACGGAAACAGCAGGAATGCCGAGATATAGACCATAAACGCCAGCATCAACACCCGCTTGTAGCCGTAATGGTCGGCAATGGCGCCCGTCAGCACCGGCAGGAAATAGAGGATACCCGTCCCCACCCCCATGATGATCCCTTTCTGCGCCTGCGTAAACTCCAGCCCTCCGAGGTCGGACGAGCCGGTGAGGTAGTTGGCAAACAGCATGAAGAAACCGTACCAGGCCCAGCGTTCGAACAGTTCGATCGCGTTACCTACCCAGAATGTACGCGGAAATTGACGGAAGAGAGTAGCCATAATCGTGTGCTTTTCGGATTAATTGATCTAAATGAGGCGTAAATATACAGGAAGTTTTCGGTTTTGCCGCTACATTTGTTTATCGATTACCGTCCCTATTCATTTAGATACAGCACGTTCCGGTGTACTTTTATTGGCACACCCTCTTGCTATATATACAGGGGATTTGCCCTTTTTTCCTTCCACTGCTTCCACTCCCTATGATAATCAGCCACTTATTGTGGAAGGACCCTCATTTTTGGGCGTCTCCTTCCACACTTCCTTCCACTGGCTGACTTCCGTAATTAGCCGGGGAAAAAAACGTTGTCAGAATCTCAATCTGCATCTGGATGTTGTGCTGTCAACGTCTGGATGTTGGTTGAACAACATCCAGACGTTGTTGACACGAGATGTAGATGAAGATTTATCAACATCCGGTTGTTGAAAAAACGCCTGAGGGTTGTCGGCGCAACTCCCGGGTGTGTTCAGTGCAAATTCTTATGCGCTGATAAAGAGGTTCTTAGGTGTTGAAAACTACCATAGGTGAACGTTTCAACAAACATAGGTGGATGTTCAAACAATCATAGGTGACAGATTGAACAACCACCTATGATTGTTTTGGCCTTCAAATGGCAGAAGTCAGCCAGTGGAAGGAAGTGTGGAAGGAAACGCCCAAAA
>JAVBUE010000057.1:0-26667 GCA_031555735.1 Tannerellaceae bacterium
ATCCTACGAATGACGATTCTTCTACCTGATGTTGACAGGACTGCGGACACAAACACGTTACACCACACCGCAACAAGAAGCAACCAGGCTCCTGATTAAACCAGGATCCTCACAGGGTGGCGCATTGTCAAAGTCAGGAAATGATGACAAACATACTGAAAAATAATCCATATATTACGGATGTGTATTACGAAAAAAAAGAGAACATCCCGGGGGATGTCCTCTTTTCAGGTTTATGATTGAAAGGATTAATATGTGTTGTCTGCATTAGGTAATTCATACCAGTTTTTTGCATCCCGCCCATTGGATTCTACCCAGGTAGTATAGGAAGGATAAGCGGCATCAATTTTTATTTTCTCCTTGATGATCCTGAAATCTATTTTGGGAATATCCAGGGAGAAAGGATACTTCATTGCGGTGATATAATAGATGCCTTTATCCGGGTTTGATTTGTCGTCGCCTGTACCCAGTTCGGAACGATTTGCCAGGTCGGTCGGAAGGTTATTGATCAGGTGTACTTCCTTGCGTGAATTAAGCGCCTTGTCTGAATGTACCACAACAAAAGGATTATAGGGAGGGACAAGGCTGGACACACTTCCCGGCACAAATTCGGTGGTGATACTGATCGGTTCATTTTTAGCGATAGTGTGCATATTATCGATCAGGATATAGGTTTGTTTGCTTTGTCCCGGTTCGGATGACTGTCCTTTCATTAATTCGGAAACAGGGTGTGCGCCGTAGCTGATTGCGGTCTGGCTTACCTGTCCAGCCCCGTATTGATAACCGAATGCGTTGATGAAAGTGGCGCCGTTCCAGATCGGAGTGAATACGTCTTCCACTTTGGTGATGGCATTGTTCCTGTCTCTATATACCCTGGAAGAATAGCTTACCATGAGGTCGTTCATGTCGTAATCTCCCTGACTGGGCCAGAGGTCTTCAAACACCAGCATGCCTTCATACGCGCTTTTTGCCAAGGGCTCTTCGGCAGGCGTGGTATCTTCCAATTCGGGCATATCATCGGTAATGATGGCATTGGGCTGTTCAACGAAAACATTCAATAGCGCATCGTTGTAGTCTTTATCCCAGGAAGGGTAATCTTCAAAACCGAGAGCGATCATTTGCGAGGTGTTCGGTTCGAATACTGCTACTGTGCGCTGACCTTGGGCGCCGTGGCTATTGGCTATATTGTTGAGACCGTTTGTGGAGAATACCAGCTCGCGGGGAACGCTATGGCCGGAAATAACGGCGTTGCCGGTTGAGTGGATATTCCCGTTGTCAAAACCATTGATGGCCATGAAGAAACCGATGCTGTAACCGGCGGGGAACGTCTCTGTCAACCCGTTGGTCCCCGGAAACATCAGGCGTACCTGGTTGCCGGTACTTACCGGGCTGCTTTTCCCCACGTGGGGGAAGGTGATATAGTATGCCGTGATATCAGACGCTTTCGACGGCTTTTCGTTTGTTTTATATACATAGTAGCCGATGGTACTTTTAAAATCGGCCATTGAACGGATGACAGACATCGAAACACGGGTATTCTTAATAAAATGCAGGTCCATATCCGTTTTGTTTCCACCTTTGGCGACAAAAAACTCCGGATGCCTGTCCCAGATATCCATGTTGGCTTTATCATCTTCTTTGCTGCTGAACATGGCATTGATGTCGTTGAGGAAGGCTTCGGAAAACTGTTTGTTGTTTGCCATCAGGTAATCGGGTAGCCCATTGTTGCTCCAATTGCCGAAGGCGGTCCAATTCGTGCCCGGCAATGTCCATGCGTTCGCTGCTTTTGTTTTTGTTTCCTGTCTCAATGCGGCCAGGTAGTCTTGTTGGTTGAATACCAGTTGTCCGTTTTCTATCTTCAACTTAACGTAGTCGATCGCACCAACCGAACGGCAAACCAGATATACTTCCGTTAATGCGTCGGGCAGGATTACTTCGGCCTGATATCGCCCGTTCTTGTCGGTCCACGCGCTGTAAATCGGTTCAACACCCTCTTTGGGTTTGCGGTTGCCAATGGCATCGAAAAGGTAGGGCGATTCTTTGTAGATTTCAAAGATAACCTGGTAATTTCCTTCAGTGATCAACGCACTGAATCCATAATCGATGTTTACGCTGATTTCTTTCTTCAAAGAGAAATCAAAATAAGTTTCTTCCTCAGCCGGATCTTCTTGAGGCTTGATTTCACTGATGTCTTTTTCGATACAACTCTGGAAAAGAGAAAACGAACAGAAGCAAAAAAGGGTGATAAAAACGGTTCTCATATTCTTTACATTTGTCATTTTGAGTAAAAAGTCTAAAAAATCTCTGATTAGCGCATCCTTAACAAGCGAAGGCCCCATATTGTTCATGTCATGTGTTTTTTTTAAATGTCATCGAAAAATAAAGTCCGAAAGTGGTGTTTCGATCTGATAATATTATCTTTGCACGATAAAATAAACAGATTAAGACGATAATAATATGTATAGAACAAGAACTTGCGGCGACCTCCGTCTGGCGGACGAGGGACTGGTGGTGAAACTGGCGGGATGGGTACATCGTACGCGTAAGATGGGTGGGATGACGTTTGTTGACCTGCGCGACCGTTACGGCATCACCCAGTTGGTGTTTAACCAGGAGGCAGATGCCGCGTTGTGTGAGAAAGCCAATAAGCTGGGGCGCGAATTCGTGATACAGGTGCAAGGTACCGTGCGCGAACGTTCGAGTAAGAACCTGCATATCCCTACGGGAGAGATCGAACTGATCGTGGGTGAACTGAATATCCTGAACGCCGCGGTGACGCCGCCGTTCACCATCGAAGATGAGACGGACGGGGGCGACGACCTCCGCATGAAATACCGTTTCCTCGATCTGCGTCGGAACGTGGTGCGCGCCAACCTGGAGCTGCGCCATAAGATGACGATCGAGGTGCGTCATTACCTCGACCAACAGGGCTTCCTGGAAGTGGAAACGCCGGTGCTGGTGAAATCCACGCCTGAAGGGGCGCGCGACTTTGTGGTGCCCTCACGTATGAACCCGGGACAGTTCTACGCCCTTCCCCAATCGCCCCAGACCTTGAAACAGCTCCTGATGGTGTCGGGCTTCGACCGCTACTTCCAGATCGTGAAATGTTTCCGCGACGAGGACCTGCGTGCGGACCGCCAACCAGAATTCACGCAGATCGACTGCGAGATGAGCTTCATCGAGCAGGATGATATCCTGGAAACGTTTGAAGGGATGTCGAAACATCTGTTCCAATCGATCCGCGGCATCACGATCAAAGAACCGTTCCTCCGTATGCCGTATGCCGACGCGATGAGGTATTATGGTTCCGACAAGCCTGACCTGCGTTTCGGGATGCAGTTTGTGGAACTGATGGATATTGTAAAGGGACATGGCTTCCCGGTATTCGACTCCGCCGCGTATGTGGGTGGTATCTGTGCCGAAGGGGCGGCGAATTATACGCGTAAGCAACTGGATCAGTTGACCGATTTCGTGAAACGTCCGCAGATCGGCGCCAAAGGGCTGGTCTATGCCCGGGTGGAAGACGACGGGACGGTGAAGTCGAGCGTGGATAAGTTCTACTCGCAGGAAGTGCTGCAACAGGTCAAAGAAGCGTTCGGCGCCAAACCGGGCGACCTGCTCCTGATCCTGTCGGGTGACCATGTGGGCAAGACACGCAAGCAACTCTCCGAGCTGCGCCTCGAAATGGGTAACCAACTGGGGCTGCGCGACAAGAATACGTTTACCTGCCTGTGGGTGGTGGATTTCCCGCTCTTCGAATGGAACGAGGAAGACCAGCGTTTCTACGCCATGCACCATCCGTTCACCTCGCCCAAGCCGGAAGATATACACTTGCTTGATACCGATCCGGGTGCCGTCCGCGCCAATGCGTATGATATGGTGATCAACGGTGTGGAAGTGGGCGGTGGCTCTATCCGTATCCACGACAGTGAATTGCAAAACAAAATGTTCAAACTGCTGGGTTTTACCGAAGAGAAAGCGCAGGAACAGTTCGGTTTCCTGATGAACGCGTTCAAATATGGCGCGCCTCCTCACGGGGGATTGGCGTATGGACTGGACCGTTGGGTGTCGCTATTTGCCGGCCTGGACTCGATCCGCGACTGTATCGCCTTCCCGAAAAACAACTCCGGACGCGACGTCATGCTCGACGCCCCCGCTACAATAGACGAGCTTCAACTCAAGGAACTGAAGTTAATGATTAGTGATAAATGATTAATGATTAATAAAAATACCGTTTACGCCATTAATCATTAATCATTAATCATTAATCACTATTTTGTACGATGCTACGGATTAAGGATATCATCAGGGAGATCGAGCAGTATGCTCCGCTGCCGTTGCAGGAAGACTACGACAACGCCGGTGTACAGGTTGGCGATGCCGGACAGCCTGCGACAGGTGTCTTGTTGTGCCTGGATGTGACCGAGGCGGTGATCGACGAAGCCATCGCCCTGGAGTGTAACCTGATCGTTGCCCATCATCCGTTGGCCTTCAAGCCGTTCAAGTCGCTTACCGGCGCTACCTACATTGAACGTTGCCTGATGAAAGCCTGCCGTCACGACCTTGTTGTCTATGCCGCGCATACGAACCTCGATCATGCGAAAGGCGGGGTGAACCATCGCCTGGCCGAACTGATCGGCTTGCAGAATATCCGTGTGCTGAGTCCGCAGAAAGATGTGTTGCTGAAACTGGTTACTTTTGTTCCAGCTCCGTATGTTGAATTGATACGGAACGCGGTGTTCAATGCCGGCGCCGGGCATATCGGCAACTATGATTCGTGCAGTTATACGATCTACGGCGAAGGGACATTCCGTGCCGGTGAAGGTACGCATCCGTTCCGCGGTGAAGTGGGGGAGATGCATACCGAAAGCGAGGTGCGGGTGGAAACCATCCTGCCCGCTTATCGGAAGATGGCTGTTACCCGCGCCCTCTTATCGGTTCATCCGTATGAGGAGCCGGCGTTCGATTTCTATCCCCTGAAGAATACGTGGGATCAGGTAGGATCGGGCGTTGTGGGTGAACTGCCGGAGAGTGAAGACGAGTATGTGTTCCTCCAACGGATCAAAGACATACTGGATGTGCCTTGCATCAAACACTCGGCGCCGACGGGCAAACAGATACGCGAAGTAGCGCTCTGTGGCGGTAACGGCGCTTTCCTGATCCGGGAAGCCATCGCCTATGGAGCCGATGTGTTTATCACCGGCGAAGCGAAATACAACGATTTTTATGATGTGGAAGACCGTATCCTGTTGGCCGTTGTGGGGCATTATGAATCGGAAGTATGTACAAAAGATATCTTTTATAAGATAATATCCGAAAAATTCCCTACCTTTGCGGTGCATTTTTCGAATGTAAATTCAAACCCGGTAAAATATTTATAGAATGGCTAAAGAAAAAGCGTCAGTCGAAAAAGAATACACAGTAGAGGAAAAGCTGTCCACGCTGTATCAGCTCCAAACTACCATGACAGAGATCGACAAGATCAAGACCCTGCGTGGTGAACTTCCTTTGGAAGTACAAGACCTTGAAGATGAGATCGCAGGTCTGGAAACACGTCTTCAGAATTACCATGCCGATATCGACGATTATGAACATGCCGTGATCGAGCAGAGGCATAAAATTGACAATTCGCTCGGCCTGATCGACCGGTATAAATCGCAACTGGATAACGTGCGTAACAACCGCGAGTTCGACAACCTCTCCAAGGAAATTGAATACCAGGGATTGGAGATCGAATTTGCCGAAAAGAAGATCCGTGAATTTACCGAGGGCATCGCTGCCAAACGGGAAGAGATCGCGCAGCTTGCCGATAAATTGGACGGACGTAACGGCGACCTGGATCAGAAACGCGGTGAACTGGAAGAAATCATCTCCGAAACAAAACAGGAAGAAGAAAAACTGCGCGATAAGGCCAAGATGCTCGAATCGGCCATCGAACCCCGTCTGCTGGTTGCCTTTAAACGGATCCGTAAGGGTGCGCGCAACGGTTTGGCCGTGGTCTATATCCAGCGTGACGCCTGTGGCGGTTGCTTCAATAAGATCCCGCCCCAGAAACAAATGGATATCAAACTGCGTAAGAAAGTGATCGTTTGCGAGTATTGCGGTCGCGTGATGATCGACCCTGAATTGGCAGGCGTCAAAGAATAATACAGGTTATCGTATAGATATAAACGGAGACCCGGTGGATGACCCCGTGTCTCCGTTTTTTTTACAGCTATGTTAGCAACCGTACAGGCATATATCGATACACACCAGTTACTGGATAAACGAGGGATGGTGCTGGTGGGACTCAGTGGCGGCGCCGATTCAGTGGCGTTGCTGGCTATACTGGTGCGGTTAGGTTATCGGTGCGAGGCGATGCATTGCAATTTCCATCTCCGGGGGGGAGAGTCTGATCGTGACGAAGCGTTTGCCGCATCGTTTGCCGCACAACTGGGGGTGCCCTTCCGACGGAAAGCGTTTGATACCCGGCAATATGCTGCCGACAACCATCTGTCGATCGAGATGGCGGCACGAGAACTGCGGTACGGGTGGTTTGAACAGCGCTATAGTGAGCTGCCTGCACAGGGTATAGCCGTGGCGCATCACCGTGACGACAGTGTGGAGACCATGCTGATGAATATGGTACGCGGGACAGGAATCCGCGGCATGTGCGGCATCCGTCCGCAGAACGGCCATGTGGTACGGCCGCTCTTATGCGTCGGCAGGGACGAAATCGTGGCATGGCTGGACAGCCAGCAACTGTCGTATGTGACGGATAGCACCAATCTCCAGGATATCTATACCCGTAATTTTATCCGCCTGCGTGTACTCTCGCTGCTGGAGGAACTTAATCCCTCGGTACGGACGGCATTGGCGCGGACAAGCGAACACCTGTCGGCGGTGGAAACCATCTATCTGCATTCCATACAGGAGGCTCGCAGGGAAGTGATGGCTAAACCCGGCCGGTTGTGTATCCCCGGGTTGATGCGGCAACAGGAACCGGCCGCCCTTTTGTATGAATTGCTCGTCCCATTTGGCGTCAACCGTTCGATGGCGCACGATATTTTTCTCTCCCTGCCGAAAGAGTCGGGGAAAGAATTTTTTACCCCTACGCACCGACTTATTAAAGACCGGGATGAAATCCTGATCACCACCCGGAAAACCAATGACCGGAATTGTTACCCGATCGATCTTCCATTAAAAAGCTGTTTAGAACCTATCCGGATGGATTTCAGTATTCAATCCATTGATAACACGTTCCGGATGGATGCGGATAAAAACATCGCTTACTTTGATTACGGAATGATTGTCTTCCCCATGTATATCCGGCGGTGGCAGGAAGGCGACTGGTTTGTCCCCTTCGGGATGAAAGGCCGTAAAAAGTTGAGCGACTATTTCTCCAACCGTAAATACAGCCTGCTGGATAAAGAAGAAACCTGGCTGTTGTGCAGTGGTGACGATGTCATCTGGTTGATTGGCGAACGGATGGATGATCGTTTTCGGGTCAAAAAAAACACAAAAGATGTATTAGTGGTGAAAATAGTAGCGGAAAATCAAATAGATATATAAAATTGTTCTTACCTTTGCACAGATTTTACTCCGCAGTGATGTTTCTAATTGGTCAAGTTAGCTGACATTTCCGGTTTTTACATGAGACATAATTTATTTTCTACTAAATAAGACATAACAAATGTATTGTCGTATGTGCTTTTCTATACATATACGTCATTCCTATCATTTTTTTTCACTATGCAGAAATACAACATTTTAGAGCTAAATGAAAAACTTCTAACCGATTTACAGAAGATAGCTGAAGAACTCGGTATCAAAAAAGTGAACAGCTATAAAAGAGACGAGCTTGTTTATCGTATCCTGGATGAACAAGCCATTTCCTTAGCCGGTATCCAAATGGAAAAACAAAAAGAAAAAGAAGCGCAGAAAACCCGTGTAAACACGAAGAAGCCTGCGCCCAAAGCTTCTTCTAAAACGGATAAACCGAAAACGGAACAAACGCACGAAGCGAAAACCGGTAAGCCGGCTGCGGAAATGCCGAAACAGGTGGAAGGAAAAACAAAACCGGAGGCTGAAAACGTCCAACCGGTTGAAGCAAAGGCTAAGCCGGTTGTGATCAAAAACAAGCCGGTATTAAAGAATGCCCAGCCGGCTGCCGAAGCGCAACCGGATGTAGAAGAAAACGCGGAACAACCGGTTGCCCGCAAACGGGTACGGATCGAGAAAAAAGAGAAACAAGCGGTTTCCATTCCCGTATTTTCCCTGGTAGATAACGCGCAGGAAACGGAGGAGGCTCCGAAAGAAACGGACCAACCGGCCGCTACTCCTGCAGAGGATCAACCGGCCATCCAACCGGAGAAAGCAGTCAAGGTGATCAAAAAAGACAAACAACCCCAACCGGCCGATAAGCCGATAGAGATGCGTGTCTTACCCCCGGTAGTCGCCGAAGGCAGCGACGGCGTCGATCCTGAAGTGCCGGTGGAAGCCGTGAATGAACCAGCTGCGGAACAGACTGTGGCTACGGCAGGGGATGAGAAGCGGGTCGTATTTCGCCATCCGGATGCCAAATCCGTACTGGATCAGGTATTTCCTTTCTCATCCACACCGGCCAAGCAACCGGCTGAACCGAAGAGCCATCCGGAACAGGGAGGCCAGAATAAACAGGCGAAGCACCAGGGTAACCAGCAACAACAACGCCAGCAACAACAGCAGCAACAACAACAGGAAAAAGCCTATGAGTTTGAAGGAATCTTGATGGGAACGGGTGTGCTGGAGATGATGCCCGATGGCTATGGTTTCCTCCGTTCGGCGGATTATAACTACCTTACCTCGCCCGATGATGTGTATGTGTCGCAGTCGCAGATCAAACTGTTCGGCCTGAAAACGGGCGACGTAGTGGATGGTCCGATCCGCCCCCCGAAAGAAGGAGAGAAGTACTTCCCGCTCGTGAAGGTGGATCGCATCAATGGCCGTACCCCGGAAGAGGTACGCGACCGTGTGCCTTTCGACCACCTTACCCCCTTATTCCCGGATGAGAAGTTTATGTTGACAGCCCGCCGTTCGCCGAAGGTAAACGACCATATCGCCGTACGGGTAGTCGATCTGTTCTCACCCATCGGAAAGGGACAGCGCGGATTGATCGTGGCGCAGCCGAAAACCGGTAAGACGATGTTGCTGAAAGATATCGCCAACGCCATCGCGTATAACCATCCTGAAGTGTATATGATCATCCTGTTGATCGACGAACGTCCGGAAGAAGTTACGGATATGGCGCGCAGCGTGGATGCCGAAGTGATCGCCTCTACCTTCGATGAGCCTGCCGACCGCCATGTGAAGATCGCTGATATTGTGCTGAACAAAGCCAAACGGATGGTGGAATGCGGACATGATGTGGTGATCCTCCTCGATTCGATCACCCGCCTTGCCCGTGCCTATAATACGGTACAACCGGCTTCCGGTAAAGTGCTCTCCGGCGGGGTGGATGCCAATGCGTTGCAGAAACCGAAACGATTCTTCGGCGCAGCCCGTAACATCGAGAACGGGGGCAGCCTGACGATCATCTCTACGGCGCTGACGGAAACAGGGTCGAAGATGGATGATGTGATCTTCGAAGAATTCAAGGGTACGGGTAATATGGAGTTGCAGCTCGACCGCAAGTTGTCCAACAAACGGGTCTATCCGGCTGTCGATATCACGGCATCCAGTACTCGTCGCGACGATCTGTTGCAGGATGAAAGCACCCTGAACCGCATGTGGATCCTCCGCAAATACCTCTCCGACATGAACTCGATGGAAGCAATGGAGTTTGTGAAGAAGCGGATGGAGAACACGACCGACAATATGGAATTCCTGGCATCCATGAACGGATAAGCCAACGGGATCCTTTATAGATGACACTCGTTTTGTGCCCGGAAAGCCATTGGCCTTCCGGGCACAAAAGTTTTCTGAAATATACCCCGTCGGAAATAGATGGAAAAGCAGGTAATCTGTATATTTGTTCCGTTTAGCAAAAGAGGAAAAACCATGAAACAATCATTGACCGTATTTTTCTGTAGCCTGGGGCTGCTTGCCGCCGCCCAGCAGGGAAGTGGCGGGTATCCCATCTCGCCCGTACCATTCACTTCAGTGAAGGTGGCCGATCAGTTTTGGGGGCAACGGCTCAAAGCCAGCCGCGAGGTGACGATCCCCCTGGCATTCAGCAAGTGTGAGGAAACCGGCCGTTACGATAATTTCTACAAAGCGGCCCACCCAAGCGGGGAGTATAAGGTGGAAGGCTATTCGTTCGACGATACGGATGTGTATAAGACGATCGAAGGTGCCAGCTACCTGCTGCAAACCTACCCGGACAAACAAATGGAACGATACATCGACAGTGTGCTTACTGTGGTTGCCGCTGCTCAGGAACCGGATGGATACCTCTATACCTCCCGTACCATGAATCCTGGCCATCCGCACGAATGGGCGGGGGCGGACCGTTGGGAACTGGAGGAGGTGCTGAGCCATGAGTTTTACAACCTCGGACACATGGTGGAAGGGGCGATCGCCTATTACCAGGCGACGGGCAAGAAGAATTTCCTGAATATCGCCATCCGGTATGCCGACTGTGTGGAACGGGCGATCGGATCGAACGCCGGGCAGCTTGTCCGCGTACCCGGCCATCAGATCGCCGAAATGGCGCTCTGCAAGCTGTATCTGGTGACGGGTGAACGCCGGTACCTCAACCTCGCGAAGTTCTTCCTTGACAAACGCGGTTATACGGATGTCCATGATGTGTACAGTCAATCGCACAAACCGGTACTGGAACAGGATGAGGCTGTCGGCCATGCCGTACGTGCGGCGTATATGTATTCGGGCATTGCCGATGTGGCGGCGCTGACGGGTGATACGGCGTATATCCGGGCTATCGACCGTATCTGGGAAAATGTGACGTCCAAAAAGCTGTATATCACCGGAGGTATCGGCGCCACAAACCAGGGTGAGGCTTTCGGTGAGAACTACGAGTTGCCTAATATGTCGGCCTATTGCGAGACCTGTGCGGCCATCGGTAACGTATATTGGAACTACCGACTTTTCCTATTGCATGGTGAATCCAAATACTACGACGTGCTTGAACGGACGTTGTACAACGGGCTGATATCCGGTGTATCGCTGGATGGCGGGGGGTTCTTCTATCCGAACCCGTTGGAATCGATCGGTCAACACCAACGCCAGCCCTGGTTCGGCTGCGCTTGCTGCCCGTCGAATATCTGCCGGTTCATGCCTTCCCTGCCGGGATATGTGTATGCGGTGGACGGAACCAACCTGTATGTGAACCTCTTCATGAGCAATACGTCCGAAATGTTGGTGGGCGGAAAGAAGATAGGGCTGAAGCAGACCACCGACTACCCATGGAACGGGGATATCCGCATGGAAGTGGCTCCGAAAGGAAAGCAGGCGTTCGCCCTCAAACTGCGTATTCCCGGATGGGTGCAGGGCACGGTGGTGCCGAGCAATCTTTATGCTTATACCGACCGTAAACAACTGGGATATACCGTCCATGTCAACGGGCAACCGGTTGAAAGTACACTGGAAAAAGGCTATTTCACGATCAACCGCACCTGGAAGAAAGGTGATGTGGTGGACGTACATTTCGATATGGTGCCACGTACGGTGAAGGCGAATAACAAGGTGGAAGCCGATCGTGGCAAGGTGGCTGTCGAACGTGGGCCGATCGTGTATTGCGCCGAATGGGCGGACAATGATTTCAGTGTCCTCAGTGTATTCATGAACCGTAAGCCTGTGTTCACCGTCGAACGGATGCCGGATGTTTTGTTTGGCATCACCCGGCTGAAGACAGAGGCGCAGACGCTGGCTTATGATGAAAGCGGACGGTTGACGACACGGGATGTCTCCCTCACCCTGATCCCGTATTACGCCTGGGCGCATCGGGGCAGTGGAGAGATGTCGGTGTGGTTGCCGCAGGAGGTGGGCGCCTCCCGTCCGGTAATGCTCCCCACGGCTGCTTCCAGGGCGACGGCCGATGCGTCGCACAAGACCAAAGCGTTGTCGGCCATCAACGACGGCCTGGTGCCGAAGGATGAGAGCGACCGCTCGGCGCCTTACTACCACTGGTGGCCGAAGGAGGGGACGACGGAATGGATCACCTATACGTTCGATCAACCGCAGAAGGTATCTTCCGGCATGGTGTATTGGTTTGACGATGCACCCTGGGGTGGATGCCGTGTGCCCAAAAGCTGGCAATTGTACTACCTGGACACGGCAGGAAACTGGCTGCCGGTAGGAGGGAACCCTGCCTACGACGTGGCGAAAGGGGTTCCCAATACCACCTATTTCACTCCCGTCACCACGAAAGCCGTCAAGCTGGAGGTGGTCCAACAGGATAAATTTGCTGCCGGCCTCTTCGAATGGGTAGTGGAATAAGGAGGCTTTAGAAGCTGTTTTGAATCACAAAAAATGTAGTATAATAAGCTGAATATCTGCTTATTAATAGGATGTCATTTCGTGGCTATATGGTTATCAAGACATGAGTTATGAGCAACTATCCAACCAACCTCACTGATAAACAGTGGCAAGTTATGGTGTACTTTTATTGGCACACCCTCTTGCTATATATACAGGGGCTTTGCCCTTTTTCCCTTCCACTGCTTCCACTCCCTATGATAATCAGCGACTTACTGTGGAAGGGCCCTCGTTTTTGGGCGTTTCCTTCCACACTTCCTTCCACTGGCTGACTTCTGCCATTTGAAGGCCAAAACAATCATAGGTGGTTGTTCAATCTGTCACCTATGATTGTTTGAACATCCACCTATGTTTGTTGAAACGTTCACCTATGTCCTGATATTGAGGAATTAGATTATTTTTGCAAAATAAAATCCACATCCCATGAAAACATTTTATGATATCCACATGCATGCGCTTAATTTAAGCCATCCAAATCTTACCGCCTATATATTCAGAGAAGATCTGATCTCTAAATTGATTGATGACAATATCGGTGTATTGGCACGACTCGGTCTTTTCCTTGGAGCATTTATACCCAAAAGTGTCATTAAGAAGAAAATTGACAAGCTACTTACTGCAGGCAACCCTTCACCCAAAAGTGTTGTAGCCAACTGTCTTTCCTTTTTCGAGATCCCCTTGGAATATCAGTTTCTGGTATTAGAATACTTCCTGAAAGAAGGATCGCCGAAAATTCTTAATGAGCAAAATCAGATCATCGTAGATGGGACAGGATATGAAAAGCTTCTGCTCTGTCCGCTGGTCATTGACTTCGGTTATAAAAATATCACCAATAGTATCTTTTATAACCTTACACCCAAGCGTCCGATTACCAACCAGGTAGGAGATTTGTTGTATGCCATTCGTACCTATTATCGGTTTAACCTGGAAGTCAAAAACAATAAGATGCGCCTTTCTGATGAGATTCCTGATTCCCAAACCCGCAAGCACGAAAAACTATTCGAGATATATCCTTTCATGGGATTGGATACCCGGAATTACACATTGAAGGCAACACAAAAACTCCTGGCAAAATATTTCTGTAACTATTCCAGTAGCGAATCAGGTGAAGAGCGGAGAAAACGGCTATTCGACAAGATGGGCCAATTAGATAGCAATATGTACAGGGATGAGAGTGAATATGCCGATGTTTTCGCCGGTATTAAAATATACCCCCAACTGGGTTTCGATCCTTACCCAAGCGATCCTGATGAATTGGCCAAAGTGCAGTATGTATATCAATATTGCAGTGACAGACGTATTCCCATGATTACCCATTGCAGCGATACGGGGTTCAAGGTAGGAGAATATGACCCTTTGACCTCTCCCGAAGGGAAGTGGAAAAAAGTATTGGAAAATTACCCTACCCTCACATTGGACTTTGCACATTTCGGATCCGAATCCAAATCAGACAAGCGCCAATGGAGAAACGCCATCATTGCCTTAACCAGGCAATATCCGAATGTGTTTACCGATATTTCATGCAACAACACAAAACCGGAATATTACGATGAGTTAGAGAACCTGTTCCATCCCACCAATACGAAAAAAAACAAGTATATGCCGCCTGTTCCCAATCCGGAATTACACAAAAAAGTATTGTTCGGTTCAGACTTCTCAATCAATCTGTTAGCATCAAAAGTAAACTCATACAACGAATATTTGCAATCCTTTTCTAATTCCGGTTTATCCTATAAAAACGATTTATGTGAAAAGAATCCGGAAAAATTCCTGTTTGGATGACACCAGTGGTTCAGACAAACCGAATTCTATTCGTTCCAACAGGTTTACGGCATCCGGGTCTTTGATTGCCGCATCGGAACGAATCGTTTCCATAGCGCGGGCACACATGGTAACATATAATGTTTCCGGTACACCCGTCAGATTTATCTTCATATGCTATGCTTTATAAAAATTGATTTCTTAATTGAATACGGCCATATCCATTACGGTACCGGAACAACTCAATATAGGTTTACTGCTCGCAACACCTGTTTTGTGGTTGTAGGAGAATAAACCTGTCCCATTATCGGTCGTAGTAAGGCCAAACAAAATGTTGTCGCCTATTTGGCCTATTGAACATGAATAAGCGTTTGTACGCGGCAGATCCAACAACAAATGAAAAAGATAATGCTTTCGATGGAATATGTGAAAGAAATTGCCACACAATATCCCTATTTATTCGGGGATGATACGGAAGCATTCTTTCGTGACAAACACTATCGGGCCTACCGTGAAAACAGACCGTTCTGTCCGGGTATTTACCGGGCATTGAATGACATTATGCAATCACATATCAGCGGAAATATGGCAGAAATGTACGCTGATGCCAAAGTACGGGAAATACTTTCGCTATTTTTATGCCAAGCGGATGATAAGGAATGTGCTTTGTGTTCTTGCTGTGCGGCAAAGTGTAAGGACAAATTCATGGATGCCAAAGCCATCATCGAACAACAATACCTGGATCCGCCTTCAATACATCGTTTGGCTTTAATGGTCGGCACAAACGAATGTACACTGAAAAAAGGTTTTAAAGAATTATTCGGAACAACCGTGTTCGGTCATATATTCGATTACCGTATGGATTTAGCCTGCCGTTATTTGTTGGACAGTGACATAACAGTTCAGGAAATCGGCCTTAGCGTGGGGTACGATCATCATTCCCATTTCTCGCGGGCGTTCAAAAAGAAGTTCGGGCTTTCACCGTTGGAATACAGGCATAACCGTACAAAATAAAAGGATATGAAGAACACCTGGGTAATTGACTGGTTTGTATGCCTTTCAACCAACTTTATCCTTCCTTGCATTACTCAAAAACGGTGAAACCAGCTATTTTTACAGCGAAATTTTAAACACTGTATAAATATGCCATCAATTACAATTGTATTCCGTCCGTCTTCCCGTACAGGCGATTTCCCCGGTAGCCTGTACCTGCGGATTATCAATCAACGGAAAGTAAAAACAGCCACTCTTCCGGGGCATCTGTATCGCTATGAATGGGATCACCGGAAGCAAGCCATCATCTATCCCGAAAATAACCCGGCGCGCATCGCCTACCTCGAAGAGTTGGAGCAACATATCAGAGATGCGCTTTATGTCGCGGAAGAGTTGGTGATGATGCTCAAAAAGCAAGGCCATTACACGTTGGAAGAGATTATCCATCTATTCCGGATACAAAACTACAACGGGAAACTGCTCTCTTTTGCCGAATTGCTTGCAAAGGGGTTGGAAAAAGCCGGACAATACCGGACTGCCAATGCTTACCGTACTGTGTCCAAAGGACTGATTACGTTCAACAATGAGCACGACATCCCGCTCTCTGACATCAACGCCCATCTGATCAAATCGTTCGAGATGCATTTAAAAAGCAAAGGAAGGCTTCCCAATACCATTTCCTATTACATGCGTAACCTGCGCTGCATCTACAATAGGGCAGTGAAAGAAAAACGTATCCATGCCCGGCGCGACAATCCCTTTGCCGACGTGTTTACCGGCGTCAAGAAAACACAGAAACGGGCATTGACCGTAGAAGAAGTCACCCGTCTGAACAAATTGGAACTACACGCCCGGCTAAAGTCATTGCCTGCCGGATCAATGGAACATGTCCAAATCAGCAACCTCTATTTTGCATGGCGCTTGTTCTTCTTTTGCTTTCATGCCCGGGGGATGTGCTTTGTGGATATGGCATACCTTAAGAAATCGCACTTGCGGAATGGGACGATGTGTTATTACCGGAAAAAGACAGGCCAGTTGATCGAAGTAAAAATAACACGGGAAATGCAGCGTATCATCGACAGTTTTGCCGGCATGGTAAAGCACTCGGAGTTCGTGTTCCCGATCATCACGGATAGCAAAAAGGATGAAAGGACACAGTATGAAACTGCCATGTGCATCCAGAACCGCCGTTTGAAAGAACTGGCCCGGATGGCTGGGATAGAGAAAACGTTGACTACACATGTGGCACGCCACTCATGGGCTTCCATTGGCAAGCAACAGAACCTGCCCGTCTGGGTCATCAGCGAAGGGTTGGGGCATGCCTCCGAGAAAATTACGTACTCCTACCTCGCTTCGTTCGACCAGTCGGTATTGGACAAGGCAAACAAATTAATAGCCAAAGCGATAAAAGGGGAAAAGCGGGGGTGAAATACAGGGGATTTGCTTACCTTTGTATATTAGACAGATAGGATTTCGGACACTCTGACACTTAGTAAATGCCGGACTACAGGAACACAAAACGTTAAAACTACTCTGCAAAGATAAAGCGATAATTTGAACTATCCGCTCACAATTTTATCCTAATATATCACAATTTCAACTATCCAATGTTTTTTTTCTGATTTTTCCCGGAGCCTCTCCGAGGTTTGCCTTGCAAAAATCAATAAATTGGGAAGAAGAGGTGAAACCGAAGTCTGCCGCAATCTCCTTGAACGGTTTCGTACTTGTGCAAATCTCCTTATAAATGGATCTTGCCTTCTGTTCCTTCATCCATGTGTAAACAGGTACACCGAAAACGGCCTTGAACTTGCTGGAGAAACCGGAAAAGCTATAGTTCAATGCCTTCGCCAGGGAATGGGCTGTATTGTGGGACCGGTAATTGTATTTCACCACTTCTATAAAAGCGGAATCTATGCTTAGTATCTTGTGGAAGAAATCCCTCAATTGCTCCTTGCTGTAATAAATGCGCAGCAACACGAAAAACTCTTTCACTTTGATATCATGATAATATTTACACCGGAACTTCCCTTCAATGAAGGGATAAAGGCTTGCTAAATAGTCTGATATCGCTTTGTTGGCTTCCAATGGACAGTGTACTTTCCCATGAGTTGCATATCTTGCCTGTCCACCCATGAATAACTGTTCGATGCCGTAACTCTCACAGAGGCGTACCTGGTCGTACATCCGAACCAAAAGCAGTTCCGTGTCACTGGCAGCAGTGTATCGGACATGGGCGCCAAATGGAACAAATATAAAGGAATCTTTCTTAATACTTGTTTCAGGATAATCTTGAAACAAGAACCGCATTTCCCCTTTCAGGATAAATACAACCGCATTGTAACGAGCCACCCGTTCATCGGTTATTCCTTTTTCAACATTCCATACATCAATCATCGCATGATCCGAATTGTCACAATTATAACAAGTGGCATGCTCTTTTAAATCACATAAACCCATAACAGTCTGAAAATTAATTTGTTTAACGAATGTTTAGCAAAAATCCCGGCTGATGGCCGTTCCATGAAGCGAATAAACGACTACCGGCCAGCAAATTAGACGGATTTCGGAACCTGATCAGTTTGCAAATTCCTCTTGTTCGTTTTGCAAATGTGACATTTCTTATATTTTCCATAAATAAAACATCAAATTAAATATATGATAGTCAATCATATAAATCATATGCAAAAATAGACTCCGGCATTTACTAAGTGTCAGACTGCATAAACAGAGATAAATCTAACATTAAACACCTGATAATGAATAAGAAAGCGATAACGATAGTTGCCGTTTTATGCTTTGTTTTCCCCGTTTTGCAAGCGCAGGAAAAAACCGGATCCCAATTATCCGCCACACCTTCCTTTGCGATCAAAAGCAACCTGCTTTACGACGCGACCGCGACATTTAGCCTGGGGGCGGAAATCAAACTGACGGACAGTTGGACGTTAGATATCCCCATCAATTACAACCCGTGGACATTCGCTGATAACAAAAAATGGAAGCACGTCCTTGTGCAACCCGAAATACGCTGGTGGATGAGTGCCCCCTTCAACGGGCACTTCTTCGGCCTGCACGGGCATTATGCCTATTATAATATAGGCGCATTGGAAAATCCTCCCTTTTCGGAATACATGAATACCCACCGTTTTGAAGGCTGGCTGGCTGGGGCGGGTATTTCCTACGGCTACCACTGGATGTTGGGGAAACGCTGGTCGCTCGAAGCCACGCTGGGTTTCGGTTATGCCCGCTTGTCCTATGACAAGTACACGTGTAAGGAATGCGGGGAAAAATTGGGAAGTGAGAAAAAGAACTATTTCGGCCCGACCCGAGCGGGAATCAGCCTGATATACATGATAAAATGAGGGGAAGAATGAGCCGATACTTTTCAACTGAAAGAGGAAAGACAAAAGCCCTACGGCTTTTACTCTTTAACAGGATATCCATCGGATGGATGCTTGCCTTCCTTTTTATCCATGCCGTCCCTGCCGCACAAGTAACCCAAGGCAGGATCACACCCGGGGCCGAAGAAACAGTGAGACACCACGAATCAGGCAAGGCATATCTGGATTTTCCTGTGGGAGTATCGGCGATCAATCCCATGTTCGGTGATAATGCGGCTGGATTACAACGTATCCATGACCTCATCAACAGGATACAGGATGACCCGGATGCAGATATTACAGGAATAAGCATTACCGGATACGCATCACCGGAGGGAGAGTCAAATTTCAACCTTTCACTTTCCGGGCGGCGTGCATCAGCATTGGCTGCGCACCTGAAAAAGATATATGGATTCCCTGACAACCTATTCACCCTGAACGCTATGGGGGAAGACTGGAATACTCTCGACCGTTTGGTGGGGCAATCAACAATAGCGGGAAAACAACGACTACTTGACATAATCCGCAGCGAGGACAATTATGACACAAAGGGAAAGGGGCTGAAGGAAATGGCTGACAGTGTGCCATACCGGAGAATCCTGGAAAGCCTCTTTCCCCACCTGCGGCGGTGTGATATTGAAGTAGGCTATACCGTGATCCGTAAACGGTAAAGCGAGCAAGGACACATAGCAAACCGGACAAAAGGATTGCAACTTAATTATACCCATTTATTAATTAAAAATTCAAAAGAGAATGAAAAGAAGTTTTTTATCAATGATGCTCGCAGCGGCAACCCTGACTGCGAGTTTTACAAGCTGCAACAGTGATGAAGAAGGCTTTAACGGAGGAGAGGAAAACTCCCTGAAAGGTGAACCGACCACGATGCAGTTGGTTATCCATGCCCCGAAAGCCCCACAGACCTATGCACCCACAGATGCGAATGCGACTGATGCAGAAATCGGGTTGAAGAAAGTCCGCGTGCTTATCTACGAGAAAACGGCAGTCGGATTCCAGTTGGAACAGGTTCCCGTTTCGTTAACGATGGCCGACTTTGAAGCGAAGGCAGGCAGTGACACGTATGTCCTCAAAACCGACAAGAAGATCTCTACGACTACCGGTGAGAAGCAAATCTTTGTTGCCGTAAACTTTGAAGGGACGCTTCCCACGACCGTAGGAGCCCCTGTTACGGATTTACCAGGCTTGGTACAAACATTAACAACCGCCGATTACCTATCGAATACCACATCGGGTTTTGCGATGTTCTCCACGAAGGCGACCGAAGCCAACCTGGTAGCGGAAGATAATAGCAGTTATGATGCAGCAAATACGCAAAAGGTCACCGTCAAACGTATGGTTGCCAAGATATCCGTACAGGAAGGTGCTACCCTGCGCGGTAGCGACAGTAAAATCATGAGCCATGGCGGTGAACTTACCGGGCTGGAATTTGCCCTCGGAAATGCCAACAATACATCATACCTGATCCAGAAAGTCGTAGGAAATGTCGTACAGGACAACAACTGGGCATCATTTGCTGCTGCTGACTTCTTCCCGGTTGGTTCGTACCAGCCGGTGAGTGCGAAAGATGCTACCGTGGCTACAGTCACTCCGGTATATGCACCCGAGAATACAGCGGAGAAATATGATGTGAATGGAAATAATCTCACCTTTGTATCTGTCCGTGCCCAATATGCCCCCGCGTTTTTCTGTGACGAAAATGGAAATAGCAAAGGTACAAATACCGCCGCGCCGACATCCTTCTGGACAGTAACGCGTACAGATGGAACGTTGTATTACTTCGATGTGGAAGCTGATGCCGATGCATTTAACGGTAAATTTATCGGGAGTACCAAAAGCCCTAAATACGTTGACGGTTATTGCTACTGGCGTGGATACCTCAACCAGAAAGGGACGCCTGATGCAACCATTGTCGGTTCTACGGCAGCCAAATTCGATGTCTTGCGTAATACCTACTATAAAGCTACCGTTACGGGCATCAAGGCTCCCGGATACCCGACCGACCAGGGAAAGGTAACAGAACCGACGACCCTCAATATGGAAGTGGATATCGCACCCTGGCAGACTGTCTCCGACAACTGGAACCTCTGATCATCAATTTATGGAAGCAGGGAAGAAAGCCCTGCTTCCATATTTACTTTCCTATATAATAGAACGATAGAAAATGAAACAATCTACACGAATAGGCGTATTGGTTTTACTGATGGCCGTTCTCCTTCCCGGCTGCATCAAAGAAGACATGGATGATTGTCCCACAGACCTGAAGATCTACGTGGAGTTTACTCCGCCCACCTATGCACGTACCGGAGTCAATCCGAAGGAAGTGGACAGGCTCAACCTGTATGTCTTCGATGCGCAGGATGTCTTTCGCGGGGTATGGATGGATGAGAATCCCGCCCTTGCTCCCGGTTATTACATGACCATCCCCAGCCTGCCTGCCGGCAATTACCGCTTCATTGCATGGGGCGGACTACACGCATGTTATTCTACCCTGCCCTCCACATTCAAGGTTGGCTCTACCTTATATAAGGATGCCTTGCTGCAGCTCGATATTCCATCAGGCGAAATCGACACGCTGCTCCACCCCCTGTTTCATGCCCATAAGACGGAGTACGTACAGGGTGGCCCCAAAGAGCAACATATCAATATGAATATCGTGCAAGCGTATAACACGATAAACCTCACTACCGGAGGCCTCCGCTCTACCGGTGATGAATTCCTGATGTCTGTAACAGACAATAACGGGAAATACAACTTTGACTATTCTTTCGCTCCCTGCAGCGAATTCAAATATACCTCCCCCTGTACCAAAGACGCCAAAGGACAACTGCATTCCTCGCTCAACATCCTCAAACTGGCGGCCGACAGGCATCCGCAGTTTGAGATTTACAATGTAACTAAACAAAAAACACTCTACAAGGCCAACCTCGTTTCATTGCTGAACAGAATGAAGGATGTCGATTATGACAACATTCACACCTATGATGTACATATCAAATTTACATCCATGGATTCTGATACCAATATGTCCATTTCCATCACCATTAACGGTTGGCAAGTGGTTGCGGACGATAACATCATACTAAAATAAGAAACAATAGATATGGAGATGAACAAGTCAAATTTTATCCTGTGGTTAATGCTTCCGGCACTGTTACCATCATGCACCAACGAGTCTTTTGTGGACAACTCACCAGTAAAGAAAGAGAATGAAACCACAATCCGGGTAACCTTGCAGATGCCTGCGGCTGCCCCCAAAACGTATGCGATATCCGCCATTGATGAGAACTATGTGGAGACTGTGGATGTGCTTTCATTCGAGCAGGTCACGCCCGATGCAGAACACCCTTCGGGCTGGTCGTTTACCTATAGCGCCAAAGGAACGGCAATCACGGATGTACAGGATAATAATCCCAACAAAGCCAAGAAACAATTCGATATTACCCTGATCAAAAATCCCCAGGCACAATGCCTTGTTATGCTGGCCAATGTCCGTACACAACTGGCAAAGATGGAGGAAGAGGGAATGGCGAAAGGAGCCGACAAGGACGCCCTGCTCAAACGCCTCGTGTATGCGAACCCGGGAAGCTGGAACGCCAACAACGACAACAGCAAGGCGGAAGGTGATGCCGGCCGTTTCATGCCGTTCCCCATGTGGGGAGAGACAACGCAAAAGGTGGACGACGCCATTACGCAGATCGGTTCCGTAACGATGTTGCGGGAGATCGCACGGCTGGATGTAGTGCTGGGAAACGATGTGGTTACTGCCGGAAATTTCCTGCTGGACGAAATTTATGTCTATAACAGTAAGAACAAAGGACAGGTCGTACCTGCTACAGCCAATCTGGAGAATCCGCCTGTAAGGGTAAAAAACGCAACTGTCCCAGAAGGCAGCATTAATAATAGCGCACCACTGGTCTATCCGGTTCCGTCCACAATGAAAACGGCATTTGAGCGTACGGTTTACTTGTTTGAAGCGAAAGCCGTCCCTCAGGATAAATCCTCTGAGGCCACTTGTGTGGTTGTAGGCGGGACTTATGGGACAGATACTAAAACGTCCTACTACCGGTTGGATTTCTTTCAGACGGATGGTAAAACCTACCGCGACCTGTTAAGGAACTTCCTGTATCGCATCAATATTATTAGTGTGTCAGGCAGCGGTTATCCCACCCCGGAAGATGCCTTCAATTCCAAGCCTTTAAACATGACAGCAGAAATCAAAATGTGGGATGACGCAGGCATGGGCAATGTTATTTTCGATGGGCAATATGTACTGGCTGTCAACCAAGCGCTGTTTACTGTGCCAAGAGAGGCGGATGAATATGCCAAACTGTCTATAAACTCGGATTATCCCGGAGGCTGGAAAGCAAATGTGACCGAAGGAGGAGCTTGGTTGTCCATTGACCCGACAGGTCCGACACCCACAGGTACAAGTACTTTACCTTTCAGAGTGACAGCGAATACAGGAACGGGGTCTCGGGAAGGGATAATCCAAATTACAGCAGGCCGGCTTTTTTACGATGTGAGGGTAATCCAAACCGATAAACCCGGATTGGAAATCAAGACATCAACCAATATATTGGAATTCCCGAATTATAACATTCAGGAACAGTTTTTGACCATCGACTGGGAACCATCCACCAAGCCTTGTGAGCTTCTTTATTCTTCCGGTTATGGCGGGGTTTACCTGGAAACCATAGTCCCTCCTGTTATTTCGGGCGGACACCATAAATTAGGCGTTAAACCCAAAAGAATGACAGCTGACGAGTTAAAAAACAACTCCTTCTTGAAGAAAGAAAGCAAATTAAATATCAAAGCGACCAGCGATAAAGGAGTAACCGAAATAAAAGAGGTAACCATCCGGCAAGAAAACTTCACCGTGGTTCCTATAATAGAGAATTTCTATCAAATGGATGGCAAACAGCGTACATTTAAAATAATATCCAACGCTATATGGAAAGTGGAAGCAGTAGAGGATCCACAGGGTGTTATTCTAATAGAATCGGGAGACACCCCCCTCCGTTTGGCAACTCAGAAAGGGCCAGGGGAACATACTTTCACGATCAGATTGAAAGATGATATGACAATGCCAGGTGGAGGGAAAATCGGTTCCGCCAAGGTAAAATACCGGATTAGCAGTACCCAGGGAATGTTTAGTGATGTAACCTTTGAGATTAATGCTGTTTCAGCCTTTATATTCCGTGCAGCAGATGTCCCAAAGAACGGAGAAGAGGGTGGACTGGATCAGGATTTATTGGTTCACTTAAAGGATCTACCAGTTAAAACCGACTGGTTTGGATATAATAATCGGAGTAGTTCTTCGAAATTCTCGCATGTTGATCCACCAGGAGCACCTCAAGATAGTCCGGTTAATCCAAAAAGTTGTGCAGCATTAACTACAGGAGGGTTCAACGACTGGCGCATGCCTACAATGAGGGAACAACTTGCTATATTTACTTATATCCGTAGTACAGGTTCGAATTTTAGTAGTTATTATTTTGTTGCTTCAACCTCTACTTTAGATGATTACTTATATTCTACCAGTACTCAGGATGGTGAAGCGTCAGGGAATTATTGCATGTCTATTCGTCCTTTAAACTCGACTCATCGTCATGGATTAACAACATATACAGATTATTCTTTAAAAACCGATAAACTCAATGCTCGCTGTGTTCGTACCTTAAAATAAGAACAGACATGAACAAAAAATACAGTCAGAAAACAAACAATCGCGCATATAGGCATTTCATCAGAATTGCATCAGCCGTATTCTGCCTGTTGTTTTTCTTTGCAGCGTGTTCAGATGGCAGTCCCGAATCCAATACCCAACCCCGCCGAACCATCCTCTTTTACATGGCGGGCGATAACAACCTGACAAATGAAGTCCCCGGCAAGTTAGAACAACTGAAGGGGACAAATATACCGGCAGATTGCCGCCTTCTGGTCTTTCAGGATACAAAGGAGGCAAATCCGCAATTACTGGAAATAGCCAGGGGAAAGAATGGGCAAAACATCCCGAATGTCATCCGTGATTACGAAGAATGTAATACCGCCGATACCGCCGTGTTCGGAAAAATCCTGCGGGAGGTAGCAGCCCTGTATCCTTCGGATTCATACGGCCTGCTCTTTTTCTCACACGCTTCGGGCTGGATGCCGGAACAAACCTATGCCAAACCCGGGCTTCGCTCGGTGGGCATGGATGGAGATTCAGAGATGGAACTTCCTGCCTTTGCGAGGGCTATACCCGGCGGAATGATGGACTTCATCGTCTTTGAAACCTGCCACATGGCGGGAATCGAAGTTGCGTGGGAATTAAAAGACAAAACCAGTTTCATCATCGCATCCTCGGCGGAAATCGTTTCGCCGGGGTTTGCCCCCGTTTATCCCCAAGCCCTGCCCTGCCTGTTTGAACGGAACGCCAATCTGAAGGGATTCATTGAGGTTGTAGCCGGAGATTACCGGACAAGGCCGGGCGATTACGGATCGTTCACCCTCAGCCTGATAGATACGGGAGAACTGGATGCGATTGCCACCGCCATAAATAGCAGTGCATGGCCGTTGCCCATGAACGGGAACATCCAACCGTTCGACCGGAGCGGTAACGATTTGTTTTTTGACTTTTTCGATGCTTTTTCACAGTCAACAACTGCCGGGCAGGCGGTAAACCTGCAAAAAGCCATCGACCAGTGTATTATCCACAAAGTATCTTCCGAACGCTTCATGCCCTCGTCCGGCGGCTTTGACATTGTTTCCCATAGCGGACTGACCACCTATATCCCGCAGGAACAATACCCCAACTTAAACAAAGCCTATCAGCAGCTGGGATGGTACAAGGAAGTATTGGATACAAAAGAATAAGGATAGGATAGATTATAGTAACATGAAAATGATTAAATGGATTATGACAGCATTGGCATTACCTCTATTAGCCGCCTGTTCTTCAAATGAAAAGAAGTACGAACAGGCTATCGCCGACTATATCCAGACGGATAAACGCGGCGTTTGGACGGATCTGAAGTTCAAAGTCATTTCAATGGATGCAACGAATTGCACAGTTGCCGATAGTATCCGGATTCTCATGGAAGATGCCGAAGAAGAGAAAAGGGAAGCAATTGCAACCGAAGAAACTTCTTTGCAATACATGAAGAAGAAACTGGAAAATGAAATGGGAGCAAGAATACGTAGTAAAGTGGTGATAGATATTTATGAAAGAAATATCGCCTTCTCGGAGCAACGCCTTGATTCATTGAGAAAGATCGACGCCTCAGAAGCCCGAAGCTATGTAGGCTTAGACTCAGACATATTACTGGCAATTTATGTGACGTGCAAATATGGAATTGTCAATCCCTGGAGGAATGCCTATCAGGAACGGACAGAAACATTCGTGTTGACACCTGACGGGGGAAAAGTGATCGGAAAAGAAAGAATGAGAAAAAACTTTCTCCCCCAATAGGTACAACGTATATTCATCTACGGAAGCACAGCACGGTATTGCCCGGCAGCAGTATGAACGGGATTCGTTGCTTTTCTCCCGGCAGGTGATCTCGCCTTCAGAACAGGAGACGGCGCGGACTACTTTCCTGCAAAGCCGGCAGGACCTGCAAACCACGAGCGGCCAACTGCTGAACGCTTCTTCTTTCCATTGAAGAAAATGTTCAGGGAAGGGATGTAAATAATGAAGGATCTACCCCTATACACGGTATTTGGGGAAAACTGCTTCCACCTTCCACTAAGGGGTGTTATCATGCAGGCTTACACTATGTTAGATAGTGGAAGGGAGGCGTGTTTTTCCTTCCACTTTCCCTCCACTCTCCTTCCACTGCGTGGCAATTGTTCCGGCAATCTCGTATGCTGTCCCATTTTGAAATGGGACACCTTGCATTCCTATCCGCGTGCAGACGTTGATCCATCTGCACGTAGATGTTGTGCTGGCAAAGGGGTAAAACAACCATAGGTAGATGATCTGACAACCATAGGTAGATGTTTGAACTGCCATAGGTAAATGATTACACAATCATAGGTAGAAGTTTTGAGCTTTGCGGCACATTGAAAAACAAAAAAAGATGTC
>JAVBUE010000027.1:0-14736 GCA_031555735.1 Tannerellaceae bacterium
TAAAAAACTACCATAGGTGAACGTTTCAACAAACATAGGTGGATGTTTGAACAAACATAGGTAGATGATTGAACAAACATAGGTGGATGTTTTTGCCTTCCAATGGCGGAAATCAGCCAGTGGAAGGAAGTGTGGAAGGAACCTCCCAAAAACGAGGGTTCTTCCACAGGTATTTCTATAAGCGTATTTATTTTGTTCAACAGAATTGGAGTAAATCCAGTGTGTAAGTATTACCTTTGTCGCTAATATAAGTGTAGTAATAATAAGCATAGGCAGTTATGAGTTTCAGTGAAAAATCTACAAGGATATTTGAGGAAGTTATTTGTGCATACCATCAGCTAAATGATGTGGATGCCGTGATCGGAAATCCTTACCCATTGAGGAGTATTGAGAATTTTCTTTATCTGAAAAGTTGGATAGATACGGTTCAATGGCATTTGGAGGATATTATCCGTGATCCGAATATTCGGCCCGAAGATGCGCTGAAAATGAAGCGGAGGATTGACAAGTCAAACCAGGATCGCACTGATCTGGTAGAGTTGATCGACAGTTATTTTCTGGATACATATAAGGACGTACGCGTTTTGTCTGGCGCCACATTCAATACGGAGAGCCCGGCATGGGCGGTTGACCGTCTTTCAATTTTGATCCTCAAGGTTTATCATATGCAAGTGGAAGTAGATCGTCCGGAAGCAGATCCCGCACATAAATCACTTTGTGAGCAGAAGTTGACGACTTTAGTTGAACAACGGAAAGACTTATGTACGGCATTAGATCAATTATTGGACGATATTGCTACGGGTAAAAAATTCATGAAGGTCTATAAACAGATGAAGATGTATAATGACCCGGCATTAAATCCGGTATTATACGGTAAACACTGATGTCGAAGATCCTTGTTATACGGCTGTCGGCCATCGGGGATGTAGCCATGACCATTCCGGTGATCTATTCCGTGGCGGCGGCCTATCCGCAGGATTCGTTCACGATTCTGACGCAGACATTCCTGCTTCCGGTTTTCGTGAATCATCCTTCCAATGTCACCCTGCTGGGAATAAACACGAAAGGAACGGAAAAGACGTTCGGCGGGCTGGTGCGATTTGCTTCTACCCTGGTGCGGGATGATTTTGACAAAGTGATCGACCTGCACCGTATCATCCGTCCCCGTATAATTGATTTCTTTTTTCGGCTGAAAGGGACGCCGGTGTATGCCATTCACCGCGACCGGAAAGTGAGGAAGAAGTTGGTATCCAAGGAAAATAAAGTGCTGAAACCACTGCAACCGGTGGTCGAAATATATGCGGAGGTATTCCGCCAGGCTGGATTTGAATGGACAGAAACATTTACCTCCCTGTTTGACGGGCAGCCGGTGGAGGCCAAAGCGATCGAATCCTTCACGGGAAAGAAGGAAGGGAAGTGGATCGGTATCGCTCCTTTTGCCCGCCATCAGGGTAAGATCTATCCGTTGGAGCAAATGGAGAAAGTGGTTGAGGCTCTATCCCGGCAGAAAGGCGTAACACTCTTCCTGTTTGGTGGCCGTGGAAAGGAAGAAGAGGCTCTGTCGCAGTGGGTTGCACAGTATCCGCATGTGCACAGTGTGGCAGGCCGGTATGCATTGAACCAGGAGCTGATGCTGATCAGTCAACTGGATTTGTTGTTGAGTATGGATTCGGCAAATATGCACTTTGCGTCTTTGGTCGGTACGCGTGTGCTATCTGTTTGGGGAGCGACCCATCCGTATGCAGGCTTTTATGGTTTCCATCAACGGCCGGAAGATGCGATTCAACAGGATCTGCCATGCCGTCCCTGTTCGGTGTATGGAAACAAACACTGTTTCCGCGGCGATTGGGCGTGTATGACACAGCTAAAGCCCGCAGTCATAATTAATAAGATAATAACGATACTTGAAGAATGAAGATCGTCATTCATCCGGATTATAAGGCATTGACTTCCTTTCTCCTAACTATTCCCGACAGGTTTGATCAGGAAGGAGTGACTATCTACCAAGGGAGGAATGTGCTAAAAGTTTTCGACGCAGGCTCTACGCGGCTGATTATAAAGCGCTTTCAAAAGCCACACTTGATCAATCGGATGGCATATACCTATTTCCGGCAATCAAAGGCCTGCCGTTCGTATCTACATGCACAAGAACTATTGAAAAGAGGTGTCCATTCTCCGGCGCCAATTGCATACATGGAGGAGACATCCGGCGGTTTGCTTTTGGACAGTTATTATGTAAGTGTTTTCGAAGCGGATAGTTCTACCATCCGGGATCAGTCGGGAGGACAGGTTGAAGGACAGGAGGCTTTTCTTTTCCACTTCACCCGCTTTGTTGTTCACTTGCATAAGGCGGGAATACTGCATAAAGATTTCTCTCCGGGCAATGTCTTATATAAGCGAGATGCAAAGGGCGCATATGTCTTTTCCCTGATAGATATTAACCGGCTTGTATTCCGGACTGTCTCTCCCCGAAAGGCTTGCATGAACCTTCAGAGGCTTTGTACTTCCCGGGAGGTGTTGTCGTATATTGCCCGGGTTTATGCCCGGGAGTGCGGGTGGGATGAGCAGGCGACCGACGGTAGGATGACTGCCTTCAGCGATGCTTTTTTTGTGCATTTCATGTACCACCAGGCAGCAAAGGCCTGGAGGCGCTCCGGGAAGCCCCTGTGGAAGAGCCCGGGCGGCCGCTTCTGTTGGTGTTACGGGCTTAGCCAATGTCGTTTGTTGCCTGCTTCCGTGCGCCGCCGGATGCTGGCGAGGGCGGGGGATATCTACGCTGCATACCTGGCGGATTGGGACTTTCGCCAGGTTTTCAAGGACAAATTCCTACCGGGAGAACTTCTTCCGGTACGCTTTTAGTGCGTGCTTGATGATCTTTGGTAAGTAGAGGAGTCTGGCTGCCTTGTAATCAGACAGACGTATATAATCCCATACAATGGAGTGAATCTCCCGGATATTCCAGGCGTACATTAACTCACTTCGGATCTTCCGGTATAACGCGGCCATTTCACATTTCTCCATGATTTTGGGCGAATAGGGATGAATGGCGTACGGTAACCGTTCCTCCCATTTCTCGTGAAACAATAAAGCGGCCTGATACCAATCCTTTGTGAAAGACCCCCTTGATAAATGCTCGATATCGACAGACAGGCATACATAGTTTGAATATGTCTGTGCTATTTGAAACGTAAAATCCAGGTCATAGAAATGAAAACTGCGGAAGGTTTGTTCATCGAACGGATGCTTTGCCCATACACTTTTGGGTGTAATCATTGCCAATCCATCCAAAATAAGCACTTGGGCGAATGATTCGTTATTTGGGTTAACCCGTCGTTCTCTTACTTTGTCTTTATTAATCCGGTGGGCGATATTCATGCGGGTGACAGCCTTGTGGGACTCCCATCCCGACAGGCTTTTCGTTTTTATGGTTGAACCGGCAAAACCAACCACACCGGCTTCCGGTGTCTGCCGGAAGAATTCAGCCAATGTAACGCCCCATCCCCTGGAGAGAAATAGAATGTCTTCATGAAAGAAACAGAGGAGATCGTATTTGCTTTGCCGGGCATAATGGTTGTACAGTTTACACAACCCCCATTTTGTTTCCCGGTTGTCGTGGACAATCAGTTCATAGGGGGTTGAGATTGTTTGGTTGATGTTTGCTTTGAACAGGGCATTTTGGGAGGGGCTTACAGAGCTGACAATGATGGTGTACATATGGGCGTTATTGGGTTAGAATCGGATGAAGGCATGCCAAAATCGTTTCATTTTGGGTTTATACCATCCGTGGCAGCCAAAGGGTAGCTGTTTGCCCGTTAAATGATAGCAATAGGAAGGATATTTATCAAACGAGAAGCGCAATGCTTCTCGTGCATCCGGGTAAACAAATTCGGGGACTTCTGTACTCCAGAAGACGTCTTCATTGTAAAAATGCAACCGCTTTTGCTGTAAAAACAGTGCAATCCTGTCTGCATGTGTTTTTGTCGCTTGGTAATGACTGCTTACTTTGCGGAGCGATAATCCGCCGTTTCCTACCTTGTTATAGAACGATTGAGAGGAAAGTTTGTGTTGTTTCAGCAGCCAGGCATGGCGCATACGCATAAACGGAGCAATGAGTGGAAGACGGTAGATCGGCTTTTCCAGCCAGGGAGCGCCGATGTAGTCGTACCCTTTCTCGCTCCAGGTCTGAAGTTCATCCCTGAACACCCATGCGTCCAACTGATAGATAAGCATATACTCCCAATGAAGAAAACGGGCATAGAATTCGGTAGAGAGCATCAACCGGTTATATCCGGCTATCCCTTTAAAGTATGAATCGTCAAACATATCGGTTCGCAATTTAGGATACTCACGAAGCAATGGAGACAGATCAAGTGATGCCGGGTGAATGATTATGAGCGGATAGGCATTCAACGTACGGTATGCCTGGTCGAGTGATAACCTCTCGTCTTCGGGAAGTGGCAATCTGTAAATGGGAATAACGACTGTCGTGTGCATTTTAGCAGATGAGGCTGTTTATATGAATAAGATTGTATAATGTGAATGGTTCACTTCCTTCCGAAATCCGCCGGTATCTCGCCCCACGCGGCGGTATCCCATTTCATAATACGGGTGGTATAGGTGTGATTGTACAACCATTTCTCGGCGCGGCTGATGAGGTCGAAGATCGGTTGGTTCTCCGGTGTACGTTCGAGCAGGGTCTTGCAGCGTTTGTTCTGTACCCATTTGATGGCGTTCACGCTGTCGGAGTAGATCGGCAGGTTGCTGTTCTTTTGTTTCAGCAGAGCCAGGCCGTGTACCAGGGCGAGGAATTCGCCGATGTTGTTTGTGCCTTGCTTATACGGGCCGATGCGGAAGATCTCTTTGCCGGTGAGGGTATATACACCCCGGTATTCCATATCGCCCGGGTTACCGCTACAGGCGGCGTCCACCGCCAGGCTTTCCCGGATGGGTCTGCCTTGTGCGTCGCCAACAGGTTCGACGGAGTAGTCGGTGGCAGGCCGTTTCTTCAGATAGAGCGCATACCCTTCTTCAAAGGCATTCACTGCCTCTTCGCGGGTCAGGAACGATTTATATTTGGCGCCATCCTGTCCTTCGATCTGCATCTTCGCCTCTTCCCAGTTATCATAGATTCCCGGGTTAAGCCCTTTCCATACTACGTAGAATTTCCCTTTAGCCATCGTCTTTGTTCATCTGCAGGCAAATATACGGTTATTCTCATGGATAAGGAAGAGGAAGCAACCGTTTTATTGACTGCCCTCCACGAAAAAAGCCACCCCGTACAGGATGGCCTTCCAAACCCTTTCGTTTGTGTAAGCTGTGAGAAAGGATTTATGTGTGTGTTTATTTTCCGTTACCGTTTGTCAGGATATCCAGGGTGTCGGTAGCGATGGTATATTCTTCGTCGGTGGGGACTACCATGATCGTTACCTGGCTGTCGGGGGTGCTGATCACCATCTCTTTTCCGCGCATATGGTCGTTTTTCTCCACGTCGAGTTTCATGCCCATGTATTCCATGTTCTCGCAGACGGCTTTGCGGGTAGCCCATTGGTTTTCTCCCACGCCGCCGGTGAACACCAGGATGTCGCAACCACCCATGGCGGCGGCATACGAACCGATGTACTTCTTGATCCGGTAGTTATACACGTTCAGGGCAAGGATGGCACGGCGGTCGCCTTCGGCCACAGCCGCTTCAATATCACGCATATCGGAGGAGGTGCCCGAGAGGCCCCATACACCGCTGCGTTTATTGATCAGGTCGGACAGGCCTTTGGCGTCCAGCCCCTCTTTACTCATGAGGAAGGTCAGCGCGCCAGCGTCGATATCCCCGCAACGCGTTCCCATCAGCAGCCCTTCCACCGGTGTTAATCCCATGGAGGTGTCGATGCTCCTTCCTCCTTTGATCGCGGCGATCGATCCGCCATTCCCGATATGGGCGGTGATGATTTTCTGGTCTTCGTACGGTACGCCCAGGATCTCACAGGCACGTTTGGACACGTAGCGGTGGCTCGTTCCGTGGAAGCCATAGCGGCGGATGCCATATTTCTTATAATAGGAGTAGGGCAGGCCGTACATATAGGCATAGTCGGGCATTGTCTGGTGGAAAGCGGTATCAAACACTCCTACCTGGCGGATACCCGGTATCAGCTCTTCCATGGCGCGGATCCCCTTCAGGTTGGGCGGGTTGTGCAAGGGCGCCAGGTCGATGCATTCCACCATCTTACCGATCACCTGGCGGGTGATCTCCACGCTGCTGCTGAACTCTTCGGCGCCGTGTACCACCCGGTGGCCTACGGCGTCTATCTCGCTGAATGAGCGGATGCTGCCGTATTTGTCGGAGGTCAGTATGCTTAAGATGAATTGGATGGCCGCCGTGTGCTCGGGCAACTCTTTTTCGAGGACGACTTTTTCGCCGTCGGGGAGGGTGAACTTGAGGAATGATCCCGGCAAACCTAATTTCTCCACACCGCCCTCGGCCAGTACTTCGTGATTGTCCATGTTGAACAATTTGTACTTCACCGATGAACTTCCGCAGTTCAGAACTAAAATCTTCATGTCGTTTTTCTTTGCTGTTTATCCTGATTATTTCTTTGATGCTTTGAGGCCGATGGACTGGTTGCTGGTGATGGCCACCATCTTGTAGATGTCATCCACCGAACAGCCCCGCGACAGGTCGTTGACCGGCGCAGCCATCCCCTGCAGGATCGGGCCTACCGCTTCCGTGTTGCCCAGGCGTTGTACCAGTTTGTAGGCGATATTCCCCACTTCGAGCGAGGGGAACACCAGTACGTTCGCCCGGCCGGCGATTTCGCTGCCCGGCGCTTTCTGGTTGCCTACGGAGGGGACAAGGGCGGCGTCGGCCTGCAGTTCGCCATCGATCTTGAACTGGGGCGCCATTTCTTTGGCCAGCCGGGTGGCTTCCACCACTTTGTCCACCATCTCGTGCGAGGCGCTCCCTTTGGTGGAGAAGCTCAGCATGGCGACACGGGGCTCGACGCCCGCGATGGCCTGGGTGGTATGAGCCGTTGCTACGGCTATCTCGGCCAGCTCGGAGGCGGTCGGGTTCGGCATCACGGCACAGTCGGCAAACACCAGGATGCCGTTTTCACCGTACGAATGGTCGTTCACGAACATCAGGAACGCGCCGGATACGCAGCTCATGCCCGGGGCGGTCTTTACGATCTGCAAGGCGGGACGCAGCACGTCGCCCGTGGTGTTTTGCGCGCCGGCGATTTCACCGTCGGCATCACCGGCTTTGATCATCAGGCAGGCGAGGTACAGGGGATCTTCTACCAGTACGGCTGCTTTTTCGGGAGTCATCCCTTTCTTTTGGCGAAGGGCGACCAGCAGATCGGCATACGCCGCCTTTTTGGGGTGGTTGGCAGGGTCGAGCAGGGTCGCCCCGGAGAGATGGGTGAGCCCGAAGGACGCTGCACGATTCCTGATGTCGGCAGGGTTTCCAATCAGGATGATGTCGGCCACTCCGTCGGCCACCAGCCGGTCGGCGGCCCTGAGCGTCCGTTCTTCCGTTCCCTCCGGCAGCACGATGCGTTGCCTGTTCGCCTGGGCACGTGCGATGATGTCTTGCATTAAATCCATAGCAACATAGATCTTTTTATGATTCTTTAATAGATTAAGCCTCTTAACGGGGACAAAATTACGCAAAATGCTATATGGAGTTTGCAATACAAAAGAAATAATTCTATGTCAACCTTGCAGTTTTGCAATAATTAACGAATGTCGGTCACATCCCGTTCTCCCGATAAAATCTGCTGGAGATCTTCCGCCGTGATGTTGGCTTCGATCTTCCCTTTGTGAGCGACGGAGATCTTCCCCCGCTCTTCGGAAACGATCACGATCAGGGCGTCTGTTTCGTTCGACATCCCGAGGGCGGAGCGGTGGCGGAGTCCCATTTCCTTGGGCATCACGGCGTGTTGCGCCACCGGGAGGATACAGGCGGCGGCTTTGATGCGGTTGTCGGCAATGATCAGGGCGCCATCGTGGAGCGGGCTGTTCTTGAAAAAGATATTCTCGATCAGGCGGGCATTGACGTCGGCCACGAACATTTCGCCCGTATGCTCATATACCGACAGGTCGATATCCTGCTGGATGACGATCAGCGCGCCGGTCTTCTTCCGCGCCATGTTCATGCAGGCCAGTACCACGGGGGCGACGAATTTATGCCCGTCGGTATGGTTGTTTTTTTTAGAGAAGAGGTTGGCGAGGAATTTCAATCCCCGGTGCGAACCCAGTGTCAGCAGGAACCGCCTGATCTCGTCTTGGAAGAGGATGACCAGTACGAGGAACCCCACGCTGATAAACTTATCGAGGATGGCGCCCATCAGCCGCATCTCCAGCACCTGCGACACGAGGATCCATACCACAAGAAAGGAAACAACGCCACTGAACAGCGCCATCGTGCCCGATCCTTTCATCAGCTTGTACGTCTGATACAGGAAGAAGGCTACCAGTAAAACGTCGATCAGGTCTTTGACCCCAAAATTCATCCACATACGCTATAGGGCTAATTGTTGTACGATTCGTACGGCTTCCACCGCTTCTTTCACATCATGTACCCGCAGGATATCCGCGCCGTTCAGCAGGGCGAAGGTATGCAGCACGGTGGTGCCGTTCAGGCTGTCCTGGGGACTGCTGCCCAGGAACTTATACACCATGCTTTTACGGGATACGCCTACCAGCAGGGGGAGGTCGAACAGGGCGAATTCCCGGAGGCGGCTCATCAGGAGGTAGTTTTGTTCGAGTGTTTTGCTGAAGCCGAAGCCGGGATCGAGGAGGATGTCGTTCACTCCCATCCGCCGGAGGCGGCGCACCTTTTCGGCGAAATACAGCAGGATGTCTTCCATCAGGTCGGCGTAATCCGTCTGCTGCCGCATGGTTTGCGGCGTTCCCCGCATGTGCATCATGCAATAGGGCACCTGCAGGGCAGCTACCGTATCGAACATGCCGGAATCCATCTCTCCGGCCGAAATATCGTTGATCATGGCTACGCCGTAAGATTCCACGCTGTGCCGGGCGATACCGGCGCGGAACGTATCGACCGATACCGGTATATCCGGATAATGGCGGTAGAGGATATCCAGGGCGGGCGCCAGCCGTTTCCACTCTTCTTCCGGGGAGACTTCCGGGGCGTCGGGACGCGACGAATAGCCGCCCACATCGATGATCCTGCCGCCTTCGCGCAGGATCGCACGGATGCGCTCGTCTATCTCTTGCTCCGTTTGCTTGCGGCTGCCGGCGTAAAAGGAGTCGGGGGTGACGTTCAGGATACCCATCACCACAGGTGTCTCTAAAGAGGTCAGTGTTCCCTTGATCGTAAGCGTTTTCGCAGCCATTTCATCGCATTTTCCACAAAAGTACAATAATATTGAGAATCGTAAAGCAGAATAAATACATTTGTCGTATTTTAGCACCGTAATTCTTAGACAACAAACTGTATATCCTGTATGACTATTCCTCAACTTTATGAATTGTTTATTCACAATCCCAGAGTAACGACAGACAGCCGTAACTGCCCGCGCGGTTCTATTTTCTTTGCGTTGAAAGGGGATCAATTCGATGGTAACCAATACGCTGAAAAAGCGCTGGCATCCGGGTGTGTATATGCGGTGATCGATAATCCCGACTACTACATCGGCGAACGTACGATCTTGGTGGAGAACGCCCTGACCGCCCTGCAGCAACTGGCGCAACGGCACCGGAAAGTGATTGGGCTGCCGGTGATCGGCATTACCGGCACCAACGGCAAGACTACCACCAAGGAGCTGATCGCCACCGTCCTTTCTACCACGTATAACCTGCTTTATACGGAAGGCAACCTGAATAACCATATCGGCGTGCCCCTCACCCTGCTCCGCCTGAACCATGAGCATGAGTTGGCGGTGATCGAGATGGGCGCCAGCCGGCCGGGGGATATCCGCGAACTGGCGGAGATCGCGCAGCCCAACTACGGCATCATCACCAACGTCGGGCAGGCTCACCTCGAAGGGTTCGGCTCCTTTGAGCATGTGGTGCGTACGAAGGGAGAGTTGTACGACTACCTGCGGCAGACCAAAGGGAAAGTGTTTATCCGGAAGGAAGACGATATCCTCCAGTCTATCGCCGGTGACCTGGAGCAGATCACTTATGGATACGGGGAGAGCTCATTTGCCTCGGGACAGATTACCGGCAGTTCGGACTATTTCTCGTTCGAATGGAAACAGCAGGGGAAAATCAACCGGGTGAAAACGCATCTGGTGGGCGACTATAATATAGATAATGTGTTGGCCGCTGTGGCGGTGGGGCGCTATTTCAAGATCCCGTCCGAACGGATCAGCCGCGCGATCTCTGCGTATGAGCCGTCGAACAACCGTTCACAACTACGCCGGACGGAACGTAACACGCTGATCATCGATGCCTATAATGCCAATCCTACCAGTATGCGGGCGGCCTTATCCAATTTCGCCGGTATGCCGGGGCGGCCTAAGGCCGTGATCCTTGGGGATATGCTCGAACTGGGTGAGGCAAGCGCCGAACTGCATGCCGGGATCGTGGACCTGCTGAAGGAAGAACGTTTCGACAGCGTATTCCTCTGCGGCAACCACTTCGCCGACGTGGGCAACGGCTTCCATACCTTCCTCTCCACCGAAGCCTTGATCGATTCCCTTCGCCAATCCCCCCTCAACGGCTATACCATCCTGATCAAAGGCTCCCGCGGCAACGCCCTCGAACGCGTGGTGGATTATCTGTGACGATGGTATCTCGGCGACCTTAACCTTTAGGTGATGTCACAGTCTGTCTCGTACCGAAACGCATCCACCAAATAATTCATTTGCATCCGGATGTTGATAACTCTGCACCTAAATGTTGTTCCAACAACTTCTAAACGTTGACTGTACAACATCCAGGCGTTGATAGAACAATATCCAGATGCAGATTGGAATTCTGACATCTTTTTTTCTACCGGCAATTATTCGTTATATTTGTTTTACCCGGAAGTCTATCCTGGGTGCTCAATTGTATTATCTTTGCCATGATTTCAACCAAAAAATACGATACGACATGACGTACATGAAAAACCGCATTGCTGTAATAGCTGCCCTGGCAGCTTGTTTGATCGCTGTATATGCCTGCGGCCGGGCAACGGGATCAGATCCCGTCCTGCTCCGGGCGGAGCAGTTGATGGAGCAACATCCGGATAGCGCGTTGTTGCTGGATAGTATGCAGCCTTCTTCTTTGTCTAAGGAAGATCAAGCGGAGTGGTATCTGCTGATCGCTGAGGCAAAGGATAAAAAACACATCCCTCCTACAACAGATTCCCTCCTGCTGATCGCCTGTGATTACTATGAAACCCACCACGACCAGGAACGGTTGATGAAAGCGTATTTTTATACCGGTAAGGTGAATCAGGTATTGGGGGATGCCCCGAAGGCACAAGCATATTACCAGAAAGCCTTGAGTATCGGCGAATCATCCGATAATGCAAAAATGAAGGCACGGATCAATAGTTATATAGGACTCCTCTACGCCCAGCAGTTGGCCTATTCCATTGCGTTGCCATACCTTCAGGAAAGCCTTCATTGTCTTGCGTTGGCGAAGGATACGGTGTCGCAGTCGATCGTTTACCGTGATATAGCCCGGACATACCATGCAATGCATACAGCGGATTCTGCTGAGATCTATTACCGGAAAGCCCTCGAAATCAATAACCCCCAGAATCATCCCTTTGTGTTGGGTGAATTATCAGATGAAAAAAAATATTGCAGGGGTGTTTTTTACTACTTCGAAACGCGCTTGAAGTCCTCTAAACAAGTGTATTGTCATTTCAATTTCGCGAACAGAAATGACTTAGCCGCACTCGAAATGATGCTAAATGAGCTTCCTGTCATAGTGAACAACACCACTGGTTTGAAAGAGATTGTTGATAAAGTGACATATGGTGATATTGTTGATATATCAGATGGCCAGAGTGCTGAAATATTAAAAAATGCAATAAATGGGAGGTTAGAAAAATACACAAATGATAATATCATAAAAACAATAAGAGATAAGATTTGTAAGAATTACTCCATTCATATTTTTCAGAAAGGATAGTCAAAATATATAGCTGCATGGAAAATCCATGTGGTGTTTAACAATTTAATAATATGTAAAGATGAAGAAAGTCGAATTAATTAGTTTGTTTAATCTTAGCGAGGCTGAGATGACAAGAAAAGAACAAGGTCAACTTAAAGGGGAAAGTTGTAGCTGTTCGTGCACGTACGGATGTCCTACATTAACACATGTCATGATTAAGAAAATTTTAATAATGTTATTATTTATAGTTCCAATGCTAGTATCCTGCATTGAATCTATAAACAAAATTGATTCCAGATCAAATTCGATAAATTCAAAAACGCACAACGATATTGATCAATCAAATCTAATAACCATAGATCTTGATGAAGAATATCCAAAAACAAGTCTATCGATTGAAGAAATTGCAAATGTAGAATACTTACAATTAGAAACCACTAATAACGCATTTATTTCTTCCGTCAGCAACATTGCAATGTCAAATAAATTAATTATAATATGCGACAGATTGCTTGGTGAAATATTCCTATTTGATAGAAAAGGGAAATATTTAAACACAATAAGCAACAGAGGAAATGGTCCAAATGAATACAATTCCATAAGTAACTTTTGCGTGGATTTCAATAAGGAAGAAATTTATGTTTGTGATTATCAATTGAAATATAGAATACTTACATACTCATTTGAGGGAGAATTTATTCGTTCGACAAAGCTAATCGACAGAATATGGCCTGAGACAATTTATAGTTGTGATGAAAATTATTTTATAGTCCTAAATAGTAATATATCAAACACAACATCATCATCCAAAACCCACAATCCATATAAGATAATAAATAAAAACACAGGAAAAATAGTTGATTTGCCAATAAAAACAGAACTTAGAGAAACAAATTATTCATTATCAAAAAAGGGGGATATATATAACTACTCAAAAATAAATATAGATCAAATTATAAAAGCAAAAGATGGATTCATAATTTCCGACTTTGTCATAGATACTATTTACCATTATAAAAATGGGAATTTAAACCCAATAGCAATAATAAAAAAGAATCATTCTAAAAACAATTCCAATTTGCTATCGTCTGTCAACCTAATAACTAATAAATACATATTTGTCAACGTAATAAAAAAAGAAATCAACAATAATACTAAACAAATTTCAGAAACCGACCAAAGATATCTATTTTATAATAAAGCAGAAAATAGAATATATGAAACCGAGATATATTCATCTGATATAACAAACAGCAAAGAGATGCAATGGGATAGCTATGGAATGGATTTACCTGATGGTTGTTTCATAAAAGTATTTTATGCTGACAGATTAATAGATTTGTTGGAAAATAATAGAATTCATGGAAAACTAAAAGAAGAAGCACTAATATTAGAAGAAAATTCAAATCCAATATTAATGATTGTTTGTTTTAAATAATTAATATATGAATAATGTTCATCGAATTTCAAAACAAGAAATAATATTCAATATAAACAATCTACCACAGCTTGTATTTGAAGTGACAGATGCATGTAACTTTAGATGCAAATATTGTGGTTATGCGGATATATATGAAGGATATGACAAACGAGAGGCGGACCGGGATTACGTGCTGGACGGCATTACGCTCACCATCCCTGCGGGAAGGTGACGGCCATCGTGGGCGCCAGCGGGAGCGGCAAGACCATGCTCGTCAAGCTGCTGCTCGGCTTCTACGAGCCGAACCGGGGGTGCATTCGGGTAGGCGGCACGCCGCTTCCGATGGTCAACCCGCATGTATGGCGTGCGAAGTGCGGGAGCGTGGTGCTGGTCGAACGCTTCTTCCTTCCGTTGAAGAAAGTGTTCCGGGGAGGGATGTGAATAACGAAGGATCTACCCCTATACACGGAGTTTGGGGAAAACTGCTTCCACCTTCCACTAAGGGGTGTTATCATGCAGGCTTACAGCATGTTAGATAGTGTAAGTGGGGCGTGTTTTTCCTTCCACTTTCCCTCCACTCTCCTTCCACTGTGTGGTAGTTGCTCCGGCAATCTCGTAGGGTGTCCCATTTCGAAATGGTACACCCGGCATTTCGAAATGGTACACCCTGCATTCCTATCCGCGTGCAGACGTTGATCTATCTGCATGTAGATGTTGTGCTGGCAAAGGGGGAAAACTACCATAGGTAGATGATCTGACAACCATAGGTAGATGTTTGAACTGCCATAGGTAAATGATTACACAATCATAGGTAGAAGTTTTGAGCTTTGCGACAAATGGAAGAGCAAAAAAAGATGTCAACATTTCAATCTTCGTCCGGATGTTGTGCGGACAAGATCCGGATGTTGTGCGGGCAACGTCTGGAAGTTGTGCTGACAACATCTACATGCGGATAGATCAACATCTACACGCAGATAGAAATGCCGGCTGTCCCATTTCGAAATGGGACAGCCTACGAGATTGCCGGAGCAACTACCACACAGTGGAAGGAGAGTGGAGGGAAAGTGGAAGGAAAAACACGCCCCCCCTTCCACTATCTAACATAGTGTAAGCCTGCATGATAACACCCCTTAGTGGAATGTGGAAGCAGTTTTCCCCAAATACCGTGTAATACGTCATTTCACTTTCGTGGCATTTTACCAACATTGACAAAAAGCCCAAATAACTTAATAGGAGGTACAGATGCC
>JAVBUE010000036.1:0-34858 GCA_031555735.1 Tannerellaceae bacterium
CGACACCGTGATATCAACTCCGGCTGATGTCACATAAAATCCCGTATTCATGCGGGCGTGACATGGTGACAACACAAACCGGAAGACCCACTGAGAGGAGATGCGTAGTTGCCGATACGCATACACCAAAATCACAGGACATCCGAATCCAATCGGCGGAAGCGAGGCTGCAAATTACCTTCTGTCAGATCATGCGTAAGAAAATTAGAAAATAAATTCAAAACAGCTTCTTAATTACCTGCAACTTTTCGGCATCCCAGTAGATGGGAGAACCGGAGAGGTAGCTTTCGTAGCAGAGCAGTGCCGGAGCGGCGGATTGTACGCCGAAGACCACATCGGAGGTGAGCGGCGTATGGTTGCGGATGCCGGTAAAGAAGTTGAAGAAATGGTCGTAATGCCCGCCTTTATAACCGGCATTCGCTTTGAAAACTACTTCGGTGGGGGAGATCACTTCAAAGGCATCAATGCCCTCACCCAATATCGCCAACTGCGAGAGGCGGGCGGTGTCGATGGGTTTGCGGCTTTGCAGGGTGACTTTATCCCATTGTACCCGGAGCTTTCCTTCCGAGCCAACGATGAGGAAGTTCATGCTACCCCATGCTCCCGACACACCATCCACATAGTTGGCGCCCAACTGTACGGTGAAAGCACCTACGTTGTTCCGGTCGGGATAATTGAAATAACCCAGCATGATATCCGGGGTATCGCGGAAAGGATCGAGCTTATTATAAATACCTCCCGTGGTATATACCTTTTCCGGCCCGAGGGCGCCGGTAATGTAGTGCAGGCTGGCAAGTACGTGTACGAAGAGGTCGCCCGCGATACCCGTACTATAATCTTTCCAATTGCGCCAGTAGAAGAAACGCTGGGCGTCGAAAGCATGTTTGGGCGCTTTGCCGATGAACTGCTTCCACCAGATGGTCTTCTCGGAAGCCGTTTCGGGGATCTTATACGATTCGGGGGATTGCGGAGCGCGGGAAAACTGCCCGTCGATGAAATTCACTTTGCCGATCAAACCTTCCAATACCAACTGGCGCGCTTTCCGGTTACCGATCGATGCCATCCCTTGGCTGCCTGCCTGGAAATACGCGCCGCTCACCCGTTGGGCGTTGACCAGGGCTTTGGCTTCGCCGAGCTTATGGATCACCGGTTTCTCGCAATAGACATGCTTACCGGCTTTCATGGCTTCGGTAGCGATCGTGAGGTGCCAATGGTCGGGCGTGGCGACGATCACGGCATCCACGTCTTCCCGCCGGAGCAGTTCCTGATAGTCTTTGGTGGTGAAAAGGGTATGGCCCCACCGTTCGCAGGCTTTTGTGAGGCGGTCGTCAAAGAGGTCGCACACCGCCGTCAGCTTCACACCCTCCACTTGAAGGGCAGTAATCGTATCTCCCGTTCCCTGTGTACCGCAGCCGATCAGGCCGAGGCGGATCGGTTGCTCACTTACTGCCGGTTCACTGTCCGGCCCGTTTGCACGTTCTTTCCCCAGCAAAAGCTGGGGAGCAGCTGGCAACAGCAGGCTTCCCGCCATCATTTGCCTGATAAAATTCCTTCGCATGGTCATATTCGTACGTATTCAGATTTAAGTAACATAGTGGCAAACATACGAATATCACACGAAATAAATCACTACCTTTGTGCCTTAAAATGATTAAGATACATTAAAAATAGACAGATTTGTGATGGAATACAATTTCAGGGAGATTGAGAAGAAGTGGCAAGACTATTGGAATGCCCATGCGGTTTACAACGTGGAGATGAACCCGGAGAAGCCGAAATATTACGTATTGGATATGTTCCCTTATCCCTCGGGAGCCGGCCTGCACGTAGGTCATCCGCTCGGATACATCGCTTCGGACATCTTTTCCCGTTACAAACGACTGAACGGTTTCAATGTGCTGCACCCGATGGGATACGATGCCTATGGGTTGCCCGCCGAACAATACGCGATACAGACCGGACAACATCCGGCGATCACCACAGAGAACAACATCCGGCGCTACCGCCAGCAGATGGACAAGATCGGATTCTCGTACGACTGGAGCCGCGAGGTACGCACCAGTGAACCCGGTTATTACCGCTGGACACAGTGGGCATTCATCCAGATGTTCAACAGCTACTATTGCAACGACGAACAACAGGCACGCCCGATCGAAGAGCTGGTACAGGCATTCGAACAGGTAGGCTCCACCCCGTTGAATGTGGCCTGCGGTGAAGAAATCCTGTTTACCGCCGACGAATGGAAAGCCAAAAGCGAAAAAGAAAAACAGGAGATACTGCTCAACTACCGCCTGGCTTACCTGGGCGATACGATGGTGAACTGGTGTCCGGCATTGGGTACGGTGCTTGCCAACGACGAAGTGGTGAACGGCGTTTCCGAACGGGGCGGTTATCCGGTGGAACAGAAAGTGATGCGCCAATGGTGCCTCCGTGTATCTGCTTACGCCCAACGCCTGTTGGACGGACTGGAGAATATCGACTGGACCGACTCGCTGAAAGAAACGCAACGCAACTGGATCGGCCGCAGCGAAGGCGCCGAGATGCAGTTTAAAGTCAAAGATTCGGACATCGAATTTACCATCTTTACCACCCGCGCCGATACGATCTTCGGTGTCACCTTTATGGTACTGGCGCCGGAAAGCGAACTGGTGGATCCCCTCACCACCCCGGAACAACGCCAGGCGGTGGACGATTATAAAGCAGCTACGAAGAAGAAAACCGAACGCGAACGCATCGCCGACCGCAAGGTGACCGGTGTATTCTCCGGTTCATACGCCATCAATCCGTTGACCGGCGAAGCCATCCCCGTATGGATCAGCGACTATGTGCTGGCGGGATACGGGACAGGCGCGATCATGGCCGTACCCGGACACGACAGCCGCGACTATGCTTTCGCCAAACATTTCGACCTGCCGATCGTTCCCCTGATCGAAGGTTGCGACATCTCCGAAGACAGCTTCGATGCCAAAGAAGGGATCATGATGAACTCCCCGATGCCGGGCAAAGGCATACCGGGCGGATTGGTGCTGAACGGGCTGGAAGTACAGGAAGCAATCGCCCGTACCAAAGAATATGTAAAGGAAAAGGGATTGGGACGGGTCAAGGTGAACTACCGCCTGCGCGACGCCATCTTCAGCCGCCAGCGTTACTGGGGCGAACCGTTCCCGGTGTATTACGATGCCGACGGTATGCCACAGATGTTGCCCGTGGATAAACTTCCGTTGGAACTGCCCGAAGTAGATCGTTTCCTGCCGACAGCCACCGGCGAGCCTCCGTTGGGTAACGCTACCCGGTGGGCATGGGATATCGTCAACGAAAAGGTGGAGGAAACATCGAAGATCGACAACCGTACCATCTTCCCCCTCGAACTCAATACGATGCCGGGCTTTGCCGGATCATCGGCGTACTATACCCGCTATGAGGATCCGCAAAACAATACCGGTTTGGTTGACAGGGAAGTGAACGGATACTGGCGGAATGTGGACCTGTATATCGGCGGGACGGAACATGCCACCGGCCACTTAATCTACAGCCGCTTCTGGAATAAATTCCTTTTCGACAGGGGTATCATTTGTGAAGATGAACCCTTCAAGAAGCTGATCAACCAGGGTATGATCCAGGGACGTTCCAACTTTGTATATCGCATCAATGGGACAAATACATTCGTTTCCTATCATTTGAAAGAACAATACGAAGTTACTCCCCTGCACGTGGATGTGAACATCGTAAGCAACGATGTGCTGGATACGGAAGCGTTCCGCAACTGGAACCCGGAATACAAAACGGCGGAGTTTATCCTTGAAGAAGGTAAATATATCTGTGGTTGGGCTGTGGAAAAGATGTCGAAATCGATGTATAACGTCGTCAATCCGGACATGATCGTGGAGAAGTACGGCGCCGATACGCTGCGTCTGTATGAAATGTTCCTCGGCCCACTGGAACAGTCCAAACCGTGGGATACGAACGGTATCGACGGTGTGTTCCGCTTCCTGAAGAAGGTATGGGCCTTGTTCTATGGCAACGGCGATACGCTGCAGGTAACCCACAACGCCCCGACAGCCGACGAACTGAAAGCCCTGCACAAACTGATCAAGAAAGCCGGTTTTGATATCGAACATTTCTCGTTCAATACCTCCGTCAGCGCTTTCATGATCTGTGTGAACGAACTGACAGCATTGAAATGCACGAAGAAAGCCATCCTGGAACAACTGCTGATCGTACTGGCTCCCTTTGCCCCGCATATCACGGAAGAGTTGTGGCACGCGCTGGGACATACCACCACGATCTGCGATGCTCCCTGGCCTCCTTTCTACGAAGAATACCTGAAAGAAAACAGCGTTACCTACGCCATCTCATTCAACGGAAAAGCCCGTTTTAACCTGGAATTGCCTGCCGATATGCCGAAGGAAGAAGTGGAAAAGACGGCTGTCGGTCATGCTCTTTCCGCCAAGTGGATGGACGGCAAGGCACCGAAGAAGGTGATTGTCGTACCCGGCAAAATCGTCAATATCGTTCTATAAACTATGTCTAAAAAGATCATCCGTCAGGCTTACGACTCGGTACAGGACTATGCGATCATCTTCGTGGGGACACTCCTGTATGGTTTTTCCTTCAACGGGTTCATCCTATCCAATGAGATTGTGACGGGAGGGGTAAGCGGTATCAGTGCGCTTATCTTTTTCGCCACGAAGATTCCGGTGTCGCTCTCGTACCTGCTCATCAACGTGGTGCTGCTGGCCTTCGCTTTCAGGGTGTTGGGGTTGAAGTTCCTGATCAAAACGATCTTCGGGGTAGCATCCCTCTCTTTCTCCCTTTCCCTCTTCGAATGGTTGTTGGGGGGTAACCCCATTATCCACGGTGAACCGTTTATGTCTATCATCATCGGTGGGGCGTTGTGCGGGACAGGGCTGGGGTTGATCTTTTCCGTCAATGGCAGTACGGGAGGTACGGATATCCTCGCCGCCATCATCAACAAGTACAAGCATGTATCCATCGGTACGGGCTTGCTGGTGCTCGACTTTATCATTATCAGTTGTTCCTGGTTCATCTTCGCCGATGTGCAGAAGATCGTGTTTGGCTTTGTGGAAATGATCGTAAGCAACTACATGCTCGACCGGATCATCAATGGTAACCGGCAATCGGTCCAGTTCCTGATCTTTTCACAGAAATACGATGAGATCACCGAACGGATCCTGACGGATATGGGAAGGGGCTGTACGCTGCTGGATGGGGAAGGAGGCTATTCCAAGCGCCCGATCAAAGTAGTGGTGTTGCTGGCCAAGAAATCGGAATCACTCACGATCTTCCGCTTAGTCAAAGGGGTAGATCCGCAGGCGTTTATCTCCCAAAGCTTAGTCAAAGGGGTATATGGGGAAGGTTTCGACCAACTGAAAGCCTGACGGTTTACCGGAACAGACTGAGCGAATAATCTTTATACACAGAACCGATACCGGCCGCATCCAGCAGGGTGTGGAACAGGTAATCGGTTCTGTATCTTTTTATACTGTTCAGCCGCGCCTGTTCGTAATAGGCGGGATGCGCCTGCTTGTACGAGGCAGACATCCAGATGAGGCAGGCCGCCTGGTGGGTATAAGGCGATTCGGTGGCATGCAGCCAGATGCCATCCTCTCCCAGGCTTTCGCCATGATCAGACTGATAGATCAGGATGGCTTTTTGGTCGCGCAACTGATCGATCAGGTTATACAGGAAATGGTCGGTATATAACACGGTATTGTCGTACGAATTGATCATCGCTTCCCGGGTATTGGAAGATACCACTTTACTTCTAACTACCGGCTTATACACGGCAAAGGCATCCGTGTAGTGGGAATTATACCACCAATGGGAACCGATGGTATGCAGGATGATCAGCTTCCTGCTTTCGGGCCGTTGCCTGTGTGCCGTAAACAGGGGAAGCAAATCACCGTCCACCCATCTATCGAATACATAGGGTGATTTTCCTGCATTTACATAAGCCAGCGTATCACATTCGTTCATAAAGTAGGCATAGGTATTCGCCGCTTCCTGGTTGGCCAGCCAGGCGGTATGATAGTTGCAGGCATTAAAGAGGTTGACGACCGACTTTTCGGTATAGGCGCGGGTGTAATCCGTACTGTCGGCACGGGTCAACAGGTGGGGAATACTGCGGTTCGTATAGGTTTGTTCGGTATAAATATGGGGAAAGGAGATGACATCCTCTTTCGACAGAGAGGGAGTCGTATTCCGTTCGTACCCGTTGATGCCCAGGTGATCAGGACGCAGGGATTCGCCGATGACAAGCACCACCGTGAGGCTGTCTTCCCCACAGGTAACCCCTTCCGACAGGTCGATCCGGTTTTCCCTGAGCACCTGTTTTTCTTTCCAATATTTCTGTACCGTATAATAAACATTGAAGGGAATACGTTCTGATATAGGACGTTTGAAAGGATCGACCTGTGTGACGCCTACCAGCAACAAAAGACTGATGCAAGTGGTGAAAAGCGGTGTTTGCAGCCGTACTTTCCGGATCCGCCGATATACGAACCCGATGGAAATCAGGAGGGAAACGAAAACAAATGCGATCAGTCCCGGTGTTATAAGATCAGCGCTTGTCCGGGCATCATTCTGCAACGTGGCATCGAGGATCATCGGCGTGAGTGTGGTATGGGTGGTCAGCCGGAACCAGGCTAACAAGGAACTGAACAGTGTAAGCAGCAGGAAAAAGACAGCAAATATGTATTTATTGACTGCCAGCAGGGTGATCAGGAAATACAAGGCGACAACGACGACCAACCATTGGAAGAACAATACCGTCCGGTCGGCAAACGATACGGCAGGTATCGTCACAAAGTCGCTCGATGTAAAGCAAACGCCTGCAAACAACGTGACTATTAGGGTAAAAAAATAGAAAGACAAACCATTTTTTCGGATATCCATAGCAGACAGTTACGTATTTTTGTGCAAAAATAGAAACATTACAACAGAGTACGAATGAAAACAGTAGTATTTGCTACAAACAACAGGCATAAACTGGATGAGGTACGGAAAATAACCGACGGCCTGATCCGTATCGTCAGCCTCGAAGAGATCGGTTGCCGGGATGATATCCCCGAAACAGCCGATACGTTGGAAGGAAATGCGCTCCAGAAAGCACAGTATATAAAAGAAAAGTATGGGTACGACTGCTTTGCCGATGATACGGGACTCGAGGTGGAAGCCCTCCGTAATGCACCGGGTGTCTATTCGGCACGGTATGCCGGCCCTGCGCACGACGCCCAGGCCAATATGTTGAAACTGTTGAAGGAACTCGACGGTATAACCAACCGGAAAGCCCGTTTCCGTACCGTCATCGCTTTCCTTTCGAACGGCGATAACCATTTGTTTGAAGGGGTGATCACCGGATCGATCATCCTCGAAAAGAAAGGGGAGGCAGGCTTCGGTTACGATCCCCTGTTCCAACCCGACGGTTACGAACAAACCTTTGCCGAGCTGGGCGAAGATATCAAGAATACGATCAGCCACCGGGCGATAGCCGTACGCCGGTTTGCCGATTACTTATCTACTTTATCCGAATAAATATGAAGAAACTACTTCTCAGCATTGCCCTCCTTCCTATCGTACATGTGACCATGCACGCACAGGAAACAGGTAGCTGGCGGTCCCATCTGGCGTATCATAACACCACAGCCGTGGCAGAAACAAACGAACTTGTATATGCACTGGCCGATAATTCGCTCTACAGTTATGATAAGGCCGACAACAGCCTGCTGTTTTATTCTACGCTGACCGGATTAAGTGATACCTATTTGAACCAGATAGGATACAACCAACAGATGAACTGTCTGGTCCTTACGTACGAAAATGGGAACATAGACCTGATGCAACCGGGTAAAAGCAGTGTAAAGAATCTTCCTTTTGTGAAAGACGATATCATGATACAGGATAAAACCGTCAGGAATATCTATATGTATAAGGAATTTGCTTATTTGTCCACCCCATTCGGAATTGTGGTGGTCAACATCAAAAAAGAAGAGATAGCAGACACTTATCGATTGCAAACAGGCGTATATGCCACCTGTATTAATGGGAACACGATCTATGCAGCTACAGACAATGGCATATTGCACGCTTCACTGACTTCCAATCTGTCTGATTACCACAATTGGAATACGTACCCACTTATTTTTCCGTTGGAGGAAAACGAAAAGATCCAGAAAATCGATTTCTTTCTGGATTCCCTTGTTTTCTTTGTAAAAGGAAATGCAAATAACGGGGTGTATTATCAAGTAACGGATGGTGCTATTCAACCCATAAAAAAGGATATGACGCTGACAGGATTTACCATCCAAAATGGGCAATTAATTGCCTATGGCACGTCGTATGCGCTCATCATGTCGTCCTTCACTGACCCGGTCAGGCTGAACAATAGCCCTGTAAATGATGTATCTTCCTATAAAGAGGCGAATACGTTTTGGATTGCCGCAGGAAACGACGGATTGAAAGGAGTGAAGAAAAACGGAAACTCCTTCGAACTCATTGTTTCCGGCCTCGAAACGGACAGCCCAATCCGTAACCTGGACGCATTCATGACTTTCCATAACCAAAAACTATTGGTAGCCGGTGGTGACCGGGAGGCAGACCGCAGTCATAAACCCTTTACATTCATGATCTATGACGACAGTAAATGGTATAATTCGGATGAAGCAGCCATTCGTACAGTCATCAATACAACCTACAACCTCGATTACGTACAGGATGCAACCAGTGTGGCGGCTGATCCGAGGGACGACAACCATTACTACGTGTCCACCTGGGGGGAAGGGGTATTGGAATTTAAAGATAACCTGTTTGTCGCCTTATATAACCATACAAACAGTGCCTTACAGACCGCAGTGGAAAGCAATGCAAGACATTATGTCCGCGTGGAAGGGCTGTGTTTCGACCAGGACAACAACCTGTGGATGACAAACAGTGGTACAGATAAAGGACTCAAAGTATTCAAAGCCGATGGTACCTGGAAAACAATGAACATCTCCAGCCTGAGCAACCAGTCGCTGATCGATAAAATACTGATCACGAAAGACAATCATAAATGGATCAACGTACTTCGATCGACTTCCAAAATAGTGGTGTTTGATGATAACGGAACGATCGACGACGAATCCGACGACCGCACCCGGACAATCTCAAACACAGCCTTGGTTACCAGCACCGGATCAGTCGTCAACGCTTCAACATATAACTGCATGGCGGAAGATGTAAAGAACGGTACGGTGTGGATCGGTAGCAAAATAGGCCCGCTGATCTGTACCAATCCGAAAAAGGCGCTTGACAATCCGGATAACCCGGTAGTGGTGTACCGTCCGGTACGTACCGGCGACGATGGGCTGACAGGCTATCTGCTCGACAGTGAAAATATCAAAGCCATTGCCATCGACGGGGGAAACCGCAAATGGATCGGCACGGAAACAGCCGGTGTCTTTATCTTGTCGGAAGACGGATCGGAAACCATTGAACAGTTTACGACAGATAATTCACCCCTTCCTTCCAATACAATCAATAGTTTAGCCATCAATCCCGTTACCGGAGAAGTATGTATCGGTACAAACAAAGGGATAGTGTCCTATATGAGCGGGGTAACGGAAGGAAGCGAAGCTTATACGGATGTGTATGCCTATCCGAACCCGGTACGGCCGGAATACAACGACCAGGTAACCATTACCGGCCTGATGACGGATTCGAACGTGAAAATAACCGACCTGAACGGTAACCTGATCTACCAGGCGCGTTCCGTAGGCGGACAACTCGTCTGGAACTGCCGCACCGGAAAGGGCGAACGGGTAGCTACCGGCATCTATCTCGTACTCGCTTCCCAACCCGACAAAGGGGAAAGCGTGGTTACAAAGATTATGGTTATCAAGTAACAGATACATGCTGTCTGACACTGAAACCTGATTCTCCGGGTTTCCACCTATTGGAACAAAAAGGTTCACCTATTGGAACAAAAAGGTTCACTTAATGGAACTGTTTGTTTCACCCTTAGAAACTGTTTGTGCCATCGGGATGAAACTTTAGTGCCATCCGGACGAAACTTTTTAGACAGCGTGGCAGATGTGGCAGCAAATAGGCGGAAAAACGGATCTGCCACAGGTATCTGCCACGCACCTAACCTATTCATGAGCAATAAGATAACGCCTGTTGCGTGGCACCGTGGCAGATGTTTTGCAAAAATAAACTCCGTGTAGGAAGAAAAGGAAACCGCTCCACGGGGTGTTGACATGGATCCGTTTTTACCCGTACATATCGTTTGGAAAAGCAAAAAATGAGGAAGAGAGCAGAACGTTCCCTTCCTCTGTCACATACCAGAAAGTGTGAGTGATTAGTCAAATTCCATCTGGTAGATCCGGTACGATACCGTTAGCCTGTCGCAACCGGATCCTGACTATTTTGTAAACATGCAAAACTAATACATCGTTATTCAACTATAAAACTATGTACATATATAATATGTTTACAAAATAATTATAATTAATCGTAAGAAATAAAATATTTGAACTAAGAAAATAAGAATATTCTCTATTTAGTTAAAATAAAATAGTTAAAATCCAATTAGATGTGATAATCATACCTTTTAATTTAACTATTAAAAAAATATGGAAAATACGAACCCGTTCAGAGTCCCAGCTTAGCAGACATTTCCAGCATACGCAGGATCGGACGGACAGCTTTCTGCTGCACGGCGGGATCGACGGTGATCTCCGGTTGTTCGTCCTTCAGGCAGCGATACAGTTTTTCCATCGTATTCAGGCGCATGAAGTTACATTCGTTGCAGGCGCAGGTACTGTCGTTCGGAGGCGCCGGGATAAATTCCTTGTCCGGACTCTTCTTCCGCATCTCGTGGATCACACCGCTCTCGGTAGCTACGATAAACTGTGTGTGGGGAGAGCGGGTGGTATGGTTGATCAGGGCGGCTGTGGATCCCACAAAGTCGGACACCCGGATGACCGGTTGTTTGCATTCCGGATGGGTGATGATCTCGGCATCGGGATACTGCTGTTTGAGTTGCAGGATCTTTTCGAGGGAGAATTGTTCGTGTACATGGCAGGCGCCATCCCACAACACCATCTTCCGTCCGGTGATACTGTTGATATAATTCCCCAGGTTGCGGTCCGGTCCGAAAACGATCTTCGCATCCGCCGGCAGGCTATCCACGATCAGTTTGGCGTTGGTAGAGGTGACGACGATATCCGTGAGCGCTTTCACCGCCGCCGTCGTATTCACATAAGAGATCACCGTATGGCCGGGATGGGCGTTCACAAAGGCTTCGAAGTCGGGAGCCGGGCAACTGTCGGCCAAGGAACAGCCGGCATTCATATCGGGCACCAGCACTTTCTTGTCCGGACAGAGTATCTTCGCTGTCTCTCCCATAAAATGTACACCACAGAGCACGATGATATCCGCCGTTGTTTTGGCTGCCCATTGTGCCAATGCGAGGCTGTCGCCTACAAAATCGGCTATATCCTGCAGATCGCCTGTCTGGTAGTAGTGCGCCAGGATCACGGCATTCTTTTCTTTCCGCAGTGTATCGATTGCTTCTTTCAGATTTGTTGTCATAACCTCTATCTCCTTTCCGTCTGCAAAGATACGACATAAATAAATAGGACTGCCTTCTTCCGTTGTCCTACTTTTCCCCCCTTTTCCGGCGAGTTGTCAACACACTATCTTTATTATCTTTCTTCTTTTTAAAATTAAAAAAAAATGATGATGATAATAGGCTGTTGAAACCGTTCATACTTTTCGGACTGATTACTTGCATATCCGGTTATTAAGATAAAAGCAGGCAATATAAAGAAGATATTAACAACCTTATACAACCTGCTTCCCCTGTCTGTCAGCCATATACCATAGTTATCAACAAACAGAGGAAAACGATTCCGGTGGAAAAATACGATCCGGTGGAAAAGGGAAAAGAAGTGGAAAACCCCTGTTGGAAGTGCGTGATAAAAATGTAAAAACTTTTATACCCTTTTTAGCATCCCTTCCCGTATAAATAGATTCCTGAGATATGCAACAGGTTTACCCCGGTTTATTTCCACCACTTATCAGCCGGTTATCAACGGGTTTTTCACAATAATCCGTACTTTTACCGGCGAAAACAACACAGGATGCGGAAGTTAAAGATTACCGAACTCAACCGGATGACTCCGGAAGCCTATAAGGAAGCGGAAAAGATACCGTTCGTGGTGGTGCTCGACCAGGTAAGGAGCCTGCATAACGTAGGCGCCGTGTTCCGCACGTCGGATGCCTTCAATGTAACGGCGGTGTATCTATGCGGCATCACCGCTTGTCCCCCGAACGCCGAGATCCATAAAACGGCATTGGGAGCCGAAGATACGGTGGACTGGGTGTATTTCCCGCAGACGCTGGACGCCGTGGCCGACCTAAAAGCAAAAGGCTATACCCTCTGCGCCATCGAACAGGTGGAAGGCAGTATCCTGTTGGATACCTTGTGCCTGGATAAAACCCGGAAATACGCTGTCATCCTCGGCAATGAAGTCAAAGGCGTGCAGCAGGAAGTGGTCAATGCCTGCGATCTCTGTATCGAAATTCCCCAGTACGGCACGAAACACTCCCTGAATGTATCTGTTACGGCGGGAATCATTATCTGGGATTTCTTCCGGCAGTTGTCAGATTAAACCGTTTTCTACCAGTATCACCACCCGTTCCGTTTGCATGTCTTTCCCTTTGGGATCATACTCGGCTTTGAGGCTGGCGCCGAACATACCGGCGAATAGGTTCCAGAATCCCGCGCGGAAACTACCCAGGTAGGCTCTCAGCAGGTTATAGCTGGACTGGTTACATTCCCTGTCGATCAGCTTGATCAGCAGTTTCCCCTGTGAGAAGGTGAGCTTTTTCAGTTCCGGCTTGTATTGCTTGAACAGTTCGTCTTCCATCCGTTCGAGGTGTTTCTGCCGGGCTTTTTCGGTCGGAAGCGTTTCCATGTATTCATAGGTTTCGATCAGCACGCCATAGACCATCTTGGCATAGGGGAGGGTACGTTTTACGTCGCGCACCAGTTTATCGTATTTCTCCTTTTCCTTCTTGTTGCGGAATTTTTCTTCGGGGAATACATAGACCGTCCGCAGGGTTATCACGGGTATGGTGTCGGTTCCTTCCACAATGGCACGTTGATAACCTTCGGGCACGATATTCGAGCGGATGGTTTGTGCCTTGCCTCCGGCATAACACAACAAGAATACCAGCAGGATGCGATATGGTTTCAGTGTGATCACGGTACAAATGTAAATGTTTTATGTATTCCTTCTTCGTATTTTACACTCTTTGATTATTTTTGCACAATTAACAGACAAATCCGTAACCGTCCTTGATTATGAAAAAGAAACGATACCTCTTTGTATGGTTGCCCGTAGGGGTGATAGTGCTTACCTGCCTGTTCCCTGTACGGGCTTCGACCCGCCAGCGTCAACCCGATATGCGGAGTATGGGAACGGGAGGCAACGGAGCCACACAATCGACCTGGGTGAACCCGGCCGTTCTTCCCCTGTCAGATAGACATTCCTTTTCCTTTCAGTATCATAACGCGTATGGATTGCGTGAGTTAGGCACCCTCTCCGGCGGGTTACTGTATCCGAATGCCTGGTTACCGGCCGGTATCCAGTTTGCGTCGTTCGGCTACGACGACTACCGGGAGACCCTCTTCCGCCTGGTGCTGGGCAAGCAGTTGGGCGAACAATGGGCGGTGGGAGTGAGTATCCAGTATGTAGCCTTGCAAACGAAGCTGTACGACGAACAGGTAGCCCGTCTGTCCACAGACATCGGAATCCTGTACATGCCTGCCGACCGTTGGCGGATCGGGCTCACTGCCCTGCATACCCCATCCGTCTCCCTGGGGGATCAGATCTCCGGAAGTAGGTGTCTCACCCCCTTTTCCCTCCAGGCGGGGATAGGTTGGAAACTGATGGATGGGGTGGCGCTTTTCTGCAGCGCCGTCGCCACCGACGAAAAGACGCATGCGGAGACAGGCATGGAATACACCTTATATGAACGATTGTACCTGCGCGCGGGTGTACGTACGCATCCGCTCCTTCCCTGTTTCGGAATCGGATATACCTTGTCCCTCTTCACGGTCGATGTGGCCGCCACCTCCCATCCGGTACTGGGCATGCAGACCGGTATCGGATTCACCTTCTCATTCTGATCGTATGAAAACAAGATCCCGAACCTTCCTCCTCTTGTGGATAAACCTGTTTATAACCTGTTATGTTGCTACTGCCCAGGTATCATCCGCTGTTGATAAGTGGAAAGAATACCTGGAAGAACAGGCGGCGGAAACCGAAGATACCGAGCGGTTGGAATCCCTATACACCGAACTGTCGTGGTTGGCGGAACATCCGATCGACCTGAACAAAGCCGGTACAACCGATCTCCGCAAGCTTCCTTTCCTGTCCGACCGCCAGATCGAAAGCATCACAGCCTACCGCGCACGGTATGGCGATATGCTCTCCCTCTATGAACTCAAGCAGATCGATGCGCTGGATATGCAAACCATCCAACTCCTCCTGCCTTTTGTACGGGTGAGTGGAAAACCTGTTGATAAGTTACCTTTCACCGTTGAAAACCTGTTGAAACGGGGTGATAACGAACTGCAAATCAGATATGACCGTTGTTTTCAACAGAAAGAAGGCTATCAACCGCTATCCGACAGCCTCCTCCGGGAAAACCCGAACCGGATGTACCTGGGCGAACCCTTCTACCACTACCTCCGCTATGCCTATACCTTCGACGACCGGCTGCAACTGGGTGTGGTAGGTGAGAAAGACGCCGGCGAACCGTTCCTGAACCGATCCCATACGGGATACGATTACTACGCTGCGTACTTCTTTCTGAAAGGGATCGGGAAATTGAAAAGCCTGGCGATTGGCGACTATAAGGCGTCTTTCGGACAGGGACTGGTGGTCAGCCATGATTTCACGCCCGGACGGAGCGCCGTGGTGACGAGCGCCGAACGGCGTACGAACGGATTCCGCCGCCAATCTTCCACCAACGAATCCGACTTCTTCCGGGGAGCGGCGGCAACCCTTGCCGTGGGGCGGATGGAATACAGCCTCTTCTATTCCTACCGCCGGATGGATGCGGCGGTACAGCGGGACACCTTTCCTTCGCTTCAGACTGGCGGACTGCATCGGCTGGTGCGTGAACGGGAAAAGCAGCGCGCCGTACCCATGCAGGTAGCGGGTGCCCATATCCGGTATGTATCTCCCTCTTTCTGTCTGGGGATGACGGGGCTTTTCCATTCCTTCGGTCCATACACCCTGCAACCCGACCCGCGACCTTATAACCTGTTTTATTTCCGGGGAAGGCGGAACGCCAACCTGGGGATCGACTACCTGTGGAAAACCAACCGGATCAAACTCTATGGAGAAACAGCCCTATCCTCCAACAATGCCGTCGCCACGCTCAATGCCCTGGAGGTAACCCCGGCTTCTTACCTTACCTTTTTGGCGTTGCACCGTTACTACGACCGTCGGTACCAGGCGCTGTTCGGCCATGCCTTTTCCCAGCAGTCCGACGTCCGGAACGAACAGGGTGTCTGTCTGGGGATCCAATGGGTGCCGATCCCGTACTGGAAAGTATCGGCCTATGCCGATATCTTCCGTTTTCCCTGGCTGAAGTATGGCGTGGACGCCCCTTCCACCGGAAAGGAATACCGGGTGCAGGTTGATTATACCCTCAACGGCGCGCTTTCCATGTATATCCGCTATGCAAACCGGCAGCAGGAAACAAATGCCATCCCCGCAGGCGGCAAAACGGTTGTCCTCCTGCCCAACGACAGGCACCGGCTGCGTATGCAGGCTGCTTATACCCTGTTCGCCACCCTGTTCTGCCGCACGGGGGCAGATGCTGTCGTGTGCCGGGAGACCGGCGCCGACAGCAACGGCTGGATGGTGTCGCAACGGATCGGCTGGCAACCGGCATCCTCCCCGTTGCAGATCGATGGTTATGCAGGCTGGTTCCGGACGGACGACTACAGCAGCCGGATCAATTCGTACGAAAAGAATATGCTCTATGCCTTTTCCATGCCTTCCTTCTACGGCAAAGGGGTGCGGTGGGCGCTTTCGGCAGGCTGGCGGGTGACGGATGGGCTGGTGCTGACCGCTAAAGTGGCTTCTACCCATTATACCGACCGGGATGTGATCGGTACGGCGTTGGAAGCGATTAAGGGTTCGCGCAAGACGGATATATACACGTTGGTAAGGTGGAAGTTTTAGAAATGCATACCTTTGCTTGCTGATTTGTTATATATAGAAAACGCGGATCAATGAGTACATTCCTTTTCACCGAAATCGTATTCGGGCCGGTACATAGCCGCCGCCTGGGTGTTTCACTGGGTATCAACCTGTTGCCGCTGGACGGTAAGTTCTGTTCGTTCAACTGTATCTATTGCGAATGTGGGTTGAACGAAGAACGCCGTACCCGCATCAAACTGCCTACCCGCGCAGAAGTGAGCGCCGCCCTCGAAAAAAAACTCCTCGCCATGCAGTCCGAAGGGTTGGCGCCGGATGTGATCACCTTTGCCGGTAACGGCGAGCCTACCATGCATCCGGCTTTCGGCGGGATCATCGACGACACCATCCTGCTGCGCGACCGCCTCTGCCCGCAGGCAAAGATCGCCGTCCTTTCCAACGCCACCATGCTGCATAAAGATGCTGTGTTCAATGCCCTGAACAAGGTAGAAGACAATATCCTCAAGCTCGATTCCGTGCTCGACAGCCGCGTCCGCCAATTAGACGTGCCGGCATCCGCCGCTTTCACCGTCGAAAAACTGATCGCCCAACTGCTCCGTTTCAACGGCAACCTGATGATCCAGACCATGTTCATCACCGGTGAATACCAGGGACAATCGGTGGATAATACCACGGAAGAGGAGATTGCCGGATGGATCGACGCCCTGCAGCGGATCCGTCCCAGGCAGGTCATGATTTATACCATCGAACGGGAGACACCCATCAGCACCCTGCTGAAAGTATCCCGGGAAAAGCTGGACGCCATCGCCGAACGTGCCCGACAGGCAGGCTTCAACGTCAGCGTTTCGTATTGACTACCTCCGTGGCCCTTTCCACCGCCTCATTGATGTTGCTGCAGATATTGGCGGCGCCCACCTTCCGGTCGAATCCCGATTTGATCAGCAGCTCGCGTACGTTGTCGTTTACGCCGGAGAGGATCAGCCGGATCCCTTCGGAGTGGGAGAGGCGGTAAAGGCTTTCGAGGTTATGCAGCCCGGTGGAATCCATGAAGGGCACCTTCCGCATGCGGATGATACGGACGTCCGGTTTTTCACCCATATTCTGCATGATACTGTCAAACTTGTTGGCGATACCGAAGAAGAACGGGCCGTCGATCTCATACACTTCCACCCCTGCGGGGAGCACCAGCTTTTCATCTTCCAGCACGGTTTCACTGTCTTCCGACAGGTCGATGACATCCTTGGTGACCGATACCTTCGTCGTTTCCGACACGCGCTTCATAAAGATGAACATGGCGATCAGCAGGCCGATCTCAATGGCGATCGTCAGGTCGAAGATCACCGTCAGGAAGAAGGTGACGAGCAATACCGACACATCCCCTTTCGGGTTCTTCAGCAGCGAACGGAACGTGCGCCATTCACTCATGTTATACGATACGATGATCAGTACCCCGGCCAGGCAGGCCATGGGGATATGTTTGGTCAGCGGACCGAGGAAGAGCAGGATCAGCAGTAATACCACGGCATGGATGATACCGGCTACCGGCGTACGTCCGCCGTTGTTGATATTGGTCATCGTACGGGCGATGGCGCCGGTCACCGGAATACCGCCGAAGACAGGCACGATGATGTTCGCGGCGCCCTGTGCGATCAGCTCCGTGTTCGAATGATGCTTGTCGCCCGTCACCCCGTCGGCGACGGTAGCCGACAGCAGCGATTCGATGGCGCCCAGCATGGCGATCGTAAAGGCGGAAGGCAGCAGCAGGTTGATCGTCTCAATGCTGAAAGCGATCTTTTCCGGTTGCGGCAGGGAGGCGTTGATGGTAAAGCGGTCGCCGATGGTCTCGATGGATGTGATCCCCAGGTAATGGCGCAGGATATAGACGAGGACGGTCATCACAATGATCGCCACCAGCGATCCCGGTATCTTGCGGGAGAAACGGGGGGTGAATACGATCACCAGGATACTCAACACCCCGATCAGCAACGCCCACCCGTTGGCCGTACTGATATGTTGGGCATAGACCACCCATTTGGTCAGGAAGTCGGCCGGTACTTTTTCGACCGACAGCCCGAAGAGGTCTTTCATCTGTGTGGTGAAGATCGTCAGGGCGATGCCGCTGGTAAAGCCCACCACGATGGGATAGGGGATAAACTTGATCACCGTTCCCAGCTTCAGCACGCCCATCAGTACGAGCATGATACCGGCTATCACGGTCGCGATTGCCAACCCTTCCACCCCGAAATTCTGGATGATGCCATATACGATTACGATGAACGCTCCCGTCGGTCCGCCGATCTGTACCGAGCTGCCTCCGAGGAAGGAGACGATGAACCCGCCGATAATGGCGGTGATCAGCCCTTTTTCCGGGCTCACCCCCGATGCGATCCCGAACGCAATAGCCAGCGGCAGGGCTACGATCCCAACAATAATACCGGCCATCAGGTCGGCCATAAACCGTTCTTTCGAATAATTCCGTAAAGCGGTAAGCAACTTTGGCTGAAAATCAACCCTTTTCCGTATATCCATGTTCCGAAAAAATTGAGAGTGCAAAGGTAGGAATTAATTATTTCCCGCCTGCATCAGATAGAAAATGATTTCCTCCTCAGCCGGCGCCTGTACATAAGGGAATAAGACGCCTTCTGCAAAGAACAGGCAGTTGGGATAAAGCCCCAGGTCTTGGGGGATGGCATATTCGCTGTGTTCCTTCAGGTCCGGGGTGATACAGCTGATCGCATACGGACGGTTGACGTACATCGACGACACCGGGTCTTTACTGCCCATTTGTATCCGCCAGAACTTTTTCCGGTTGGCATCATAGCGGAGCGGGAAGTAGTAGCCGGAAATGGTTGACAGGTCTTCACCCGTATCCCGATCATCCATCACTTTCAGGAAGTTATCCACGAGGGTGGATGGCATTTCATGTAGGGTGGTTTCCTTCGTTTTCCGGTCGATGCTATAGACATTGGATGAAGCAGCGAAATTAAACAGTATCCGGTCGGCACAGGGATAGGCGTGGGCATCGTTCAGCACGCCCATATTCCCTTCCTTCTGTATGAAGTCGGGATAAGCGATATCGAAGGTGTCCGTGATCTCCCAGGTATCGCACGACAGCAGCAGGATACGCATCGGAGCCGAAGCTGGTTCATTGCCATACAGCGTAATCGCGATCTCGCCCGTTTCGGCGTTCAAACAGAAGAAATTATACATGCCCATATAAATGAATAAACCGGGCTTCATGGTGCCATAGCCGGTAAAGGGTGCGTAGATATCCTTTTTCAGTTTACGGGATACGACCTTACCTTCCATATCCACGCGATAGAAAGCAGGCTCGTCTTCCACGATCAGTTCTCCTTTGTAATAGCCCACGCCATACAATTCCAATATCCCGTTGCTGCCTTCGCGGTCCAACAGGATCTGCTTATAGGGTTTCTTGTTTGTCAGGTCCAGGATGTCGATCGCATGCAGGATCCGGCTATACCCGAGGAAATAATCCGTATCCTGCTCCCGATAGGTGGTGGAATAGCAAAAAGAGCCTGCATAGGTTTGCAAATAATCCTCACTGATGGGGAAGCCCCATTGCGCCACACGCTCCAGGTCGGCATGCTTACCTGCCTGTTGACGGGGTTGGTTCACACATCCGCTACCTGCCAGCATACACAGGAGCAGCACATACAGATGGATTGGTTTCATCTCTTTTCGTTTATTTTTTTACTTTAGCTTGTACCACGATGTAGTAATTATCATCCGGCAGGGAGGTGACCATCTCTTTGAGCGCCTGGTAGGCGGCCGGGTTCCTGAGGGTGGAAACGTCGGTGGCCAGCACCTTTTCCCGCAGGTCAACGGGGTCATACACCGCCAGCAGGTCGCCGTCCTCCGTTACACTGCGAGGCCAGAACGTTAATCCGCCGTCGATATCATTGGGGAGGGCATGCAGTTCGGGGACATGTTCATTCGAAAGCAGGGTCGGATTGCCTTGCCATAGATTCTCCGGAAGCGGGCAGGCCGGTATCAATCGGGTGTTTCCCGATTGCTTGTCGTACAATACATAGGTATAGCGGTCCGCATGGGTAAAACCGGCAAACAGGTAACGGTCGGTTTCCGTCACATTGTCCACACAATGGTATTTTTGTTCCAATTTGCGGTAGGTTTCATTTTGTTTTTGGGTGGATTCATCTCCAAGCCCCCAGATCTTTGAGCGGATCTCATAAGGGATATTCTTTTCCCCCGAATGAAAAACGTAAAGGGGAATGAGATGCTGTTGTTGTGTGATCCCATACACCGTATCATTCAGATTATGATAGATACGGTATATGCTGTCTTGCCTGTACATAAACGCAGGGCCTGTTGACGTCATGCTGTAAAAAACAATCGGTTTCTGTTGCGAATGAAATGTTTTTACCACTTCTCCCTTCCTGTTTATCAGGCGGAGGTCATTTTCTCGCCCTCTCTCACCGATACGATAGGTGATAATCAAACTGTCATCAAAGAGCGCATACTCGTTGTCAATTCTGTTCCCGGGCAGTGGGATGGAATCTGTTCTTTCGCCGTTATGCAGATTACGTAATTCCCAGAACTGATTCCACTTTGTCTTTACTGCTTGTCCCGCTTGCAGTAATACTTTCTGATCCGTTGAAGTGATCTGACATGACTTAGAACGAAGTACACTTGTATAGTGGTCTGATACAGTCATTCGCAGTGTCCCCCAAGAACCTATGAATGTACAATTTGCTCTATCATATACATGACATTGGGAATAAAGTAACAATACAAAATCACCTGCCAGGCGGGGGTGCCTCATCCTCCATGCTTTAGGGGCTGGTTTATCCTGTGGAGCAAGCGGATGATGCTGGGCAACAAGCGGATAATAGATGAGCGTATCCACAATGTCGCTCAATTTCAGTTCCGTCTGTAACGCTCCGGTCAGGTCAATGATCCGGACGGGAGGATCATCCGGCATGTCTTTGGGTGAATGGGTGCAGGCTACCAGCATCAGGGAACACACATACAACAGTGGCTTCATTTCAGTAAGTATTAAAAGGTAATTACATGAGTCTGCTTACACGGACAACGGCAAAGAACCTTCCTCAGGGTCAGGAACGTTCATCCGTGAAGCAAAAATAATCTTTTCTTCCGATATAAAACAGCAAATTACGATAAAATCAGTGATAAACGGATTTTCTATTGTCAACATCCGTATCTTCAATTGACAACATAAGGAAGAAGTTGTGTCGCGATTGGGATGGTTTAATGTTCCTACCGTGGTGGAAAGGTCTTCCCACCACGGTGGGAACATCTTCCCACCATGATGGGAAGACCTTTCCACCACGGTAGGAAGAAGAGATGATCCTGATGCCTGTAACAGACAATCCTACGAATGGCGATACTTCTACCTAAAGTTGACAGTACTACTCGCACAAACACGTTACACCACACCGCAACAGGAAACAATCAGCCCCCTGGTTGAATCAAAATCCGTGTAGGGAGGCACTCAACTTTTGGGTGATAAGCATTGTTTATACGATGATAGATAATATTTACCGGCATTCGTTCGCCGGATGGAAAGGTATGCTTATATTTGATTCGCTTTTGGAAAATCAGTGGATATCAGTCATCTTATACATCTTATAAATAAACGCATTATGGAGAAAAGTATCAAAGGGACGCGTACGGAGCAGAATCTGTTGAAAGCGTTCGCAGGAGAATCACAGGCACGGACACGTTACACCTATTTTGCCAGCGTGGCAAAGAAAGAAGGGTATGAACAAATCGCCGGTGTATTCCAGGAAACGGCCGACCAGGAAAAGGAACATGCCAAACGATTCTTCAAATTCCTCGAAGGGGGAATGGTAGAGATCACCGCCATGTATCCTGCCGGGATTATCGGCACAACGGTGGAGAACCTCGCCGCCGCCGCAAATGGTGAGAACGAAGAATGGGCGGAGCTGTATCCGGAGTTTGCCCAGATTGCCGACGAAGAAGGCTTCAAGGCCGTAGCCGTAGCTTTCCGCATGATTGCCAAGGTAGAGGCCGAACACGAAAAGCGCTACCGCAAACTCTTGGCCAACATCGAAAAGGGTGAAGCATTTGCCCGTGAAGAGCCTGTCAAATGGCAGTGCCGCAACTGCGGATACGTGCACGAAGGCAAGACCGCTCCGGGTAAATGTCCCGCGTGTGAACATCCCCAGGCGTATTTCGAGCCGATGAAAGAAAATTACTAAAGTCTGGATAGACTAATAGGTTAATTAGTACTCGTGGATCCCCGGTATGCCGTTTGGCGACCGGGGATTTTGCGTGGGTAGAGGGGGGCTTGTCAGCGGTTGATCGCCAGCAGTTCTTCGATATACGTACGGTCGTTGCTGAGGCGGGGTATTTTATGCTGGCCGCCCAGTTTCCCTTTCTGCTTGAGCCAGTCGTAGAAAGCCCCTTCCCGGGCGGTGATGATCTGCAGGGGCTGGAGCGAGATCTCCTTATAACGCTTGGCTTCGTAGTCGGAGTTCAGCCTTTTCAGGTTTTCGTCCAGCAGGTGGGCATACTCGGCGAGGGAAGCCGGCGTCTTGACAAACTCGATAAACCACTGGTGGAAGCCTTTGGCCTTGTCGAGGAGGAAGACCGGCGCGGCGGTATATTCCTTCACTTTGGCGCCGGTGGCCTGGTTGGTCATCGATATCGCCTTGTCGGCATTATCCACCATCAGCTCTTCGCCGAAGGCATTGATGAAATGGCGGGTCCGTCCGGAGATGATATACTTATGGGGGAAGAGCGAGGTGAAGCGGATCGTATCCCCGATCTGGTACCGCCAAAGCCCGCCGGCGGTGGTGATCACCATCGCATAGTTCTTCCCCGTCTCCACCCCTTCCAGCGGCAGGACGGTGGGGTTGGGACTGCCTACCTCGTCGAAGGGGATAAACTCGTAGAAGATCCCGTAGTCGAGCATCAGCAGCAACGACGGATCGGCGAGGTCGTTCTGGATACCGAAGAATCCTTCGGACGCGTTATAGGTCTCCATGTAATGCATCCTGTCCGACGGGATCAGTGCCTTATACAGGTCGCGGTACGGTTCGAAGCTGATCCCCCCGTGGAAAAACACTTCCATATGCGGCCATACATCCGTGAGGTACTGTTTGCCGGTCTTTTCCAGGATGGCTTTGATCAGCACCAACATCCAGGACGGTACGCCCGAGAGGCTGTTCACGTCTTTGTTCCAGGTGCTTTCCACCACGGCTTTGATCTTGCTTTCCCATTCGTCCATGAGGATGATGCGCTTGGGGGGTACGCGCACGAGGTTGACCAGCGGGTTGAGCCGTTGGAGCAATACCGCCGAGAGGTCGCCCGTATGCGAACGGCTGTTCAGCGGCGAAGGGCTGTGGCTTCCGCCCAGTATCAACCCCTTGCGGGCAAAGAAACGGCTTTCGGGATTGTTCAGCAGGTAGAGCGCCACGCAATCCACCCCGCCCTTGTAGTGGCAGTTGTAAAGGATGCTGCGGGTGACGGGGATGTATTTGCTGCGGTCGTTCGTCGTCCCGCTGCTGCGGGCATACCATTTGACTACGCCCGGCCATAGCACGTCGCGCTCGCCGTTGATCATCCGGGTGATATAAGGGTGGATCTCTTCGTACGTCTGTAACGGGATGCGGCGGCAGAAATCATCATAGCCCCGGATGGTATTGAAGCGGTAGGTACGGCCCCATTCGGTAGGTGCGGCTTTCCGGAGAAGCGCATGGAGCTGCTCGTCCTGTACGGCCACTGTCTCCCTGGCGAATCGTTCGATCTTTTTTTGCCTGTGCAGGAAAAAAGGAGATCCTATCGTCGTAAACATATCCATGCTTTTTGTTTTTGTCTCCGTGGCAAAGGTAGGCATTCCTTTTTATTATATCTTTGCTTTGAACTAAAAAGTACAACATCATGCGGATAGGTATCCTTTCTTCCGGCGGCGATTGTCCGGGAATCAATGCAACGATCAGGGGTGTGGGCAAGACGGCCATTATGCATTACGGCATGGAAGTAGTGGGCATCCACAGCGGTTTTTCGGGCCTGCTGAAGAAAGATGTGGAAGAATTCAGCGAACGCAGCCTGTCGGGTATCCTGAACCTGGGCGGTACTATCCTGGGTACCTCGCGGGAGAAATCCTTCCGCAAGCTCATTAAGCAGGAAGACGGCGGGCATGTGTCCGTCATCCATCAGCATTACCGCGAACTGGGACTCGACTGCATCGTATGCATCGGCGGCAACGGCACGCAGAAGACGGCGAACCTGCTGTCGGAGATCGGGCTGCACATCATCGGCGTGCCCAAGACCATCGACAACGATGTGTGGGGGACGGATATCACCTTCGGTTTCCAGACGGCGGTGGATATCGCCACGGAGTCGATCGACCGCCTGCACTCTACCGCCAGCTCGCACAAACGGGTGATGGTGGTGGAGGTGATGGGGCACCATGCCGGATGGATCGCCCTCTATGCCGGGATGGCGGGCGGTGCGGATGTGATCTTGCTGCCCGAACTGGGCTTTGAGATGGACCGGGTGAACGAGGCCATCCTGGAACGGGCGCGACGGGGCAAACCGTATTCCATCGTCGTCGTGGCCGAAGGCTTGCAGACGCCCAACGGCAAGCGGGCTACCGAATATGTCACCCGGGCCATCGAAGAGAGCACCGGCATCGAAACACGTGAGACGGTGCTCGGCTATACCCAGCGCGGCGGGAGCCCGTCGCCTTTCGACCGTAACCTCGCCACCCGCCTGGGCGGCCATGCCACGCAGCTGATCGCCGAAGGGCATTTCGGCCGGATGGTGTGCATGAAAGGAGATACGGTGGACTCCATCCCCTTGGGCGAAGTAGCCGGCAAGCTGAAAATAGTAACCCCCAACCACGACCTGATCATTCAGGGTCAGCGGATGGGGATTATGTTCGGAAAATAACCGGATGCCTATTCGGGGATGATTCCTTGTCCGGCCAGCAGTTGCAAGCCGATGTCTTTCAACTTGAACTTCTGTATCTTTCCACTGCCGGTGAGGGGGAAGCCTTCCACAAAGAAGATGTATTTCGGTATCTTGTGGCGGGCGATCTTGCCGCGGCAGAAGTCTTTGACCTCATCCACCGTCAGCGTCGCTCCTTCTTTGAGGATGATAAAGGCGCCTACTTCCTCGCCGTATTTCTTCGACGGGATGGCGGCCACCTGGATATCTTTCACCCCTTCGAGGTGGTAGAGGAATTCTTCGATCTCACGCGGGTATATATTCTCACCCCCGCGGATGATCATATCCTTGATACGTCCGGTGATGCGGTAATATCCTTCTTCATCCTTGATGCCGAGGTCGCCGGAGTGCAGCCAGCCGTCGGCGTCGATGGCTTCGGCCGTGGCCGCGGGGTTGTTGTAGTAGCCTTTCATCACGAGGTAGCCGCGGCAGCAGATCTCACCCTGTTCGCCGACGGCACATTCCAGTCCGGTCTCGGGATTCAGCACTTTCACTTCCGTGAAGGGGTATTCTTTTCCTACCGTCGTACACCGTTTCTCGAAGGAGTCGTCGAGGGTGGAGTGGGTCATCCCCGGCGAACACTCCGTCAGTCCATAAACACTGGTGATGTGGGTGATGTGCATCTTCTCCGTCACGTTCCGCATCAGTTCGATCGGGCAGAGGGCGCCGGCCATGATCCCGGTACGGAGGGAGGTGAGGTCGAACATCGGGAACATGGGATGGTTCAGTTCGGCGATGAACATGGTGGGTACACCATATAATACGGTGCAACGTTCCTTGTGGATGGAGGCGAGGACGACCAGGGGGTCGAACTTCTCCACCATCACCTGCGTACAGCCGTGCGTCAGTACGTTCATCGACGCCAGCGTGATACCGAAGCAGTGGAAGAGCGGCACGCAGCAACAGAGCTTGTCGTCGGCGGTGAAGCCCATGCCCGCACCGGTGAAAAGCCCGTTGTTCGTAATATTATAATGGGTAAGCATCACCCCTTTCGGAAAACCGGTGGTGCCCGACGTGTATTGCATATTCACCACATCGTGGCAGGATACGCGGCTTTTGGCGTCCACCAGCGACTGGTCGCTGATGTTCTGCCCGAGCAGGAGGAGCTCCGGGGTGTTGTACATGCCGCGGTATTTCTCCTGTCCGATATAGACTACGTTCCTCATCTTCGGGAACCGTTCGCTCCGCAGGAAGCCGCGCTGCGTTTCCTTCAGTTCGGGCAGCATGGTATAGGTCATGTCGATGTAGCTGCCGTCGAATACCCCTTCGGTGATGCAGAGGGTGTGGATATCGGCATTCTCAACCAGGAATTCCACTTCATGCTGTTTGTAGTTGGTGTTGACGGTCACCAGCACGGCGCCGATCTTCGCCCCGGCATATACGAAGGTGAGCCAGTCGGGCACGTTGGTAGCCCAGATGCCCACATGGGTGCCGTGTGTCACGCCGATAGCCAGGAGGCCTTTGGCCATATCGTCCACCCGTTTGTTGAATGCGCTCCAGGTGAAGCGCAGGCTGCGGTCGGAATAGACCAGGTATTCCTTGTCGGGGGTGGTGGTGGCCCAGTGTTCGATCCAGTCGCCGATGGTACGTTCGCTCAGTTGCATGTCGGTCTGTCGTTAAAAAGGAGTATATACCACACCCAGTATCTTGGCCGTCTCGTCGGTGGCGGCATGTACGTGGTGGGCGATGATGGAGTCGTAATAGATACTGTCGCCTTCTTCCAGGATGAAGGTGCTCTTGCCGTAGTTGATCTCGATCACGCCGTCGAGCACATAGATGAACTCTTCGCCTTCGTGTGTGGAAAGGATGAAGTCCACCCCTTCTTCCGACGGGCATACGTCGATGAGGAACGGCTCCATGTGGCGTCCCGACTTGTCTTGCGACAGGGCATGGTAACGCATGTGGCGACGCCCGTGGGCTTCGTTGTTGGTGAAGTCGATGCCGTCGTCGGCACAACAGGTGTCTTTTTTGCGGCTGATGACCGGCCCGAGTTCGGCCTGGTCGTCGAGGAAGGTACCCAGGCGTACACCCAGCACGCGGGCAATCTTGATGAGCGGCGCCAGGGAGGGGAAGTCCACGTTGGACTCTATGCGTTCTATCTGTTCGCCGGCTAAGCCGGATCGTTCGGCCACTTCTGCTGTGGTGAGCTGTTTCGACTCACGGATGCTCCGGATCTTTTCTCCGATGATCTTATTCGTTCCCATACAATAAATACTGTTGATTCAATTCATTTTTACCCTTATCGATAACGATTTATTATCAAATGGCGCAAAATTACAATAATATTTTAGTAATCATACAAAAACAGGAAAAAAAAGAAGCCACCCCGCAATGAGGTGGCTTCTGTGTATGATTACGCAATGAACCGGCTTATTTACGGATACCGAGTTCTTTGATGATCGCACGGTAGCGGGCGATATCCACCTTGATGAGGTAATCGAGCAAACGGCGACGTTTACCTACCAGCATACGCAAAGCTCTTTCGCTGCCATAATCCTTGTGGTTGGCCTTCAGGTGCTCTGTCAGGTGTGAGATACGGAAGGAGAACAGCGCGATCTGGCTTTCGGGCGAACCGGTGTTCGTGGCAGACTTGCCATACTTCTCAAATAATTCTTTTTTCTTTTCTGAATCTAAGTACATGATACGTTACTACTTTAAATAAATTAATACTATGTTATTCAAGCGGGTGCAAAGATAGGGGTTATTTTGGGAAAAGCAATTTGTTTTTGTTTTCTTTTTTTCGTTTTTAGCTGTTTTAGAACCTGTTTTTTTCAAATTGTCGTACCTTTGCAGCCCTAAACAAGTCTTCAATGCAAAATATCAGAAACATTGCGATCATCGCACACGTTGACCACGGCAAGACGACGCTCGTGGACAAAATGCTTTTAGCAGGCAAACTTTTCCGTGACGGACAAGCTGATCTCGACCAATTCCTCGACAACAACGACCTTGAACGCGAACGCGGGATCACCATCCTGGCCAAAAACGTATCGATCAATTACAAAGGATACAAGATCAACATTATCGATACCCCGGGGCATGCCGACTTCGGAGGCGAAGTAGAACGGGTACTGAACATGGCCGACGGCTGCCTGCTGCTGGTGGATGCCTTCGAAGGACCGATGCCGCAGACACGCTTCGTGTTGCAGAAAGCCATCCAACTGGGACTGAAACCGGTGGTAGTGATCAATAAGGTGGACAAGCCGAACTGCCGCCCGTCTGAGGTGCAGGAGATGGTGTTCGACCTGATGTTCGCCCTCGACGCAACGGAAGAGCAGCTTGATTTCCCTACGATTTACGGATCGGCCAAGCAGGGCTGGATGTCCACCGACTGGAAGCAGCCGGCGGAAGATATCCAACCGTTGCTCGATACCATCATCGAACATATCCCCGCACCGGTCACCCTGGAAGGGACGCCGCAGCTGCTGATCACCTCGCTCGACTATTCCAAATACGTGGGACGTATCGCCGTAGGGCGTGTACACCGGGGTGAGCTGAAGGAAGGGCAGGAGGTAGCGCTCTGCAAACGCGACGGCTCGATTGTCAAATCGAAGATCAAGGAAGTGAACGTGTTCGAAGGTCTCGGCCGTTCGAAGGTGGCTTCCGTCGCCTCCGGTGATATCTGCGCCCTGATCGGTATCGAAGGGTTCGAGATCGGCGAAACGATTGCCGATGTGAACGCTCCGGATCCGCTGCCGACGATCGCGATCGACGAACCGACGATGTCGATGCTCTTCACCATCAACAACTCGCCCTTCTTCGGGAAAGACGGTAAGTTCGTCACCTCCCGCCATATATACGACCGCTTGCAGAAAGAACTCGACAAGAACCTCGCCCTGCGGGTGATGCCTACGGAGTCGGCCGATTCCTGGCTGGTGTACGGACGGGGCGTGTTGCACTTGTCCGTCCTGATCGAGACCATGCGCCGCGAAGGGTATGAGTTGCAGGTGGGACAGCCGCAGGTGATCATCAAAGAGATCGACGGCGTGAAGTGCGAACCGGTAGAACAGCTCACCGTCAACCTCCCGGAAGAAAGCGCCAGCCGTATCATCGACATGGTGACCAAACGCCGGGGTGAAATGACATTCATGGAGAGTAAGAACGACCGCATGTTCCTCGAATTCACCATCCCCTCGCGCGGTATCATCGGGCTGAACAATGCGGTGCTGACCGCCTCCGCCGGGGAAGCCATCATGGCGCACCGTTTCCTGGAGTACCAACCGTGGAAAGGGGATATCGACCGACGCAACAACGGCTCCATCATCGCCATGGAAACGGGTGCTTCTTTCGCCTATGCGCTGAACAACCTCCAGTCGCGCGGCCGTTTCTTCATCGCCCCCGGTGATGAGGTATATGCCGGACAGGTGGTGGGCGAGCATACGAAGGAAGGCGACCTGGTGGTGAACGTCACCAAATCGAAGAAGCTCACGAATATGCGGGCTTCGGGATCGGACGAAAAGGTTGCCCTGGCTCCGCCGGTAGTCTTCAGCCTCGAAGACGCCCTCGAATATATCAAGGCCGACGAATATGTGGAGATCACCCCCTCCTTTATGCGTATGCGCAAAATCATCCTCGACGAAACCGAGCGCAAACGGCAGGGCCGTTGAGCACAGGTATTTCACCTGTCGGATGAACAGATAATCACGGAGTTTATTTTTGCAAAATATCTGCCACGCTGCCACGCAACAGGTTCTATCTTATTGTCCATGAATAGGTTAGGTGTGTGGCAGATGCCCGTGGCAGATCCGTTTTTCCGCCATTTTGCTGTCACATCTGCCACGCCGGTGTCTAAGTCAAAAGCCCTGACACAGGATCAGTTCCATCCTGATGGCACAAACAGTTCCATTAAGTGAAGCAAACAGTTCCATTAGGTGGATGTTTTTGTTCCATTAGGTGGATGTTTTTGTTCCAATAGGTGGAAACCCGGAGAGTCGCCGCGTCGCCGGATATGCAGTGTTCCGGGCAGTCTTGAATAGAGGACTCCACCGGGTTTTAACATTGATCCTAAATAGGTTGTCTAAAAGAGAAGTTCTGTGTGCAAGCACAAAAGAAAAAGCACCTACGATATGTATCGTAAGTGCTTCATTCTCTGTTTGTGGTCCCACTTGGGCTTGAACCAAGGACTCCCTGATTATGAGTCAGGTGCTCTAACCAACTGAGCTATGGGACCGTTCGGTGTTAGCCGAAAGTGTGTGCAAAAGTAGGAAATAATATCGAGCCATGCAATAATGAGGCTGATTATTTGCTTACTTCTCTGCGGCTTCTTCGCCGGCGAATTCCATGAGGTAGGCTTTGATGAAGCCTCCGATCTTACCGTCCATCACACTACCCACGTCGGAGGTCTGGAAGTTGGTACGGTGGTCTTTCACCCGGCGGTCGTCGAAGACGTAGCTGCGGATTTGTGATCCCCATTCGATCTTTTTCTTGCCGGCTTCGATCTTTTCCTGTGCAGCCATACGCTTTTGCAAGGCGATGTCGTAGAGTTGCGAACGGAGCAGGCGCATGGCATTCTCGCGGTTGCCTAACTGTGAGCGGCTTTCGGTATTCTCGATCAGGATCTCGCGGGTTTCGCCCGTGTCCGGGTCTTTGTAGTTGTAACGAAGACGGACACCGGTCTCTACCTTGTTCACGTTCTGTCCACCGGCGCCTCCCGAACGGAAGGTATCCCAGGTGTAGTCGGCGGGGTTGATCTCGATCTCGATCGTATCGTCCACCAATGGGGTGACGAATACGGAGGCGAAGGAGGTCATCCGTTTCCCCTGCGCGTTGTAGGGAGATACGCGGACGAGGCGGTGCACACCGTTTTCCCCTTTCAGATAGCCGTAGGCATAATCGCCTTCGATCTGCATGGTGACGGTTTTTATGCCGGCTTCGTCGCCTTCCTGTAGGTTACTGATGGTGAGCTTGTAGCCATTGGATTCGGCATAGCGGATGTACATGCGCATCAGCATCGATGCCCAGTCCTGGCTTTCTGTCCCGCCGGCTCCCGAGTTGATCTTCAGGACGCATCCCAGTTGGTCGGCTTCCTGGCGGAGCATGTTCCGGAATTCGAGGCTTTCCACCTTTTCAAAGGCGGTGGCATAGGCGGTATCCACTTCTTCTTCCGAAGCAATGCCTTCCTTTACGAAATCGTACGCCAGTTCCACTTCTTCCACGGCGTTGTGGACCTCGTTGTACAACTCGATCCACTTCTTCAGTTCTTTTACAATTTTCATCTGGGCTTCGGCGCGTTTGGCGTCTTCCCAGAATACGGGGTCTTGTGTGCGGAGTTCTTCCTCTTCTAAACGGATGGTCTTACCATCGATGTCAAAGGTACCCCCTCAGCGCGGACTCGCGCTCCAACAAACTATGTAGTTGGTCTGATGTAATCATTTCTTATCGTCTTTTAAAATTCCCGGCAAAGATATGTAATTAAGCTGAGAATAATCGAGCGGATTCTCTTCAATATACATTTCTTCGATCAGGTCTTCATATTTTTCCAGGATTACGGGGCGTTTCAGTTTCATGGTGCTGGTCAGCTCGCCGCCTTCGATCGAGAACGGTTCGGAGAGGAGGGCGAACTTCTTGATCTTCTCATACGAAGCCAGGTCTTTCTGGTGCTCTTCCACGTGGGAGGCGATGATGCGGCGAATCTCATCCTGCGCCAGCAACTCTGTCCGGTCGGTAAAGGAGATACCTCTTTTAGCCGCCGCCTGTTCCAACGCTACAAAATTGGGTACGATCAGGGCGCTTACAAATTTGCGTTTATCACCGATCACGGCAATCTGTTCGATATACAGATCACTGCTCAGGCGTATTTCAATGGCCTGCGGAGCGATATATTTACCGTTGGATGTTTTATAAAGGTCTTTGATACGTTCTTTGAAATATAAGGTATCGCCTTCGAGCCAGCCGGCATCACCGGTACGGAAGAAGCCGTCTTCGGTGAAGACCTTCGCATTCTCTTCCGGTTTATTATAATAGCCGGAGGTAACGGTTTTACCTTTGACCATAATCTCGCTGTTGGTAGGGTCGATCTTCACTTCTATATTAGGCATAAGCGTTCCGATGGAACCGAGTGTGAATCCATATTCGGGGCAGAAACAGACGGTAGCCGTTGTTTCACTTAATCCGTATCCGTAGACAATCGGGATGTTGACCGAGCGCATGAATTCGTAAATATCATCCGATAGAGGGGCTCCGGCCACAGGGAAGAGTACGCCTTTATCCAATCCCAATACCTTTTTCAACAGGGTGAACACTACCTTGTCGTAGAATGTATAGCTGATCCGTAAACCAAGCGGGGGAGTAATTCCCTTATTAAGAAAGTCCAGGTTGTATCGCTTGCCGGCTTTGATGGCTCTCCGGAATACTTTTTGCATCAGGGGGGAGGATGTGTTGATCTTTTCCAGTACACCGACATATACTTTCTCCCAGAAGCGAGGCACATTACACATCACCGTAGGGTGTATTTCGGCCAGTGCTTTCAGCACAATCTTAGGATCCGAGAGGACAGCAACCACTGTCCCATTTTGCAGGCAGAGGGAAGTCCAGGCTTTTTCGAATATGTGGGTGAGCGGCAGGAAACACATCGAAGTATCCTTCTCGGTGATATGCAGGCGGATATCATGGATACGCATGGCTTCCAGGAAATTGTAATGATGAAGCACTACCCCTTTGGAATCGCCTGTTGTCCCGGATGTGTACATGATGGTGGCGATATCGTCGGGCGTTGCTTCGTGCATACGTACTTTCACACGGCTTTCGGCATGGGCATTGTCACCCAGGCGGACGAAGTCGTCGAAATAAATAGATGTTTTATCTTCCGGATTCATGATCACAGCGGGATCGAAGACAATGATCCGTTGCAATACGTCGGATTCTTTTAAAACAATGTACGCGTTATTATACTGTACCTGTTCGCCCACGAAGAGTGTTTGGATATTAGCGTCGTGGATGATATACTTGATCTGGGCCGGGGAACTGGTGGCATACATCGGGACGGATACGATCCGGTTGGCATAAGCGCCAAAATCAGTATAAAGTAGTTGTGGCATGTTTTGCGAGTAAACGCCGATCTTTTCCTGTACACCGATACCAGACTCGTTCATGGCCTTGGCGGCGAGCATTACATTCTCGGCCAATTCCCTCCATGAAATATCTGTCCATTTACCTGTAGCATTATCCCGTTGTTTTAACGCGGTACGGGTACCGTATTTTTCTGCCTGCCGGTGAATCATCTCGGCAAAGTGGTAGTATGCCATAACTTTACATGATTATATTTGGTGTTGCAAATGTACGGTTTTCAGGTAAGAACGGCTATGAAAAGGCCTTTTTTTTACACAAATGAGGCAATTATGTGCAATTATTGAAGTGGGATGAGTTCTCCTTGTTAAATATATGTAAATTATAGTAGTATGTTATACATGGTACATAGGCATTGCATATATTTGTGTCATAAATACGATGAAGTATGAATGCAGAGAATGTTAAATCGCAAATGCGCAAGGGTACACTTGAATACTGTATCCTCTTGCTGCTGAAAAAAGAGCCTGCCTACACCTCAGACATTATCCAGAAGTTGCAGGAAGCGCAACTGATCGTGGTGGAAGGCACACTGTATCCTCTGTTGACCCGTCTGAAGAATAGTGAGTTGTTAGGGTATAAGTGGATAGAATCGACCCAGGGTCCTCCCCGGAAGTACTACGAACTGACTGAAAAAGGAGGCGTGTTCCTCGGTGAACTCGAAACCTCCTGGCAGGAGCTGAATGACACAATCGACCACATTAAAAACAATTAATACGAATCCTAATGAAAAAGACGCTTACGGTTAATCTGGGAGGCACAGTTTTCCACATTGACGAAGATGCTTATCAGTTGCTCGATAAATACCTTTCCAACCTCCGACTGCATTTCCGCAAAGAAGAAGGGTCGGAAGAGATCATGAACGATTTCGAACTCCGCATATCCGAGCTTTTCAGCGAAAAAGTACGATTAGGATATAGCGTGATCACGATCGAACATGCCGAAGAAGTGATTAAGCGGATGGGTAGACCGGAAGAAATTTTTGGCGAAAGCGCTTCCGAGGAAACGAAGGAAGAGTTTAAGGCAAAGGTTGAAACGAGTTATACCAAGAGACGGTTGTTCCGAAATCCCGATGATCGTATACTCGGAGGTGTGGCCAGTGGTTTTGCCGCCTACATGGGATGGGATCCGACAGCTGTCCGTATCGCCTTGATCCTGTTGATGTTCTTCTATGGTGTTACAATACCGATATATCTGATCCTCTGGCTGGTAGTCCCGATGGCAACTACCGCCGCCGAGAAGTTGCAGATGCGGGGGGAGAGTGTAACGATCGAGAATATAGGTAAAACGGTGACGGACGGGTTTGAAAAAGTATCTAATAATGTCAGTGACTATGTGCATTCGGATAAACCCCGTACTACATTACAGAAACTGGGCGATGCCTTTGTAACTATTTTTGGTGCCATTATCAAGGTGCTGGCTATCTTGTTCGCTATAGTGTTATTCCCACCCTTATTGTTGGTTTTGTTTGTTTTATTCATTGTGTTTATTGCATTGATAGCCGGTTTGCTGGGAGGCGGTTTCGGACTGTTATACCATTTTATGCCGTTTGCCCACTGGGATAGCCTGGCTAT
>JAVBUE010000012.1:0-28217 GCA_031555735.1 Tannerellaceae bacterium
ACGCGATGACTAAAAAGTTTCATCCTGATGGCACAAAAAGTTCCATTAAGTGAAACAAACAGTTCCAATAAGTGAACCTTTTTGTTCCAATAGGTGGATCTTTTTGTTCCAATAGGTAGAAACCCGGAGAATCAGGTTTCAAAACAGCTTCTAATGATTAATGATGAATGGGGAGGCGGTCGAGGAGGCGGACGTAGGTGTCGATCGCTTCGCGGATCTCAGCCAGGCCGATGTATTCGTCGGCGGTATGTGAACGGGCGGAGTCGCCCGGACCGATCTTGACCGAAGGGAAGGTCATCAGCGCCTGGTCGCTGAGCGTGGGTGAGCCGAACGGTTGTTTGCCGAGTATCAGCGCGCGTTGTACGAACGGATGGGCGGGGTCGATCCGGCTGGAGTTGAGGCGGGTACTGCGGGGCGTCACCTCGCTCTTCACCTGTTTGGAAATCTGTTCGATGAGTTGCTCGTTGGTATAACATTCGTTGGTGCGGATATCAACGGTGAAAGCACACCGGTCGGGGATCACGTTGTGTTGCGTGCCGGCTTGTATCATCGTGACACTCATCCGTACAGGTCCTAATAGTGGGCTTATTTCCGGAAACGGAGCGGAGTGGAACCATTCTATGTCTTTCATCGCCACGGTAATGGCGTTGACGCCTTCGTCGCGGGCGGCGTGGCCGGCTTTACCCTGGGCTACGCAGTCGATTACCAACAATCCTTTCTCGGCGATGGCGGGATTCATGCCCGTTGGTTCGCCCACGACGGCAAAAGCGATCGGCGGCAGTTCCTTCAGGACACTTTCGATTCCGTCTTTCCCGGATACTTCTTCTTCGCCGGATGCGAGGAACACCAGGTTGTAAGGCTGTTCTTTCCGGCTGAGGATCGTGAATGCCTCATACAGGCATACGACGCTGGCGCCGGCATCGTTACTGCCCAGTCCATACAGCCGTTCGTTGTCCGTTTCTTCCGGTGAAAAGGGATCTTTTGTCCAACCAGCTACCGGCCGGACGGTGTCGATATGCGAATTGAGCAGGATCGTGGGTTTGCCGAAATCGAAGGCCGGGGCATACATCCAGAGGTTGTTCCCCTTGCGGTGAACGGTATGCCCGGCAGCCTGCCAGGTTTGTTGGAGGATATCGGCCACCGCTTGTTCTTCCCGGCTGAAGGAGGGATGGCTGATCATCTTTTTCAGGGTATCGACGGCATTGTAGAAGTGTTCCATAACGTAGGGGTATTATGCCTGCGGTTAGACTAACAGGCTGTCCACGGTAGCACGGTCGCGCGACAGTTGCTCGCTCAGCGCTTCAAGCGAATCAAACTTCACATCGCCCCGTACATACCGTATGAACGACACGGTAATCTCCTTATTGTACAGGTCGCCCGTAAAATCAAGGATATGCACTTCCAGGGCGAGGATGCCTTTGTTGTCGATCGTCGGACGGTCGCCGATATACAGCATGCCTTTGTAGCGCATCCCTTCCCATTCCACCCAGGTAGCATAGATGCCGATGCCGGGGATAATCTTGAACGGCTCGTCCACCTGGATATTGGCGGTGGGGTATCCCAGGGTGCGGCCGATCTTGTTGCCGGCGATGATCGTTCCTTTCAGTTGATATGGGTAGGTGAGCAAATGGCTTGCCTGCTCCACTTCTCCATCCGCCAACCGGCGGCGGATCTCAGATGAGCTGACGGCCTGTTGCCCTTCGGTATAGGAAGAAGCCTTGATCACCTCCATGCCGCAGGCCGCTCCATAGACGGTATATTGTTCGAACCCGTCGGTACGGTCGTGTCCGAAGCGGTGGTCGTAACCGATCAGCAACGTCTTTACCCGCCATTGTTCCACCAGAATGGACGCGATAAAAGCCTGGGCGGAAAGGGCGGCCAGCGCGAGGGTGAAATCCAGGACAATGCAGTAATCCACCCCAGTCTCTTCCAGGTGATGCAGTTTTTCGTCAAACGAATTCAAAAGTTTCGGTTGATAATCGGTATGCAGCACAACCCGCGGGTGTACAGCAAACGTGATCACCGCCGACGGAATGTTCCGCGCGGCAGCCACCTCCCGCAACTCACGGATCAGATAACGATGCCCCAGGTGGACGCCGTCGAAGAAGCCGATCGTCGCGACCAACGACTGCCCTTTCAGTAACTCCGGATCTCTTACTACTCTCATCCTCTCTCTTTTCGTCATTTGATTGCCGGCAAAGATAGGGAATCCGTGAGAGAAATGGTATATTTGTCGCACTAACGAAGTATAAAATTGCCGCTATAACAATAAAATACGACAGATATATGCACAAATCAATCGCCTTTGGCATCGGGACCACCCTGTTGGTGTCGTGTGCCGGCCAGACAAAGAAACAGACGGAAGGGAAGCCACAGCCTAATGTGATCATCATCCTCGCAGATGATATCGGGTATGGGGATCTGAGTTGTAACGGGGAGCCGACGATCCATACGCCGAATGTGGACCGGTTGGCGGCCAACGGGGTACGGTTTACCGACGCCCATGCCGTAGCGGCTACCAGTACACCTTCCCGCTATTCGTTGCTGACTGGCCATTATGCCTGGCGGCGGAACGATACGGGGATCGCCACCGGTGATGCCGGGATGGTGATCCGCCCCGAACAGACCACCCTTGCCGACCAGTTCAAAGCCTCCGGCTACACGACCGGCGCCGTGGGTAAATGGCACCTGGGACTGGGCGACAAGGCCGGTTCGCAGGATTGGAATGGCTTCATCACCCCCGGGCCGGCGGATATCGGCTTCGACTATTCATATATCATGGCGGCAACGGGTGATCGTGTGCCTTGTGTGTATGTGGAAAACCAACGGGTGGTGAACCTCGATCCGAACGATCCCATCGCCGTCAGTTATCGGGAGCCGTTTCCCGGTGAGCCGTTGGGCAAAGATCATCCGGAGATGCTAACCGTGTTGAAGCCCAGCCCGAACCACGGGCACGACCAGGCGATTGTGAACGGTGTATCCCGTATCGGTTACATGAAGGGCGGTAAGTCGGCGCTCTGGATGGATGAGAACATTGCCGACAGTATCACGCATAAAGCGGTGTCGTTTATCGAAGACAACGGCGATAAACCTTTTTTCCTCTATTTCGCGACAAATGATATCCATGTGCCGCGCGTGCCGCACCCGCGGTTTGCGGGTAAAAGCGGGATGGGCGCACGGGGAGACGCTATCCTCGAATTCGATTGGAGCGTAGGGCGGATCCTGGACGCGCTGGAGAGAAGGGGGCTGACGGAAAACACGCTGATCATCCTCACCAGTGATAACGGGCCGGTGGTGGACGACGGGTATGCCGACCGTGCCGTTGAACTGTTGGGTGCGCACCGTCCCTGGGGGCCGTTCCGCGGTGGGAAGTACAGCATATTCGAAGCGGGTACCCGTGTGCCGTTTGTCGTTTCCTGGCCGGCAGGCATGGAAAAGGGGAAGGTGTCCGACGCACTCGTTTCGCAGATCGACCTCTTCGCTTCGCTCTCTTCGCTCACCGGAACGGCGATACCGCAGGGAGCTGCCACCGACAGCCGGGATCAGTTGGCGGCTTTGCTGGGACAAGAGGAAAAGGGACGCGCTTATGTGGTTGAAAACGCACAGACCATGTCGGTCTCCACCGGCAGTTGGAAGTATATCATCCCTTCGGACGGCGCTGCTTTTTGGCCGTTGACGGCTACGGAAACGGGCCTCAACCCCCAACCCCAGTTATACGACCTCGTCAACGACCGTGGCGAAACGAACAATCTGGCTTCCCAACATCCCGACAAGGTGGCCGAATTGAAAGCCATCCTCGATCGCGAGCAGACACAACCATAGTCAGGAAATGAAAAAACGTGCGTTATCGATCTGTTCCCTTAACCGGCGGGCGGATTCGCAGGGGTCGGTAGCCGACATGATGGCGGAGACTACCGCTATGCCATCCGCACCGGCATGCAGGATAGCGGCGGCATTGTCGGGGTGGATGCCCCCGATCCCCACGCTCGGATGGCGGGAGATACGCGTTATCTCGCGTACGCCTTCCAGACCGAGGGGCGTCGCCGTGTCTCTCTTTGTCGGCGTACCGAATACCGGCGAGAGGCCGATATAATCCACATCCCACTGGTTCGCTGCCAGGGCATCGTCCCTGTTTTCTACCGAGAGGCCGATGATCTTGTCTTTCCCCAACAGCTTACGGGCGACGGGATAGGGCAGGTCGCTCTGTCCGATATGCAACCCTTCGGCATCACAGGCAAGGGCGATATCCAGCCGGTCGTTGATGATCAACGGTACCCGGTAGGGTGCAAGCACTCTCTTCAGCCGCATGGCCTGTTCGTAGAAGGTGCGGGAGGAACAGTCTTTTTCCCGCAGTTGAACGATGGTAACTCCTCCCTTGACAGCCTCTTCCACTACCTCTTCCAGCGGGCGGTTGAGTGAAAGTGAACGGTCGGTCACGAGGTAGAGGCGGAGGTCGGTCATGATGAATAATAATTAATGATTAATGGGGGGGAGGATGAGGGTGTTGGTGATGGTAGCCGGGTCGAGACGGTATAGCTCGTCGAGGAAGTTTACCTGGAGGGAGCCTGTGCCCGGTGAACGGCGGGCGGCGATTTCACCGGCGATGCCCATGACGGCCATCCCGTGCAGGGCGGCTACCAGCGGATCTTCATTGACGGCGGCGAAGGCGGCTACCACGGCCGTTGCCGTACATCCCATACCGGTCACCCGCGCCATCATCGGGTCGCCGTTCCATACGGATTCGGTCTGTTTGCCGTCGGTGATGTAGTCTGTCTGACCGCTGATCACGATCACGGCGCCGGTCTGTTCGGCCAGTTGTTTGGCGAAGCAGAGCGCTTCGTCGGTCGAGTCGGCGCTATCCACCCCTTTCGTATGCGCGTTCGCATCACTCAGCGCCATGATCTCGGAAGCGTTTCCCCGGATGATCGTCGGGCGGCAGGTATCGATAATCTCTTTGCATACCCGTAAGCGGTAGGTCGTAGCTCCTGCGCCCACAGGATCGAACACCACGGGCGTCCCCTTTTCCAAAGCCGTCTTACCTGCCTGCAGCATGGCTTTGACCCATTCGGGTTCGAGGGTGCCGATGTTTAAAACCACGGCCGATGCGATACCGGCCATTTCAGCCACTTCGTCGATGGCGTGCGCCATGACGGGCGAAGCCCCGATGGCCAGCAGTGCGTTGGCCGTATTGTTCATCACCACATAGTTTGTGATGTTGTGAATGAGGGGCGACTTCGTCCTGACCTGTTGTAAATCCGTAATGAATTGTGCTTTGTTTATCATGTGACAGGTATGATCGGTGAGCCAGTTACCCCAGGTTGTTCAGGATATCCACTTTCCCTTCCTGGACGAGGCGGTAGATCATCTCACCGAAGAGCGTGTTCACCCACGCGAACCATTTACGGGTAAAGTTTTTCGGATCATCCTTGTGGAACGATTCGTGCATGAAACCGGTATCTGCGTCTGTATCGCGCAGCATCTTCACGCAGAAACGGATCTCTTCGGGATCGTTCGTCGTGTTGCAACGCATGATGATACTCATCGGCCAGATGAAATCGAAGCCGATATGCGGACCTCCGATCCCTTCGCCGGCTTTCCCTTTGAAGAAATAGGGGTTCTTATCGCTCAGCACCAGTTTGCGGGTATTTTGATAAACGGGATCTTTCACATCCACACATCCGAGGTAAGGTAACGCCAGCAGGCTGGGCACGTTGGCATCGTCCATGAAATTGTTGTTGTAGAAACCATCCACTTCGAAGGCATAGACCTTACCGAATACGGGATGCTCCACGATGGCATATTTCCGGATGGCGGCTTCCACTTCATTGGCCAGCGCTTCGCATTGGGTGGCGAAAGTGTTGTTCTTGCGGATGGCGCGCATCATTTCGGCCATCTGGCGCAGGGAGGTGACGGCAAACAGGTTGGACGGGATGAGGAAGCCGAACAGCGAGGCGTCGTCCGACGGGCGGAACGAAGACACGATCAGTCCCACCGGATTGACGGGGCTGCCCCAACCGTCGTTCAGCAGGGTGTCTCCCTGGCGGTCGGTCACACGGCCGAAGCGGTACGGGCCGAGGCTGTCTTTCCGTTGTTGTTCGATGAAGGTCTTGTGGACCAGCGTCATGGCTTTTTCCCAGTCGGCGTCGAACGGGCTTACATCGCCGGTCTTCTTCCAGTAATGGTAAGCCAGGCGGACGGGGTAACAGAGAGAGTCGATCTCCCATTTGCGTTCGTGCAGCTCGGGCAACATTTTTGTCTTGTCCGTTTTCCACTCACTGCCGGTCGGTCCTTCGTTGAACGCATTGGCATAGGGGTCGATCAGGATGCATTTTACCTGCCGGTTGATCACCCCGGCCAGCATAGTCTTTACCTTCGGGTCTTCGTTGGCAAAAATGATATGGGGGAATACCTGGGCGGACGAGTCGCGCAACCACATGGCGTGGATATCGCCGGTCAGCACGAAGGTATCGGGCTTACCGTTCAGCATCTTGTGCTCACAGGTGGTATCCAGTGTGTTGGGGAAACAGTTTTCAAACATCCAGGCGAGCTTGGGATCTTTCAGTTTTGCCTTGGTGGCGGCGATGGCTTTCTCTACGGCGGTTGAGGTGAACTGCCGTTTGTCTATCGGGGGACGTTTGCTTTCATACTGCAAAGCTGCCGCCGCTATCGGAGCCGTACCCGCAGGGGAAGAGGCCAGTTGTGCCAAAGAATGTTGCCCTACCACCAGTCCTGCTAATGAAAGGCCGCTGTTTTTCAAAAAATTTCTGCGCGTTGTCATTTATCGTTCGATTCTTTTAAGAGTTGTATGGAGGCAAAAATACGAAAGATTTGACTCACCGGGCGTATATTTCCTTTTTTATCACCCGTTTCTTCCCGGTTTTTTATTTTAATGGCTATTTTTGTATCCGGATTAAAAGCAACCGCGTATATGACAACTGAAGAAATAGCAGCCATTCTTGACCAGGAGGCTACTGCAGTGAGAAACATTCCCCTTACCGCCGGCTATGAGGAAGCCGTTTCACTCATTGTTGACTATGTACATAAGCGGGGCGGTAAACTGATTACCAGTGGTATGGGCAAAGCCGGGCAGATCGCCATGAATATCGCCACCACATTCAGTTCGACAGGTACCCCCGCGTTCTTTCTGCATCCTAGTGAAGCCCAGCATGGCGACTTGGGGATTATCTGTGCCAACGATATCATGTTGTTGATCTCCAACTCAGGCAAGACCCGCGAATTGGTGGAGCTCACGGAACTGACTCATGGATTGGTGCCCGGTATCCCGTTCATCGTCATCACCGGTAACCCGGCCAGCCCGCTGGCCTCTGCGGCTACCGTATGCCTGCTGACGGGTAATCCGGCGGAGGTATGCCCGCTGGGACTCACACCCACCACCTCTACGACCGTGATGACCGTGATCGGGGATATCCTGGTGGTAGGCACCATGAAACGGATCCAGTTCAGCAACGCCGAATACGCTAAACGCCACCATGGCGGCTATCTGGGTTCCAAGAGCCGTGCACAAAGCGAGATAGAAACGGAATGAGCAGCATATGAGAAAAGTGTTCGGTATAGGGGAAACGATCCTGGATATTATTTTCAAGGATAACCAGCCGCACAGGGCTGTCCCCGGAGGTTCGGCCTTCAACGGCCTGGTATCGTTGGGGCGTGTCGGCGTGGACGTATCGTTTATCAGTGAGTTCGGTAACGACAAAGTAGGTGCGATCATCCGTTCCTTCATGGAGGAGAACCATATGCGCACCGACCTGGTGGACTGCTATCCGGACGGGAAAAGCCCGGTCTCCCTGATCTTCCTCGACGAAGCGCATAACGGCCAATACCTGGTGTATAAGGATTACCCGGCGCAACGGTTGGAAGTGCCTCTCCCCCCTATCGAAGAAGACGATATCCTCCTTTTCGGGGCTTACTATGCGCTGAATCCCGCCCTTCGTCCGAAGATACTCGAACTGCTGCAACATGCCCGGGAGCGGAAAGCCCTTATCTTTTACGACCCGAACTTCCGCAAGCCGCATGCCCATGAAGCCATCCGGCTGCTTCCGTGGGTGATCGAGAACATGGAATATGCGGATATTGTCCGCGGGTCGGATGAAGATTTCTTCCACCTGTTCGGTAAGACGGATATGCTACGGGTGTATGAAGACCATGTCCGTTTTTACTGCGACCGGTTTATTTCCACACACGGCGCTGCGGGCGTGCAACTGTTCCATGGAGCCTACCAGGCGCGTTTCGATGTGCCGCAACGGACACCGGTCAGTACCATCGGTGCGGGAGACAGTTTTAACGCGGGGATTATTTACGGGTTGTTGAAATACCGGGTGGGACGGAACGACCTCCCGGCACTCGGCAAGGACCGTTGGGCGGATATTATCCGTTGCGGGATTGATTTCGCGACCGATGTTTGCCAGACGTACGATAATTATATCACGCCCGCCTTTGCCGCTCAAACAGGGCAGCTGTATTAAAATTCATTAACCGGAGAACGAAAAAGCAGCTTTTTGCTATCTTTGCTCATAGGATAGATATCACACTCAGACACTCATGTTTACTAAACTAAAAGCCCTGTTCGTCAGTACATGTATGTTGGCCGGCTGTTCGTCGCCCGCCCCTGAAATCCACACCCTTTGTGAACAAGACGCTATTGGCAATTATCTCATCAAGTGGGAGACCGACCCTGCCCTCGAAGGGATGGTGAAGATTTATGTGTCCGAGAATCCCGACACTTTCCCGGCATCCGATCCCGTGCTCTATGCGCCGATAAGCGATGGTGTGGCTACCTATATCACCAAAGATAATGTGTCGCGTTCCTATTTCATGCTTACGTTCAACGACAAATATCCGCAGGTGGCAGGCTCCAGGGTATTGAAATTCGACCATGCCCGGAACTTCCGCGATATGGGAGGATATGCCGCCGGCCATAAACAGATCCGTTGGGGCCAGGTATTCCGCTCGGACGAATTTATTAAAAAGGGCAATCAGGACAGTATGCGCTTTAGCAAACTGGGGATCAAAACCATCATCGACCTGCGGGAAGAGGAGGAAGTGGCGTTGCATCCCCTGCCCGAATGGGGTGCCAGGCGCATCCCTATCCCGATCCATCTACAGAACAGGGAGTCTGTCTCCCGCCTGATCCAGGAAGGGAAGATGCGTAAACGGGATGTGCTGCTGTATATGCAGGACCAGTACCTGAACTTCATGGAGAATTACAGCGAACAGTATGCCGAAGCGCTCTCCCTGTTCGCGGAACGGGAGAATTATCCGATCGTGTTCAACTGCTCGTTCGGGAAAGACCGGGCCGGGTTCCTGGCCATGTTGCTACTGGCCGCTATAGGAGCTTCGGAAGAAACCATCCTTTTGGACTATACCCTTTCATCCGGCCATATCAGCACGGATCAGGTGGACGCCTTCGCCCGCGATCTGGGTCCCGAAGGGCAGGAAGCATTCACCGTCCTGCTCTCTTCTCCGGAAGCGATGATCACTCCCACGCTGCTGAAAATTAAAAAAGAGTACGGGTCGATGGATAACTACCTTACCAAAAAGATGCACCTCACCGAAGATATGCGTAAAAAAATAAAAGATATTCTGCTTTACGAAAGCGTATCGGATTAATTTGCATACCTTTGCGCCCTCTAAGACATTTAAAATCATATTTTTTTGAAAACATTTGAAGAATTAGGGGTTGCCGCACCTATATTGAAGGCAATCCGGGAAATGGGATACGAACAACCCATGCCCGTACAGGAGGAAGTGATTCCTTTTCTACTGGGAGAAGACAACGACGTAATTGCTTTGGCGCAGACGGGTACCGGAAAGACGGCCGCCTTCGGACTGCCGATCCTTCAGAAGATAGAAATAGACCTCTATACCCCACAGGCGCTTATTCTCTGTCCCACACGCGAACTTTGCCTGCAGATAGCAGACGATCTGAACGACTATTCCAAATATATCGACAACCTCAAAGTGCTGCCCGTCTATGGCGGTTCAAGTATCGAGAGCCAGATCAAGATGCTGAAGAAAGGCGTCCATGTGGTGGTCGCCACGCCAGGCCGCCTGCTCGACCTGATGAACCGGAAAACAGTCAAACTGGGCGATATAAAGAACGTGATCCTCGACGAAGCCGATGAGATGCTCAACATGGGCTTCTCAGACAGCATCAACGCCATCCTGGCAGAGGTGCCTGAGACGCGAAACATGCTGCTTTTCTCCGCCACCATGCCGAACGGCATCGCTTCCATCACCCGCCAGTACATGAAACATCCGAAGGAAATCGTGATCGGACGGAAGAATGAAGGCAACAGCAACATCAAGCATATCTATTATATGGTTCGCGCGCAAGACAAATACCTTGCGCTGAAACGCATCGCCGACTTTTACCCCAATATTTACGCCATCGTCTTTTGCCGTACCCGTAAGGAGACGCAGGAGATTGCCGACAAGCTGATCCAGGACGGCTACAACGCCGACTCGCTCCATGGCGAACTGAGCCAGGCGCAACGCGACTATGTGATGCAGAAGTTCCGCATCAAGAATATCCAACTGCTGGTTGCCACCGATGTGGCCGCACGCGGACTGGATGTGGACGACCTGACGCACGTGATCAACTACGGGCTGCCTGATGAAACGGAATCCTACACCCACCGTAGCGGACGCACCGGACGGGCAGGAAAGACAGGGATCTCCATCTCCATCTGCCACGTCAAAGAGAAAGGGAAAATACGCGATATCGAACGGGCCATCAACAAACAGTTCGATAAAGGTGAGATGCCGACCGGTAAAGCCATTTGCGAAAAGCAGTTGTTCAGCCTTGTCGATCAGATCGAGAAAGTAAAGGTGAGCGAAGAAGAGATCGCCGAAATGATGCCCTCCATCTACCGCAAGCTCGAATGGCTGGACAAGGAAGATATCATCAAGCGTGTCGTATCGCTCGAATTCAACCGGATGATCGACTACTACAAAGATGCCGACGAAATCGAGGCCGTGGACGAATACACCGCCCGGAAAGAGAAAGGCGAACGCGGTGACCGGGGCGGTCGTCGCACCTATGAAGCCGAAGAAGGCTATACCCGCTTCTTCATCAACTTTGGGAAAGCCGACGGCATGTATCCGAACAACCTGATCGAACTGGTTAAACGCTGTGCCGGTAAGGTACGCATCGGCAAGATTGACCTGCGCAAAGAGTTCTCCTTCTTCGAAATCGAAGATGGCGACGCCCGGCGCGTGATGGAAAAGATGAACGGTTATGAACTCGACGGCCGTCGAATCTCTGTCGAGAATGCCCAGGCGGAAAGCAAGTATAAGAAGAAACCCGAACGGAAATCGGGCGGCGACAACAACGCCTCCAAAGACAAACGGGAGTATTCAGGCAAGAAAGAAGGTAAAAGAGAAGGCAAGCCCTTCTACGACCGCTACGACCGTCGCGGCGGCAACAGCGATAAGCCCTGGAGGCGCAGTGCTTCCGAACGGGAAGACCGGAAAAAGAAGTACCGTCGCTGACCGGCGTCCAGGCATACAGAATCAAGAAGGGGCTGTCTCAAGCGTTGAGGCAGCCCCTTTTTTCAGATCACCCCGCGTATGCGGTCGTCGAAAGCGGAAAGGGCCGCCTTGGCGCCTTCGCCCATGGAGATGATGATTTGCTTGTAGGGGACGGTGGTCACATCACCGGCAGCATATATACCCGCCACGTTGGTACGGCAATGGGTGTCTGTTTCAATCTCACCGGCGCGGTTGGTTGCCACCAGGTTTTTGAATACGGCGCTGTTGGCCGACAGGCCGATCTGGACAAAGACCCCGTCGAGGGGCAGGAGCCGTTCGGTTTCCGTCCGGCGGTCTTTCACCCGGATAGCGGTCACCTTGCTGCCGTCGCCCACCACTTCCGTGGTTTGTGAAGACAGGAATATCTCCACATTTGGCAAGCTGCGGGCTTTATCCTGCAATACTTTGTCGGCTTTCAGCTCGTCCATGAATTCGAGGACGGTCACCTGCGCGCAGATACCCGCCAGGTCGATGGCCGCTTCGATTCCGGAGTTGCCTCCGCCCACCACCGCCACGTGTTTCCCTTTGTAGAACGGACCGTCGCAATGGGGGCAGAATGCCACGCCGCGGCCGATATAATCGGTCTCGCCGGGCACATGCAGCTTCCGCCACCCGGCGCCGGTGGCGATGATCAGTGCCGGGGCGGCAAACCGTTCGCCGCTGTTGGTGCGGACTACCTTGTCTTTCTCCACCACTTCCACCTGTTCCACCCGGCGGTGTTCGAGCAGGTCGATGTCATACGTTTGGATATGGCGCTTCAGGTTTTCCGCCAGCGCTTCGCCGGTCGTTAGGGGGACAGAGATCAGGTTCTCGATGCCCACCGTTTCTTTCACCTGTCCGCCTGTCCGTTCGGCGAGCAGGGCTACTTTCAGTCCTTTGCGGGCAGAGTAGATGGCTGCCGACGCACCCGCGGGACCGGCGCCTATCACGATCACGTCGTACGGTTTCACGGTTCGGTCGCCGGAAAAAGAGTCCATGCCGTATTTATCTTCGAGTTTGGAAAGTAACTCGCCGAAATCAGCCCGTCCGGAATGGAGCAGCACGCCATCGGCAAAGACTGCCGGGACGCCCTGTATATGTAAGGCTTCGACTTCGGCCTGGTTGATTCCTCCCTCTACCATCTCATGGGTGATGACCGGATTCAACAAGGCCATCAGGTTGAGCGCCTGTACCACATCGGGGCAATTGGTGCAGGTGAGGGATACATAAGTGGTGAGCCGGATCGGTCCTTTCAGCGCTTTCACCCGGAGGCATACGCCTTCGTCGGGAATATTCTTCCCTTTCCCGTCGCTGTTCAGGATGGCCATGAGCAGGGAGGTGAACTCGTGCCCGTTGGGTACGCCACGGAAACGGATACCGGTCGGCTGGTCGTCTTTCAGCAGGGAGAAACACAATCCCTGTCCGTCTTTCACCCGGCAGGCAAGGTGCGGGGAGCAGTCGGCCACCTCGGAAAGCAGTTCCAACAATTCACGGCGGCTCCCATGATCGGGAGCCACGGTGATGTCGAACGTATAAGCGGCGGTTAGTCCGGCGAAGATGCCCTGGAGCTGTTCTTTGAGTGCGTTCGTCAGCATAGGCGGTCAGAGTTTACCTACCAGGTCGATGCTGGGGATCAACGTTTCTTTGCCCTGTTCCCATTTGGCGGGGCATACCTCACCGGGATGGGCGGCCACGAACAGTGCGGCTTCTACCTTGCGGAGCAGCTCATCGGCGTTACGGCCGATATTGTTGTCGTGTATTTCGGCAATCTTCACTTTGCCGGCGGGGTTTACCACGAAGGTGCCGCGGTATGCCATACCGGCATCTTCAATCATCACGCCGAAGGCGCGGCAAAGGATACCGGTGGGATCGGCCAGCATCGGATAGGTGATCTTCCGGATGTTTTCCGATGCGTCGTGCCATGCTTTGTGTACGAAGTGCGAATCGGTGCTTACGGAATAGATCTCCACACCCATCTCCTGGAATTTGGCGTATTTTTCGGCCATATCGACCAGTTCGGTCGGGCATACGAACGTGAAGTCGGCAGGGTAAAAGAAGAAGATCGCCCATTTGCCTAATACATCCTTGTCGGCTACTGTTTTGAACTCGCCCTTGTGGTAGGCCTGTACACTGAACTCGGGTAACTGTAAATTAATGATCGGAGTCATAACTCAATTGTTTTAAGATTAGTACTGATTTGTTTTGACTACGCAAAGATAGTCCACCAGACGCATAGATAAAAACTATATTTTCTATTAGGTGATAGATGGAGTCTATTAAAAAGGAAAGGAGATCGCAGGTCTTTGCCCGTTTCATCCGGATCATTTTACCTGCCTGATCCCGCATATACCCGGCAAGACCCGGTAGAACTACCGTCAACATTAGGTAGAACTATCGTCAACATCCGAATGATCTGTTACCGGCATCCGGTAGATCTCTTCTCTCCACAGCCGTGAACTCTTCTTTTCACAACTGTGAAGTTTTCTTTCCACAGCCGTGAAGATTTGATTTCACAACATGGGGACTAAAACAAAAACGCCACGGCTGTGGAAAGAAGATACCACAATAGTGGAATGATCCGTCCAACGCTGTGGGATGAGAAAAACGACCTAATCGCGTCACTACTTCTTCCTGATGTTGACAATAGAAGATACGGTTGTTGACAATAGAAGATCCCTGGCCCGATAGAAAATCCCGCTGGCGCAGGGTGAAGAAGGGATACGTGATAGCCGGAAAATCGGCTGCCGACGACAACCCCATCGTGGCCGTCATCCAGTTAAAAGAGTAGTTGTGTCGCCGCAAAACCGAAATTAGCCGTATATTTGCACGCGAATAAAGGAGATAAGCACATTGAGCGAACAGGATTTTGAGATCATGGCGCCGGTCGGTTCGTACGAATCGCTGATGGCGGCCATACAGGGCGGAGCCGATTCGGTTTACTTCGGGATCGAAGGGCTGAATATGCGTGCGCGCTCGTCGCATAACTTTACGGTGGACGACCTGCGGCAGATCGTCGCCATCTGCCGTACACACGGGATCAAGAGTTATCTCACGGTGAATACGGTGATTTATGGGGAAGACCTCGCCCTGATGCGGTCGATTATAGACGCGGCAAAGGCGGCGGAAGTGACCGCCATCATCGCTGCCGATGTGGCGGCGATGGATTATGCCAACCGGATCGGGCAGGAGGTACACCTCTCCACCCAACTGAATATCTCCAACGCCGAAGCACTCCGCTTTTACGCCCGCTTTGCCGATGTGGTGGTGCTGGCACGCGAACTGAACCTCACCCAGGTAAAGGAGATATACGACCAGATCATCCACCAGGATATCCGCGGCCCGAAAGGGGAACGGATCCGCATCGAGATGTTCGCCCACGGCGCGTTGTGCATGGCCGTATCCGGCAAATGCTACCTCAGCCTGCACGAGATGAACGCTTCCGCCAACCGCGGCGCCTGTATGCAGATCTGCCGCCGGGGATATACCGTGAAGGACAGGGAGAGCGATATCGAACTCGATATCGAAAACCAATACATCATGTCGCCCAAAGACCTGAAGACCATCCATTTCATGAATAAGATGATGGATGCCGGCGTGCGTGTGTTCAAGATTGAAGGACGCGCCCGTGGACCGGAATATGTGCGCATCGTAACCGAATGTTACAAGGAAGCCGTCCGCGCCTATTGCAACGGCAGCTTCACCGAAGAAAAGATACAACACTGGGATACGCGGCTGAAGAGCGTATTCAACCGTGGCTTCTGGGATGGCTATTACCTCGGGCAACGCTTAGGCGAATGGAGCCACCGGTATGGTTCGGGCGCCGCGAAGAAAAAGGTATATCTGGCCAAAGCCATCAAATACTTCAGCGGATTGGGCGTGGCCGAATTTGAAATGGAATCGGGCATGCTGGCTGTCGGCGACGAGATACTGGTGACGGGACCTACAACCGGCGCGCTGATGCAGACCGTGGAAGAGATACGCGTCGAACTTAAACCGGTGGCAGAAACACGCAAAGGCGAACGGTTCTCGATCCGGACTACCGACAAAGTACGTCCGTCCGACCGGTTGTATAAATTAGTCCCCACCCCAATTAACGAAACGATCCAATGAAAGCGCATACATTTGCACTGTCGATGAAGGTTCGCGATTATGAATGCGACCTGCAGGGAGTAGTGAACAACTCCAATTATCAACGGTATATGGAACATACCCGGCATGAGTTCCTCGAATCGCTGGGCGAAAACTTCGGGGCGATGCATGACAAGGGCGTGGATGCGTTCGTGTCGCGGGTGGATATCCAGTTCAAGGCATCGCTGCGGAGCGGCGATAGTTATGTGTCGGCCCTCGAAGTGGGGAAGGAAGGACCGAAGCTGGTCTTCCACCAGTTTATCTACCGCCAGTCCGACGGTGCGCTGGCAGCCAAAGGACGTGTGGAGACCGTCGTGGTGGAGCAGGGACGACTGACGCGTGGCGAATACTTCGACGCGCTGCTGGAAAAGGTGAACAAGGGGTAAGCAAGCCCTTCACCCCGGTAACCAATCTGTAACTATATAAATATCATACTAAAACAAAACCATGGAGAATGTAACCATTTACCAGATCGGCCTGACTATGATTAATGGTGTAGGCGATATACTGGCCCGGCAACTGTTGGAGTCGCTGGGAGATGCCGAGGCTGTGTTCGCGGAAAAAAGCCGCCTGTTGGAACGGATCCCGGGCATCGGGCAGATGCTGTCGGCGGAGATCAGAAACCCCGACGTACTGCGGAAAGCGGAAAGAGAACTTGCCTTTATCGAAAAAAACCGGATCACTTGTTATTTCCTCACGGATGCCCATTACCCGAAGCGCTTGCTGGAGTGCCCGGACGCGCCTGTCCTGTTCTACTTCCGGGGAGAGGCGAATCTGGATGCGCAACGGATCATCAGCCTGGTGGGAACGCGTAACGCAACCGACTATGGGCGGATGCTGACCGATACCTTTCTCAAAGAGCTGGCGGAGGTATTCCCGGATACGCTGGTGGTGAGCGGCCTGGCGTATGGCATCGACGTGCAGGCGCACCGGGCGGCATTACAGGCCGGACTGCCGACGGTGGCCGTACTGGCGCACGGGCTCGACCGTATCTATCCTTCGGCGCACCGGAATACGGCTGTCGAAATGTTGTCGCACGGCGGCATCCTGACGGATTTTCCCAGTGAGACCAATCCGGACCGGCAGAACTTCGTGAAGCGGAACCGGATCGTGGCGGGATTGGCGGATGCGACCATCGTGGTACAGTCGGCGGAAAAGGGCGGCTCGCTCATCACGGCCGATATCGCCTCTTCTTACGGACGGGATGTTTATGCGTTCCCGGGACGGGTAGGAGATACCCATTCGTGCGGATGCAACGCCCTGATCCGGCAGAACAAGGCGGGGCTGATCACTTCGGCAACCGACTTCATCGCATCCATGTGTTGGGATGCGGCGATCGGGAAAAAGCCGCCGGTGCAAACGCAGCTCCTGTTTGAAGAAGATAGTTTACAGGGACGTATCGTCGGCCTGTTGCGCGCAGAGAAGGAGATGCACGTCAACCAGTTGGCCGTCGGCCTGGATATGCCGGTTTATCAACTCTCCCCCTTCCTGTTCGAACTGGAAATGGAGGATGTGGTCAGCGTCATGCCGGGCAATGTCTATCGGTTAGTATAATGAGGGGGGTATTCAGAGGGTGGATGGCTTGGAGGCATAGATGCGCTGGATGATATCGACCACCATCATGCCTTCGAGCACATTGGTGGAGATCGTTTCCGAGGCATGGCCGGAGAGGACGTTCACGACGTTCCGGATCACGAAGTTATGGTTTTGCGCCGATCCTTTATAGGGACCGTAGTCGTTGCCAGGATTGGTGGGCGCAAGGACGGGCATCTCATACTCTTTGATATGGCAGTATTCCACTTCGTTCATGTATTGCCCGCCGATCCGGATGCTGCCGTGCTCGGCAATGATCAGCATCGAACTTTCCATATTCTTATCCCAGACGGAGGTGGAATAGGAGAGGGTGCCCATGCCGCCGTTGAGGAAATCGAAGGTGACAAGGCCGGAATCTTCAAAGTCGGTCAGCGTCTGGTGGTTGAAGTCGTTGAACCGCGCCTGTATATGGGTGATATCGCCAAACAGCCAATACATGATATCGATGAAGTGGGAGAATTGGGTGAAGAGTGTCCCACCGTCCAGGGTACGGTCGCCATGCCATCCGCCTGCCTGGTAGTAACGGTCGTCGCGGTTCCAGAAGCAGTTGAGCTGCACCAGGTATAGCTGTCCCAGGCGGCCGGATTCGACCATCTCCTTCAGCCATACCGAAGGGGGGGAGTAGCGGTTCTGCATCACACAGAACGCGCGTTTGTGGTATTTGAGCGAGGCAAAGACTACTTTCTCGGCATCGGCCTGTGTGAGGGCCATCGGTTTCTCAATCACCACATGATGGCCTGCTTCAATCGCCTGGATAGCCATGGCGGCATGCAGGCCGTTGGGTGTGCAGATCGTAATCACATCGATCTCCAACCCGGCTTCCAGCAAGGCTTCCAGGGAGGGGAAGAAAGGGACTTCATACGCGTCGATGCCCAGCTCTTCCTGTGGGCGTATGTCACAGAGGGCTACCAGTCCGGCACCGGACTCACGGGTGATCATCTCGGCGTGGCGCTTGCCGATATGGCCGCAACCGACCACGGCGAAACGGATCTCAGGATGGTTCATAGGATCGTATTGTTTCGATAATATATGTTTGTTCGTCTTCCGTCAGTTCGGTATGGATGGGTAGGGAGAGCACCGACCGGCTCAGGCGGGTAGCCTCGTGGATCGTTCCGCCCATGCGAAGATAAGGCTGGAACGCTTCCTGTTCGGGGATGGTAAGCGGATAGTATAACTGCGTGGGAATCCCTTTTTCTTCCAGGTAGGTACGGAAGGCATCCCTTGACCCGCACATCACCTGGAGGGTATATTGATGATACACGTGCGTGGATGATGGAAGCGTTTGGGGTATCCGGAGCCAGGACAACGATCGGAAGGCGTCGTTGTAACGGCAGGCTACCTGCTGATGGGCTTCCCTGAACGCCGCCAGATGACGGAGCTTCACTTGCAGGACTGCCGCCTGTAAGGTGTCCAGCCGGGAATTGCATCCCACGATCTTATGATGGTATTTCCGTTCCTGCCCGTGCTGGGTGAGCAGGTGCAGGCGGGTAGCCAGGACGGTGTCCGGGGTGAACATGGCTCCTCCGTCGCCATAACAGGCCAACGGTTTGGTGGGGAAGAAAGAGGTGGTGCCGATATGTCCGATCGCACCGGCTTTCCGGACGGATCCGTCGGAAAAGCTATATTCGGCGCCCATGGATTGGGCGTTGTCTTCCACCACGTACAACTGATACTCGGACGCGAGCTGCATCAACGGTTCCATATCGGCGCACTGGCCGAACAGGTGAACCACGATAATCGCTTTCGTGCGGGGCGAGACGGCTGTACGGATCCGATCCACATCCAAATTATAGGTGTAGGGATCTACATCCACTACGACGGGTGTCATCCCCAGGAGCAGCACCGTCTCCACGGCGGCGGCGTAGGTGAATGCCGGGACAATCACCTCATCTCCGGGTTGCAACTCCAGCGCCATCAGCGCCATTTGCAGGGCGTCCGTCCCGTTGCCGCAGGGGATCACATGGGGGACAGCCAGATAGGTGGAGAGTGCGGAAGCAAAGGTTTTTACTTCCGGCCCGTTGATAAAGGCGGAGCTTAGGAGGACGGTCTGCATCGCTTCATCAATTTCAGACTGAAGCCGGAGGTATTGTCCCCGCAGGTCGATGAGTTGTATGTTCTTTTCCGGTTGCATTGCTATGAATTCATTCATTCATTCTAACGAAATGGCAGGGATTATATTGCTTAAAAGAAGGCGGCCTGCACTTTGTACACAAACTCCATCCACACCCAGTAACGGAGCGCTTTCCCCAGGAACATGGAGAAGAATACGATCCACACGTTTCCCCGCAGGAATCCCAGGGCGACGGCGATAAAGTCGCCTATCCCCGGCAGGAAAACGAAAAAAGCCATCCAGGAGCCTTTGTTCCGGATCCAGTCTTGTACCTTTTGCAGTTTGGCGGGATCCAGTTTGAGGTATTTCTCGATCCATTCCATTTTTCCCAGCATTCCCAGCCAATAGCAGGTCATCCCGCCCAGCACATTGCCCAGCGTGGCGGCGATCATGCAGGGCCAATAGGCGGCTCCGCTCAGCAACACCCCCGTCAGTACCACTTCGCTGCTGAACGGCAGGATGGTGGCAGCCAGAAAGGCCGCGATAAAGACGCCGATATATCCGTATTCGATCAGAAATTCCATAAACGAACGAAAAGGAGGCCTGCCATAGCGGCCACCATCAAATGAAACAGCCCGAAGGTGTATTTATTGCGCACCAGTGTGAAAAAGTGGGCGGAAAGAACTGCCGCCGGGAGGCAAAGGATTTGCAGCAGCTCTTCTTTCGATTGTGCATAGACAACGATCAATACCAGGGTCCAGGTGGCGAGCAGGATAAAGAACCAAAGGAACTGCCGGGTTCGCAGGTTGTCTTCAAGCTCATGCGCCAGCAGGTGGATGATCGCGGTGACCGTGGCCAAGGCCATCAGTAAGACCGACACCCAGTCGATCCATCCGAGGTCGTGGATCCAGAACAGGTTGAACCGGAACAGTTGGGCGAATGAGTGGGTGAACAACGTATAATCGTCTGTCCACACGCACCAGCCGAGTACGAACCAATAGACTGTGACGATACCAAACAGGGAAGCCGCCGCAATTTTGTACGACCAGGTCTTGAAATTGTACATCCCCCGCCAGAACAGAGGAAGGAAGCACAGGATATGTATCCAGCATAAACTGCCGATACCGAAGAAAAGGGCGGCTTTGTAGGCGTTTCCTACCGCCCCTTCGTCGTGGTACGACAGGAAGAGCAGGTAAATTCCCGCCAACAGGCAGAACACACCGGCGGTTGCCGGATTCAAGGGAACGAAAAGGGGATTGACGCCCGCGTACAACAGATAAAACAGGAAAGGCAACACCGTCCGTTCGCGGATCAGCATCAGGACATAATTGGTACGGAGCAGCAGATAAGCCAATCCAAACACCAGCAGCAGGCCAACGGTATATGCACTTTCACGGTTCGTCCACATCCCGGCAACGGCCTGCCACAACGGGGTCTGGCTGATCTCCGGAAGGAACGGAAAACCGACGGAGGCCAGGTAGTAAATTACCCAACAGGCTATGCATACCCCTGCGACATACAGGGTGGTAGCCGTTGTGTTCAGGTTGTATTGCTTCCCTGGCCGTGCGAGTCCTCTTTCCACTGTTTCCCCAGTTTGGTGTATTTACAGGTCGAACCCGATATCGCGGCGGAAGTATTTCTTATCGAATCCGATGGCTTGGGCTCCGGCGAAGGAACGCGACAGGGCTTCCTCTTTGTCGGCGCCGTACGAGCTGACGGCAATCACGCGACCGCCGTTGGTAAGTATCTGTCCGTCGCATGCTTTAGTTCCTGCATGGAACAGGATGTTTTCGGCAGGCACGCGGTCGAGTCCGGTGATTACCTTGTCTTTCTCGTATGCTTCAGGGTAACCGCCGCTGACAAGCATCACGGTGACGGCTGCCCGGGGATCTTCCGTCAGGGAACGGGTATCGAGGTCGCCTTTGGCCACTCCTTCCAACAGGTCCACCAGGTCGCTCTGGATGCGGAGCATGACGACTTCTGTTTCCGGATCGCCCATCCGGCAGTTGTATTCAATCACCATCGGCTCGCCTTTCACACTGATCAGTCCGAGGAAGATAAACCCTTTGTAGTCGATCTTTTCTGAGACCAGCCCCTCTACCGTGGGACGGATGATGCGCTCTTCCACTTTATCCATGAATACCTTGTCGGCAAACGGGACGGGGGATACGGCGCCCATGCCGCCGGTATTCAGACCGGTATTTCCTTCGCCGATCCGTTTGTAATCTTTGGCTACGGGCAGCACTTTGTAGTGACGGCCATCGGTGAGTACGAATACCGAACACTCGATGCCATCGAGGAATTCTTCGATCACCACCGTCTTACTGGCGTCGCCGAACATCCCTGCCAGCATATCCGCCAGTTCCCGTTTCGCTTCTTCCAACGTGTCGATGATAAGGACACCCTTACCGGCAGCCAGTCCGTCGGCCTTGAGCACATAAGGTGCCGAAAGGGATTCGAGGAAGGCATATCCATCGGAGAGGTTTTCAGCGGTGATGCTTTGGTAGCGCGCTGTCGGTATCCTGTGCCGCAGCATAAATGCTTTGGCGAAATCTTTGCTTCCTTCGAGTTGCGCGCCTTCGCGGCTCGGGCCGATCACCGGTACGGCAGCCAATGCGGGATCCTGTGCAAAATAATCGTATATCCCTTTCACCAGCGGGTCTTCGGGACCGACAACCACCATTTCGATCTGATGAGCCAGTACAAAGTCCCTGATGGCGCCGAAATCGTCGGCCTTCATCGGTATGTTGGTGCCTGCCAACGCCGTTCCGGCATTCCCGGGAGCGATGAATAACTGGGTTGTTCGGCTACTCTGTGCTATTTTCCAGGCAAGGGCGTGCTCACGTCCTCCGGATCCTATCAATAATATCTTCATCTGTATCTATGGATTATTACAAGTGTTCGTCGAAATAGCGGGTGATCTTCTCGTGCAGATGCACGCGGTCTTTTCCCGCAACGTTATGTTCGTGTCCCGGATAGACAAAATAATCAGGATAGGTCCTTGCGTCTATGCAGGCTTTGAGGAAGGAGAGGCTGTGTTGCCACACCACGACCGGGTCAACCGTTCCGTGGATGATCAGCAGGCGCCCCCGGAGGTTACCGGCTTTCGCGTTCAGGTTGGCTTGCGCGTATCCTTCGGGATTGTCCTGCGGACGATCCATGTACCGTTCGCCGTACATGATCTCATAGTATTTCCAGTCGATCACCGGTCCACCGGCTACACCGGCTTTGAACACATCCGGGTGAGAGAGCATCAGGTTGACCGTCATGAATCCCCCATAGCTCCAGCCGTGAACGCCGATGCGGGTAGCATCCACATACGGCAGCGACTTCAGGAAGTGGATGCCTTGCATCTGGTCGGCCATCTCAGCCACGCCGAGCTGGCGGTGGATTATCTGCTCGAAATCGCGTCCCCGGTTGGCGGTTCCCCGGTTGTCGAGCACAAAGACCACGTATCCTTTTTCCGCCATATAGATCTCCCATCCACGGGTGCCGTATTGCCATCCGCCGGTCACCTGCTGGCTGTGCGGACCACCATAGACATACACCACGGTCGGGTATTTTTTCGACGCATCCATACCGAGGGGTTTGATCAGCCGGTAATGGAGATCAGTGATGCCGTCGCCCGCTTTGACCGTTCCGGTCGTAATCTCTGGCATCGGATAGCCTGCGTACGGATCTTTGGCTTTCAGTAAGGAAGTGATTTCCTGTCCGTCTTTGGTGCGGATAATCGCGATATCCCGCGGCACATCCGGGGCGGTGAACACATCGATCGCGTACTGGCCGGAAGGACTGACATCTACCGAATGTACACCGGTACGGGTTGAAAAACAGGATCGCTTCCCGCTCTTCAGCGACACTTTCCAGGCGTATGTTTCCAGGGCGGATCCTACGGTTTGCGTGCCGGACGGATGAGGTGCGGTAGCAGTGAAGAACAATTGTTCGCCTTTGGCATCGAAGCCGGCGATTTGTTGTACCACCCAGGGGCCGGAGGTGAGCTGTTTGATTAATATACCTGAGGTGTCGTAGAGGTACAGGTGGTTGTATCCGTCGCGTTCGCTTTGCCAGATAAACCTGTCGGGCTGGTTGGGTACGAAGAGGATGGGCTGCCGTGGTTCCACATACCTGTCGCTCTTTTCCGTGAATAGTAGCGCTTCCTGTTCACCGGTAACAGCCGAGTAACGTACCATGCTCAGTTCGTTCTGGTCGCGGTTCAATTCGGCGATATATATACTCTGCTCATCTGGGCTCCAGGCGATGTTCGTCAGGTATTTTTCTTTCGGAAGGCCGGTCTTCAGCCATACGGTCTGTCCCGTGGCAGTGTGATAGACACCTACGGTTACCTCATGGCTTTTCATGCCCGCCATCGGGTATCTATGGGGTACCGATTCGGCACAACGGGCGTCGATAGTCACTAAGGGGTAAGCGGTGACCATTGTTTCGTCCATCCGGTAAAAGGCCAGAAGGGATCCGGATGGCGACCAGTATGTTCCCTTCCGTATGCCGAACTCGTTTTGGTGTACCGACTGCCCGCAAACGATACCTTCATCGTTCTCCTGTGTGACGGTGGTCACCTGGTTGTCGGCAGACAGTATCCGCAGGTTATTCCCTTCGGTGAAAGCGATCCGTTCGCTTCCCGGTGCGTAATCGTAGTTGGATCCTTTTGCGGGCAGGGTGTAGCCGGCTGTGATTTTGTTGGCCCGGTAATCATAATGTAACCGGTGTTGGCGGCTGGTAAAAACGACCACCGGTTCTGTATCTACTGGCAGGGTGAAGAAAGGCAGGGTGCTGACGGTCTCTCGTCCGAAGGCTGACAACGCCCCGTTTAACGTGGCCAGGGTGAAAGCGATCTGCTCAGGCTTGCCCGGCATGCCGTACCATACACTGTCGCCTTTGGCATACAAATAGGTATCGCCGCACCATTGCGGTTGCCTGAGTGTGGCGGGCGTGAAGCGGGCGGCAGTCCGTCCGCCAGGGATCAGGTCTTCGAGTGTAAGTGATTTATCCTGTGCCATGGTGAAAACGGATAAGGCGCACAGCATAGCCGTACAGATTGACTTAATGGTTACGTTCATCCCTCCCCTTTTTATTGAATGGTTTCTTAAACGACTTCTGATCCTTTCCTCCTGCTTCTTTCCGGAAAGGTTTCTTTCCTTCACCCTCCTCGGGGCGTTTCCGGTAGGGTCGTCCTTCGGTACTGTCCTCGCGTTTCCGGAACGGTCGGCTTTCGGCGCTGTCGTCCCTCTTTTTATACGGTCGGCTTTCCCTTTTGTCGCCCTGCTTTCGGAACGATCGTCCTTCAGAGCCGTCCTCCCGTTTCCGGAACGATCGTCCTTCCGTACTGTCGTCTTTCCGGGAACCGCGGTCGGGGCGCTCTGTTTTACGTGTCTCAGGGCGGAAGGTGTCGCGGCGTTTCTCAAAGACAGCAACTACCTTCCGGTCGCCAACCTGTTTGACCGCCGTACCGGCAGTGTCGTTTTGCGCCTTTTTGAACTCTTTGTTTGTTCCTTCAAACAATTCATAGCAACGGTATTCGCAATCCAACGAACCGTTCATCAGCTTCATCTTTTCACTGGGACGGAGACCTATCTTGTCGAAGCATTCGTCCTTATAACTCAGTATCCAGGCTCGATAACCGGTGAAGACATGTTTCAGCCGTTCGCCGATCATACTGTACAATCCCAGGAGGTCGCGGGAAGAGATTCGTTCGCCGTATGGGGGATTTGTTACCAGGATACCCGGTTGTGGCGCTTCGGTGAACTGTTGGAAGGGTTGTACTTTCAGCTCGATGTATTTCATCAGTCCTGCGTTCCGGACGTTCTTTTCGGCCGTTTCGATCGCCGTGGGGGAGATGTCCGACCCGTAGCATTTGAAAGTGAATTCCCGTTCCAAGCTCTCGTCGTTGTAGATCTGGTCGAACAGTTCCTGGTCGAAATCCATCCATTTCTCAAACGCATATTCCCGCCGGTGTACACCCGGAGAGATGTTGAGGGCGATCATGGCGGCTTCGATCAGCAGTGTACCTGATCCACACATCGGATCCACAAAATGGCAGTCTCCTTTCCATCCTGTCTTGAGGATCATACCGGCGGCCAGCACTTCACTCAGCGGCGCGTCGGTCTGGTCGATGCGGTACCCGCGTTTGTGGAGGCTTTCTCCCGAGCTGTCGATCGACAACGTACAGTCGTTGTGTGAAATATGGATGTTGATATACAGGTCCGGATTGTTCACCCGGACGGACGGACGTTTCTCCATCTTTTCCATGAAGTAGTCCACAATGGCATCCTTGGTACGGTAGGCTACGAACTTGGAATGGGTGAAATCTTCCGAATAGATCACCGAGTCGATGGCGAAAGTTTTGTCCAGCGACAGGAAGTTCTCCCACGCCACTTTCTTCACTTCCTGATATACCTTATCCGCATCTTTCGCTTTAAAGTGATAGATCGGTTTCAGGATGCGCAAAGCCGTACGGCAGCAGAAATTCGCCCGGTACAGCAGTTCTTTGTCGCCGGTAAATGATACCATCCTGCGACCGATCTGCAGGTCTCCGGCACCTAAAGTTTGTAACTCGCCGGCCAATACTTCTTCCAACCCGTACAGGGTTTTGGCCACCATTTCAAAGGTCTCGCTCTTCATGTTGGGATACGTAATCTTATGTGATGTTATGTGTTGCTTTGTTTTGTGTCACGACAGCACCTGCCGGTACATCTTCCGTGAGCCATACGTTGCCATAAACAGTCGCTCCTTTCCCGATGCGGATACGTCCCAGCAGGGTGGAGTTGGAATAGATGGTCACCTGGTCTTCGAGGATGGGATGCCGTGCCACGCCTCGTATCGTCTGTCCGTTTTCGTCCCTGGGCAGTTTCTCTCCCGCCAGGCTGACACCCTGGAAGATACGCACATGGTTACCGATCACGCTGGTCTCTCCGATTACCGTGCCCGTGCCGTGGTCGATCGAGAAATGATGCCCGATCCGTGCTCCCGGATGGATGTCGATACCCGTCTCCGAATGTGCCATCTCCGTGATCATACGGGGAATGAACGGCACGCCGAGCAGGTAAAGCTGGTGGGCGATACGGTAATTCACGATCGCCCGGAACCCGGGATAACAAAAGATGACTTCGCTGGCATTGGTGGCGGCAGGATCGCCGTCGTAGGCAGCCTCCACATCCGTTGCCAGGATATTCCGCATGCCGGGCAGGGAGGCGATAAACTGTTCCGACAAGGCTTCCGATCCCGCTGTCGAATCTTTTTCCGGACAGTCCGCGCAATGTGTTTGTGTAAAGCAGATACCGGCATGGATCTGGTTCGACAGCAGCGTATGGAGTTCGCAGATATGGACACCCGTATGGTAACCGATCGTTTGTTTACTGACATGCGCATGCCCGTAATACCCCGGAAAGAGTATCGCCCGGCAGGTATTGATGATTTGTTTCAGCACTTCTCCCGAAGGCAATGCTTCTTCGTCACGATACGCGTGAAACAGTTGACGGTACGAGTCCTCATCCGAAAGTGTCTCAATGGCATCCCGCAGTGCCGGGGTATGCGAATATCTATCCATCAGCTATGAAACAGTCTGTTTTGCCGGCAAAAATACAACATTTTTCGGGATTCGTCCTTACTTCTTGTGCGGAGCGCCGAATTCTTTACAGCTCATTTGCTCGATCACCACTTTCCATATTCTGACGTTGGTTACCGCGGGGTCGCTGTAGGTGAACTGTTTGCCGGAATATTGCTTCATGAGGATATCGAGGGCTTCCTTTTTTTTGTCGAAATCGTCTTCATACGTCACCTTCCCCCAGGTGAGCACGCTTTTGGAGCGCATCCGGTAGCTGCATGCCACTTCAGGATGCTGGAAAACCAGGGCATGATCCGTACTGAAGGTGATACACACCCGAGGGTTCCGTTCGAGGATGGAGATACTCCTCCCTTCCTGTGCCGAATGGAGGTAGATCACGCCGTCGCGGTAGCCAAAGTTCATCGGCAACACATACGGTGTCCCGTCGGTATCGGCCATTCCCACATAACAGATATCGCATTGGCGGATGATGGATTCGATCCATGCACGGTCGGTATGTTCTACTGTTTTCATGTCTTTATCGTATGTTGGTGAGTACTTCTTCAATCACATGGGGGTAATGGGCGTACTCCAGGGCATGTACATTCGCCGCGACGGTGCCGGGGGTGTCTTCGGGAAAGACCGGACAGGTTGCCTGGAAAAGGATCGCTCCCTCATCGTAATGCTCATTAATATAATGGATGGTGATGCCCGACTCGGTTTCTCCCGCGGCAACCACCGCCTCGTGCACATGCATCCCGTACATTCCTTTTCCTCCGTGTTTGGGTAACAGGGCCGGATGGATGTTGATGATCCGGTGCGGGTAGGCGTTGAGCAATGGTTCGGCGATCTTGTTCATAAAACCGGCCAGTACGATCAGGTCGATGTTATACTCGGCCAGTTTGGCCAATACCGGCTCTCCAGTCACAAATTCCTCCCGGGTGAAGACGAACGACGGCACTCCCAGCCTGTTTGCCCGCGCATGAACGCCCACATTCCGGTTATTAGACAAGACGACGGAAACACCAATCTCCTTGTTGTCTGCAAAATAACGGATAATATTTTCCGCGTTTGTTCCGGAGCCAGAGGCAAAAATGGCGATATTCTTCATCTGAAAAAATGTTTAAAAATGTTTAAATGCACAAGAAAAGAAAAAATGTGCAGCATTCCTGCATTTTTAGTGCTGTAAATTTGCTTGGTTACACAAAAAATGCTTTCCTTTGCACTGCAAATTTAAGAAAGTATATTTCGTAATTATTAATTTAAATTGAAAAAGTTATGTCTGAAGTTGCATCAAGGGTAAAAGCTATCATCGTTGACAAGTTAAGTGTTGAAGAAACAGAAGTTACAAACGAAGCG
>JAVBUE010000024.1:0-89277 GCA_031555735.1 Tannerellaceae bacterium
ATTCGATTTCACCTCGATCGGAAAAATTTTATATTTCAGTTTGCTGTGGTTCGACAGGATAAAATCTATTTCCACGTCGTTGCGATGCTTCTCTTCATTGTATCGCGTGTAGAAATAAAGCTTGTGCCCGGCAGCCACCAGCATCTGTGCGATTAGGTTCTCATAGAACATACCCTCGTTTACCGACAGTTTTCCCAATAAGATTTCCCGGTAAAGTGCTCCGTCAGAGATTTCATTCTCATCAAACGTATGGCTGATGAGTAGTCCGGTATCACCCATATAACACTTCACGTATGTCCGGTCTTCATTCAGCGAGAGTCCCACGTTAGGGTCCGAACAGTTAAAGCATTCATTGGCAATTTTCGAATCGGAGAGCCAAAAGAAAGTATCATGATATTTGGGGAAGCTAGCTCCCTTTTCAATGCGGCTCATCACTACCCGTCTTTCCGAACGCGAAAGAAAAGCCGGAATCTGGTCAAATATGCTCAGTACGCTCGATCGGTAACCCGAATTTATCTTCATGATGTCACTCCGGTACAGTGTCAGTATATCTCTTTTTTCCATATCGGCCATTTCGAAGCTCCGGTTGTTCTCCAGATACACCGACACGCTTTTCGGCATACCGCCCACAATCATGTATTGACGGAACAACAGCATAGCCTTGGCGTGAAGCCCCTGCTCCAAAGGCTCCTTTTTATCAAAGCATTGGCGGATATAAGTCATCAACGGTTCTTCACTCATGGCCCAAGCAAACTCCTCGAAGTCCATCGGATACATAGAGAGTGCCCTTTCTTCCGAGGGAACGGTTATATCTTTTACATTCTCCTTGATGGAAATGAGCGAGCCCGTCTCTATATAGTCGAACCGCCCATCGGCGACCAGATACTTTATCGCTTGCCGGGCTTTTGGAAACTGTTGTATCTCATCAAATATGATGATGGATTCCTTGGGGTAAAGTCTCACCCCATATTCTGAAGAAAGAATCAGGAAAAAAGTGTCGAGATCGTTCATGTAATTGGTAAAGGCCGAAATAACCGAGTCGCTTACCTTGTTGAAATCGATCAAAAGATAGCTCCGGTACTCATTATTGGCAAATTCTTCCACCAGCGTGGATTTGCCTATCCGTCGGGCACCTTCTATCAGAAGCGCCTTAGTGCCTGCTGCCTGCCGTTTCCAGAGAAGCAGTTTGTCATACAATTTACGTTTAAATATCATGTTATCCAGTATTTATCATCTTATCAACAGACAAATTTAATGAGGATTTCTGCAATACGCAAATCTAATACCCTATTTACACCCTGCAATGCGCGATTTCGCAAAGCGCTGTTTTACCTGCAATACGCATTTTCTGACTAAAAAAGTGCTATGGGAGAAATAAGGGGGTCGAATTCGCCCCCCTTTAGAATAAAAAAACTCCTGAAAATCTATCGACTTTCAGGAGTTTTCGCTGTTTCGTGATTTGCCTGGGGCTCGAACCCAGGACCCCATCCTTAAAAGGGATGTGCTCTACCTGCTGAGCTAGCAAATCTCCGCTTGCATCTGTATGAATGCGGGTGCAAAGGTAGGCCATATAATTTTATCATGCAAGCATTTCGTCTGTTTTTATTTCCCTATCTTTGCACAATAAGCGATTAATCCATTAAAAACAAGCATAGGACGTATGGCCGACGACAAAAAAATCATCTTCTCGATGGTGGGAGTCAACAAGATCTATCCCCCTCAGAAACAAGTATTGAAAAACATCTATCTCTCCTTCTTCTACGGAGCGAAGATCGGAATTATCGGGTTGAACGGATCAGGTAAATCCACCCTTTTGAAAATCATCGCCGGTATTGAAAAAGAATACCAGGGTGAAGTGGTCTTCTCCCCCGGTTATACCGTGGGCTACCTCGAACAGGATCCGAAACTGGAAGCAGGAAAGACCGTGAAAGAAATCGTACAGGAAGGTGTACAGGAGATCGTGGATACACTGAAGGAATTTGAAGAGGTGAATGAGAGATTCGGCGATCCCGAAGTGCTCGATGATCCGGACAAGATGGACGCCCTCATCAACCGGCAGGCTGCCCTTCAGGATAAGATAGATGCGACAGATGCCTGGAACCTCGACAGCCGGCTCGAACGTGCGATGGACGCCCTTCGCTGCCCGCCCGAAGACCAGTTGGTGGAAACCCTCTCCGGAGGCGAACGCCGCCGTGTAGCCCTTTGCCGCCTGCTGCTGAAACAGCCCGACGTGCTACTGCTGGACGAACCCACCAACCACCTCGACGCCGAGTCGATCGACTGGCTCGAACAACACCTGCAGCAATACGAAGGTACGGTGATCTGCATCACGCACGACCGTTACTTCCTCGACCATGTGGCAGGCTGGATCCTTGAACTCGACCGTGGCGAAGGTATTCCCTGGAAAGGCAACTACTCTTCCTGGCTCGACCAGAAAACCAAACGGATGGCGCAGGAAGAAAAGACAGCCAGCAAACGCCGTAAGACACTGGAACGTGAGTTGGAATGGATCAACCTCGCCCCCAAAGCCCGCCAGGCAAAAGGCAAAGCCCGTCTGAACTCGTACGAGAAACTGCTCAACGAAGACCAGAAAGAGCGCGAAGCCAAGCTCGAACTCTTTATTCCGAATGGCCCCCGGTTGGGCAACAAGGTGATCGAAGCCCAACACGTCGCGAAAGCGTTCGGCGACAAACTACTTTTCGACGACCTCAACTTCATGCTTCCGCCCAACGGTATTGTGGGTGTGATCGGCCCGAACGGTGCGGGTAAGACCACCCTGTTCAAGATGATCATGCAGATGGAATCTATCGACAAGGGTACCTTTGAAGTGGGAGAGACCGTAGCCCTCGGATACGCCGACCAGACACATAAGGATATCGACCCGAACAAAACCGTCTATCAGGTGATCTCCGGCGGGCAGGAATTTATCCGCGTAGCAGGCAAAGAGCTGAACTCCCGCGCATACCTCTCCCGTTTCAACTTCGCGGGAGCCGATCAGGAAAAACTTTGCGGCGTCCTCTCCGGTGGGGAGAAGAACCGGCTGCACCTCGCGCTCACGCTTAAAGCAGAAGCCAACGTGCTGTTGCTCGATGAGCCGACCAACGATATCGACGTGAACACCCTCCGCGCCCTGGAAGAAGGGCTGGAGAACTTCGCCGGTTGCGCGGTGGTAATCTCGCACGACCGTTGGTTCCTCGACCGTATCTGCACGCACATCCTCTCGTTTGAAGGCGACTCCAACGTAGTCTTCTACGAAGGAACCTACTCCGAATACGAAGAATATAAACGCAAGCAATTGGGTGATGTGGAACCCAAGCGTGTACGTTATCGCAAACTCATTGTAGATTAAACATTAAAAATTGACAACCATGAAACAAAGAATGTGGATGCTGGCAGTCGTCGCGGCTGCTTTCCTGGGTTCAACAGCCACTGTCGCCGCCCAGCAAACAGAAAAACTGTTTAACGGAAAAGACTTGTCTAACTGGAACTTTGTAGTGGACAAAAACGCCGTACCCGCCGAACAGGTCTATTCCGTTGAGAACGGAGTGATCCATGTAGCCGGTAACCTCGGTTACATGTACACCAAACAAAAATACGGCAACTACAAGTTGCACGTAGAATGGTGTTATCCGAAGGAAGCCACCAACAGCGGCATCTTCCTCCTGATCGAAGACCCGAAGAATCCTTTCCCCAACGGCATCGAATGCCAGTTGGCAGCCGGTAAGGCGGGCGATTTTGTGCTACTCGGCGGTTCCGACCTGTTTGAGTTCCATCAACGTCCGGGCACACCCCGGCCCGGCTTCCCCGTCGTGGCGAAAACCAACCCCTCCAGTGAAAAGAATGTGGGCGAATGGAACGAAGCCACTATCTACGTCAAGAACGGTACCATCACCGTCTTTATCAACGGCGTATATATGAACACGGGAACCAATAAGGTAAAAGAAGGATACATCGGCCTGCAAAGCGAAGGGAAAGACATCCTCTTCCGCAACGTAACGGTTACCCCCTGGTAAGAAGAACGGGGCACCAACCAGAAAAGCACAGGCTGCTCAGGGATGATCCCGGGCAGCCTGTTTTTTTTATCTTGTATGAACACAATTCCCGTTGATATAGGTGGACTTCACGCTCCGGTCATCACCCAGGAATTGCAACCCCAGGAGCTTTTGTTCCACGGTCAGTTTCCCGGTGGCATCCAGGAAAGAGAGTCGTTCTGCCTGGTCGGGCGTAGCGGCATAGTCAACCACGATAAAGTCGGCGTTATTCCCCACCCGGAACGAACCGACACTTTCATCCAGTCCCAACGCACGGGCTGCCCCAAGGGTAGAGAGGTAAAGAAAGGTAAGGGGAGAAACAGTATAATCATTTAGCTGCTGGATCTTGTAGGCTTCATCCATTGTCCGGAACATCGAAAGGGAGGTTCCTCCCGCCACATCGGTAGCCAACGCCACCGGCACGCCATGCGTATCCGCCTGGCGCAAGGGAAACAAACCGCTCCCCAGGAAGAGGTTCGATGTAGGGCAATGAGCCACCACCGCACCGGCTTCCCGCATACGTATCCATTCATCGGCCGACAGATGGATACAATGCCCGAACACCGAACGGCGGGTAAGCAAGCCAGCCTTTTCATATACATCGAGGTAATCACGGCTTCCGGGGAATAACCGGCTAACGGTTTCCACCTCTTCCCGGCTTTCCGAAAGATGTGTCTGTATATAGGTATCCGGAAAGGCCGCATGCAGTTTCCCCGCCACAGTCAATTGATCCGGCGTACTGGTAATGGCGAAGCGCGGGGTGACGACATACCGGTTACGCCCTTTCCCATGCCATCGTTCAATCAAACGGAGACTGTCGGCTTCACTCTGCGCCGTTGTATCAAGCAGCGCTTCAGGGGCATTCCGGTTCATCATCATTTTACCGGTCATCATCAGCATATTACAGGAAGAAGCCACCTCAAACAACGCGTCCACCGTGTGTGGAAAAGTGGCGGCATACGCCATACAGGCAGTTGTGCCGTGGCGGAATAAGTGTTGGATAAACCGGCGGGCTTGCCGTGTCACCTCCCCCTGGGAAAGATCACCATAGCGCCGTTCGGCGGGAAAGGTATAGTTGTTCAGCCAGGCGAGCAACTGATCGCCATACATACCCTGTATCCGGTATTGCGGAAAATGTACATGCGCGTCGATCAGGCCGGGCATGATCAGTCTCCCGCGATGATCGATCCGTTCGGCATCCGGATAACGCAGGGAGATGTCATCATACGCACCGGCTTCCCGTATTATTCCATCGGAAACAACCAGCGCACCATCGGGGAAATAAGCATACCGGTCTGTTCCCTTGTCTGGCGGACCCGTAAAATAAAAGACTTCACCCCTATGCAATTGCATATCGCACTTCATACGTCAGGCAAGATATGCTACTTCCTTGCCTCGTACCGAAGGAAGGATGCGACCGCAATCATAAACCAGTTGCCCGTTGACAAACGTTTTCCACACCTGGTGGGTGAAACGCTGCCCTTCGAAAGGCGACCAGCCACATTTATACAGCAGGTTCTCTTTCAACACGACCCAGCGTTTATTCGGATCAATCAGCACGAGGTCGGCATAAAACCCCGGACGGATAAAGCCCCTTCGGTCGATACCGAACAACTCTGCCGGCCGGTGTGCCATTAGGCTCACCACCTTTCCGGGAGTAAATATACCCTGGCTGGCCAGTTCGAACATCGCCACAACCGAATGTTGCACCAGTGGGCCACCCGAAGCGGCGGTCAGGCAATTACCTTCTTTCTCTGCCAGAAGATGCGGCGCATGGTCGGTAGCCACAATATCAATCGTATAATTACCGGCTGCTTCGCGAAGCGCTGCACGGTCGGCTTCCGTTTTGATAGCCGGATTCCACTTGATGCGGTTGCCCAACTTCGCATAATCGGCATCCGAAAACCAGAGGTGGTGCACACAGACTTCTCCGGTGATGCGTTTTTCCCGGAGCGGCTTTGTTCCATCCAGCAGTATCATTTCCTTTGCCGTGGAGAGGTGAAGGATATGCAGGCGGGTATTTAACCGTTCAGCCAATTCCACCGCTTCCGCGGAAGAAGCATAACAAGCCTCTTCATTCCGTATCTTGGCGTGATAAGATATATCCAGGTTGGCGCCGATCAGGTTCGTATAGTAAGCCATATTCCGTTTGATCACTTCCTCTTTTTCCGCATGGACGGCAATCAGCATACCCGCTTCACTGAAGATACGTTCGAGGCTCTCTTTTTTATCCACCAGCATATTACCGGTGGACGAGCCAAGGAAGAGTTTCAGGCCGGGCACCCGTTTCCGATCCAGCTTGCGGATCTCGTCCATATTGTCGTTCGTGCCGCCGAAGAAAAAGGAGTAGTTGGCTGCCGATGTCTCGGCGCCCCGTTGCAGTTTCCACTCCAGATCGGCGACAGTGGTGGTCTGCGGTTTGGTATTGGGCATATCCATAAAGGTAGTCACACCACCGGCCACCGCGGCGCGGCTCTCACTGGCGATATCGCCTTTGTGGGTTAGTCCCGGTTCACGGAAATGCACCTGGTCGTCTATGGCGCCGGGGATCAACCATTTGCCGGTGGCGTCGATTATCTCCACGCCCGTATGATCCACCGTATCGGGTAGGTCACCTACATAGATTGCGGCGATCTTATCGCCTTCCACCAATACGGAACCTTTAAACGTCAGGTCTTCATTAATAATGGTTGCATGCCGGATGAGCGTTTTTTTCATCGTTCGTTTTTTTAAAGAGTCAGACAATAGGGTAGAAATGATCGGTTGTTATGCAGTAGCCCGTTTCTGCGGATACTTCCGGAAGAGGCTCCACCACTTCAGCTTCAGCACACCGAACAATGCCTCGCCGAAGATCGACGAATTCATCTTGGATACGCCCAGCACGCGGTTCACAAAAATGATCGGCACTTCAACCAGTGTGAAGCCGCACTTATAGGCGGTAAACTTCATCTCCACCTGGAACGCATAGCCTTTGAAATGGATCTTATCCAGTTCGAGGGTAGCGAGTACTTCCCGGCGGTAACATTTGAACCCGGCGGTGGTATCTTTGATCTTCATGCCGGTAACCATACGGACATAGACCGAGGCGAAATACGACATCAGCACACGTCCGAGCGGCCAGTTCACCACATTCACCCCGTTGATATACCGCGATCCGATCGCCACATCAGCCCCTTTTTCGGCACAAGCCTTGTAAAGGTGGATCAGGTCGTTGGGGTTATGGCTGAAATCGGCGTCCATCTCAAAAATGTATCCGTAGCCATGCTCCAACGCCCATTGGAAACCGCGGATATAAGCGGTACCCAATCCCAGCTTACCTTTCCGTTCGACGATAAACAGCCGTTCGGGGAATTCCGTCTGAAGCAGCTTTACGATAGCTGCAGTCCCATCGGGCGAACCATCGTCAATGACCAGCACATGGAAATATGTTTCCAGCCCGAATACGACCCGGATGATATGTTCGATATTCTCCTTTTCATTGTACGTAGGGATAATCACCACGCTGTCCGATCTTTCCATATATTCCTGTTCAATAACGATTCCTGTTAATTCTTCCACGAAGGTAGTATATTTTCATCGACTAATGCGATGGAGAGGATGAAAAATCGTTTGCGGAAGCAGATTATATGCCACATTCATCCCCGTTCGCACCCTCACCTTACATTCCGCCGGTGCGCCCCGGTTATTGAAAGATGAGTTATGAGCAACTGTCCAACCAACCTCACTGATGCGCAGTGGCAAGTTATGGTGTTTATCACCGCAATTTGAAGGCCAAAACAATCATAGGTGGTTGTTCAAACATCTACCTATGTTTGTTTGAACATCCACCTATGTTTGTTGAAACGTTCACCTATGGAAGATTTCAACACCTAAGAGCCTCTTTATCAGCGTTTAAGAATTTGCACTGATCACACCCGGGAGTAGCACCGGCAACTCTCAGGCGTTTTTCCAACAACCGGATGTTGATAAATCTTCATCTACATCTCGTGTCCACAACGTCCAGATGCGGATTGAGATTCTGACCACGTTTTTGCCCCCGGCAAATGGCGGAAGCCAGCCAGTGGAAGGAAGTGTGGAAGGAGACGCCCAAAAACGAAGACCCTTCCACTGTAAGTAGCTGATTATGAAAGGGAGTGGAAGCAGTGGAAGCAGTGGAAGGGAAAAAGGCAAATCCCCTGTATATATAGCAAGAGGGTGTGCCAATAGAAGTACACCATAACTTGCCACTGCGTATCAGTGAGGTTGCTTGAGTTGCTTTCGGATGTTACCTGCCTGCCATGCCTATTACAGGCAACTGTTTTTTTTATGATGGAGTGTGATAGAGAACGATCCTGCCAACTATAAAATGGCTACCTTTGTACAAATTTTGACAGCTTTGAAAGTACAGGAATTACTCGATCTTTACGCTTTCCACCCTCAGGTATCAGCATTGGAACATCTGCTATCCAACGAGTCGCTGCGGAATATCCACCTGAAAGGGCTGACCGGCTCTGCCGGCGCCATGACGGTTGCCGCTCTTTTCAGCCGGCGGGAAAGCGCTACTGTATGTGTGTTGAACGACCTCGAAGAGGCCGGTTATTTCTATCACGACCTCATGCAACTCACCGGCAGCACTGCCGTCTATTTCTATCCCTCGACCTACCGCAGGTCAATCAAATACGGACATACCGATGCCGCCAACGAGATCCTGCGCACCGAAGTGCTCAGCATGTTGCAACAGCCTCCGGCATCGTTCGTGATCGTGACCTACCCCGATGCGTTGGCGGAAAAGGTGGTGGCCAAAGAAACGCTGAAACAGCACACCCTCAAGATACATAGCGGCGAACGGCTCGATAATATGTTCGTCTCCGACGTGCTCGACACCTACGGATTCGAACAGGTGGACTACGTCTATGAACCCGGCCAGTACGCTATGCGCGGTAGTATCCTGGATGTCTTCTCCTTTTCGCATGAGTATCCGTACCGCATCGACTTTTTCGGCGACGAGGTGGAAACCATCCGTTCGTTTGATGTGGACACGCAGCTCTCCCGCGACAAGTTGGATAGCATCTATATCGTTCCGAAGATGACAAAAAGCCAGGCCGACAACTCTTTCCTCGATTCCCTTCCACCCTCCGCCCTGCTGGTCTTCAAGGATCAGGCCTGGTGCCGCGAACGGATCGACAGCCTGTGGAACGAGAACCCGGTAGTTGGCGACGAAGAATCCTTTGCCGACCAGGAACAGATGCGCAAACGGCTGATCACCGAAGCCGCCTTCACCCGCAGTGGGCTTAACTTCAAGCGGGTACATATCGGTCTCAAACCCACCGGAACAGCAGATGCTTCCCTTACCTTCCGGACTGCTGAACAACCGATCTACCATAAGAACTTCGACCTCGTCAGCCAGTCGTTTCACTCCTACCTGGAAAAAGGCTATACCTTATATATACTTACCGACAACGAGAAGCAGGCCGCCCGTATCCGGACGATCTTCGACGACCGGGCCGACGACCTTCCCTTCATCGCCGTGGATAAGACCATCCATGCGGGTTTTGCCGACGACGAGCGCCAGCTATGCCTATTCACGGACCACCAGATATTCGACCGTTTCCATAAGTTCAACCTCAAGAGTGAACATGCCCGCAGCGGAAAGATCAGCCTCACGCTGAAAGAACTGAACCAGTTTGCCATCGGCGACTATGTAGTGCATATCGATCATGGTGTAGGCCAGTTTGGCGGACTACTCCGGATGGAAACCAACGGCAAGATACAGGAAGTGATCAAGCTGCTATATCTCAACAACGACGCCATCTTCGTCAGTATCCACTCCCTGCATAAGCTATCCAAATACAAGGGAAAGGAAAGCGGCGAAGCGCCCAAACTCAATAAACTCGGCACCGGCGCCTGGGAACGGATGAAGGAGAAAACCAAATCGAAGGTGAAAGATATCGCCCGCGACCTCATCCTCCTCTATTCCAAACGACGCCAGGAAAAAGGGTTCGCTTACACTCCCGACAGCTTCATGCAGCACGAGTTGGAAGCCAGTTTCATCTACGAAGATACACCCGACCAGGTGAAAGCCACCGCCGACGTCAAAGCCGATATGGAGAACCTTCGTCCGATGGACCGCCTCATCTGCGGAGACGTAGGGTTCGGCAAGACAGAAGTAGCTATCCGGGCAGCCTTCAAAGCCGTTGCCGACAACAAACAGGTGGCCGTACTGGTGCCTACCACCGTCCTCGCTTTCCAACACTTCCAGACATTCACCGACCGCCTGAAAGACTTCCCCTGTACCATCCGTTACATCAGCCGCGCCACTTCAACAAGCAGGCTCCGGGAAATACTCGACGAGCTGAAAGCCGGTAAGGTGGATATCCTCATCGGCACCCACCGTATCGCCGCCAAAGATGTGAAGTTCAAAGACCTCGGCCTGCTCATCATCGACGAAGAACAGAAGTTCGGCGTATCCGTCAAAGAAAAACTCCGCCAGATGAAGAGCAACGTGGATACCATCACGATGACGGCTACACCTATTCCGCGTACCCTCCAGTTCTCGCTGATGGGTGCACGCGACCTGAGCAACATCACCACCCCCCCACCCAACCGTTATCCGGTACAAACCGAGGTGGAGCGTTTCAATCCAGACATCATCCGCGAAGCCATCAACTTCGAGATGAGCCGTAACGGGCAGGTGTTCTTTATCAATAACCGCATCCAGAACATTCACGAGATAGAAGCCCTGGTGCGCCGCGAAGTACCCGATGCCCGTATCGTGGTAGGCCACGGACAGATGGAGCCTCAGAAGTTGGAAAAGGTATTGCTCGACTTCGTCAACTACGAATTCGATGTCCTCATCGCCACCACCATCATCGAGAGTGGGATCGACGTGCCCAACGCCAATACCATCATCGTCAACAACGCCCAGCAGTTCGGACTGTCCGACCTGCACCAGCTACGAGGCCGTGTGGGACGGAGCAACCGGAAGGCTTTTTGTTACCTCCTCTCCCCGCCTCTTTCCTCGCTCACACAAGAGGCAAGGCGACGCCTGCAGGCGATTGAGAACTTCTCCGAACTGGGAAGTGGTATCCATATCGCCATGCAGGATCTTGATATCCGTGGCGCCGGCAATATGCTGGGAGCCGAACAAAGCGGTTTCATCGCCGACCTGGGCTACGAAACCTACCAGAAGATTCTGGAAGAAGCCGTGAGCGAACTCAAGACCGAAGAGTTTGCCAACCTCTACGCCGAAGAAGGCGAGCGTGACAGCGGCGCCTTGTACGTACGCGATACCTATATCGAAAGCGACCTCGAACTCATGTTCCCACCCACCTATATCCCCAACGATTCCGAACGCATCACGCTCTACCGGGAGCTCGATAATATGGAACAGGAACGGGATATCCTCGCTTTCACCGAGCGGTTGAAAGACCGTTTCGGCAAGATCCCGCAAGAAGGGAAAGAACTGATACGCATCGTCCGGCTCCGCCGCATGGCCAAGCAACTGGGAATGGAAAAGGTAGTATTGAAGAAAGAACAGATGAGCATCTTCCTTGTTTCAAACCCCGACAGCCATTACTACCAGAGCGAAGCCTTCGACAAGCTGTTAGCGTTCGTGCAGCGTTACCCCCGCCTGTGTAACCTCCGCGAAGTGAACGGCAAGCGCAGCATCGTGATCAAAGACGTGCCTACCGTCGAAAAAGCCTGCGCCCTCCTCGAAGAAATGCTCAAGAGCACCCATTAATCATTCATCATTAAACATTAATCATTCTCACAAACTATTATACATCATGAAGAAAACGTTAGTGGATCTGTTTGAGAGATCCGTACAGCAGTATCCGGGAAATACATTCCTGCTGGAAAAGACCACTGATACATTTAAGCCTACGACCTACGCACAGGTAAAAGAACAAGTCTATGCCCTCGGCGCCGGGTTGGTCGCCCTGGGTGTAAAGACAGGCGACAACATGGCCTTACTCAGTGAAGGCCGCAATGCCTGGATCATCGGCGAACTGGCGATGTTTTACGCCGGTGCCACCAACGTACCCTTGTCGGTCAAACTGGAAGAGGCCAACGACCTCCTGTTCCGCCTTGTCCATGCCGAAGTGAAATACATCATGGTATCCGCCACCCAACTGAGAAAGATCCGGACGATCATCGACAAACTACCGCTCGTGAGCAAGGTGATCGTATTCGACGAGTTACCGGCCTACCAGGAGAAAGAGGTGTCGATGGCTGAAGTGATCCGGCTCGGCGCCCGCTGGATGGGCGAACATTCGCTGGACGCATTCCTCGCAATCGGGCAGTCGCTGCAGAACGACGACTACGCCACCATTACCTATACCTCAGGCACGACGGCCGACCCGAAAGGAGTGGTCCTCACCCACCGTAACTATACAGCAAATATCGAACAGTCGCTCTCCTGTGTGGATATCACGCAAGACTGGCGGACACTGATCATCCTGCCTCTCGACCATTGCTTCGCACATGTTGTAGGTTTCTATATATTCATGTCGCAAGGAGCCTCAGTCGCTACCGTACAGGCAGGGAAATCGGGTATAGAGATGTTGAAAAACATCCCTATCAATATTAAAGAAGTCAAGCCCTACCTCATCCTCAGCGTACCGGCACTGGCCAAGACATTCCGAAAGAACATCGAACAGGGCGTGCGTGCCAAGGGTGGCGTTGCCGAACGGCTTTTCAACTGGGGATTGTCCGTAGGCTATACGTACAACGGCGACGGTGGCGACGAAAAAGGACGCGGCTGGCGTTTCCTGCTCAAACCGCTTGTGTCCCTCTTCGACAGGATCATCTTCTCCAAAGTACGGCAGAACTTCGGCGGTGAATTGCGCTTCTTTATCGGTGGCGGTGCGCTGCTCGACAAAGACCTGCAGAAGTTTTACTATGCCATCGGTCTGCCCATGTATCAGGGATACGGACTGAGTGAGGCCACACCGGTGATCTCCACCAATACCCCGGTACGCCACCGTTTCGGTAGTAGCGGCATCCTGGTTCGTCCGCTCGACCTCAAGATATGCGATGGCGAGGGCAAAGAACTTCCCCTGGGCGAGAAAGGAGAGATCGTGGTCCGTGGCGAAAACGTGATGGCGGGCTACTGGAAGAATCCCGTCGCCTCCGCCGAGACCGTCAGAGACGGCTGGCTCTATACCGGAGATATGGGATATATGGGTACGGACGGCCTGCTCTATGTACTGGGGCGTTTCAAGAGCCTGCTGATAGCCAGTGACGGAGAGAAATACAGTCCCGAAGGGATTGAAGAAGCCCTGGTCGAACATTCATCAGCTATCGAGCAGGTGATCCTGTACAACAACCAGAGCCCCTATACCGTCGCCCTCATCGTCCCTAACAAAGACGCGTTGAAAAAGGCATTGGAACACCAGCATCTCTCCGTCGATACCGAAGAAGGACGTAACGCAGCCATCGGCATCGTCCAGCAGCAGATCGACCGTTTCCGTAAAAACGGCGAACTGGCGGCACTCTTCCCCGACCGTTGGCTGCCAACCACCTTTGCCTTGCTGCCGGAAGCCTTTACCGAGCAAAACGGATTGATGAACAGCACCATGAAGATCGTCCGCGGCAAAGTAGAGAAGCAATATGCCGGTCGTATCGACCATCTCTACACTGCGGAAGGGAAGAATCCGGTGAATGGGAAGAACAGAGAGGCGATTTCGCAAGGATGAATAATGAATGATTAATGATTAATAGCATATGTTATGAGATGTAATGTGATTATTGTACTGGCGGCTTGCCTGTTCTCTATGGGGATGGCGCAGGCTGAAGGTGTCTCCCGCCAGGAGATATCAAAAGGATGGACATTCAAACAGGCACGGGGCAACAACTGGTATCCGGCCACCGTCCCCGGCGTCGTGCAAACCGACCTGATGGACAACCAGATCATCGAAGATCCTTTCTTCCGCCTCAACGAGCGCGGCATCCAGTGGGTGGATAAAGAAGATTGGATTTATAAGACAACCCTCAACGTCCCGGCGGATATCTTCGCCAAAGAGCATATCGAACTTGATTTCAAAGGACTTGACACCTATGCCGATGTCTATCTGAACGACTCCTGCATCCTCCGTACCAACAATATGTTCCGCGAATGGCGGGTGGATGTAAAAGGGCTTCTGAAGAAAGACGGTAATGAGTTGCGTATCTTCTTCAACTCTCCTATCCGGGTGGATATGCCGAAGTTCGAAGCCATTACGTATCCACTTGAAGCAGGCAACGACCAATCGCAAAACGGTGGTATCTTCGATATGAAGCTGAGCGTTTTCGCCCGTAAAGCCGGTTATCATTATGGCTGGGACTGGGGACCACGCATCGTCACCAGCGGTATCTGGCGTCCGGTTTATCTCGAAGGATGGAATGATGCCCGAATCCTGAATATCCATTACATCCAAAGCGATGTAACCGCAAAGAAAGCCGTCCTCAAAGCCCGGACACAGGTGATAACCGATAAAGACGGAAGCGCCACCCTCACCATCAAAGCCGAAGGTGTGAAGAACGCCTGGACAAAGACCGTCCGACTGAAGAAAGGTATTAATACGGTGGAGGCAGATCTGGTTGTCAACAATCCCCGCCTGTGGTGGAGTAACGGCCTGGGTGAAGCCTACCTGTATCCTTTCACCGCCACACTGGCGATGGATGGAAAGGAAGCCGACAAGCGCACCGACAAGCTCGGCCTCCGCAGCCTGAAAGTGATCAATGTAAAAGATAAAGACGGCCATACGTTTTACTTCGAACTCAACGGTGTGCCGGTATTCGCCAAGGGAGCCAACTACATCCCGCAAGACAATTTCCTGCCACGCGTAACTCCCGAACGGTATAAGAAGACCATCCTCGATGCCGTCAACGCCAACATGAACATGCTCCGTATCTGGGGTGGCGGTATATATGAAAACGATATCTTCTACGATCTCTGCGACCAGTACGGTATCCTTGTATGGCAAGACTTCATGTTCGCCTGCAGCACCTATCCGATGAACCCCGATATGCTGGACAATATCCGCCAGGAAGCGATCGACAACGTGATACGCCTCCGTAACCACCCATCCATCGCCATCTGGTGCGGAAATAATGAAAACCATACGGCCTGGTTCAACTGGGGATGGATACCGAAGTACAAGCAACTTGGCGTGTTGGACGAACTGCGTAAGGACTATAAGGATGTATTCCACGATGTACTGCCCGAGGTAGTGAGTGAATACGACCCGACGGCGTTCTATTGGCCCTCATCACCCTACGGAGGTGATCCCGACGCCAAATGCGAGAGTGGCAAAGCCAACTGGAACCCGAACGGCGACGCCCACTACTGGGGGGTATGGCATGCCCGCGACTCGATCGCCAATTACAACCACATCCGCGCCCGTTTCTTCTCGGAATATGGTTTCCAGTCGTTCCCCGAATACCAGTCGGTACTGAAATACGCGCCTGAAGAACGGGATCACAATATTTATTCCGAAGTGATGATGTCGCACCAGCGTGGTGGCAGTCATGCCAACGGATTGATCGAGTGGTACCTGCTGAACGAATACCGCAAGCCGAAAGACTTCCCCAATTTCCTGTATATGGGGCAACTGCTTCAGGGCGACGCCATCAAGACCGCCATCGAAGCCCATCGCCGCGATATGCCGTATTGCATGGGTACGCTTTTCTGGCAGCATAACGACTGCTGGCCGGTAGCTTCCTGGTCGAGCCGCGACTACTACGGCCGTTGGAAAGCCCAGCACTATTTTTCAAAGAAAGCCTTCCGCGATATCCTCGTCTCTCCCATCCAGGAGAACGGCAAACTCGACGTTTATGTGGTGTCCGACCGCCTGAAAGCGACGAAAGGGACACTCGACATCCGCGTCATGGACCTGAAAGGGAATGTAGTCTATGCCAAGAAAACCCGCGTCACCCTGCCCGCCAACACCAGCAAGGTTCAGTTTACTGCTCCGGTAGCATCATTGCTCGGAACGAAGCAAGCCAACGAGGTGGTCGTCAACGTCCGTTTTACCGAAAGCGGCAAGACCGATGTCTATAGTAACAACTACTTCCTCACCCGCTACAAAGACATCGACTTCCCGCAGGCTACGATCCGTAGCACGTCGGTAGCCGCAGGCGATGGTTTCGACGTCACCCTGCAAAGCGACTTCTTTGCCCGCGGCGTTTTCCTGAGCATCAACGGCATCGACAATTTCTTCTCCGACAACTATTTCGACCTCCTGCCCAACGAACCCGTCACCATCCACGTGACTACCCAACTGGACAAGGCTTCATTCGACAAACAGTTGAAGACCGTACATATCTCGCAGGCGTATTAAGCAGCCCGCAACCGATTTACATTCAAGAGGGTGTGTCAAAACGACACATCCTCTTTTATTATGGTGACACGGTAAGAGACGAATCTTCTAACGGGGCAGGGATCTTCTATTGTCAACATCCGCATCTTCTATTGTCAACAATAGGAAGAAGTAATGTCGCGGTTAGGATGGTTTTCTCGTCCCACAGCGCCGGACGGATCATTCCACTATTGTGGTTTTTTCTCACCACAGTCGTGAAGTTTTCTTTTTACAGTTGTGAAAAGAGAACTTCACAACTGTGAAAAGAAAAGTTCACGGCTGTGGAAAGAAGAGATCATCCGAATGCCTGCAACAGATCATCCTAATGTTAACGATACTTCTACCTGATGTTGACGATAGTTCTACCTGATGTTGACGATAGTTCTACACGTTCTGCTGGGAAAGAATCATATAATTGCGTATTTTTGATGCAAAATACGATCGTGAAAAACTTGATACAGGGAGGAACTATTATGGAAGGAAGTACATGGACGTGCAGGAAAACAAGCGGGATAGCCGGGATGTTGCGCATGCTGGCGGTTGTGTCCATCGTGATAATAACAAGTGGGGACCTATCCGCGGGCAGCCGTCCGGATGCGCGGATACCCGACGCGCTGGATATCAGTCAAAAAGGGAAGGCGATCAAAATCACCTGGCCGAAGGTGGAAGGCGCCGCGGGTTATGCCATCTATCACGGGCCGACACGCCTGAGTGCGCAACAGCAGATTGCGACGGTAAACACCGCCGCCGCCAAGCCCGAAGCGGGGTTCGGACAACAGGTGGTATTCGGTTATTCCCATCCATCACCCAATGCAGTGGCATACGAAAACCACTACCGGATCGTTCCGTTGGACGCGCAAGGCAAGCCGATGGCGCCCGAACAAACGATCTCGTTCGAGAAAAAGATGTTCGGCGAACACATGCTGTTTTACGATGCCCGGTATGACGACGGGCAGGCAATCGCGGCGGAGATCAACCGTATCCACGACAAAGAGATGTTTTCTTCACCAACGGGACCGGAGAACGGGCAGTTCTCTTCCAGACGGTATTCACTCTATATCAAACCCGGCGCATACAAAGACTTCGGCGATCTGCGCATCGGGTATTACACTTCTTTCGCGGGACTGGGAGCATTGCCTACCGACACCCGGCTGTACGGTTCGATCACCATCCCTTCGCCACTGAACGGTGGGAACGCGACCTGTACCTTCTGGCGTTCGGTAGAGAATTTCGAGCTCAATCCCCTTTCGGCTTCCGACGATACGACGATGTTCCGGTGGGCGGTATCACAGGCGGCGCCCGCACGCAGGCTCAGTGTGAATATACGCACCCAGTTCGACTGGTCGGGCGTGGAAGGCATGCACACGCCCTGGTCGTCCGGCGGATTCCTGTCGGACAGCCGGTTTACCGCCCCGCTCGGCTCGCCCACCCAACAGCAATGGTACACACGCAACAGCCATTTCGGGCATTCGGCGTTTTCGGGCGACAACTGGAACAGGGTGACGCACGGTGTGACCGGCCATCCTTATACATCCGACTGGGCATCGGGCGGTGCGCGGACGAACATTGAAACCGTGCCCCTCGTACGTGAAAAGCCGTTCCTCTTCCTGAAAGACGGCGCGTACAAGGTGTTCGTGCCCACCCTTCGCCATCATTCCACCGGTATTACCTGGGACGATGCGACGGGCGACATGGGCGAGGGAACCGTCCTCGATCTCGTCTCCGCGTTCTATATCGCAAAGCCCGGAGATGATGCCGCCACCCTCAACGCGCAAATCAACCGGGGCAGGCATCTCTTCTTCACGCCGGGATGGTACGAGATGGAGACGCCCTTGCACGTTACGCGCGCGGGTACCATCTTATTAGGTACCGGCTATGCCACGCTGTTCCCGGGGGAAACCAACCGGGAGGGCGCTATCCTTATCGACGATGTGCCCGGTGTGACGGTGGCATCGCTGATGATCGACGCCCATTACTCGTCCCGTTACCTTCTCCGGGTCGGCGCTTGGGATGCCGACAACGACCATGCGGCCAACCCTACCTTCCTCTCGGATGTGTTTATCCGTGTGGGAGGATACAAAACCACGCCGGTGCATGCCGGCGTATCTGTCCAGATCAACTCCAATAATGTGGTTGGCGACCATCTGTGGATCTGGCGAGCCGACCACGGCAGCGGTGTGGCGTGGGATAAAAACACGGCGGACTATGGCTTGATCGTGTCGGGAAAGGATGTGACGATGTACGGCCTGTTTGTAGAGCATTACCAGAAATACCAGACGCTTTGGCTGGGAGAAAACGGCCGGACATACTTCTACCAAAACGAGTTGCCTTACGATCCGCCGACACAATCCGTCTGGATGAGCCACGACGGAACGGTAAACGGCTACGCGGCCTATAAGGTTGGCAACCACGTGAACCGCCATACCGCCATCGGCATCGGTTGCTACGGCGTATTCAACCGCCAGCAGCAAAACCCGCCCGTATATGTCTTTCTGACGAATGCGGTGGAAGTGCCCGACAAACCGGGCGTGACCGTACAACACATCATCACCACTGAGCTTGGCGGGCGGGGTGGCACCACCCATATCATCAACGGTACAGGCGGGAGTGTGGGGCGTAGTGCAGTGGATCATTCGGTGATCACCCGCAACGCGGCGGCACGGCGGATCGTATCCTATCAGCATGGTACGGGGATCGCACGCCCGGAAAGCGGCGAAACGAACCTCGTCCAGCCGGGCACCACCCCTACGGACGAGACGCTTGATATTCCGAAATGACAGCAACCGAATCATTCCCCCTGGATGAGTTGGGGAAAAGCGTAGGCTGATGGGGCGCGGCGGGCTATCCCTTCTTCAGCAATTTCTTTGTCAGGAAGCGGCGTACCGGCTCGTCGTACAGCTTCAGGCAGAGGTATGCCAGGAGGATGGAACCGGCCACAAGCGCGATGGCGCCGGGCAGCGATTGCGTGAAGGTGAGGTTTTCATTCTTCACCCAGGCGTAGTACAGGTAGATAAACGGATAATGCACCATATACAGCGGGTAAGAGATATCACCGAAGAATTTGCAGACGCGGGCGGTAGCTATATCGGTTGTCTTCCCCGAAGCGCCCAGCCAGACAAGGAGCGGAAAAAACACCACGCAGCAGACGGTGTCATAGATCCCGTTCATCCAGAGATGTCCGGCGCCGCCGATACGGGGAACAGACAGGAGGGCGACGATCGCCAGTCCGCACAGCCAGAACGCTCCCTTTACCTTTACCGGCCTGAACACCCGCGAAAGAAGCAGCCCGGCGGAGAAAGCGAACAACAACCGCAAGGATCCGCCGGTAAACTCCATACCGGTCAGGCTATACCCCACACAGATATCGCCCAACGGCCCACCGATGGCATACCAGCCCAACCCGCATCCCGCCAGTACGACGAGCACAGCCAACGCGCCGGTGGATAGTTTGCGGATAAAGAACGCATAGAGGATATTCCCGATATATTCGAATAGCAACGACCAACTGGGACCGTTCAGCGGAAACATTTCACCCACCCCGCGTACTTCGATGCCGGGAGTGGCCGGAATCAGGAACGCGTTCAGCAGCGTGGCGACAAGCAACACCGACAGCGAAACCGTGGACACATCCCACACGGAGCATCCCTGGGTATAGAACATGGCGGCACCGATCAGCGCCCCGATCACCACCATCGGGTGTAGGCGGATAAAGCGACGTTTGAGAAATTCCGCCACCGTCATCATCTTCCACCGGTCGTCGTACGCATAGCCCACCACAAATCCGGAGAGGATAAAGAAGAAATCGACGGCCAGGTATCCGTGGTTGATCCGCTGGTCGATATGGCTGGTGGCATACGCTTCGAACAGGTGGAAGCATACCACCATGATCGCCGCCACGCCGCGCAATCCGTCGAGTATATCGTAATGGGGTTTCGTATCGGCAAAAGCAGCCGCAGAGATTTTTGTATCTGAGATGGTTTTTACATTCATAATCGTTTCGTGTCTAATGCATCTGTTATCGAACGCAAATATACATATCCAAAACCGGATGTTATACTCTCATAAAGAGAAAATGCGTATTTCCAGACGCAAACAAAGACATAATTTCTGGTGATACAGTCTTCCAGTCGCTTGCAAACTACTGAGAGGGCGTTTATCTTTGCGTTAACAATATCTCCTGCCTTAACTAAAAACGACAAAGACTATTTCCTCACAAAACGAAATCTTTCCAATGAGAAAAAAACCGGCTCTCCACATTGTGAGTGAGCCGGTTTTCTTTTTTACCAGGATACTTTGATAAACTTATTCTCCCAGGGGGCGAAGGTTGGCGGGGCGTTACCCGGCAAGGGTACGCCCGTCACGTCGCATACCGTCACCCGGCAGTTCTTCATCCGGTCTGAAGTGACGGCAAACTGCGCCGCCTTTCCTCCTATCTCCCGCAGTTGCAGGAGGACGGCCTTTTCTCCTTCCACCGGTTTCATATTGACGAGCAATACATTTTCGGGGACGATCCGGAAGAGGGAAGCAGGTTGCAACGGTGGAATCTTTTGATTTCCTGCCGGCAGCACCCGTACCAACAGCGGGATCCGGTTCTCCCACGCGAACCGTGTGGCGTATTCAACCGAATGATCTTTTGCCGAGTGGATGAAATAGCTCCATTGGAACTCACCCATCTGGTCGGCGTTGAAATTGGTTACCCAATAGTTGTTCATCGGCCACGAATACATATTGGTGGACTGCGGCGTAGCTCCTGCCTTGTACCGTCCGGTATTGATGGCGCCGAACTGCATCAGCGGGATCTCCTGGCTACCCATGATCACCTGTGAATGGGCATTGCTCGCCGAGGCGAAGTTCTGCACCGTGTACCAGTCGCACGACGATCCGGGGATCTGGTCCACACCCGCTTCAATCGTACCGCCCGGCACATCCAGCCGGATCTTCCCGTTTTCGATCTGATAGGGGAAAGAAACATACACGGCTTCCGGATCGGTCACCGCTTTCTTCCGCAGGCGGTACACCACCTCGATCTTCTTGGTTACATTATAGATACGGTATTCCACCATCAGGTTGTCCGGTTCGCGCCCCGCCACGGTTTCTCCCCGGAAACGGTAGGTATCCCAGATCGCACCCTTTTCGTATCGTTCGAAACGGATCTTTTCCGGTCGGCGGCGCAGGAACTGGGGCGCTTTGTATAATTCCATCGGCCGGCGGCTGTCGATGATCTCATAGATAAACTCGCCAAACTCCCATTCGGCATTGGGAGTGAGCAGGGGCTTGTCCAGTTCTTTGTCGAACAACTGGCTGATCGTTCCTTTACGTACATTGAAATCGATGGTGTACCAGTTGTTTTCCACCCGGGGCTGGTCCAGTTTGGAGGATACTTCGGCAGTCGCCCGCGGCTCGTCCTGCACATGGATATAATACTGAGCATACCCCAACGGCGGGACATCCTGCACATAGAGGCTCCAATAGGTACCGTCCGACCGGCGCTCGCCTGCTTGCGCGGGGATCACCTTTCCGGCGGCGTCCACAATCTCGAACGCTTTGTCGCGCGGCAGGATCTGGTAGTCGATATACACCTTCGCAATGCCGTTGTACGACCAGTTCAACGGATTGAACACGGCGACCGACGGCACTTCCGCTTTCGGTATGTAGGATTGCAGCAATCCCATCGTCACCTCACCCAGTATGCCCGCATGCCGGTAGGCTTCCCAGGCGTACGATTGCTTCAGGGAACGCTGTTCCCAGGTTTCCAGCCCGTACGGATCGCGCACGCTTTCGCTGTAGCCGAAGGTATGTTCGTCGTAAAACAGCAAGGCGTTGTTCACCCCGTCGATCTGCGTACCTGCTTCCTTCGGCAGGGTAGCGCCCAGCATATTGGCAAACGAAAGGCCTGCCTGGTTCGCGATCACGTTGCTATGCGTCACCCTTGACACCGCCGCTTCACGGGCGCCGGAAGCAAAACCGTCTGTCCACCAGTCGGGCCATGCACCGCGGATGGTTTGTATCCGGTCGGCATACTGTGTCTCCACCGTCTTGAAAAATTCCGTCGCTACCGCCGTACGCAGTTTCGGCCATTCATACTTCTCGTTCCATTTCTGCACCATCTCGCAGCTCTTGGTGGATGGGGGCGAGTTATCGGTGAAATACCCCGAATGTTGGGCGGCGCAGATATCGTAGGGATAATTCTTGGCAGCCAACTGATCCAGGTAATCCAGTACCCGTGTCTCGAAGGTGGCGAAATCATCCGTATGGATACCGAAGAAATTGCCCTGGTTGTAGTGCTCCGCGCGGTAGGTCAGCACCTTCTTCCCGGAAGGCGACTCCCACCAGAACACGGTAGGCTTATCAAAACAGATCAATGCCCGGTGACCATGGGTTCCCATGTTGACATATTTCACACCGGCATCGGCAAAGAATTCGCTGAAACACCAGGCGATCCCGTTCACATCGTCCTGCATGGCCAATTCGGCACGCATCCCGTTGTCGCGGAACTGCTTGATAGGCGCCAGGGAGGCGGCAAGCGTCTGTTCGTCGGGCAGCTCGTCGAAGTTCAGGTACATGGTGGCCAGTTCGATCCGCCCTTCTTTCACCCGTTGCTTCAGGCGGGCGATCTGTTCGGCGGGGCGCGACTTGAGGTATTCGCTAACCGCCCACGATATCTCGCATGTCCAGCGGAACTTGGCAGGTTCGGGATAATTATCCGTCGCATCGCAGTAGTCGAGCGCATAATCGATATAACGCAGGTGCTCGGCCAGGATCTCCATCTGCGAACGGGTATAGCCGATGTCGGTATGCGTATGCTGTACCAGGTTCATCTGCCAATGGCGGACAGGTGATACGGATACCGTCTGCGTAACTGGCTGTTCCTTTCCTTCGGTCACCGTCAGCGGTAATTGTCCGGTAGTCTTCACTTCCGGGATGTCGAAAACCACGGTGTTATCACCTGCGGCACATTTCACTTTTTGGGTCTGGTCGCCCAGGCGTACCGACAAGACGGCGGGCGCTCCTTCGTGGCGGAGGGTGACCACCACTTTCTGTGTCAGTCCGGCCTTTCCTTTGTATAAGGCGGGCAACAGACGGGTTTGTACACTGGCAGGCGCGGCAAACGTTGTAAGAGCGACACATGCCATCACCAACCCGGAGAATAATCGATTCTTTTTAATCATAAGCAACTGTTTAGGTAATTATTTCATGCGATAAGCAATCAGTCCGATATAAAACAGGCAGAACAACAATACCGATAAACCGGCCACCTGCCCGAAGGCATCCGAGAGGATACCCATGAACGGGGTCACCAACGCGCCGCCCGACACACCCATGATCATCAGGGCAGACACCTCGTTGGTACGCTCCGGCGTCCGTTGCAACGCCCAGGAGAACAGGATTGAAAAGACATTCGAGCAGGCAAGGCCGACCAGCACGATCATCACCGCCATCACCCACAACGACTGCGCCAGCAACAGGCATACAAAGGCCACGAGCGCCACGCCCATGCTGTATTTCAGGAAACGGGCGGCATCGATCCGCGCCAGCAGGAACGCCCCGGCAAACGAACCGACGGTACGTGCCGAGAAATACAGGCTGGTGCCTAATCCCGCTTCGTGCAAAGGCATATCCAGTTGTTGCATCAACAGCTTGGGAATGGTGGTATTCAGTCCCACATCAATCCCCACCAACAGCAGGATACCGAAAAAGAGCATCACGATCACCCGGTCTTTCAGCAACGAACAGGTGGTGGAGAAAGAAGCTTTCGCCTGTTCTCCCATCTCCTTTTCCCGGATCGCGCACAGCAGCCAGGTGATGGATACAGCCGTGGTACAGGCATAGACGACGAAGATCAGTTTCCAGTCGCCCCAAAACGAAGCCGCCGCCCCGGCGATGATCGGCCCCAGGAAGGAAGAGATGGCTTTGATGAACTGCCCCAGCGTCAGTACGCTCGTCATCCGGTCGGTCGATACCACGCTGGCCACCATCGGGTTCAGCGACACCTGCAACAGTGTATTGCCGATACCCAGCAGGGCAAAGGCCAGCAGGATCATGGGGAAATCATACCACAGCAGCGGCAGCAGCATGGCGAGGACGGTGATCCCCAGCGCCACCACCACCGTATTCCGTCGTCCGATGCGGTTCATCAGGATGCCGGTGGGTATAGAGAAGATGGCAAACCAAAGGAATACCATCATCGGGATCAGGTTGGCCAGCGTATCCGACAACAGGAAATCTTTCTTCACATAATTCGTGGCGATACCCACCACATCCACGAATCCCATCACGAAGAAACCGAACAGGATCGGGAGAATAGTCAGCTTGGATATTGTTTGACGTGTCATGGCAGTAGCAGGTTAATTTCAATACTGATCCTTCGGTTGCGCGCCCATCTTCACTTCCAGCACACCCCCTTCGGAGACGGAGGCAAAAGGCAGGTGGGGATTGTCCAGCGGTTTGCCGTTCCACAGGAACTCCTGCACGTACGGGTTTGCGGCGGTATTGCCGTCCACTTTGATCACCAGCTCTTTCCCTTTGTAATACCGCTGATCCAGTTGAACGGTGACAGTATCAAACAAAGGCGCACCCAGGCCGAACGAGGGATTGGGTCCCGTCAGTCCTTTCACGTCAAACAATCCCATGGAGGCGATCACGTACCAGGCGCCCAACTGTCCCTGGTCTTCATCCTGCCCATAGCCATATCCGTGGATCCCATCCGTCCCGTAGAACTCGTTCAGGATGGCGCGCACCCATTTTTGCGTCAGCGAAGGACGTCCGGCCTCGTTGAACAGCCAGGAGATATGCAGGCAGGGTTGGTTGCCGTGGTTGTACAACGTTTGCAAACCGGCAAAAGCGCCCACTTCTTTTCCTCCGCTGAAAATCAATTGTTGAGAGACGGTGAATATACTGTCCAGGCGGGCATTGAATACATCCGCTCCTACTTTGGAAACCAGTCCCTCCACATCATGCGGCACATAGAAAGTATATTGCCAGGCGTTGCCTTCCTGGAATCCGCGCCATACCTCCATCGGATTGAAGGGATCGATAAACGTACCGTCTTTCTTTTTCGGACGGATGAAGTTGGTGGACGGGTCATACAACCGCTCCCACCCTTTCGACAGCTCCATCAACTGTTGGTAGTGCGCTTCGTCACCCTGCTCTTTCGCCCATTGGGCAACCGCCCAGGCGCTGTAAGCATATTCCAGGGTATGGGAGGCGGAAAAGCGGAATGCCTCATGCGGTCCTTCTCCTTTGTCCACATGCGGCACATAGCCGTTTTCCACAAATATTTTGGTATCCACCTTGCCGGCTCCCAGGGGACGGTTTTCGCCATCCAGCTCGTTCTTCAGGCAGGCTTCATAAGCCAGGCGGGTATCGAAATCACGGATACCACAGGTGTATGCCCCGGCGATGATCGTACTCAACAGGTTGGTGCCCACACCGGATACATACTTATTATTGGCAAGTCCGTCTGCCAGCCATCCGGCATCCTTGTACGCCTGCAAATGCGTACTGACATATTCCGACATGTATTCGGGATAGGCCAGGATCCACAACTGCGACAGGTTCCATTGTGCACCCCAGGCGGCATCCGTATTATAGATATTATAGACAGGCTTTCCTTCCGACATGGCCAGTTGACCAACCGTACCGTCGTTCTTCGGATAAGCGCCGTTCACGTCGTTCACCAGCCCCCTGCCCAACAAGGCATGATAGAGTCCGGTATAAAATTTCACTTTATCGTCCCGGTTAGCCGTTTCCACCCGTATCCGTCCCAGGTACTCTTCCCATGTCTGGTGGGCGATATCCTTCGCATCCTCGAAAGAGAGCGAGGCCGCTTCCGTTTCCAGGTTCAGCCGCGCATGCTCCACGGAGGTATAGGAAAGGCCTACGCGGGCAGTCACCTGGCTGCTTTCCGGCATCCGGTAGGTCAGATAGACACCCGCCCCTACACCGGATGTTTCCCGGCTGCCGGCTTCTACCTGATCGCCGTTGAATGTGCCGAAGCTATCCGGTTGACGGTCCAATACCGCCGAGAAATAGAGCGGTACCTGCGCACCCGGCTGGTATTTCTTTACATATTCAGGCTCGGTGATCACCCAGCCTTCCACCCGTCCGTCGGCGGTAAACGACACGAACGCATCCCGTACGGCGCCACTTTCCCCCTGCCGGTTACCAATATCAAACAGCAGATGGTTTTCTTCCCCTTTCGGAAAAGTGAACCGTTGGAACGCCACGCGGGGCGTAGCCGTCAGTTCCGCTCGGATACCATAATCGTCCAGCGTGACGGCGTAATAACCGGCGGTTGCCACCTCCGTATCCCGACTGAAACGGGAACGATAGCCGGTACGGGTTGTATCCGTCGGCAAACCGGGGATCGTTTGCAGCGCACCTGCGGTAGGCATCAGCACGATGCCGCCCACCTGGAACTCATGCAGGCAGGGGAACCCTTCGATCGACAACTCCCGGTAGTCGTAACCGGTAGCTTCCCATCCCGACGGGTTACCGAGATGCCCGTTGGTGGACGGTCCCGGCTTGGCCATCCCGAACGGCATAGCGCCGGGCGTAAAATGGAACCAACGGCAGTGCGCCGTCCCGATCCGGGGTTCCACATAGGTGGAGAGGGCTTCCTTCTCCGGCTTTTCATTGGAAACGGCGCAGGAAACCAATGCCCATACGCCCAAGGTCAATGCAAACAGATGTGTTAATTTCATACATTTATTATTTATCTAATTGTTTCAAAGCATACCAATAAGCGCCCAATGCAATCGCACGGCTCGCTCCCAGGCGGGAAAGGGTGATACCGGTCTTCCGGCAAGGGTCGTATTCCACCATCCGTCCGATTCCGGGAACAGGCACCTGGAAGGAAGCGGGCTGTAGGAAAGCGGCCAGTTCGTCCGGCTCTTCCAGGTTGTACGGTGTCATGGCCAGGCGGGGGAAACGGCTGCCGTCCATCATTCCGGTCTGGCTGTTTAATTCGCCCATCAACGCCGGAAGGATGAATTTGGCAGCGCCGGTCAGCCCGCCGCCGATCACCACCAGCCCGTCGATCAGGGTGAGGGCGGATGCGATCACATCGCCCGCCATGCGCCCCAGTTCCTCAAAGGATGCGATGGCTGCCGGACGATTACCGGGACAGACCCCTTCCGCAATCTGAAAGATTTCGGCAGGCGTATGCCCGGCGGTATCTCCCGACAGTTCGGCATACACCCGCTTCACTGCCCGGATACTGACACTTTCTTCAGCAATGAATCCCGGATATTTTTTATTGGGTTGGCACCAGAGGTAGCCGCCCGTCTGGTTGTCGCCATAAAGTAATTCACTGTCGATCACGACACCACCGCCAAAGCCCGTACCCAGCGTGACGCCGATCAGATTCCGGTAGCGTTTGCTGTTACCGGCGGCTTCCAGTTGCCTGTTGATCTCCGGCAGCCTGCCCGCCAACGCCTCTCCGTAAGCAAACAGGTTGCCGTCGTTATTAATAAAGACCGGCAGGCTGAAATACGCTTCCAGGAAAGGGCCTAACGCCACTCCCCCGCGGAAAGAAGGGAAATTGGGAAGATCGCCGATGATACCGGCACGGTAGTCGGCCGGGCCGGGGAACGCAAAGCTGATAGCTGCCGGTCGCTCCGGCAACGCCTGCCACACCCGGCTGAATCCCTGCAGCAGCAGATCCAGGCAGGCTTGCAGGTTGTTCACGTCCGTAGGCAGGGTAACAGGCTCCACGACCTCCTCTCCTCCCCGGATCGCTCCAAACACAAGGTTGGTACCTCCCGCATCCAGTGTCAGGACGATGCGATTTTCTGTATCCATAGATTGTTTGATATTGTTAACTTTTGTCATGCGGATTACTGCCTGAAGCGCACATACGCCTTGATCGTCCCGCAATAATGACCTTCCGATGATCCGTACGGGCGGATGGTATATGTCCCTACGGCAGCCGGGACAATGAATGTCTCCGCATAATGGACAATGAACGGATCGAACGCCCCGGTCGGGCTTTCCACGATCAGTTCATCTCCTTTAATCACATTCAGTACCTGTACGCCACCATCCGTATCATGTGTCACCTGTCCGGTGAACCAATGGCGGCGGGTCTCGATAAACTCGTTCTCATGCAGGCCGGTACGTTCTTCACGCCATCCTTCCCCTTCGGCTACCATCTCTACGTGGTTGACCAACTGATGGCGTACCCATTCCGTTTGCCGTTCCCACCGGATCACCCTGGAGCCGTGGCCGATATTGATCGGACGAGGCAGGCCGTCGAGTCCCAGTCGTCCCCAATCCCACAGCTTGAAGGTGAAGATGCTCGGCGTGGCGCTGATCTCCAACACCATGGCGCCCGCGCCCGAACAGTGGATGGTTCCGCCCGGTATCAGGAAATGGTCGTGACGGCGGGCAGGCCATTGGTTGACATACTTTTCAGTGTCGAACGGCTTCCCGGTTTCCTGCGATTCCGTCAACGCAGCGATCATCTCATCCGGATCCACACCGGTCTTCAATCCCAGGAAGACCGTAGCCCCTTCTTCCGCGTCCAGGAGGTAATAGCTTTCGTCCTGCGTGTAATACATCCCGAAGGCATCCCGGATGTATTGGGTATCGGGATGAACCTGCAAACTCAGGTTGCCCCCGCCCATCGTATCCAGAAAGTCGAAACGGATGGGGAAATCCTGACCGAAACGGGCTTCCACCGGAGCGCCAAGCAGGTTGCGCGACTGGAAAAACACCAGGTTATTGGCAGGCATTTCAAACCGTTCGCCCTGGAGACTGAAATACAGGCTGTTTTCTTCCGGCACACAGTCGAAACACCATCCGTAGTTGCTTTCCGACCGGTCCAGGTCGCACACCTCCTTCATCCACTGTCCCCCCCAGGGAGCCGGGTCGAAGAAAGGCACCACACGGAAGGGACGGACAGCCGTTTGCCGCAGCCCTTCCCGCAACGTCTCACCGGTGATCATCTTCGGACTACCGGGGATATGCGTATCCAGCCAGTAATGGGCTACGGGCAATAGTTGTTTCTTCAACCGGTCGCATACGATCCAGTCCACAAAATAGCCGCGCTTATATTGGAGGGAGGGTGCTTCGTCTTTGTTCTCCACACCCAGGCCGTTGATCTCTTTCCGGCGTGAACGCATCTGTATTTCCCAACGCGCCATATCGGCATACACGATCAGGTCGGCATCGGGAGCCAAAACGGCAGCCGCATGTCCATAGACCAGTACCACCCCTTCCGCCTGCCGGATCTGCCTGCGCGCTTCGTCCAGTTTCTCCGCATCCAGGAAATCGGTATAGGAGAAATGGGAACGGAAACCATAGAGGCGGTCGTCGGTCACATACGGCCAGGTCATTGCCTCCACCGCATCCTTCGGTTTGAACACCGCCTGCGTATCGATCGCAAGCGCCGGGCGTATGGCCTGCAACTCCGCCCACAGTTCCGTATGGTGGACTCCCTGGTAACATTCCACGGCCACGACATACGGTTTCTTTCCGTTCGCAACTGTACAGTGGCTGCTGATTTCCCCGCAGATAGCCTCCCATCCGTTCCATATATCGCCTGCTACGGGGGTAGCCGGCTGTTTGTCATAATTGCTTTTCCGCATATTTTCGTTGTATAATCCATGCGTCGGGACGTAATCCGCCCTCCGCCTGTGTGTTATTAATTCTTTTTATTTGCAAAAATAGGTGTGAATGCGGGAAACTCCTATTACATTTGTTTCGATTTACTTGTACTTTCTTATTATTTAACGTTATGGTGAAACGAAAAGAAGGATTCCGGGGTGAACGCTTCGTCTCCCTGCCGGAAGAGTTGCTGGCCGGATACAGCAACGACCCGCTGGTAGGGAACCTCTACCTGCGCAAGATCGGCTTTTTCCCGAATGTTAAATATCATTATATACAGAAGGATAAGGGATGTGATTACGCCATGCTGGTCTATTGCACGGACGGAAAGGGATGGTACCGGATCAACGGGAAAACGTACGAGGTGAAAGCCAACGAATACATCCTCATCCCTCCCGGCATTCCGTATGCATTCGGGGCGGACAACACCCAACCTTGGACTATTTATTGGTTGCATTTCCAGGGAAAACTCACACCGCACTTCCTCCCCGCCTATCCGAATCCGAAACCGATCCAGCCGGAAGAACATTCCCGCCTGCAAGACCGGATCCGGTTGTTTGAAGAGATATACAACTGTTTCTCCATGGGATACAGCAAGGAATACATGGCTTATGCTTCCCTTTGCCTGTATCAGTTGCTGGCCTCCTTCATTTTCCTGGAACCGTACCGGTATATCAATGTATTACCTGGGAAGGCTTCCTCCTTCTCATCGAAGGTGATCCGTTACATGCAGGAAAACACCCGGCAGAACCTGACGTTGGAACAACTCGCGGCTTACTTCAAGTATTCCCCCGCACACTTCTCGCTGTTGTTCCGGAAAGAAACAGGCGTATCACCTATCCACTACTTCATCCGGCTGAAGATCCAGAAAGCCTGCCAGTATATCGAACTGACAGACCTGAAGATCAGCGACATCTCCACCCGCCTCGGATTCGACGAACATGCCTATTTCTCCCGCCTGTTTACCAAGGTCATGGGCATCTCGCCCTCCGCATACCGGAAAAAGGAAGTGCCCCAATCGGATCTGTCCCACATGTAACATTTTTCTAAAATAACGCATCGAAAAGCAAGTAAATCATCTATATTTGCAAACAACATAAACAAAAATAATGAAACGACTATTTACCATTGCTTTGACAGGCTTTCTGCTAACCTCCTGCGCTTCTTTCCAGGACGCGATGAATGCAGACCAAAACATGAAGAAGATTGCAGTCGGGATGACCAAAGAACGAGTCATTTCCATCATGGGAAAGAGTTATGAACCATTAGGCGCCCGGGGCAACGAAACCACGTTGGGTTACAAAACAGCCGACAACAGCACCTATATACTGATCTTTGCCGATGACCGGTTAGTTGAATGGAGTAAAGAACTGCCCCTGTCCGCCACACCTGCCGTACCTGTCTATCCGGGTGATCCCGTCAACCGGCGACCCAATCCCCCCGGCGTCAACATATCCATCAAAAAAGACATTTTCGGGAATCTTGTATTCAATGGGGAGAATGGAAAAAGCGCAACGCTGAAAACCGATATCTTCGACAGCCATATTTATACCGACAGCAACGGAAATAAAATTGAATACGGCAAAGACATCTGGCCAGGCGTGATGAAACAATACCGCAACGACGAACAGGCGCTGTTTCTCCATCTGATCGAAAAACACCTGTACGGATATCCCGATTATCCTCCCCGCAGAAGATAAACCTCTTACAGGCCTTTTGGCGTTTCTCGCTTCCACCTTCCACTAACGGGCTCTAACATACAGGGCGACAGCCTGATAGACAGTGGAAGGAGGTGTGTTTTTTCCTTCCACTGCCTCCACGCTCCTTCCACTGCCTAATTCTCCCTCAGCAACTCTTCGGATTGGCAATATCACCATGTCACACCCGCTTCAAACCAGGATTTTTTGTGACATGGGCCGGATTCGATGTCACATGGGTGCCCCCAAAAAAATATCTGCATCCGGATGCAGATTGGATTTCTGACATCTTTTTTTTACTCTTCCGGCAATGTAGTAAAAGGACAAAAAACAATCATAGGTGGATGTTCAATCTTCCACCTATGTTTGTTTGAACATCCACCTATGTTTGTTGAAACGTTCACCTATGGAAGATTTTATCTTTTCAGTTATACAAATAGTCATTTACTACGATTTTGCATAAAATTGCGGAAAAGAATCTTCTGATTTCGTTGATTTTCTATTTAACTTCGATTATTTTTATCATTATCTTTAATCACTTTAGTATTCGAAAGTATATCATGAATACCATTAGACACAAATAAATAGGAAATCAAATCAAATGGAATAAGCCTAAACACCGTTCTGCTTATAATATATCCGACGTTAGGTTTTTCTCCGCATTGTGTTACAACTTTCGTTTTGGTAATGTATTTCCCTATTGTTTTCTGATATTTTGTTTCCATAAAAATATAGTAAAATCCAAAAGAGACCAACAAAATCAGGCTTCCTATAATTTGCATGGATGTTTGATCTACCTTTCCGATAATAACATCCAATACAAAACTTAATATCATTGAAAACAGAAGACATACAATTGTATCTATTATTAAATGAAAAAATCTCAATAAAGGATTAACAAGTCTTTTATCCAACTGTTTTTGTTCGTCGGTTTTAGCAACTAATTCATGTTGCACTTCTTCAATTCTCGTTAATTCTATTTTTCGATTTTCAATCTCTTCCTCTGCCGCTTTCACAGCTAAAGGTTGATAATCTTCTCTGCTAATTGTTACAATTTGAATCAGTTCCTCATCTGTCTTGTTCGACATTACATTTTCGAAATCCGCATTCATAACCTTACATTTAATTCCGTTTTGTATGCCTTTCTCCGGTACGCTGAAAATGCTGGAAGCGGGAAGACTGTTGTTGTCCGCGTTCGCGAGACTGGGCGGAGCGGTTCAGTCGTTGCAAGGTCGGATTGGATTTGGGGGTATCTGTAGAATGATGCTGCGTAGCGCCTGCATTCCCACGTACCTGGTTCCAGTTGCCTCCACGGCCATACTCGCTCCAGCCTCCTCCGGATTCTTTGCGATACACATTACCATCCGGACCGGCATAGACATGGTTGCCGGTATTGGAATGTACGGCTACACCCTTTCGTCCGTCCACGACAACGCCCGACTTACCGCCCGACGTTTGATAACCGAATGCCGTCCCGTTGGCGGTGGTCACATGTCCGGAACGTGCCCACTGGTAGCCATTCGATACCGTGGAATGCCCCCACTGCGCATACGGGTTATGCCCCTGTGAGGTATGGCCATAGCTACCCGTCCACGGGTTATAGGTATTGGCCGCCGTGCGTCCGCCATACCAGCCCTGTACACTGGCCGAACGTCCGTAGCGTCCCGTAGCCGGATTATACCAGGCTGACGTACCTGCGGAGGCATACGGACCGTATGCCCTTCGTCCGGTGGCAAAACCGCCTGTCCACGGGTTATATACCACACCGCAACCATAGGTGCACGGCCACGGTCGATACACCGGATACAAAGCCCCCGGTCCCCAATAGTAATAAGGTGGATAATACCAGCCAGTACCATATACGATAGCGGTCTCGATGATGGCTCCTACCGTAACCCCAATGATAAAAGCGCCCAGGTATCCGCTGGTGGAGCTGGCTTCGACGGTGGTAGCCGTCGGATGGGTCTGCGTAACGTATGTCACATTATACACCGGTGAACTGGGCGGGATCGTATAGATTTCCTGCGGAACCGAATCGGCCGTCTTCCACGGGCCTGTGGGCGATGTGGAAACAAACCAGACAGCCTGGAAACAGAGATAATACAGGTCGCCCACCCGGATCACCTTGTCTTGCGTATTGGTGGCATACTGGAGGGTAGTGCCCGGTATGGGCGAAAAAGCAGGCGTACCATCATACATGACCTTCGCCTGCGCCTCAGCCTCCGCACGGTTGACAACCACCGTTACAGGTATCTGCGCCAGCATGACGGCATCCGAAGCCTGTATCGTCCCGGGGACAGAAGCCAGGACATGGCCTTTGGGCGATTCTTCCGGAATCTTTGCAAAATCGGCAGGCAGGTCATTTCCGGCATACGTCCATGGGCCGCCAAAGGCTTTCGAGCGGAACCAGCGCCCCGACAACAGGATATAATACTGGCTTTGAGCCTGGTCGATAAAAATATCATCTTCCGAATTACTCACATAGAGTAATCCTGTGCCCGGTATCTTTGAAAACACCGGTGTGCCCTGGGTCAGGATAAGTTCGGCAGGGACATGGCTGTAATACACATCCGGCACATCCGTGGCGGCATGTGGCGGGACCTGCTGTTTCACATCATCGAAGTGCTGTCCCGAGGGAAGCGACGACATGTCTTTCGGTAAGGTATGTGTCTGTGTCCAGGGGCCTTGCAGCGCAGAGGCGGTCAACCAGACGTCATTCACAAGCAGGAAATACTTCTTTGTAGATTTCTCGAAAAACACATCCCAGTTCGTATTCACTACAAATTGCATTCCGGTCTTCTCGATAGGCGATAACACCGGATCACCGTCCACGATCAGCAGGATGGCCGGCTGAGCGCTGTAAAAGATCTTCGGCGGTTCGTTTTTCACCTGCACACCCGTTGCCTTTGTCTGCGTAGTATTCTCCAATTCGGCAAGAATACGATCGATCGAAACCGATTCGGCGCTGGTGGGCATCCGCTCGAGGAAGAGTTGTTTCATGGCGGCTTCCGACTGGCTATCCAGCGAAGGGAAGCGCACGTCGGTATATGTGATGTCATGCAGATAGGTCGTGCGCGCTTCCTTGTCGGTCTTCGTGCCACTTGTAAATGAGGCTACGCCGAGTACTTCCTGTTTGCCGGCAGGAGTCAGCCCGAAGGCAAAGCGTCCGGTCATCTTTTTATAGTTGTCCCACTTATCAATCTGAGGTTGATAATAAATCAGCGTGGCCTTGCTATCCGACACCTGGCGCGGCCAACCGAGATCCTGTGTCATATCCGGCTGAGCGATACCGTGTATCGACAGGCAGCCGGCAAAGAGGAATGTTACAGTTAATTTCTTCATGTGTTTATGCGTTTATGTGTTTATGCGTTTAATACCTATTTATCATTCGGATTACAGGCTGTCTTTCTGCCATTGCACTTCCGACAAGGAAATGTTTTGCCGCATCTCGCGGGCTGTATGGTGGGAGATACGTCCGGCCTCGATCATCGTTTGAATACAGTCGCGTTCGATCTGGAAACCCCGTGAGGTGATCTCCGCGATGGCTTCGTTATCGGCTTCCCTCCGGGTACCGTCTTTCATGCTTCCCCGTTTTCGTCGCATGGAGGCGGCATAGGCATAGGCGGCCGTTACTTTTCGCAGCGCGGGAGTATCTTCGGTAGCCAATAGTCCGCGGAGGCGTTCGAGCACAAAATAGTTACATCCTTCCACCAAGGCAAGGAAGCGGACGTGCATTTCTTTCCGGCTCATCACCGCCCTGAATTGGCGGCTATTTTTCAGGAAGTGCATCAGGCTCCGCCTTGCAGTTCTCCCTATCCGGAATGGATTGCGGGACAGTTTGTCTATCTGTTTCTCCAGGATATAGACATACCGTTCACAGATGTATGCGTCGGCTCCCTCCCGTTCCAGGTTGCTCACGTATTCTTTCTCCCATTCACAGATGCGTATCTTCAAGAGCCGCTCGGCTTCCCGGTCGGAACGATGGGTATGTTTGCGTTGCAGGTCGGACAGGCGGCTGTAATAGTTGCCGGTCACAACAGCGATTGTCTCCCTGTTTTCCGGGGTAGCCTGCCCTTTTAATGTGGAGATCACCTGCTGGAGAATCTCTACGCAGGCGGCATTTTCGGCTTCCCCGTCGGGTTCTGCCTTTTTCTCCACACAGAGCGGAAGGAGGAAGTTGGTGACCACAAGCGAAACCAATATCACACCACAAGCAAGCAGGATGAGCAGGTCGCGTTCGGGGAAAGCGCTCCCATCGCCCATCATAAGCGGGATAGAAAGGACGGTGGACAGTGTAACCGCTCCCCTCGCCCCCGACAGGCTGAAGATAACGCTTGCCCGCAAGCGGCTTACCGGGTGTGCGGTATCGGCATACGCCGCAGGACGGATCGTAGCAAAAGACCAGAGGAACCGGATCCCCAACAACACGGCAGTGATCAGGAATACATAGCCGATAATCTCCCATGTACCGATCGAATAGGCTCCCTGGCTAACCGTGCTCAGGATATGCGGCAACTGTGTTCCCAGAATGAGAAAAACCATCCCTTCGATCGTAAAGGCCAGCACAGACCAGATACTGTCGGAAGCTATTTTCAGGTTCACCGTCGAAGGATTCAGCCGGTTCCGCTGGAAAGAATGGGCGATGCCAGCAGCAAAAATGGCCAATATCCCGCTGACACCCATTCCCTCGGCAATCAGGTAGATGGCAAACGGCGTCAGTATCCCGATCAGGATATGCAACGTCACATTCTCCATCCCCAGCGTACGAAGCCATTTCACGAACACATATTTAAGCCATGTACACAACAGCCCCACGGCTATACCGCCCAGACCGATCACGAAGAAGCGTCCCGTGGCTTCCACCAATGAAAACGATCCTGTCAGCATCGCCGCCAACGCAAACTGAAAGCAGACGATACCCGACGCATCGTTGATGATGGACTCGCCTTCGAGGATACGCATGAGTTTAGGTGGCACATTGACGCGCTTGCTGACGGAGAGGACAGCCACATCGTCCGTAGGCCCCAATGCGCCAACCAATGCGAAAGCGGCTGCCAACGGAATGGCGGGGATGAGCAGATGGACACCATAGCCCATGACGACGGCAGTAACAAATACCAGGATGATCGACATGTTCAATATCGGCTTTCGCAACTTCCAGAGCGTATGTTTGTCGGCCATCATACTATTGTAAAAGATCAGGGGGGCGATGAAGAGGACAAAAAACAAATCCGGTTCGAGTTCCATACGGTAGTGCGTAGGGATCAGCGCAATCAACGCACCCAGGGCGATTTGTATGATCGGGACGGAAACAGCGGGCACAAAGCGATGAATGAAGTTCGACAGGAAAATAGCGCCCAACAGGATCAGGACATATTCGAATAGAGCCATAGAAGTAGTAATACCGTTTAATCGAACCAAAGGTATCTTTTTTTTCTTTTCAAGCGCCGGTTATCCATTGAAATGCACGAATAAATGCCGAAAAAAAACGAAACGATGATGCTAAAAGGATGTGCATTCAGGGAAGTTCATACCTTTGCAGAAACCTGAAGTACGTTATCCGAAAAAGGAATTAGTTGAAAATAGTAAAACCTATACATCATGAGAATTTTCCGTAGCTTAGTTATTTTGCTTCTGTGCGTATGCAACCAGGTACATGCACAGCACTTGTATGAATGGCAACAGGATTTTGTAAACCTGCGATTCGGGATGTTCATTCACTTTAATATCCCGACCTATATGAACGAAGACTGGCCAGACCCCAATGCTTCTCCGGCGCTGTTCAATCCGACCAAGCTGGATTGCGACCAATGGGCGCAGGCCGCCCTGGATGCACACATGTCTTACGGGTGCCTTACCACCAAGCATCACAGCGGCTTTTGTATCTGGGATACGAAGACCACCGACTACAACGTGATGAACAGCCCTTGTAAAAAAGACATCGTAAAAGCATATACCGACGCATTCCGGAAAAAGGGGCTGAAAGTCATGCTGTATTATTCCATCCTGGATACGCACGATAAGCTCCGTCCGGGATGGATAGAGCCGGAACATATCGGGATGATTAAAGCGCAACTAACCGAATTGCTGACTAATTACGGTGAAATCACCGCCCTCATTTTCGACGGATGGGATGCACCCTGGTCGAGGATATCTTACGATGAGGTACCGTTTGAAGAAATATACCGGCTGGTAAAATCACTCCAGCCCCAATGCCTGGTGATGGATCTGAATGCGGCTAAATATCCTGCCGAAGGCATGTTTTATACCGACATCAAATCGTATGAACAAGGCGCCGGGCAACATATATCCAAAGAAACCAACCGCCTGCCGGCCCTCTCCTGCCTGCCGATCAACAGCAGTTGGTTCTGGAAAGACTATTTCCCCACAACGCCGGTCAAGGACCCGGTAAAAATCGTCAATGAAAATATTATCCCCTTCAACCGTTCTTACTGTAATTTTATCCTCAATGTAGCGCCCAACAGGGATGGATTGATCGACCCCAATGCCGTTGCCGCCTTAAAAAAAATAGGTGCATTATGGAAACCGACGGAGAAGTTCCCCACATTACCCGCCAATACGCCTCCGGTAATTTCGTCCAACCTGGCGAAACACAAGCCCTGTGATTCGAGTTGGAGCACGGATATGTATATCATGGATTTTGCCAACGACGACAATTACGCGACGGCTTGGCAATCGAACCCAGCCGTCAGGGAGCCCTGGATCATGATCGATCTCGGCAGGGAACAACCCTTTAATACGGTCACCTTATGTGCAGGTAACAAATCCGGACAGTACCGCCACTATACCATCGAGTATATGGTCAACAATTCATGGCGACCTTTACTGACCGGCGACGGCAAGACCAGGATCAGCACACACCGCTTTGATACCGTATGGGGGAATAGGATACGAATCTCTTTCGATAACTACGACACCCCCCTCACCATCGCGGAAATAGGCGTCTATAATGAAAGACAGTAGCCGCACCGGAATTGAAAGGGGAAGAGAATCACCCGTTCCAATCACCCGTTCTTCCGGTAGCTTACCACCGCCAGCACGTTGAAGCAGACGGCAAAGAGGCAGACAGCCAGGAACTGGCTTGTGAGGTCGCCCAGTGAACTGCCTTTGAGATAGACCATACGCATCACCTCCACAAAATAACGGAGGGGATTGAGGCGGGTGACCTGCTGCGCCCATTCGGGCATACTGCTGATCGGCGTGAACAATCCGCTCAGTAAAGCAAAGATGATGATAAAGAAAAAGGAGGTGAACATCGCCTGTTGCTGCGTGGATGAGACAGACGAAACGGCCAGGCCGAAGCCCGTGAAGGCGATCAGGTAAACGGCGGCAAACAGGTAGATCGTCCCGAAACTGCCCACCGGAAGCAATCCATAGATGATCCATGCCACCGTAGCTCCTATCGTAAGCAGGATAAACCCGATCACCCAGAAAGGGATGAGCTTCGACAGCAGGAACAGTATTTTCGGTACGGGCGTCACATTGATCTGTTCGATCGTACCCTTTTCCTTCTCGCTCACAATGTTGAGGGCGGAAAGGAATCCGCTCACAATGGTGATCAGGAAAACCAGGATACCCGGCACCATATAGTTCTTATAATTGAGGTGCGGATTAAAGAGGTTGATCGATGTAACGGAAGGAGTACCAGAGGTGAGCACCTCCATCCCTTTCTCCTGGTTGAACTGTTGGATGATCTGCGCCAGGTAGCTGCTTCCCATCCCTCCCTTGGTGCCGTTCACGGCGTTGACGGCCACCAGCACATCGGCTTTTCCTTCTCTTCCCAACTGCTTTTCAAAATCAGCCGGCACTTCCAACAGGATATCCGCCCGGTCGGTCTCGATCCACTTCATGGCGGCGGCGTACGAAACGGCAGTCCCGGTCAACCGGAAATAGCCCGACGAAAGGACTTTCTCCGTCAGTTGCATGGATGTAACCGACCGGTCGTGATCCACCACCGCCAGGTTGATATTCCGCATCTCGAAATTAGCGGCAAAAGGCAGGATGATCAGTTGCATGACCGGCATGATAAAGATGATCTTCGGCAACACCTTGTCGCGCCGGATCCGTTTAAACTCTTTTTCCAGTAAATACTTCAGCATAGCACTATCAGGATAAGCGGACATTAAAACGTTTGACACTCACCAGAACCAGGAAGAAAACCATACACAGCAGCACGCCTACTTCCTGCCAGATGCTGCTCAACCCCAACCCTTTGATCATCACATCCTTCACGGCGATGATATACCATTTGGCGGGAACGATATTCGACAACCATTGCAATACGACCGGCATATTCTCCACCGGGAACATCATCCCGCTGAGGAGCATGATGGGCAACATCAGCACCATCCCGCTGATCAGCATCGCCGCCTGCTGCGTTTGCGTCACCGTCGATATCAACAGTCCCAGGCAGAGGGCGACCAGTGAATAGAGGATCGAAAGAAAGATCAGCAACAACAGGCTCCCGTTGATCGGCACCTCCAGCAGGAAGTACGCCAATAACAGGATCGTAGCAATATTTACCATACTCAGCAACAGGTAGGGCACGGCTTTGGCAAGGATGATATATACTGGCTTCATGGGAGAGACCAGCAGGATCTCCATCGTCCCCGTTTCTTTCTCCCGCACAATACCCACCGAGGTCATCATGGCGCATATCAGCATCAGGATCAAGCCCATCACGCCGGGCACAAAGTTATATGCCCCCTTCATCTGCGGATTATACAACAGGTGGACAACGGGCGTGACCATCGCCTGCCGGTTTCCGGAAGAGGCGCTCACCGCCATCCGGCGCTCAGCCGTCAGTTCCGTTTGGATGATTGCCGACACATAGGTAGTCAACTGCGTGGCTTCATTCGGATCCGTGGCATCCGCCAGCACCTGGACGGAAGAACCGGGAGTGGACGCATAGTTCGACGGGAAGACAATGGCTATCCGCGCCTTTCCTTTCCGGAAATAGGATTGCACTTCATCGTAATCGGCCGCCATCCCTGCCAGGTCGAAGTACTCGCTGGCAACCAGCCGTTCGCTCATCTTCATCGTCACCTCGTCGCGGCTGTGGTCGAGGATGGTGATCGGTACGCGCTTGATCTCCGTCGTGATGGCATAGCCGAACAGGATGATCAGGATGACAGGCATCGCCAGCAGGATCATCATCGTACGCACATCCCGGAAGATATGGTAGAATTCTTTGCGAAGGAAGGATACAAATTGTTTCATACGCGGTTATTCTCCCCGGGTGGCCTTCCGGGCAAGCGCCGTAAAGACCTGGTTCATATTCGTGGCATTACATGTCCGTTTCAGGGCGGCGGGCGTATCGAGGGCGTCGATCCGGCCATCCACCATGACGGATACACGGTTGCAATACTCCGCCTCATCCATGTAGTGGGTGGTGACGAACACGGTGATACCCCGCGCCGAAGCCTCATAGATCAGTTCCCAGAACTGGCGGCGGGTGACGGGATCGACGCCTCCGGTAGGCTCATCCAGGAACACAATACGCGGTTCATGGATGATCGCCACGGAGAAAGCCAGTTTTTGTTTCCAGCCCAGCGGCAACGCATCCACGATCGTATCCCGCTCGTGCTCAAGGCCGAGGGTATGCAGCAACTCATCGGTTTTCGCTTTCAGCTGTTTCTCCGGCAAGCCGTAAATACCACCGAAGAGGCGGATATTCTCCCACACCTTCAGGTCGCCGTACAAGGAAAACTTCTGGCTCATATAGCCGATATGACGTTTGATCTGCTCCGTCTCGCGATACACATCAAAGCCGGCTACCCGCGCCTCACCCGAAGTGGGAACAGACAGTCCGCACAACATACGCATCGCCGTAGTCTTACCGGCTCCGTTGGCGCCAAGGAAACCAAAGATCTCCCCCTCGCCTACCTCAAAACTGATATGATCGACAGCCGTAAACGTGCCGAAGCGCTTTGTCAACCGGGTTGTTTCAATTACATTCATTCGATCCTCTGCTTATAACGCCATGAAACAATCTTCTATATCCGGATCGATGGGGGTAGCCACCACCTCCGTATGCCCTTTTCCCCGGAGGAAGTCGAGCAGTTCAGCCTGTATCGCCTCATTCCCCTTCCGGGCAACTGCTTCCGGCTTCATCGCCAGGTGCATCGTGTCGCCAAACGAGTAGCAGGAATAGCCCGGGTCAAACGCCCGGAGATCGGCGAGCAGCCGGTACATGGATGCCGAACGGACACCCCACAACGGTTTATCGTATGCCCGGCAGATAGCTTCCGGCGTATCGATCTTCAGGCAATCTCCTTCACGCATCAGGGCGATACGGTCGCAACGCGAAGCCTCGTCCATATAAGGCGTAGAGACAAGGATCGTGATCCCCTGCCGCTTCAACCGGTCGAGCATATCCCAGAACTCCGTACGGGAGACCGGATCGACACCCGTTGTCGGTTCGTCCAGGAACAACACCTCCGGTTTGTGGATCAGGGCACAGCACAAGGCCAGCTTCTGCTTCATCCCGCCCGACAGCTTACCGGCACGCCGGTGGCGGAAAGGCTCGATCTGGACATAGATATCACGGATCAGGGCATAGTTTTCCTCCACCGTTGTATGGAACACGGTGGCAAAGAACTGCAGGTTCTCCTCCACCGTCAGGTCCTGATACAGCGAGAAGCGTCCGGGCATATAGCCTACGATCGAGCGTATCGTCCGGTATTCCTTCACCACATCCAGACCGCAGACGGATGCCGTACCGCCGTCGGCCAGGATCAGTGTCGTAAGGATACGGAAGAGCGATGTCTTCCCCGCCCCGTCCGGCCCGATCAGCCCGAACAGTTCGCCCGGCAAGATCTCCAGGCTGAACCCTTTCAACGCCTGTACATCCCCATAGCGCTTAACGATATCCCTTATCTCAATCCCATTCACCATTAATCATTAATCATTAATCATTATCTCCCCATACTGTCCGATCTTCAGGTATCCGTCGTTGCGGACAGCGATCTTGACGGCATAGACCAGGTTGGCGCGTTCGTCTTTCGTCTGGATACCTTTGGGCGTGAATTCAGACTTATCGGAAATCCAGGTGATCGTACCGGGATATTCGCGCCGATCGTCGCCATAGTCGGCAAAGACACGGACAGACTGGCCGAGCTTGAGTTGCGACAACTGATCGACCGTGATATAGGCACGCAGGAAAAGCACATCCACATCGGCGATCTTGTACAACGGCTTACCGGCGGCAGTTACTTCTCCCGGTTCGGCGTATTTCACCAACACCGTTCCCGTCTGCGGATTAGTGATCCGGCACTTGGCAAGCTGGTCGTCCAATTGCATCACCTGGTATTCGATACCCTGGGCATCAGCATCAGCCCCGCCGCTGGTCTTATTGAGCGACGAATACTGGGCGTCGAGTTGCTTTTGCAGGTATTTGATCTGATTGACAATATCGTCCACCTGTTTCTGGTTTCCGGCATTGGCTTTCACGAGGTTCTCCATTCGCTGCTGCTCGGTGCGGGCGGTAGCGATCTGCTGTTCCAACGCCGCGATCTGCTTGCGGATATCGGGTTTGCGGATGTCCACCGAGCGCAGGCTCGACTGCAGTTGCATCTTCTTCAGATAAAGCTGCATGCTGTCCACATAGCCTACGGTAACGCCGGCATCGAGGCGGTCGCCTTCCGTGAGGTTCAGCTCCATGATCCGTCCGTTGGCTTCTGCCGATACCAACACTTCCGTTGATTCAAACACGCCCGAAGCGTCGAAATCATCCTTTCCTCCCTGGCAGGCTACCAAGCCCACCAATGCCCATACTATCCACACATAGTTATTCCTGTGTACCATATTGTTGTCTTTTATATTTACCATCATTGTTACTCCTAACGACCAACTATTAAACCACTAACTACTTATTCCCCCCATTCGTGTACATATACCCATACACCGCCATCAGGTGCTGGACGCGATGAGAGACCGCCGCCTGTTTGGCCATATCTTCGGCATTGATATCGCGGATAAGGTCGGTGACGGAGATCACCCCATTTGCCAATTTCACCTCCGACGCCTGCTTAATACGGGTTCGAAGAAGGATGATTTCCTCATCCGAACGTACCAGATCGTTCATCTTCTGTATCTCACTGTTTTGCTGCTTCAGCTGGAGGTGGGTATTGAACAGGAAGGTTTCCCGCTGCACATCGATGTTTCGCTGGTTGGTTTGTATCTTCTGCCGGTCGTTCTTCACGGTGTAGAGCTTCCCGAGGTTCCACGACATACGCACACCGGCGATATAGAACGGTTCGAAGCTGTCATCCAGCATATTCAGTCCCGGACGGCCGTATCCGCCCTGCACAAAAGCGCTGAAACGGGGCATCAGGCCGGAAGTTAGCAGCTTGTTCTGCGCATCCATCGAAACGCTAAGGGCATCCAAGGCACGCAGTTCGGGGCGGTTGATCTCCGCAGAAAGGGAGGTTTCCGGCATGAGCGGTTTTTCCAGTACAACCTGGCTGAGAGGGCGACCGGTGAGCGCTTCCAGCATCGAACCATAAGCCCTGCGGGAAGCACGCAGTTCGGTTTCTTTCTGGCGGGCGTTCAGCAGTTCCACCTGCAGATGGTCCTTGTCCGACTGGTTGGCCACTCCGTTGTCCATCATCGCCGATACACGGTTGATATTTACCGCCAGTTCTTTTTGCAGTAAAGCGTTCTGGCGTAGCAGTTCATCTTGCAGCAGGCAACCGAAATAGAGTTGGTTCACCCTCTCGTTCAGCACATACAGATCACTCTCAAGCTGCTCACGTGAGGCATTCGCTTCGGCACGCGTCACTTCGCGGGAAGAATGGATCGTACCGCCATCCCAGATGGTCTGGTTCACCTCTGCCACGGCCTGGTATTGGTCTTTACTCAGGACGGGCACTTCGAAACCGGGTATCAGCGTCCCGATCTTGTCACCGTCGAAGGGCAGTTTGGTGACATCGCTCTGGTAGGTAGCCTTTGCGTTGACAGATACCTGCGGCAACCACCCCTTCCCTGCATTCGACAGGTTATACTGCTCGGCATCGGCGATCAATCCGAAACGTTTCACCTGCGGATAGTTCGCCCGCGCCCATTCGTAACATTGGCTGAGGGTTACTGATTCCTGTGCGGAGAGGACAGGCGCTATCAGGCACAGCCATAAACAGAACAGATACCGCAGGTAGCGGTCTGTAAAACGATGATCTTGCATGGTTCTATGTTATGAATTGATTTCTTGATTGGTGGCTACTGTATCCGGGGTCAACATCCGGAGAACGATTGTTTTCACAAACGCTTTCCGCTGGTCGTAAAACGTCATATATTGTTCCACATCCCCTTCCATAAAAACAGTTGAAAGCGGGTGACGGATCAACAGGGGGAACACAAGCAGGCTGATGACGGTAAGAAGAACATCTATTAACATCTGTTTTCTTAATATTCCTTTATCCATTTCCTCTTCCATCTGCCTGCGCATCAGCAGCAGCGGTTGTATGCGTGCCGGATCTTTCAGGATAGCAGCATACAAATGCTCCGGATCGCGGTTCAGTTCGTTGATGATGAATATCGGAAACGACGGGTTCTGCCGGAGGACGGACACATACTGGTCGATAATCAGCGGCATTTTCTCCAGCATGCTGCCATCCCCCTTCATAATCCGATCTATATTAGGGAGCAAAAGCGCCATCAGTTTGCCGAGGATCGCATCAAACAACATCTGTTTCGTCCGGTAATAATAATGTAGGGCTGTACGTCCGATCCCGGCTTCGGCAGCCACATCGCTCATGGTAGTCGCCTCAAATCCTTTGCGTACGAACACCTGCCTGGCCGCTTCCAGTATCCGGGATTCCATGTCGGTTATCTCTTCAGGCTTCATATCCATAATTGTTATAATCTATTTAGTCATTCATGTCTGACAGATGTGTCAAATGTACGGTTTGTTTGAATAGGATGGATCATTTCCTCCCCATTTTTAAGCATAATTATCTTTTCCGTGAATTCGACACCTTTAAAAGCGGGGTTGTGCAACATCTCCCAAGCACCGAGAAACTCAGGGACGCAGCGATCCTCCGGGTTTCCACCTATTGGAACAAAAAGGCTCACTTAATGGAACTGTTTGTTTCACTTAATGGAACTGTTTGTTCCATCCTTAGAAACTGTTTGTGCCATCCTTATGAAACTTTAGTTCCATAAGGACGACACATTTTAGACAGCGTGGCAGATGTGACAGCAAAAAGGCGAAAAAACGGATCTGCCACGGGTATCTTCCACACATCTAACCTATTCATGAACAATAAGATAGAACCTGTGGCGTGACACCGTGGCAGATGTTTTGCAAAAATAAACTTCGTGTAGGTGGTTATTTCACCTGGCTGATGGCGGAGATCATGCCGAAGGTGGTGGTGTCTTCGATCGACCAGACCATCTTGCCGTCTTTGTCGATCTCGAACACCTGCGGCGCTTTGGCTCCGCGGTGGCCTTGCCAGTTGCAGATATACATCCCGCCGGTGGACGTTGGAAGCAATTCGGCGACGAAAGCAAGGGGCGCTCCGGCGATCCCATCCTTTTGAATGGTACGGACGGTTTCACCCGTTTCGAAAGCAAGCTCGATCACACAATGCCCGTCGCCTCCGGCAACCAGCCAGTTCCCATTCGGCAGGATGGCGGTACTGAAAGGAGTGCCATCCACTTTTACGTTTTGAAGCGTCTCACCCGAAGGCGTGATCTCACGTACTTCGGAAGAAGCAAACAGCGGCACCATATAATTACCCCGCGGATTCTTCACGATCTGCCGGAACTGCGCGTGCGGATTCCCGATACCCGTATCAAATTCGGTACGACTGATGATCGCACCGTTCTTATCCACCTCCAGGATCGTTGCCGGATGGCCGCACCACGCCAGCAGGAAGTTACCGTCGGGTAAAACACGGGCAGTCTGCATTTCACAGGAATCAGGCGCCGGAATATTCCACACGTCCTGTTTGTCGCGGGTCACTAACTTCGCCCCTTTGCCATACGAGAAGAGGATGTTGCCGTCGGCAGTAGCGCCTACTGCATTACATTCCCATCCGTCTTCCAGCGGGTATTCCCATTGGATGGCTTTGGATGCTTTATCAATCAGCACGATCTTGCTCCACCCCGAACCCGCCAATAACAGTTGTCCGGATGGTTTCGAACAGGAAAAGAAAGCGAAAAGGCCAGCCAACGCCAGGCCGGCGAGGAATGATTTTTTCATGCTGTTCCTTGTATTACCTGGATAAATCGAGGAAGAGTTCGTAGCCTTGCGCCGGGGTGAGACCTTCGTGCACAACGGCATGTACCGCCTGGATCATCGCGGCAGGCGATGTGCTTTGGAACACATTGCGTCCCATGTCCACACCCGCAGCTCCTTCGTTGATGGCATTGTAACACAGTTCAAGCGCTTCCTTCTCCGGCAGTTTCTTACCGCCGGCAATCACTACGGGAACGGGGCAGGCAGCCACTACGTTTTCAAAGCCTTCACAGTAATACGTTTTCACGATGGCGGCGCCATTCTCTGCACAGATACGTGAGGCGAGGCCGAAATAACGGGCGTCGCGCGCCATCTGCTTGCCTACGGCAGTCACCCCCATGACAGGAATATTGTAACGGCTTCCCATATCAACCGCTTTGTAGAGGTTGGCGATCGTCTTGGCTTCAAACGCCGGGTCACCGATAGCGAGCATGACCGCCATGGCCGATACGTTCATACGGATCGCGTCTTCGATGTCGATCACCACATTGTCGTTCAATTCCGTCAGCACCGATGTCCCTGCATCCGAACGGAGGCAGATGGGCTTGTTCGTACTCGGCGGGATAGTGGATTGCAGGATACCGCGCGTACACATCAGGCAGTCGGCATACGCAATCAGGGGTACGATCGTGAGGTCGATACGTTCCACGCCTGAAGTCGGCCCCATGATAAAACCGTGGTCGAAAGCCAGCATCACCGTACGGCCTGTCTTGGGATTGAAGATACGCGACAAGCGGTCTTTCATTCCCCAGGGCAGGTGTGAAGCACCCTTCACATGGAAGGTGTCATTATTTGTCTGTACGCCTACACCGAAGTTGGCGCCTTCTCTGAGATCATCTAAATCAGCCATAATTCTTTAATTGTATGATAATAAACTTATTTTCAGCGTTATTTGTTTACGCGATCTGTCTTATTGTTTCAGTGCTTCGGCAAAAGCGGCGAACATACACGCCCACGATGTGGCGCCGCTGTCGGCATATCCGATGGAACGTTCGCCGTAGTTACGGGCGCGACCGAAGTTAGCCTTCATCGGCACGGTAGCCTCGGCTCCCTGACGGGCGGCGTCTGCTCCAGACTGGAGGATAGCGGCTATATCGTCAGATACACAGGCATCCATCGCTTCCACAGCCGGAATAAGGGCGTCCATCATCGTCTTGTCGCCTTTCTGCGCTTTGGTCTGTTGCTTCACATTCGCCAGGCCACCGGCAAACATCGTTTTTACGGCGGCGGCATCCAGGCTATTACCTTCCGAATGATCGCTCATGCCCAGGAAGAAAGCACCCAGCAGGGTACTGGTGGAACCGCTCACTTCCAGCATCACGCCCATTCCCATATCACCCAGCATCGTTTTAAACTCCGTGCCGTTGGCGGCGATACGCGTAACGGCGCTGAAAGCGGTTACGATCGCCGTACCATGATCACCGTCGCCAATCACGGCGTCGAGTTTCGAGAACTCGTCCTCACGCGCTTTGATACGCGTGAGGGCATTATTCAGCATGGCTTTAAAAGCCTCTACAGTCAGTTGTTTCATGTTATTTACCGATCGTTGTCCAATAAGGGGTATCCGCCTGTTTATCGTTGAGGTAAGACACATGGTCGTCGTCGAGGATGGCGAGCATCAACTGGAAACCATGTTGCTCCTGTACCGTCAGGATTTCCTGCACACGGGAAGAAGCCACTTTCAGGCCACGTCCTTCGAGTTCCCGATAGGCTTTACGGAAAACGATGTTCAGTTCCATCAGCGTGGTGGCTCCTACGCCGTTGACGATGAGCATCACCTGGTCGCCGGCTTTCGGCTGCAGCTTCTTACAGAGTTGATCCACCATCAGGGTAGCCGTTTCGTCGGCAGATACCAACGGACGTTGTCCGCCACCACCTTCGCCATGCTGTCCCATACCGATCTCCATGATGCCTTCGGGCAGGTCGCTGATGATGGCATTGTTTTGCGGGTGTGTACATTTACCCATAGCTACAGCCAGGGTGGCGATGTTTTTGTTGAAACGTTCGCCGATCTCGATCAGTTCGTCGATAGACTTTCCTTCTTCGGCAGCAGCGCCGATGATCTTGATCAGGGGGATACAACCTGCCAGTCCGCGACGGTCGTCGTCGGGCGTATCCAGTCCGGAGCTGATATCATCATGTGTCAGGATGCTCTTCACCGCAATACCGGCGCGTCCCGCCAACTGCATCGCCATATTGGCGCTCATCACATCACCGGCATGGTTCAGCACCACGAGCAGGATACCGGCTTCTCGCTTCATCAGTTGCAATCCCTGGAACAGACGTTGCGCGCCCGGTGCGGCGAAGATATCACCTACCACGGAACAGTCGAGCATCCCCTCTCCCACGAAGCCGCTCAACGCAGGTTCATGGCCGGCTCCGCCGAGCGTCACGATCGCCACTTTATCCGTGCTTTTCGGGTTGGCACGTACGATGATGTTCTCACCACCCAGCTTTACCTGGCCGGGATAAGCCAGTGTATATCCTTCCAACAGTTCGGGAGTTACCTCCATCGGATCGTTGATAAATTTTGTCTTTACTTCTGACATCGTTTTGTCCTCCTTTATCTTTCGTTTGTTTATTTCACTTCCATGATTTCTACAGGGATACCTTCTTCTTCGATGAAGGCGATGGTCAGGTGCTCATTGCATACGGTGACCGGGAAAATCACGTTCTTCCCTTCCAGTTCGGCGTGGATATCGGGCACGGTATAGGCAATGTGCGTCTGTGACTGCACCAGTTCGGGCATGCAGCTGCCCGGCTCGAACTTCAGCCATTCGATCTTGTTCGGACTCTGGCTGATATCGGTCAGCCACACGCTCAGGCCTTCATTGTACATGGCGCCTTCTTTCTGCTCGTTGGTAATAATACCCAGGTGGTGGAATGTTCTCATGATCTTACAGTTTAATGTGAATACTATGATTGTTTATGATATTTCAGACGGGAAACAACCGCCAGCGCAGCAATCACGGCAGCGGCTATATATAAATAGGTAAAGATGCCGCTTACGTCGTCGTTCTGCCCATACGAATGCATCCCGCTCAGGAAGTAGTTCACGCCGAAGTAGGTCATCAGCACCGTCGCAAACGAGAGGACAGACATGAGGTTAAACAGCCACGGATCATCCCACTTCTTCACTAAACGCAGATGCAGGGTGATGGCATAAGCCACCAACGTAATCAGCGCCCAGGTCTCTTTGGGATCCCATCCCCAGTAACGCCCCCACGATTCATTCGCCCAGACGGCGCCGAGGAATGTACCGATCGTCATCAGCCCCAGGCCTACGATCATCGCCATTTCGTTGACGATACTCAGTTCTTCGATACGCCGGTCAAGCATCACCTTGTTGTTGGCCGACGAGCAGGAGATCATCACCAGGTTCGTCAACCCGATCAGGCAACAGATACCGAAGAAACCATACGCCGCCATAATCACCGACACATGGAACATAAGCCAGGGTGATTTCAGTACCGGCACCAACGGATTGATCTGCGGATCCATCCAACTCAGTCCGGATACAAAAAGGATGATACCACTGAAGAGCGTAGCCAACGCGAAGGTGATCGTACTCTTGCGTACGAACATCAGTCCGGCAAAAACCGTAGCCCAGGCCACATACACCATCGTTTCGTACGAATTGCTCCACGGGGCATAACCGGCGATATACCACCGCATCCCCATGCCGAGCATATGATAATGGAATACCACCAGCACACCGATACCCAGCAGCCAAACCACATATTTAATCCACTTCCGCGGGTTGAACAAACCGGCGAAAGCCAATATAAGCAGCAGTCCGCCCAGGATCAGATAACCAATCTTACACCAGCGGAATACATCCATGCGATTGTATTTCAATTCGGTTTCAATGCGCTTGGGGCTGATATCGAGTGTTTTGTTCTTCTTATCCTGATAGGTATGGATCATGTCTATGATCTCGTCCGGCTTAGTCCAGTTGCCGCTTTGCATGGAGGCGCGTACCTCACCGACATACCATTCCATGATGCGGGAAACGAAAAGCGAGTCTTGTCCGGTAAATACCGACAGGTCGTCGCCCTGGGCATACCAGGTGTGGTTAGGGTCGTTGGCATCGGGGAAAAGGTTCAGCAACTGATGGTTGAACAACTGGTGCAGGATGTTCACCTGCTCATCCAGTTTGAAAAGATCCTTATCGAATTTGGTGCGTTGGACAGGCATGCGGTTGTACGCTTCTTCCAACCGTTCCTGCAACTTATAGCCACCCTCGTCCGTAAACATTTCGATATACGCGCACTCATCTTTAGACAGGCTGAAGAAGGAGGCGACATCTTCGTTCGGGAGAGCGATGAAGGGAACGCGCATCCACATATCCGGCAAGGCCAGGAGGCTGACCAGGAATTGATCGGCATTGAGCGTACCGATGGTAGGCGACTTATGCAGTTTGCGAAGTATTTCAGAGGCAAAGGTATTCACCGGAACCATTCGTCCGTTGGGCAACTGGATGGGGAGTGCGCCGAACTTCGCCGCGTGGTCGGCCGGTACGGCATGCCGCTCGATCGCATCCAACACAGGCGAAGTGGCAGGAGCAACAGCATGCAAGGAAAGGGAGGAAAGGATGACAAGCAAGACAGCAGCGGCTTTCCGCAGTTCCTTCAGCCGGCGGCTGAGAAAACGGAAACGCCCGTGTTTATCGAAAAGGGCGAAAAGAAAACCCAAAGCCATCAGCAGATAGCCGCCATAGGTGATCGTACGTCCGGCTACATCTTTGTTGACGGAGAGGATCGTTCCCTGTTCGTCTTTATCATACGAAGCCTGGAAAAGACGATAGCCTTTGATGTCGAGTACATTATTCATATACACCCGTTCCTTGCGGGTTGTACCGTCCACATGGATCAACAACTCACTCTCGTAGGAAGAGGGGCTGGAAGAGCCCGGATAACGGGTTAAGGTAAATTTGACCAGCTCCACCTGGAAAGGTAGCGTGTGCCAGGTCGTTTCTTTGGCAGTGCGGACTGCCACACGGTCGGTCGTCTCTCCCTGCCGGATATGCAGGATACCCTCTTCACTGAAAAGGTGCGAGGTCATGGCGCCCGCCAGTATCACCACAAAGGAAGAATGCAGGAGGATCATTCCCCACTTACGCTGCCGGATCAGCGCATGATGGCGTACGGCAGCCAGGAAATTAACGATCAGCAGGAATTGTAACAGTATAAATACCGGCGAATAGTAAATCATCGCCTTGGCAGCCTCCGTACCATGATATTTCTCGACGAAGGTAGCCAACGCAAGCCCGACGGCATAGACAACCAACATAACTATCGTTGTCCGATAAGAAGAAAGGATTCGCTCAAGCATCATACAATTTTTAATGATTAATGATTAGTGATTAATGATTAATAAAAAAATACACACCATACAGATCCGGTTTTTGTAATTAATCATTAACCATTAATCATTAATCACTATTAGTCAGTCTTCAATAATTACCCGGAAGCCCACGTTGAATACGCGCTGCCAGGGATAATAAGCCTTACGGGCGTATGCGGTGGAGAACTTCGGACGTTCGGTCCAGGAACCACCTCGGGCTACCTTATACTCGGATGCGACTTTGGTCTTTTCCGTGTAGGGGTATGGGAGGTAGTCGGAACAGGTCCATTCGGCGATGTTACCGTGCATACTATACAAACCAAAGGGGTTCTTGTCGAACTTCTTCGAGTCGGTCTGGATCATGTACCCGTCGTTCACACTTTCCGCTTTGGGCAGGTAGCTATAGTACGGATACCAGAAAGCGGTATGAGGCATCGGCTGCGGGTCGATTCCGCTCACGGCGAAGTTAGTGGTGGTGGCATCGGCCAGGTTCTCCATCTTACCGAAGTCGGCATTCATATTCCCATACCAGAAAGCTTCGTCACTACCGCCGCGGCAAGCCCACTCCCACTGTGCTTCGGTAGGGAGGGTAATCCTGAGGCCGGTCTTTTCACTCAGCTTACGGCACCAATCCATCGCATCTTCATAGCTCACGCGGATCACGGGCTGATACGGCAGGTTGGCATCGTACCCGGGACGGGTATGATCTTTCCACAACTGATCCGTATAGCGGCTGTTGTGTTCGGGGGTGAGCACGGCATACTGCTCGTTAGTCACTTCCACTTCAGCCATCCAGAACGACTTGCCGATCTTCACCTTCGATTCGGGACGTGCGTCGGATTCACCCCGGTTGCTCCCCATCACGAACTGCCCGGCCGGGATGCGAACGAACGTCATCTTGATACCCGGAGCCAGAGTGATTTCCTTGCGGGTCTCCTTTTCCTTCGCCAGCATGGCGGTGATGGCATCAGGAGTTAACGGCCAGCCTTTCAGGGTTACTTCCTTCAACTTTTCGGGAGCCTTCTGTGCCGGGCGTTCGGGCTTGATCTCGCCTTTGCCTTTCAGGTATGCGGCATAGTCGGCGATTTCTTTCTGCCAGTCCACACCGGCACCGTTCCCGTATTTGTTGGTCAGCTCGATGCGACGGGCGATTTGATCGTAGCCCTTGTACGGGAAACTTTCGATCTTATTGGCATTGAAGTACCCTTTATCCGGCGCGTTATAGTCGATCCAGTTGTAGAGGGTACGCCATTCCGCATCCGTCAGTTGCACGTTGAAGTGCCCTTTCTTGAGGATACGCACCAGTTCACTGGTATTGGCATAATACTCATACGGTTGGAGCACCGGCATATCTGCTTCCGGTCCCTGCCGGTGGATATACGGATGGATATTCAGGTAAGCCGTTCCGTATCCACGTTTGTCTTTCTTACCGCCACGCAGGTCGAAGGCTTTCCCTTCCCCATTGTGACAGGCTACACAGGCACGGTCAAGGATCGGCTGCATCTCCAGGTCGAACGTAAACGAATGGACACCGCCTTCGGGAGCCGTCAGTTTGACCGGCGCTTTCTGCGAAGCGATTACCCGTTTGGGGATAGCGATCTGGTTCTGGTCTTCGTGGCAACCCACACAAGACACCACTTCGCCAGGCTGGCCGGTAAACCAACTGCGCATCCACTGGACAGCCGCCCCGTTTTCATCCAGCGGCTGGATGGATACCGGTGTGTTTGCCGGGATCTTAAAGATCACCGAACCATCTTCTTCAACAGGTACCGTACCGAGGAGACGTTTGATATCCCATCCGCTCTGGATACCCTGCCAGTTGTGGTCGGACTGCGTTTTCACATAAGCATATTCGTACGCATGCAGACGCAAAGCTTTCACTGTTCCGCGAGGTACGCCGCGCAGGCCTTCGCCTTCGTAGATATCCTGGATAAATACCGTCGCTTCCTTATCCTTCAGGTTTACCCTGTCGGGAATAGCCGGAGGAGTGGTGGTCTTGCGGACAAGGATCGGGCTTATATACCCTTCGCCTTCCACCTTGCGCAGGCAGGTCACGTTGTCGAACACATCCACGAGATACAATCCCCACAGGTCCTGTGGATCAAGTTTGGCGGCAACGAGGTAGTATTTGTCGTTCACCGGCGTCGGTTTGATAAACTGCGGCCATACGCCGTTCACGAGTTCATCCTTCACCAGCTCTTCGATGGGACGGTTGCGATAAGGAATCTCCTGCACCATACCGGCAGCCCCTTTCCGCGCTTTAGTCGGATCGAACACGATCAGCCGGCCGGAGCGGGCGATCCCATGGTGGCCGGAAATGATACCCACGAAAGCCGACGCATGTCCCGGCAACGGTTGCACGTCGAACGTACTGTTCGGGAACATGGAACCGCTCCCGAAGAGAGCTTTGTTTTCCGTCGCATCCGGATTCATGTGCATCACGATACGGGAGTAGTAATGCGTCAGGTCGGTATATTCCCAACGGGTGTACATCACACGGCCGTTGTTCATCACCACCGGATTCCAGTTGGCATCCTGGTCGAACGTGAGGCGGCGCAGGTTTTTATCTTTCGGGTTGTACAGCACCATATTGCCTACCGGGTCGTCGCCGCTTACACAGGGCACACCCTGATAGCCGATATTGGAATTGGCAATGATCCGTCCGTCGGGCAACCATGTGCCATCGTAAAACTCCAGGTCGGGTTCCGGCATATCCATCATCGGTTTGGCGCCCGAACCATCCAGGTTGGCTTCGAAGAGGTTCCAACGACGATCGGGCATCAACGAAGTAAACATCACGCGGCTACCGTCCCAGTGCAGTTTCAGGTCGGCGATAGAAGCCGTGTTCTCCGGCTTATACACCGAACGCATCTGTACCGGGCCGCGCAGGTTGCTCAACTCCACGATCTCGGCATCAAAGCCGGTACGGCGGGCAGACTCCTGGTTACTCCAGTTGTTGGCCTGCGTTCCCAGCGCCGGCGCCATTGCCGTGCGGGCACTCTTACCCAGCTTAAAGCGGGCGGCCACGATCTTATCAGCATCCAGCAACGGGTTGGCAAGGAGGATGGTCCGTTTGTTCTGCAATGCTTTTTCCGCATCGGCCAGCGCGGCGTCGCTGCCGCTGTAGATCGCATTAAAACCTTGTTTCACCTGCCGCTCCAGTTCATCCAGCACGGGCTGGTAACGGGCGGCATCGAAACCTTTCATCTTCTTCATATCGGCGAAGGCGAGGCGGATCGCTTCGATATTCAACCAGGAGAGGTCGTTCTGGATATTGCTTACGCGCAACGCCTTTTCATACAGTTCGAGGTACGAACGGATCTGTTTGTCCACATCCTTTTCGGTTTCAATAAGCGCGATGGCTTTCGTGAAATACGATTGATCCTTCAGGCCGGCTGCGATATTCCGGACAGCCGCTTTCTCGGCGGAGGCGTCGGTGGTGGTCAGCCAGTTTTCCAGCCCCCCCACATACGCGTTGAACGAACCGATCGCTTCCGGATAGGTAGCCAACAGTTTGGTAGCTTCTTCCTGCGGGTACGTATTCATGATCCGGAAATAGACGCTGCCGACGGTGGACTGGTCGGCCAATCCCACTTCGGCCTCAAAGCGCACATATTCTTTGTTCAGGTCGAAGATCATGACACCGTCGGCATGGCAAAGCACGCTATGGTCGTACTTCTTCCCGGCAATCGTCATCGCGTTGCCGTAGAGGTCCTGGTTCTTACGGATATCGCCCGAGCCGGAGAACCAGTACGACGGAGTCAGCGTATCCAACCAGACGGAAGAGCCGTCGGCTTTGATCAGGCGGGCATTCGCCCATGTCCCCCAGTCCCAGTCGTTGCCGTCGGGACCGGCAGAGGTGACCAGTACCAGCCTGGTCTGCCCTGTCAGATTGGCCGACATCGGCGCTGCCTGTTGTTTGGCTTTCATCCAGGCAGAGACGACCGGCATCTGCGCTTTCCGGAGCGATGCGCGCAGTTCTGTTTTTTGTTTGACTGACGCGTCAATCCATGTATCGGCTTTCTGTTGCTTCTTCTGTGCAGAAGCAACGATGGAAACCGATACAAGGAGCGACACTATTAGTGAGCATTTCATGTATGTAAGATTTGACGGGTTACGAATCTCTTATTACAGTTTGGCTTTCGGGTTGGTGAAGCGCAGCCCGGCACCATCATGATAGCTTGCCCATTCGTCCACGATAGCGCCTTCCGGTCCCGCCATCAGGAAGTGGAATGATTCGGATTTCTTGAGGTGGATCACCTCGCCTACGTTTTGTACCACAAAGCACTGGCTCTTCACCGGGCCATGACCGGCAGGGATTTCCGGCGCGTTCGGCGTGGCATCACCGATCTCCGAGAAGTTGTACGCCCAACCTTTCGTCACCATCCAACTCTCGAACTTGGCAGGATACTGCGTTTTTACGTGGGCATGTTCGGGGATCATCTGTCCCGGCAGCAGGTAGATCGCGTGGGCGAAGTAACCATGCTCGGCATCGTTCACCCAGAAGATACCTGCCATACCCACATGTTCAAAGTCGCCCAGTCCGAATTCGGCCACCCACATATCCTTCTCCATTAACGGGGTATAGGGTACGCCGTAGAACTCAAACATTTCCAGATAAGCCTTTTTGGCTACATCTTCGTTAAACTTGCCGTCTGTGTAGAAGTCGGCGTTCGTGTACTTTTTCTGAAATTTCATTGCTGTATTCATTTTACTGTTTTCACATTTCGCTGCATCAGCACAACAGGCTTCTGTGGTTTTGTCGGCTGTTTTCGCGTTACAGGCAACGAGAGACGTTACCAGTAATCCCAGGGACAACGTTTTTGCAAGGACATTTGTTTTCATAATTGTTTAATTTGCTTGTTTACGCTTATTTGTATTTAATTTACTGCTATTCCTTCGATCTCGATCAGGAGTTCGTCGCGGCATACATCCGCCCACATATACGACACAGGGATATTTAATCCGTAGCCATCCATCAGGCGGGCGGCTTCGGCATAATCCTCCTTATATTTAAGGTACACGCGCGCGATCACGAGACGGGCATCACCGGTGAGTTGGGTGATATTCTCCATCGTGATATGCAACTGGCGTTCCAGTCCCACCCCTTTCAGGCTTTCTTCGCCGCGGATGGCGGCTGTGCCGGATATATAAACCAGGCGGCGGCCGGCAAACGTCATGCTTTTCGCCCGTTCGAACTTGGGTGTTGTCTTTTTCTTTCGCGCCACTTCCAACACCTGGTTGGAATAGGCATGGGCTGCCACCTGCAACTTGTTATCGATCGGTGTGGCACACGCATCCGGCGAGGTAAAAACCACGGCATCGAGGTCGATCAATATCCCACCCAGGTTTGCCCCGATACCGGTAGCGGCGGGATATCCGTTCGTCCAGTTCACCGTGGCGTAAAATTCACTCCGGGCATTATTGAACGACTGGTAATGCTGGTCTTCCCCATCGAAACGGGTGATCTGTTCGATGTAGTTCCATTGGCGGATGATCGTGTTGGCCGGGAACCCTTCCTTTTTCAGCAGGCCATCCACCAGGCGGAATACCGCTACCGACTGCTGTTCCACCGTATGCCCGGTCACATCTTCCTGGAACCCTCCGGCAAACAGGAAGCGGGCGGAAGGATTCTCCAGTATCACATACGGTATGCCTTCGTACTGCCGGAACAGGAGGGTATCTTCCGCCGTCGGCACATAGCTGTGTACTTCCAGGATCAGCGGTGCGTTCAGCGGCGGTTGGGAAACATAACTCAGCGTGGGTGCATGGTTGCCAAACCGTTCCCTGACCTTCATCGAAAGGATATCTTTCCGGACGAGATACTCTTCATTGGTTGACGGCGTACCGAAGAAAGCCAGGCGCAACACCACTTCTTTTTCCGGCAACTGATTGATCAACTGATCCACCATATCCGGGAAAGACGCTTTGGTTGCTTCCAGCAAATGATACTGTATGTTATCGCAATAATTCATCCTGTTTCCTGATTATAAAGAGTTCACATATTCGGTCAGGGCTTCGATATCGGCTTTGGATACCTTCTTATCGATCCCGTGCTTATACACTTCAAATACATCCCGCATGGCAGCGGCTCTACCGTCGAACAGGTACGGGGCTGTGCGCCATACTTCGCGCAGGGTGGGTGTATCCCATCCTTTTTCAAATTCGATATCCGGACCGATACGGTGCATTTTCAGATCGGTATAGTAAGGACCGCTGTGACAGTCGCCGCACTTCAGGCGTTCGAACACCTTCCGCCCTTCCTTTGCTTTGTCGGAGAGTTCGCCATCTACCAGATACGGGCTGGGTACCGGCGTGAGTGATTTGAGGTAGGCATTGACACAGTCCAGCAATTCCTCGTCGGGCTCGTAAAACTGGATCAGGCGGAATCCTTTGTCCACTGCCATCTCGGCAGTGGCGCGGATACCGGAGATCATACTCGGCGGCGTGACATGGCTGAAGAGCATACTCTTGCAGTTCTTCGAGTTGCCCACACCGTCGTTCATCAGATCCCAGTTCATGCCGTCCATACGGGCATCGCCGGGATGGCAACCGTTACAGCTCTGCCAGTTCTGGAAACAATGGGAGGCGTCGTTGTAGTATTTCTCTCCTTTCTGCTCTTTCGACTCCGCCCGTCCGGGATTCAGGTTGACAGCCGTCAGGTCGAACGTATGGATATCCATCACATTCAGGACATCGGCAAAATAGGTAGGGATAATCAGTTTATCACCCGCCATGATCATCTTCCGCGGGCCATTGCCCTGTAAGGGGATACGCTGGCGGATCCCATAGAGGAAGGTGAGGTCGTAGTCGAGCACCGCCTTGTTGGGGTATTTCTCAAACTTCTCGCGCATCGCCGGATGATCGATCACGCTGATCTCATGCGTGCCCGAATGGGAGATGAAAATAGATTCTTCCGTACAGGTGATGCTCCAGACACCGGCGGCCCCTTTGTCGGGTTCATCCACAAGAATGGCGCCCATATACGCCTGTTTTTCGGCATCGATCACGCTGAAGGCACTGGTATTCATCCAGCCTTGCTGCAATTGGGAAGTGGGAACGGTAAACCGTCCGAGGTTATGCGATACATAGATGTACTTGCCATCGGGGGTGATGCACATGCCACGCAGGGCGTTGCTTCCGTTGGCCAACTGTATATCTTTTACTTTGGTGAATCCTTTCATCTCGATCACCGACACACAACTGGCCACCACATCCACATCGGCGCGTTGGGCAGGCAGGTAGTTGGATACGTAGAGGTAGTTACCCTCTTTGCTGAACACCGCGCATTTCGGTTCACGCAATACATGGACGGTACGTACCACCTTGCGCATCGCCGGATCCACTTCCGTCACCGTTCCGGCAAACTGGTTGCATACATAGATATGTTTCTTATCCGGGCCGAACATCGGGTAACAAGCGCCCGAACCGGTCACGATCGACGCTTCCACCCTCCCCGTCGCCAGGGAAAGGATATGCAGGCGGCCTGTGGTCTCGAAAGTAGTCACATACGCCACATCGTCGCCAAGCAGGATGCCGGTGGGCGTTTCATCCATCGGGAAGGAACGGAGCAGTTGCTGTCCGTCGGCGGTGAACAGGTCCACCCGCTTCAATCCTTTCTGGGTCATCAGTATTTCTCCCTTTCCGTTCACTACCACGTCGGTGGTAAAGAAAGGCGTATGGTCTGCCGCAGCCGAAAGGCTACAGCAGAACAGACACGCCGTCAAAAAGTTTTTCATCATGCATTTTAGCATTTTCATGGTACCGGATCACTATCTTTTACCCGGCGCTGTATCCCATTTCTGAGGATATACGGCGGGCTACATTTTTAATACAATGGGCAGAAGCAAGTACGATCTCCCTGGACAGGCGGTCTTTCGGTCCCGAAATCCAGATCGCCCCGCAGGGGTACCCGGTATAGTTGAACAGGGGCGCGCCGATACAGATCACACCGTTCAGTTCTTCTTCGTTGTCGAGGGCAAAACCATAGCGGCGCACTTTCTCCAATTCTTCGAGGTAGGTTTCCCGGTCGGTGATCGTCCGCTCGTTGTACTGTACAAAGGTCATGTACGACAGGTAACGATCGCGTACCGTATTCGGCAGGTAGGCCATGATCGCCTTCCCTGGCGCCGAGCAGTGCAGTTCGAACGGCTTTCCGGGCGAGAGCATGAAACGGAAAGCGTGATGTCCCTGCGCCTGTTCGATAAAGATGCCCTTCTCGTCGCCCAACACGCCAAAGCAGGCCGTTTCTTTCACCTGGTCGCGCAAATCGCGCAGATGGGGGACGACCGTTTCCAGCAGGTTGTGCTCGTTCAGGGAACGGAACCCCAGGTTCAGCATCTTCAGCGACAGCCGGTAACGTTTGGCATCTTCCTTATAATACAGGTATTCCAGCCGCACGAGCGTGTTCAGGATACGGTAAGCGGTGGTTTGTGAAATATCCAGGTCGTTCTTGATATCCTGCAACGTTTTACCTTCCGGGCAAAGCGACAGGTATTCGAGTACCGCGATCCCTTTTTCGAGGTTCGGCACCTTGTAGTTGTCGTCCATTTTTTCCATATTTGGAAGCTGGCTTTCCATATTTGAAATTACTTTCCAGAATTGAATCAAATATAAGGAGAGCTTCGGGAAGAACATGCCTACAAGTGTAAAATTTCGTTAAGTATGTTGTATAGCATGTTTGAGGCGGATCCATACAAAAGCCTCGCATCAATCCACCGAAGATAAAACCAACTATCGACAACTACCCGAACCTCTATTGTCAGTATTAGGAAGAAGTAGTACCTTTGTACGGATGCTTATCAGCTATCACATAGCTGAGGGGATTATACCACAGGTATGGGGTTCTCTTTTATCAACGGTGAGGTTTTCTTTTCACAGTTGTGAAAAGAAAACTCCACAATTATGGAAAGATCGCTTCATAGTTGTGAAAAGATCACCCCACAACTGTGAAAAGAACAAAGCCTTACGACGGCTGCAACAGATCTTCCGAATGTTGACCATAGATCTTCCTAATGTTGACAACAGATCTTGTACATGCAAACTGCAAACGAGAGGAATTAGATATGTATTATTAATTAAAACAAATTGACTATGTCATTACAGTACGACTTTTATGCCAGTCCGTCTCCCAAAGGGAGCAACCGTAACCAGCAACTGCATGCCCGTGTGAAAACCACCGGCACCACGAACACACAAAATCTGGCCGAGCTGATCAAGGAAACGACCTCCTTATCGACTGCCGATGTGAAAGCGTCGCTCGATGCACTTGTCGAGACGATTTCGTTCGAACTGTCGTGCGGCCGCCGGGTTCATCTCGATGGGCTGGGCTATTTCGGGCTTTCACTCAGTTGTCCGCCGGTTGAATCGCCCCGGGAGATTCGGGCGGAATCGGTCAAAGTGAAAAATATCGTCTTCCGCCCCGAAGTGGAATGGAAAAAACGGTTCCGTGGCACACCGTTGGAACGGGCACGTGAGAAAAACCACTCGTCAAAGTATTCGGAGATGAAGATAGAAAAGCTGCTAACCGGGCATTTTCTGGATCATCCGTTCATGACCACCCGGGAATTCTGCTACTTGTGCGGGTTTACCCCCTCCACCGGCGCTCGTAAAATCAACCAGTTGCTCGAAGCCGGCAAGCTCCGCCGTGTAGGCTACGGCAGCGCCGTGATGTACGAACCCATACCGGGTAATTACCAGCGGTAAAAAAGCAGGCGCCGGCAGGATATCCAATTACCGATGGAGGCGGATAAAGCGTTCGGCGCAGGCATAGCCTTCGTCGTAGAGGGCAGACAGTTTGCGGGTGTCGCGTTCGGTACGGCCTACGCGGATGGGAGATTCGGGGCGGATGACGAGGGCTTTGCCTTCGTCTTCGAGCCGGTCGATAAAGTCGAGCACTTCGTTATACCGTTTGTAGCGCAGGCGCAACTGCTCACGGATGGCGGGATAGCGGCGGTAGATGAAGCCGGGGAGATAGAAATCCTTGTCTTTTTTCCGGTACCCTTTGTTGCGGGTGAGGACGATCACGTTCCGTTCGTACCCGTCGCTGATCGCGCGCCGTACAGGGATGGCATCGCATACGCCGCCGTCCACCATCGGGATACCGTCCACATAACTGAGGGGGCACATCACCGGCAGCGAGCACGACGCTTTGCAGATGGCCAGCAGCCGTTCCGGATCGTTCTTCTCTTCAAAATAATTGGCTTCACCCGTCAGGCAGTTGCTCGTCACCATCACGAAACGTCCGGGAGCGGCAAAGCAGGTAGCGTAGTCGAACGGATAATACTTGTCGGGATACTCATAAAACAGGAAGTCCATATCGATATACCCCCTTCCGCGCAGGAAATGCGAGATACCGATATAATTCCGTTTCTGTAGCAGGTCGATATTGGAATAGCGCGACCGTCCGCGCTGGCGCGACCTGTACGACAGCCCGTTGCTGACTCCGGCGGATACCCCGATCGTATAAGGGAACCACAGTTGGTGATCCATAAAACAATCGAGTACGCCCACCGTGAATACAGCGCGCATCCCTCCTCCTTCCAAAACCAATCCGATATGATCCAGTACATTGTTCATAACATATTCCATATTAAATGAGAAAAGCCATTACTCGATTCACATCGAATAATGGCCAAAAATATAATAAATCAGTGATATATAATGGCAAGAATGTATAATACTTTACTGGGGAACAGCCCGGATGGCTGCTTCATATATATAACTGTTTCCACCCCGGAATTGTTTAAGCGGTTGAATGCCGGAAGGTTAATCAGGAGAAATCGACCTGGATACTGGTACCCTCGTTCAGGACGGAAGAGATCGTCACCTTCGCCCCGTAAGTGTTCAGGATATGGATCGAAAGGCTCAGGCCGATGCCATGCCCCGTGTATCCGCGGGCATTGCCGGCCCGGAAGAAAGGCTGGGCGATCTGTTTCAGGTCGTTGTCCGCGATGCCGATGCCATAGTCGCGTATCTCCAACACCGATCCCCGCAGCCGCATCTCCACCGGCTTTTCTTCGGGCGAGTATTTCAGTGCGTTCTGGAGGATATTGTCGATGGCGATCTTCAGCAGCGCCGGATTGATCTGCACCACCAACGCGAAATTATCGGGAGCGAAGGTAACGCGGTTACGTACCGATTTCATCAGGAACTCGGCCAGGAAGACCGGTTCCACCCCGCTCTTCAGCAATTCCCCTTCCCCTTTGGACAGGAAAAGGAGGCTTTGCATCAACCGGATGATACGTCCCGTTTCAGAGGCGATACGCTGCAAGGCCAGTTGGTATTCAAGGGGAGTCCGCTCTTTCAGCAGGGTGATCTCACATTCGCCCTGGATAGCGGTCAGCGGATTATTCAGTTCATGGGAGGCGTTGCTGATAAATGTCTTCTCCGTATCATACGCCTCATCGATGCGGCTGATCATACGCTGGGCATACCGCCGTCCCGCCCAATAGACGAAAAAGGCGCAGCCAATAATCAGTCCCACCCACACCCATCCCGTCTGGAACAACAGCATCCCCATAGCCGCCAATGTCAGCACACCCACCGTAAGGGCAGTATAGACAAGCGCGATGTGGGTGACGGGTTTCATACGTCGATCAGATAGCCCACACCGGAAACGGTGCGGATCAGTTTGCGGGAATACCCCTTATCTACTTTCCCGCGTACATAATTCACATAGACATCGACCACGTTCGTGCGGTCGAATTCCTTTTCTTCCCAGACATAGCGAAGCAGGTCGTCGCGGCTGACAGCCGTACCCTTATGCTTCATCAGGCATTCCAGCAACCGGTATTCTTTCAGGGTGAGGTTGATCACGCTACCTTTGCGCGTGGCACGGCGACTGGCGGGATCAAGCGTGAGGTCGCCACACTGCAGCACCGTGTCCGAGATATCCACCCCGGCACGTCGCAACAAGGCGCGTATCCGCGCTTCGAGTTCGACAAAGCGGAAGGGTTTGACCAGGTAATCGTCGGCGCCGGCTTCCAGTCCCCGTACAATATCATCCGTCGTACCCAAAGCCGTAAGCATGATGACCGGCACCTGGTATCCCTGCCGCTCCCTGAACATACGGCAAAGCGTTAGCCCGTCGATACCCGGCAGCATCACGTCGAGGATCAGCAGATGGAACGCCTCTTCCCGGATCAGATCCCAGGCGACGGCGCCGTCGGCAGCAACCTTTACCGCATAGCCAAACTCCTGTAAACCGCGCTCGATGAATGAGGCGATGTTCACTTCGTCTTCTACCAGCAGGATCGTAGCCATGACGGCAGGTGGGGTATTAAAGCGTTTTGAAATAGTCGATCGTCCGTTTCAACCCTTCTTCCAGTTGGACAAGGGGTTGCCATCCGCCCAGTTTTTCGGCAGCGAGGGAGATATTCGGCTGACGTTGTTTCGGATCGTCGGCCGGAAGGGGACAGAACACGATTTTGGAGGAGGAGCCTGTCAGGCGGATCACCCGTTCGGCCAGTTCGAGCATAGTGAATTCGTTCGGGTTACCGATATTCACCGGTCCCGTAAAGCCGTCGTCGGTAGCCATCATGCGGATCATGCCTTCGATCAGGTCGTCCACATATTGGAAACTGCGTGTCTGCGTGCCGTCGCCATACACCGTGATGTCTTTCCCCTGGAGCGCCTGGATGATATAGTTGGAGATCACCCGTCCATCGTTGACCGACATCTTCGGCCCATAGGTATTGAAGATACGGATAATCTTTATCTTCACATTATTTTGCCGGTGGTAGTCCATGAATAATGTTTCGGCGCAACGCTTCCCTTCGTCGTAACATGAACGGAGCCCAACGGGATTTACATTCCCCCAGTAGCTTTCCACTTGCGGATGCACGATCGGGTCGCCATATACTTCGCTGGTAGAGGCTTGCAATACCTTCGCGTTCACCCGGCGCGCCAGTTCGAGCATGTGGATGGCGCCCATCACGGAGGTCTTGACCGTCTGTATCGGATCGATCTGGTAATAGACCGGAGAAGCCGGACAGGCCAGGTTGTAGATCTCGTCCACCTCGGCGGTATAGGGTTCGATCACGTCATGGCGCACCAGTTCAAAATGCGGATGCCCGATCAACGGGAGGATGTTCTGTTTGGCACCTGTAAAATAATTATCCAGGCAGATCACATCGTTTCCTTCTTCCAACAACCGTTCGCAGAGATGCGAACCGATAAAACCGGCGCCACCGGCAACAAGAATTTGCTTCATTCCACGTGTTTTTACTTCGTGATTATTTCCGATAAAAAAGGCTACATCCGTGCAGCCGCACAAATGTAGCCATTTTATAATCACGGATACCGTAAGCCGCGAATAAAAAAATCAACGCGCTTCCAATTGATAATATTCTTCGAGGATATCTTTCACCTTTTCGGGAGTGACGCGGCCATACACCTTGTCGCCAATCATGGCTACCGGCGCCAGTCCGCAAGCGCCTACGCACCGCAGGCTGTTGAGGGAAAACAGCCCGTCGGGCGTCGTCTCGCCCACATTGATATTCAACTGATGGCGGAACTCATCCAGCACCTTCTCCGCACCCCGCACATAACAGGCCGTCCCCATACAGATAGAGATGGGATACTTCCCTTTGGGCAGCATCGTGAAGAAAGAATAAAACGTCACCACGCCATACACCTTCGATACCGGGATATGCAGGTTACGGGCGACCACCTTCTGCACCTCCGGCGGAAGGTATCCGAACAGCTCCTGCGTTTTATGGAGGATATTGATCAGCTCGTCCGGCCGGTTTCCGTATGCGTTACAGATCGCCGTGATCTGTCCGGCCTTATGGGGGGATAATGTTACGTCAATCATGGTGCGTCTGATTTAGGTTTTCCGACTTATTGAAATAATGCGTATGCAGGAGATGGTGCGACTTCTCGCTCATCGGTTTCCCCAGGTATTCCTCATACAGGCTGATGATATAGGGATTCTCATGCGATTTACGCAGGGGCTTATTGTAATCTTCCTGATATAAGGCATTGCTGCGCGCTTTCAGCAGGATGGAGTTGCCGTGGTGTAACGGTTGGCCCGCGCCACCCACGCACCCGCCGGGGCAGGCCATGATCTCAATGGCGTGAAACTCCGATTTCCCCTCGCGGATATCTTCCAGCAGGCGGCGTGCATTACCCAATCCATGGGCGATACCGATCTTGAGATCGAAACCGTTCAGGTTGACCGACGCTTTCTTGATACCCTGCAACCCGCGTACCTCCTTGAAGTCCACCTGCTGCAACGTCTTGCCTGTATATAGTTCGTAAGCCGTACGCAGGGCGGCTTCCATCACACCCCCCGTCACGCCAAAGATAACGCCCGCGCCGGTGGACTCGCCCAACGGGGAATCAAAGGCTCCGTCTTTCAGGCTGTTGAAATCAATATTCGCCCGTTTGATCAGGCTTGCCAGCTCACGGGTGGAGATGGAATAGTTGACATCCGGATCGCCATCGACCGCAAATTCATCCCTGGCGCACTCATACTTCTTCGCCAGGCAGGGCATGATGGAGACAACGATCAGCTTCTCCCGCGGTATATCCATCTTCTCCGCCCAGTAGTTCTTGGCGATCGCACCGAACATCTGTTGCGGGGAGCGAGCGGTGGACGGGATGTCCAGCATATCCGAGAAATAATGTTCGAAGAAGTTCACCCATGCCGGACAGCAGGAGGTGAGGATGGGCAGGCATACCTCCTTATCCCCTTGCAGGAAGCGGGTGAGGCGGTCGAGCAGTTCGGTGCCTTCTTCCATAATGGTCAGGTCGGCGGCAAAATCCGTATCAAATACTTTATCAAATCCGAGTTCGCGCAAGGCGCTCACCATCTTACCTGTTACGGATATACCCGGAGGGAATCCGAATTCTTCGCCGAGGGCGGCACGTACGGCAGGGGCTGTCTGCACGATCACCGTCTTTTCCGGATCCGCCAGGTCCTGTATCAGGCGGTTGGTATGATCCCGTTCCGTCAGCGCGCCGACGGGGCATACCGCCACGCACTGTCCGCAGTAGGTACATTCCGACTCGCGGAGCGAGAGGTTGAACGCCGGGGCTATCGTGGAAGAGAATCCACGGCCTACGGCTCCCAGCGCGCCGACGGTCTGCACATCGTTGCACATCATCTCGCAACGGCGGCAATAGATACATTTCTTCATGTCACGCATGATCGAAGGCGAAGCCTCTACGGCAAACTGGCTTTGTTCGCCCTGGAACGACACTTCGCGTATCTTCAGCCGGGCAGCCAGGTTCTGCAGGTCGCATTTGCCCGACTTGGCGCAGATCAGGCAATCCGTCGGGTGATCCGACAGGATCAGTTCGAGCACTACCCTGCGGGCATTCAGCACACGCAGGCTGCTTGTCTTCACCTTCATCCCGTCTTCGCAACGGGTGGCGCAGGAAGGAGCCAGGTTCCGCCGGCCTTCTATCTCCACCACGCAGATGCGGCAGGAGGCGGGCAGGTTGGTGATACACAGGTCCTTCATATTCATATAGCACAACGATGGTATCTCCACGCCGATACCCTTGGCGGCTTCCAGTATCGTAGTTCCTTTCGGCACTTCCACCTGGTGGTTATCTATTTGCAGTCTGATCATTTCTTCCATATTCTAAACGTATTAATGGGGTATTAGCGGATAAACTTATTGTACGGATATTGCGCGGAACTTACACTTTTCCAGACAAATACCACATTTAATACATTTCATATAGTCGATCATATGCGGCTTCTTCCGTTCGCCGCTGATGGCATTCACCGGACAGTTGCGCGTACATAGCGTACAACCGGTACACAGGTGTGGATCGATGCAATACGCCAGCAATGCCTTGCACTGCCCGGCGGTACATTTATGGTCGCGTATATGCGCCACGTACTCCTCCCGGAAATTATCCAGCGTCGAAGCAACCGGGTTGGGCGAGGTTTGTCCCAGCCCACAGAGCGCGGTGTCTTTAATCACGGAACCGAGGCTGCGCAGGTTGTCCAGATCGTCCATCGTCCCTTTTCCTTTGGTGATCTTCTCCAGGATCTCGCACAGGCGTTTGTTGCCGATGCGGCAGGGCGAACATTTCCCACAGGATTCTTCGACGGTGAAGTCGAGGTAGAACTTCGCCATCGCCACCATGCAATCGTCTTCATCCATGACGATCATACCGCCCGATCCCATCATGGAACCGGCAGAGATCAGGTTGTCGTAATCGATCGGAAGATCCAGGTGCTTCTCCGTCAGGCACCCCCCCGAAGGGCCTCCCGTCTGTACGGCTTTGAATTTCTTTCCGTCCTTGATCCCTCCGCCGATGCCGAAGATCACTTCCCGAAGGGTAGTACCCATCGGCACTTCAATCAGCCCCACGTTGTTTACCTTACCCGCAAGGGCGAATACTTTCGTCCCCTTGCTTTTTTCCGTTCCGATGCTGCTGAACCACTCCGCCCCCTTCAGAAGGATAACGGGCACGTTGGCGTATGTCTCGACGTTGTTCACGTTGGTAGGACATCCTTTATACCCCTTTTCGCTGGGAAAAGGAGGCTTAAGCGTTGCTTCACCGCGCAGTCCTTCCATACTGTGTATCAGCGCCGTTTCCTCACCGCACACAAATGCGCCTGCTCCATACCGGATATCAATGGTGAACGAGAAGCCGGTACCGAAGATGTTCGCGCCCAACAGGCCGTATTCCTCTGCCTGGCGGATGGCGATCTTCAGGCGTTCGACAGCCAGGGGATACTCGGCGCGGATATATACCAAGCCTTTGTCAGCCCCGGTACAGTAGCCGTTGATAGCCATCGCCTCGATCACCGAATGGGGGTCGCCTTCCAGGATCGAACGATCCATGAAAGCGCCCGGGTCGCCTTCGTCGGCGTTGCATACCACATACTTCTGTGTTCCCTGCGCCTGGCGGGTGATCCGCCATTTCAGTCCGGTAGGGAATCCGCCGCCGCCCCTTCCCCGCAGGCCGCTGTCGATCATTATTTGCGTCACTTCCTCCGGCGTCAGTTCGGTCAGCGCCTTCCCCAAGGCCATGTAGCCGTCGCGGGCGATATACTCGTCGATATTCTCCGGGTTGATGAATCCGCAGTTCCGGAGGGCGATGCGGAATTGTTTCTTATAGAATGTGATGTGTTTGGAGTCGGGCACATGTTCCTGCGTCTCTGGATTGATATACAATAACCGGCTCACCTTTCGCCCTTTAACCAGATGTTCCTGCACAATTTCTTCCGCATCTTCGGGACGTACTTGCACGTAGAAGGTATTGTCCGGGACGATCTTTACCACCGGTCCTTTTTCGCAAAAACCGAAACAACCGGTACGGATCACCTGGGTATTCTCCTGCAATCCTTTTTGTTCGATCGTCCGCTGGAGACTATCGATGATCTGGTCGCTTTGGGAAGCACGGCAACCCGTTCCGCCACATACCAGGATGTAGTTCTCATATTTTGTCATATACATGATACGATTAGCAGGTTATTCCGGATTAACCACCGAATAGGTGATCGGCATGATGTCATCCAGCAGGATCCCTTGTTGTATATATTTACTGATTAGCTCGTTCACTTTCTGCTTCGTCACGTAACCGAACACCAGCGGTTCTTTTCCGGGGAGGGTGATCTCCACCGTCGGCTCGGCATAGCAATAGCCCATGCATCCGGTCTGGGTGACGAGGGCATCTACTTTCTCCCGGTCGAGGGCTTCGATAAAATAGGTCATGATCTCTTTGGCGCCGGTAGCAATCCCGCAGGTAGCCATCGATACTTTGACGCGTACCATTTGTTCGGGATGATTGCTTTTTTCACGGATATCCAGGGTTGTTCGGACGGACTCCCGCATCTTTCGAAGATCGTCCAGCGATTTCACTTTGTTCATGGCTTTTTTGCTTTTAAGGTAATTGCATAGATGACTGTGTTTTTACAAAACAAACATAGGTATTAATGTCCGAATAACAAGCAACTTTTTGTGTAATTTTTTGAGCGATTGCCGACAATTAGCTACCTGCGGAGGGGTATCCAATCAGTTTGAGAGGCATTTTTCTAACAAAAAGAAAGTAAACCGCCCGTTTGAAGAAAAATACCTTTCAACAGGCACCTCGAAAACAGAAAAGCGAAAGAATGGCCGGATCAGAACTTTTTCAACAGGAACGACGGATTGGCACGCAGGTATATCCCGGCGGAAAAACTGGTGCTCGCCCCCACCGGCTGCCTGCCTGCGGAAGGATCAACGGTGTGGCCACCCAGGCGGTAATACACGTCCACATCAATACCTAAGGAGAATCCCTTCCCGAAGGTGCGGGCGTATTCGGCACCGAAATAAACCATCTTCGGCTGTTCGAATGTCATGCCCGGCGTCGAGGTGGAGACAGCGCCGAAGAAAGGCGAGCCGAACATGGAAATGAAATCATCGCATTGCCAGTAAGATGCCTTCAGCCTGAAATCGCGGAGGTCGGCGGTAAGGTTCGCATAGATACCTGTGCCGTTGTCAAGCGGCCAAAGCATGCCCGCCTGCTGGTAATAACCCAGGGCGTCCAGTTCCATATTCACACGCTTCAGCACCCCGGTATTCACATTCCAGGCAGCCCCCACGCCGACGGCGCCATTCATCAGCGTCTGTACCGAGTTGGTCGTCAGCGTGTCGAGCTCGCCTCCCCGGTGTTGCGCCAATCCCTGGACAGGCAGGTAGAAATGCCAGGCAGACGCCGGATCGTTCAGCTTCACACGCGACGAAAGCCCTACGGTGAACTCCTCCTGGTGCGTATCGTTCCGGAAGATAAAGCTCTGCCAGTTCACCCAGGCATCCAGATGAAGCCGCCGGGTATCCACCAATACCTGCAAACCCGTCTCCGGATCGGCGGTAAGATTCAGTTCAGGACTGTAGAGGGGATCGATCAATCCGTGGTTAGACGCGCCGTATATATTTCCCAGGATGATGTTCACCTGGTCGGAAAGCGCCACCTGCCCGCGGAACCAAGGCAGCACGTGCGTGCCCCGCTGGTACTGTCCCCCTTTCCAGTAGGCGATATCCTGATAGGCCATATTCGGGTACTTCACCGTACCGTGGTAAAACAGCATGTGCACGCCCAGTTCCAGTTTCAGCATCTGCAACGGATAATACACTGCCTTCGGCTGCAACCAGAGTCCCGGCAGACTATAGCCTTTCTGCACCTTGCTGTCGTATTCATTGTTTTTGAAGAAACTGAGGTTGTCTATTTCGACCGACAGTTGGCGTTCGTTCTCCGGACTGATACGATAATCCGAGGCATATACCTTCTCCGCGATCTGTGCGTGTACGGCTACCGGCAGGCATACCGTAAGGCCTGCCAGCAGGCATCTGAAAACTCCTTTCATCATGTATTACGTTTCAACAAGGTTTATTATCTTCCTGCAAACGTAGGAAGAAAAACCGGTTTGTCATTCATTCCAAACATATTTATTCTTGTTTCCGCCCAATATAGCCGGGAGGGAAGACGCTAAAAGTCATCCTTTTCCATTAATTTTGCCGACAAATCCGGACGTAGCTTTTCCGGCTATACGTCCGGAGAACAGTAAGGAAGGTTAATGGACATGGATTATGCAATAATTGCCGCCGGGGAAGGATCCCGCCTGGCACAGGAAGGAGTGAAATGGCCGAAGCCGCTGGTGCCGCTGAACGGCGTCGCGCTGATCGACCGCCTGATCGATGTATTTCTGAAAAACGGCGCTTCTTCCATCCGGATCATCGTGAACGAAGAAATGAAAGAGGTACAGGAGCACCTGCACCGCCTCTCCCTCCCCGTCCCTTTTCATCTGCTGGTACAATCAACACCCAGTTCGATGCACAGCTTTTATGCACTGAGCCGGGAGATGCAGAGCGACCGCCTCTGCCTGACGACCGTCGATACCATCTTCCGCGAAGAAGAGTTCGGGGAATATATCCGCTCGTTCACGGAATCGGCAGATACGGACGGCCTGATGGCTGTCACCGATTATATAGACGACGAGAAGCCGCTTTATGTGGAGACCGACGAACAACTGCGTATCCACGGTTTCGCCGACCAGGCGACACCGGCCGCGCGGTATATATCCGGCGGGATCTACTGCCTGAAACGTCCGGCAATCGGTGTGCTGGAGAAAGCCATCCACACCGGCATGTCGCGCATGCGCAACTATCAGCGCGCCCTTGTCACCGAAGGATTACACCTCCGCGCCTATCCCTTCTCAAAGATCATCGACGTGGATCATGCCGAAGATATAGCCAAGGCGGAAGCCTTCTTACTCACTAAATAAACAGACTATGCACACACAACCCATAGCCGGCATCCGAAGGGGCAACCAGTTCTCACCCAACCATATCGGGAACGACGCCGCCATCTTTTCACTCACCGCCAGGCACCTGCGCGAAGCCGGTTACACCGTCAACGAATACATCGAATCCGACCTGCAACTCCACCGGCTGGAAGAAACCTGCCTATTTAATATGGTACGCGACTGGCACTCCATCCATACCCTCCAGCAATGGGAAAGAGAAGGGAAATGCGTGGTCAACTCCGGCTTTGGGATCGAAAACTGCACGCGTGAGAAGATGACCCGCCTGCTGATGAACAACCAGGTATCCCACCCCGCCAGTATCATCCTCGACACCGACAAAGATCCCTGCGGGGCGCTCGAACAGGCAGGTTTCTACAACTGCTGGATCAAGCGGGGCGATTTCCATGCCATCCATCGCGAAGACGTCACCTATGTACGCAACCCGGAGGAAGCCGCCATGATCCTGAAAGAATACGCGATCCGCGGCATCCCGACAGCCGTCATCAACGAACACCTCGTGGGCGACCTGGTCAAGTTTTACGGCGTCACCGGTACGGACTTCTTCTACTGGTTCTATCCGTCCAATATGCACCACAGCAAGTTCGGGCTGGAACAGATCAACGGGACGGCAAAAGGTTTCCGCTTCCATGTGGAAGAGCTGGTCTCGATCTGCAACCGGGCTGCCGAAGTGCTGAATATCCATATCTATGGCGGCGACTGTATCGTGTCGGAAGAGGGCGATATCCGGCTAATCGACTTCAACGACTGGCCCAGCTTCGCTCCCTGCCGCAACGAAGCGTCGTTCCACATCGCCCAACGTATCCAACAGGTATTCGAATCCAACGTATAAGTACGAGCCATGAGTAAGAAAACGATCAAGCCCGATCTGGAAGCATCCCTCAAATCATTGGATACGGAAGAGTTTATCGACATCCATTTCTATCGTCCCATCGGCTACCGTTGGGCGCTTTTCTTTCATCGCCTCGGCGTCACGCCCAATGCCATCACGGTGGCGGCGATCATCATCGGCGCTGCCGCCGGGGTCTGTTTCGGGTTCCGCGACCTGGCAGTCAACCTCATCGGTATGCTGCTGCTCGTCTGGGCGAATTCGTATGACAGCGCCGACGGCCAACTGGCACGGATGACGGGACAAAAGAGCCAGCTCGGGCGTATCCTCGACGGCGCCTGCGGCGACATCTGGTTTATCGCCATCTATGCCGCCATCTGTGTCCGGCTTACGCCCCAATGGGGGATATGGATCTGGCTGCTGGCGGCCTGCACGGGTTTCTTCCACAGCAAACAGGCGGCTATGGCAGACTATTACCGGAACATCCATCTCCTGTTCCTGAAAGGGAAAGCTGGCAGTGAGCTCTCCCACTCGCCTGCGGTAAAGGAAAACTACAAGAAACTGCGTTGGAAGCGCGACTTTATCTATAAGTTTTTCGAAGCGCTGTACCTGAATTATACCATCGGGCAGGAGAAGGCTACGCCCCGCTTCCAGGAAATGATTAGCGTCATCCGGAAGGAGTATGCCGACCAGGCGCCGGCAGCGTTCCGGACAGCGTTCCGGACAAAGAGCCTGCCGTTGATGAAATATACCAATATGCTGTCGTTCAACCTGCGCACGATCGCGCTGTTCACCAGCCTGCTGATCGATCTGCCGTGGCTCTATTTCGTATTCGAGCTGACGGTACTGAACGCGATGCTGATCTATATGTCCATCACCCACGAGCGCTTCTGCCGTTCATTCACCTCCGAACTACAATCACATGCATACGACTCCATTTAATCCGGCTCTTATCAAAGGTATCATTTTCGACTACGGCGGAACCATCGACAGCAACGGCATGCACTGGGCAGAAGTGATCTGGATGGCTTATGAACACTGCCGTGTGCCGGTATCCAAAGAAACCTTCCGCACGGCGTACGTCCACGGCGAACGTACGCTGGGTAAAACCCTCCTCATCCTTCCGCAGCATACCTTCCATGATATGCTCCGCATCAAAATGACGATCCAACTGGAGTGGTTGCAGGCAAACGGGCATCTTTCCGAAGCGCAGACGGGCAACGGCGGTCTTTCCAATCGTCTGGCGGCATGGTGTTATGCCTATGCCCGGCAGGCGATCGACAATGCACGCCCCATCCTCGAACAACTGCATGCCCGCTATCCGATGGTGCTGGTGTCTAACTTCTACGGCAATATCGAGGCGGTATTGAAAGATTTCGGATTGGATCACCTGTTCGGCTCCATCGTCGAATCCGCCGTTGTCGGTATCCGTAAACCCGATCCGCGCATCTTTTCCCTGGGTGTGGATGAGCTGGGTGTTGATGCGGCCGCAATTGTCGTTATCGGCGACTCCCACGATAAAGACATCCTTCCTGCCGCCAGCCTCGGATGCCGGACTGTCTGGCTCAAAAGCCTCGGATGGACACCTTACCGGGGCACCGAATCCGCCGATGCCATCATCACCGATTTCCGGGAGCTGGCAGAGGTGTTCCGGTTAAGTTGATTTAATCACGCGCAAACTTGCCAATGTCGCGTCAGGGTCTGTCCACGCCGTCGAAAAAGTTTCGTCCGGATGGCACAAAAGTTTCATCCTGATGGCACAAACAGTTTCTAAGGGTGAAACAAACAGTTCCATTAAGTGAACCTTTTTGTTCCAGTAGGTGAACCTTTTTGTTCCAGTAGGTGGAAACCCGGAGAATCGCCGCATGACTGTCCGGTCGTGGCAGATATGACAGCAAAAAGGGGGAAAAACGGATCTGCCACGGGTATCTGCCACGCACCTAACCTATTCATGAACAATAAGATAGAACCTGCTTCGTGGCAGCGTGACAGATATTTTGTAAAAAAACTTATGGGAGGTGAAAGGAGCGTCCCATCCCGGAGCGCTCCTTCTTTCGTGAATCAACTTAAAAAACCACTACTGGTTACGTAGTATCATTATAGTAAATGGATATGGTGTTGGCGGCAGATTTCGATCTGTTCTTCAGGCCAGATGGAGGCTTGCACTTCGCCGATATGGGCTTTTTTGAGGAAGAACATGCAGAGGCGGCTCTGGCCGATACCGCCACCGATAGACAGCGGCAGTTTTTCTTCAAGCAGGGCTTTGTGGAAAGCCAGTTCCCGGCGTTCGGGACAGCCACACAGTTCCAACTGGTGGAGCAAGGCGTCTTTATGGACGCGGATACCCATGGACGAAAGTTCGAAAGCGATCTCCAGCACATCGTTCCAGAGGATGATATCGCCGTTCAACCCATAAAAACCATCGGCGTTGAGCGTGCTCCAGTCGTCGTAGTCGGGAGCGCGTCCGTCGTGTTTCTCCCCATTGGAGAGCGGGTGGCCGATGCCGATGATAAACACCGCGCCGAACTTGGCGGCGGCTTTATGTTCCCGTTCGCGGGGCGAGAGATCCGGATACATTTCCAGCAGCTCTTCCGAGTGGATGAAGGTAATATCCTGCGGAAGCGAAGGGGTGATGTGCGGATAGGTGTCGTACACCAGGTTCTCGATCTCCCGGAGGAGGGTATAGAGCTGGCGGACCGTCTTCTTCAGGTAGTCGAGGTTGTAGTTCTCCGGCCTGATCGTCTTTTCCCAGTCCCACTGGTCCACATAGAGCGAATGGAGGTTGTCCAGTTCTTCATCGCTGCGGATGGCGTTCATATCGGTGTAAAGGCCATAACCGGGCGGGATACGGTAGGCGCCCAGCTTCATCCGTTTCCATTTGGCGAGCGAATGGACCACTTCCACCTGGCGGTCGCCCATGAAGCGGACGGGGAATCTGACCGCCCGTTCCACCCCGTTGAGGTCGTCGTTGATCCCTGTGCCCGAAAGGACGAAGAGGGGGGCGGTGACACGTCGCAGTCTGAGTTGTTTCGACAGCTTTTCCTGAAAACTCGCTTTCAGCAGCTGGATAGCCTGTTCGGTCGATTCGCTGACCAGTTTCTGGCTATACGATGGAGGAATAATAATAGACATGATAATATGTATTTAAATTCATTCTTACAATTTTTGCCGGATCCGTTCCATGGCCTCCTGCGTTTCGTCGCGGTCGCCAAAGGCCGACAGGCGCAGATACCCTTCTCCGCTGGGGCCAAACCCCACGCCGGGCGTGCTTACGATATGCATTTCATACAGCAGGCGGTCGAAGAACTTCCACGATGTCAACCCGTCGGGCGCCTTTACCCAGATATAGGGGGCATTATCCCCGCCATACACACGCAGGCCGCATTGCAGCAGCGATGATTTGATGATACGGGCATTCGCCATATAATAATCGATCACGGATTTCACCTGTATCTTTCCCGCCGGGGAATAGACGGCTTCGGCGCCGCGCTGGGTGATATAACTGGCGCCGTTGAACTTGGTGGTCTGCCGCCGGTTCCACAGCTTATGGAGGGAAGCCTGCCGGCCGTCGAGGGTAAATCCGCCCAGTTCTTTCGGCACCACCACATAGCCACAGCGTACACCCGTAAACCCGGCGGTCTTGGAAAAGCTGCGGAACTCGATCGCCACCTTCCGCGCCCCTTTGATCTCATAGATCGAATGGGGGATATCCGGATCCTGTATGTATGCTTCATAGGCGGCGTCGAAGAGGATGAGGGTATCGTTGGCCAGGGCGTAGTTCACCCATTTCTTCAGTTCTTTCTTCGTGAGCGTGGTGCCCGTCGGATTGTTCGGATAGCAAAGGTAGAGGATATCCACCCGCCGGTTGGGCAGCTCGGGGATGAACCCGTTGGCTTCCGTACATGGGATATAGACGATATCCGTCCATTTGCCGTCTTCCAGGAAGCCGGCCCGTCCGCTCATCACGTTGGTATCGATATAGACGGGATAGACGGGGTCGGTCACACCCACGCTATTGTCGTGCCGCAGGATATCGCCGATATTGCCGGTATCGCTCTTGGCGCCGTCGCTCACAAACACCTCGCCCGGATCGATGGAGATTCCCCGGGAGGCGTAGTCGTTGCGGACGATTGCATCAATGAGGAACGGATAGCCCTGTTCGGGTCCGTAGCCATGGAAATGCTCCCGCGTGGCCAGGTCGTCCACCGCCTGATGCATGGCTTTGATCACGGCAGGGGCTAAGGGTTGGGTCACATCGCCGATCCCCATCCGGATGATGTGGGCTTTGGGATGCGTCACCTTGTAGGCGTTGACCTTTTTAGTGATATCCGAAAACAGGTAGTTGCCTTCCAGCTTCAGATGATGTTCGTTTACTAATGCCATTGTCTGATTTTGTTTGGTAGTTTTTCGTTTAAACATCGAGCCGGATGCGGCCTTCAAATACCTCCGCGGCATCACCGGTCATCCATACATCGCCCGAAGGCTCGTCCCAATCAATATGCAATACGCCGCCATCCATGCATACGGTCGTGTGGCGACCGGCCAAGCCTGCCACGGCGGCGGCTACTGCCGTGGCACAGGCGCCCGTGCCGCAGGCTTGTGTGATTCCGGAACCCCGCTCCCATACCCGCATACGGATGCTGCCGTCGGCCATGACGCGGGCGAACTCCACATTGGTACGGTCCGGGAAAGCGGGATGGCGCTCCAGTTCGGCTCCCCAGCCGGACACATCCCACGCGGTTTCGTCTTCCATGAAAAGCACTAAATGGGGGTTTCCCATGAATAGGGCGATCCCTGTCTGGACCAGGCCATCCGCTATGACCGGCAGCGCCATTTCGGCAACTTCCGGCTTACCCATATTGACGGTAACCTTTACCACCTTTTCACTTTCAACCGTCAATCGTACCTCTTTCACACCCGAAAGTGTTTCCAGCGTTATCTCTTTGCGATCCGTCAGTCCGTGTTCATACACATATTTACCGATACACCGGGTGGCATTGCCGCACATCAAAGCCGCCGATCCGTCGGCGTTGAAGATACGCATACTGAAATCAGCCACTGCGGATGCGCCGATCAGTACCAACCCATCGGAACCGATCCCCGTGTGGGGTGCGCTCCAACGGATCGCACACTCTTCGGGATGATCCAGCGGATACCGCATCGTATCCACATAGATATAGTCGTTGCCGGCTCCATGCATCTTGGTAAAGGGAATATATTTTGTCGTTTCGTCACACATATCTCATTTTTTGTTACATTATGAAGATCATATCGCAAAATTACTCACATATTAACAGTATTACAAGCATTGCTACAGAAAGATGAAATCAATCTCACACAAGTTTCAAATTGTTCGATTTGGGCATCAGGTAGCTACAATCTGTAAATACACGACGCCACATTACTATAATATAACAATCTTTTCGTATGTTTGGCTGTTTAATACTGCTGATAACCACCCGCAGTTTCTTGCATCTATGGCAAACAAACGTATCAACAGGCGCGATTTTATCCGCCTCTCGGCCGCCGGAGCCGGGACAGGCCTTCTTCCCGGATCCACGGCTTCCGCAGCCGTTCCGGCGGTAACCAATATCCCACAGCTTCCTCTGCGGAGGCTGGGAAATACCGGCGTGATGCTACCGATCCTCAGCATGGGCGTGGATCGTCCCGACAGCGGCAACGTGTTGCGGGCAGCCTATAACGCAGGCATCCGCCATTTCGACACCGCCCATATCTATCAGAAAGGGCGGAATGAAGAACTGCTCGGCGCCATGTTCGACGGCAAACCTCGCGACTCGCGTTTCATCGCCACCAAGATCATGTTCCCCTATCCGCTGCGCGATGATTTTGAAGCCGATTTCGAACAGAAACTGGAGACCAGCTTGAAACGGTTGCGCGTGGATCAGGTGGACCTGCTGTACCTCCACGACATCCGCACGGTGGAGAATGTGAAAGACCCGCGGGTAGCCGCCGCCCTACTGAAAGCGAAGGCGGACGGGAAAGCGCAGTTTATCGGCCTGTCGTTCCACACGGGTGATCCCGATGTGTTCAACGCCGCCATCGACATGGGCATTTACCAAGTGCTGCTGCTCACCTACAACTTCAAGATGATGAAACTCGAAGCCAATGAAGCCGCTATCGAACGCGCCGCCCGTGCCGGGATCGGCATGATCGGCATGAAAACCATGGCCGGGGGTGTGGAAGACGCGCAGGGAACCAAACAGATCAACGGACGCGCCTGCCTGAAATGGGCCTGGCAGAACAAGCATATCACTACCCTCATCCCGGGCCTCACCAACTACAACCACCTCGACGAATGTGTGGCCGCCGCGCTGGATCCGGAGATCACTACGGAAGAGAAACAATACCTGGCGGCGCTCAGCCGGGAAGAAACCACCTTCTGCCAGCAATGCAATACCTGCAAAGGGCAGTGCCCGGCAGGTCTGCCCATCCCCGATATCATGCGGGCGTACATGTATGCCTTCGGTCATAAATGCGCGTCGAACGCACGGGAGACGCTCGCCTCGCTCCACCTCCGGGAGGATGCCTGCGCGCAGTGCGACAGTTGCCGGGTGCAGTGCCCGTCGGGATTCGATGTGTCCCGGCGTATCGCCGCTATCACCCCGGTGCTGCACATGCCGGACGTATTCCTCACCTGAGGATAAAATTTCGCCTACTGTAATAATCCTTACACTTGTTTCGGATGATTAGTCGTTTCTTTGGCATATAACGCCAAAGAATCATGGACAATGACTTAAAAATCATTATGCTCTGCTATGGAGAGCTGGTCTGCCGGGTGAATTATGTCCGCAAGAACATCCTCCGCCGACCGATGACCCTGGCAGAGAAAATAATGTACGCGCACCTGTACAATGAACAGGAGACCAAAGTATATACCCGGGGAGAGGCGTATGCCAACTTCCGCCCGGATCGGGTGGCGATGCAGGATGCCACCGCGCAAATGGCGCTCCTCCAGTTTATGAACGCCAAACGCAAACAGACCGCCGTCCTCACCTCAGTCCACTGCGACCACCTCATCCGCGCTTATCAGGGTGAGAAGGAGGATATGAAACAGGCGCTCGCCACCAACCGGGAGGTGTACGACTTCCTACAAAGCGTTTGCGACAAATACGGGATTACCTTCTGGAAACCGGGAGCGGGCATCATCCACCAGGTAGTATTGGAAAACTATGCCTTTCCGGGAGGAATGATGATCGGTACCGATTCGCATACCCCCAACGCAGGTGGATTGGGCATGATCGCCATCGGCGTAGGCGGGGCGGACGCAGTGGATGTGATGATCGATATGCCCTGGGAACTGAAGATGCCCCGGCTGATCGGCGTACACCTTACCGGCAAGCTGTCGGGATGGGCGTCGCCCAAAGATGTGATCCTCAAACTGGCGGGCTTGCTGACGGTCAAAGGTGGAACCAACCACCTCATCGAGTATTTCGGCGAAGGAGCGGTATCGCTCTCGGCAACCGGCAAAGCAACCATTTGCAACATGGGCGCCGAAGTGGGCGCCACCACCTCCCTGTTCCCGTATGATGAAGAGATGTGCCGCTACCTCTGCGCCACCGGACGGGAAGCCGTGGTACAACTGGCCAATAACATCGCCCCTTACCTGCAGCCCGACAAGGAGGTGCTCAAACGTCCCGAACGGTATTTCGACCAGGTAATCGAAATCGACCTCTCCTCCCTCGAACCGTATATTAACGGGCCGTTTACCCCCGATGCCGCCACGCCGATCTCCGCGTTTGCCGACAAGGTGCGGACAAACGGCTATCCGGAGAAGGTAGAGGCCGGACTGATCGGCTCGTGTACCAACTCATCCTATCAGGATCTCGCCCGATCGGCATCCCTCGCCCGGCAGGCGATCGACAAACACATCCCCGTCGCTACCCCGCTGTACCTGAACCCCGGATCAGCGCAGATCGTGCAGACGGCGGAACGCGACCGAATCATCGGATCGTTGGAAGCGATCGGCGCCTTGCGGATGGCGAACGCCTGCGGCCCCTGCATCGGGCAGTGGAAGCGGGTGACCGACGATCATGAACGGCCAAACAGCATCGTCACCTCCTACAACCGCAACTTCGCCAAACGGACGGACGGCAATCCGAACTCCCATGTATTCGTGGCCTCACCCGAACTGACCCTGGCGCTGACCCTGGCGGGACGGCTCACCTTCAATCCGCTGACGGATAAGCTACAGACGGCAGACGGCACCTGGGTGATGCTGGATCCACCTACCGGGCACGACCTGCCTCCCGCCGGATTTGTGCTGAAAGGCAAAGGGCTGGTTCCGCCTACGGGGCAGACGGATATCGTGGAGATTGATCCTTCGTCCGACCGCCTGCAACGGCTCGAGCCGTTTGCCCCCTGGAACGGAGACGACCAGCTTGAGATGCTTCTCCTACTGAAAGCCAAGGGAAAATGTACGACCGACCATATCTCCATGGCCGGCCCCTGGTTGCGGTTCAGGGGGCATCTGGATAATATCTCGGACAACTTGCTGATGGGAGCCGTCAATGCCTTCAACGGTAAAACGAATACGGTCCAAAACCGGTGGACGGGTCATTATGAATCCGTCGCCTCCATCGCCCGGAAGTACAAGGCAGCCGGTTGCTATTCCCTCGTTGTGGCGGAAGAGAACTACGGTGAAGGATCCTCTCGCGAACATGCCGCCATGGAACCGAGATACCTGAATGTCCGGCTCGTTCTCGCCAAGTCGTTTGCCCGCATCCATGAGACCAACCTTAAGAAACAAGGGATGCTGGCGCTCACGTTTGTCAACCCCGCCGATTATGAACGGATCCGGGAAAGCGACCAGGTCTGCCTTTCCGGCCTGGCAGCCTTCTCTCCGGGCGTTCCCTTGCAGGTGAACGTACGGCATACCGACGGTACCACCCTGTCGTTCGATGCCTCCCATTCTTACAACGATATGCAGATCGCGTGGTTCCGTGCCGGATCCGCGCTGAATTACTATGCTAAATATCCTTACAATGGCTAAAATTACTTTTACCGATAATCGTTTACAGGTACCCGACCATGTAACCATTCCCTTTATTGCGGGCGATGGCGTGGGGGCCGAGATCATGCCGCCAGTGCTGGCTACGGTGGACGAAGCCATCTATCATCTCTGGAACGGACAAAGGCATATCACCTGGCTGGAAACCTTTGCCGGGCAGACAGCCTACGATAAACTGGGCGAGTGGCTGCCGCAAAGCACGCTGCACGCGTTCAAAAGCCATCTTGTGGCACTCAAAGGGCCGCTTAATACACCGGTAGGAGAAGGGATCCGTTCGCTGAACGTGGCCTTACGCCAGCAACTCGACCTCTATACCTGCCTGCGGCCTGTCCGATGGTTTCCCGGCGTACCCTCCCCGCTCAAATCGCCCGAGCATGTGAACATGACCATTTTCCGGGAGAATACCGAAGATATCTACACGGGCATCGAGTGGAACAAAGACACGGCCGAAGCCCACCATTTCCTGCGGTTCCTGCGGGAAGAGATGCATGTCACCCAGATCCGTTTCCCCGAGAGCTCGGCCTTCGGCGTCAAACCGATCTCGGAAGAAGGCAGCAAACGGCTTGTGCGGGCGGCGATCCGCTATGCCGTCAACAACCGGTTGCCCTCCGTCACCCTGGTGCATAAAGGAAATATCATGAAGTTCACCGAAGGGGGATTCAAACGGTGGGGGTATGAGGTGGCTGAAAGGGAATTCCGCCATGCCATCTTCTCCATGCAGCATTACGTGAATATCCGGAAGAATCACGGCAACCAGGCGGCTGCCGACGCCCTGATCGAAGCGATGAAAGAGGGGAAGGTGATCATCAAGGATGTCATCACCGATGCTTTCCTGCAAAACACACTGCTCAAACCGGAAGAATACGCCGTGATCGCAGCCCCGAACCTGAACGGAGATTATATTTCCGACCAGTTGGCCGCCATGGTGGGAGGCGTGGGGATCGCTCCCGGCGCGAATATCAACTATGAAACCGGACATGCGGTATTTGAAGCGACCCATGGCACGGCACCCGATATTGCCGGCAGCAACCAGGCGAACCCCTGTTCCCTCCTCCTATCTGCCGTCATGCTGCTGCACTATATCGGATGGAGCGAGGCGGCCGACCTGATCAACCGAGCACTTGAAAAGTGCTTCGCAAACGGCAAGGCGACAGACGACCTCGCCCGGTTCATGACAGGCGGTGAGTCGCTGACAACCACGGCATTCCTCCGGGAAGTCATGCACACCCTCCGCAATTTACAGTAATTATCCACCCTCAAACGAAACAAAACACAGTATGAATATCGACAAACAATATCTGATCTTTAAACTGGCAGATACCATCAAACAGACAGCCCGGATAGACAACACCCTGTTCAAACAATACGGCGTAAAACGCGGACTGCGAAACGAAGACGGATCCGGCGTATTGGTGGGTATCACCCAAATAGGCAATGTGGTAGGATATGAACGGACGGACGGCAAACTAAAACCCATCCCCGGTAAACTGTTCTATCGCGGATATAACATCGAAGACCTGGTACATGGCGTGATGCAGGAAAAACGGTTCGGCTTTGAAGAAGCGGCCTACCTGCTGTTATCCGGTAACCTGCCGGACAAGGAAGACCTCGAACAGTTCCGCGAACTGCTCTATGAGAACATGCCGCTGAGCCACGAATCCACCCTCAGCATCCTACGCCTGCGGGGGAATAACATCATGAATATCCTGGCGCGCAGCGTGCTCGAAATGTATATCTTCGACGAAAAGGCGGACGACCTGTCGCGGGAAAACCTCATGCAGCAATCGATCCAACTGATCTCCCGCTTCCCCACCATTATCGCCTATGCGTATAATGTATTACGCCATCATACCCAGGAACGTTCACTGCATATCCGCCACCCCCATCCGGAATATACGCTGGCTGAAAACTTCCTGTTCATGCTGAAGCGGCATTTCACGTCGCTGGAGGCCCGGACACTCGACCTCCTGCTCATCCTCCAGGCGGAACATGGGGGTGGAAACAATTCCACGTTCACCGTCCGTGTCACCTCTTCCAGCATGACGGATATCTATTCGTCGATCGCCGCCGGGATCGGATCATTGAAAGGACCGCTGCACGGAGGCGCTAATATCCAGGTGTGTGATATGTTCAGGCACCTGAAAGCCAATATATCCGACTGGAAGAGCGTGGAAGAGATAGACGCCTACTTCACCCGGATGCTCAATAAGGAAGTGTACGACCATACGGGGCTAATCTACGGTATCGGCCATGCCGTTTATACCATCTCCGACCCGCGCGCCCTGTTGCTGCGGGAGTTGGCACGGGAACTGGCACGGGAAAAGGAACGGTCGGACGAATTTGAATTCCTCGAATTGCTTGAAGAACGGGCTGTCGACACCTTTGCACGGGTAAAGAACAATGGCAAGACGGTTTCGAGCAATGTGGATTTCTACTCCGGGTTCGTGTATGAAATGATCGGCCTGCCTGAAGAAATTTATACACCGCTCTTTGCCATGGCGCGTATTGTGGGATGGACGGCACACCGTATCGAGGAACTGCATTTCGCCGGCCGCCGCATCATCCGCCCGGCCTATATGAACGTGTTGCAGGAAGAAGCGTATATTTCCATCAACGAACGGTAAGAAAACAAGGGCGAAATCGGGGGTGAAATAAACGATCATCGTGTTTTTTTTGTTATGTTTGTATAACAAAGCATTTCCAATGACGCCAATCATATTTACGCCCGAACATGAAGCGCTGTTGCATCGTATTCCCCTGTTTCGCGATTTGCCCCGGAATGTACAGCTGCTGCTCACGGACAGACTCGATTATGCCATCTACCAGATAGAGAAAAACGAGGTTGTCGTGCGACAGGATTCGTTTTGCCGGCACTTAGATATCCTCCTGCAGGGGAAATTACGGGTGGATATCATCGATGCGTTGGGAAATGATGTGCTGATCGAATATATCGAAGCGCCCCGCGCGTTCGGAACGCCTCATCTGTTCAGGGCGGACGGTCGCCATCCGGCCACCTTCACAGCCATGGAAGACGGGATCTACCTGACAGCCTCCAAAGAGTCTGTTTTCCAGCTGATCAGCGAATACCCGGAGATACTCAAGCGTTTCTTATGTATCTCCACCAATTGTAATAAATGTACCTCTATCCGCCTGCGGGCGCTTTCGCAGAAAAACATCCGCAAGCGGTTTGTGGTTTATCTGTTCGACCGGCTTCCCGGGGAAGGATCACCGGTGGTGGAAGCCGAACATAACCAGGCACAGTTGGCCGACTACCTGTGCGTCACCCGTCCCGCCCTATCCAAAGAGATCAACAAAATGATTCGCGAAGGGCTGATCCGGGCAAAAGGTAAAACAATTGAATTAGTACGTTTGAATGAACTAAAAAGACTGATATTATGAGTATATGTATCATAGGCGCCTCCAAAGGCGTAGGTCTCTGCGCCGTTAAACGGGCGCTGGCACGCGGCCACCACGTCACTACCTTGTCACGCTCGCGGCTTCCGCTGATCCCCCATATCAACCTGCATACCTTCCAGGGGGATGCCGCCAGTGAAATAGATCTTGAACATGCCATTTCCGGCACATCCGCCATCATCGTCACACTGGGACGGGGGTTCGATACCCGGTCCACCACGCTATATACCGATTTTGCCAATACCTTGCTGATGCTCCACCAGAAGCGTCCGATCACTGTTCCCGTCATCATCCTCACCGGCTTCGGGGCGGGTGACAGCAGGGAGCATCTCTCTTTCTGGAACCGGCAGTTTTTCAACTACTTCCTGGACAAGGTCTATCAGAATAAAACCGCCATGGAACAGCAGATTTCCCAATCTACCCTGCGGTGGGAGTTTGTCCGTCCCGGCACCTTAACACATCATGCGCTGTCGGAAGAATACCGGGTGGAACCCCATCTGCACAAAGACATCCGCATCGGCCATATCTCCCGCATGGACGTAGCCGATTTCATGGTCAAACAAGCCGAAAACCCCACCCTGCTCGGAAAATACCCTGCCTTGTCGAAAAGATAAGGGGGAATGGGCAAATAGATTCAATCGTTAGTACCCTTTACGACCGACCAGTTATTCCAGTCGGGGGGTGTGGCGCCGAGGAGGTGCTTGACAAAGAAGTCGAAACGCTTGCGGTCGCCGTACTCACCGCCAAGGGTGTGGTTCATGCCGGGGACGACAACAAGTTCAAATTCTTTCTTCGCCTTGATCAGGGCGTTGACCACCTGCATGGTGGAGGCAGGATCGACGTTGTCGTCCATTTCGCCCACCATCAGCATGAGGGGGCGCGTTAGCAGGTGTGCATTCTCCACATTGCTGCAAGCGAGGTAACTGCTGTCCACCGGATATCCCATCCATTGTTCGTTCCACCAGATCTTATCCATCCGGTTGTCGTGGCATCCGCAACCCGCATACGCCGCTTTATAAAATTCCGGATGGAACAGGACTGCCCACATAGCATCCTGTCCGCCTGCCGACCCCCCGAATACCCCTACCCGGCTGACATCCATATACGGATACTTCTTCGCCGCCGCTTTCATCCAGGCGATACGATCAGGGAAACCCGCATCTTTCAGGTTCTTATGAATGATACTTTCGAAAGCTTTGCTGCGAAAAGAGGTGCCCATACCATCGCACTGGATCACGATAAAGCCCAGTTCCGCCAACTGCTGGTGGTAGGTGTACCACGCACGGAACGACTTCGGCGTATAAGCGCTGCCCGGTCCGGCGTAGATGTATTCGATCACCGGATATTTCTTCTTCGGATTGAAGTTGGACGGACGGAAGATCACGCCCCAGATGTCCGTCTCTCCGTCGCGACCTTTGGCAACAAAGGTTTCGGGAGCAATCCAGCCCGCGCGTTTCAGTTCGGTGAGGTCGCATTGTTCCAGTGTCAGCAGGATGGAACCGTCTTTGGCGCTGCGGAGCACGGTGGTGGGAGCCACATCGACTTTCGACCATGTATCGACCAGATAGTCGGCATTCTTCGAGAAGCGCGCCGTATGCATGCCCGCTTCAGGCGTCAGGCAGGTGAGGCCCGTACCATCCATACTGATACGGTAATACCGGACGAGGTACGGATCTTCTCCCGGAACCATTCCATTGGCCGAGAAATAGATTACGCGGGCGGCTTCATCCACATGCAGCACATTCCGTACGTACCACTCGCCGCGAGTGATCTGCCGTTTGACGCTTCCCGTCTGCCGGTCGATCAGGTAGAGATGGTTCCAGTTGTCGCGCTCGCTCATCCAGATCATCTCCGTCCCGTTCTCCAGTGAACGACGGTAATAGCGGGTATAATTCACGAACGTGTCGCTGGTTTCTTCCACGATAGGCCGCACCACGCCTGTCTGTGCCGAAAGTTCCAGCACGCGATACACCTGATGTCCCCGTTGGTTGTATTCGAACAGCAGGCTTTGGCTGTCGGTATGCCACTCCATCCCATTCACTTCATACTGTTGGGCAAAGAGATCGGTCGCCGGCCGGATCACCCGGCCTGACTCCACGTGGAAGACCACCGGCACGCGGAACGGCAGTGCATCGCCCGGTTTGGCATACTCACGCTGGTGCAGTTTGGGTTGCAACTGATCTTGGGGCGACGATTCAATGAAATAGAAGTACCGTTTTTCGGCAGGACGCGTCTTAAAGGATGCCACCTTGCGGGAGTCGGGCGACCAACTGAGATACGCCGCGTAATACTCTCCCGGAGCGCCATCGATGCTGAGCGCCTTCTCCTGTCCGGTAGCCAGTTCCTTCACATATACATTGCTGTTTTTGATGAATGCGTTATAGCGTCCGTCAGGGGAAGCGACTGAGTCGCCCGTCCGGTTTTCGTCCTGCTCCGCCCAGTAGGTTGACTCGGGACGACGACCCCGTTCGGCCAGTATCCGTTGTTTCATGGTGTCGGGCATCAGCGTGCGGGAGCGATCCACCGCATCCACGATCACATATTCTTCCCCCGAAGCCCCTGTACGCGCATACCAGAACCGATTGGAATCGCCTATCCATACGGCGTTCACATCCGCATTGGGCACTTTGCCCCGATATGTTTCACCCAGGGTATAAGCACGGGTATAATCAGCAGCCGTACCCTGCGCGCAGATGTTCCATCCGGAGAGGAGGCAGTGGCAAACCAGCAATAAAAGAAGCTTTTTCATGTGAGTTGTATGTGATTTAAGTATAAATTCCTAATTACAAAACGGACAAACGAAAACAACCGACCGATAATGAGCGTAAATCGTTTCTTATCCAACCTTTCTTTCAGGCGGAATACCACCAACGGACAAAGGTACGACAAAGTTCGGGTTCACCACTAAGTTTTGAACGCAAGTAGTTTTGTATTTAGCAAGTTATGGTGTACTTCTATTGGCACACCCTCTTGCTATATATACAGGGGATTTGCCCTTTTTTCCTTCCACTCCTTCCACTCCCTATGATAATCAGCCACTTATTATGGAAGGACCCTCGTTTTTGGGCGTTTCCTTCCACACTTCCTTCCACTGGCTGACTTCCGTAATTAGCCGGGGAAAAAAACGTTGTCAGAATCTCAATCTGCATCTGGATGTTGTTGTGTCAACGTCTGGATGTTGGTTGAACAACATCCAGACGTTGTGGACACGAGATATAGATGAAGATTTATCAACATCCGGTTGTTGGAAAAACGCCGGAGAGTTGTCGGCGCAACTCCCGAATGTGATCAACACAAATTCTTATGCACTGATAAAGAGACGCTTATGTGTTAAAAACTACCATAGGTGAACGTTTCAACAAACATAGGTGGATGTTCAAACAATCATAGGTGACAGATTGAACAACCACCTATGATTGTTTTGGCCTTCAAATGGCAGAAGTCAGCCAGTGGAAGGAAGTGTGGAAGGAAAC
>JAVBUE010000064.1:0-14285 GCA_031555735.1 Tannerellaceae bacterium
CCTGACTTCGTCGCATTCGAATATTGTATTTTCCAACACATTGATAATTAACTATATGTATCTTTGCGCCACCCGTTTTTGGGTGGCGCGGAGCAAAAAAGTGGTTCATTATGTATGTAAGGAAGAAGATAAACAAATCCGGCAGTAGCAGTGTAGTAATAGTAGACAAGAGCCGAGGTAGATATGTTGAGATAAAAACTATCGGTGTCAGTTCCGACGAAACAGAGATAATGAATCTGGTGGAACAAGGCCGTGAGTGGATCCGCCAGCGTGAAGCACAACTTCAGCCCAAACTTGATTTATTTGGAGAAGAGACCAATCAGAAACTTGATGAGATAGCAGAGATAGAGCGAGTGCTTTCTCAGGTGAGCAATGTCTTGCTCAATGGGACAGAGCTCATATTGAATCGCGTATTCGACCGGATCGGGTTCAATGAGATCCAAGATGAGGTATTACGTAAACTGGTTCTATCCCGCCTTTCTTACCCTGCCAGTAAGGCTGCAACGGTAGAATACCTAAAGAATCACTTCGATGAAGACATTGATCTATCCAAGATATATCGTTACCTTGATAAGCTTGGGAACAAACAACATCAGTTCGTACAGCGCATCAGTGTAGAGCACACCCGGAAGATACTGGGAGGGTTTATTGGGGTCATGTTCTATGATGTGACCACGCTTTATTTTGAGACCGACAGGGAAGATGATTTACGCAAGACCGGCTTCTCGAAAGAAGGAAGGCACAGCAACCCTCAAATTATCCTGGGATTATTAGTCAGTCTGGACGGTTATCCGTTAGCCTACTGTATTCACGAAGGCAATAAATACGAAGGCCATACGATGTTGCCCGTTGTGGAATCGTTCGTGAAAGAGTATGGCTTGGATAAGTTTGTGGTGGTGGCTGATTCGGGCCTGATGAATAATGCCAATATAGAAGAACTGGAGCACTTGGGCTATAAATATATAATCGGCGCAAAACTAAAGACGGAAAAAGTAGAAGTACGACGTCATATACTGGCTCAACCCAAAATAGATCGGCAGATGTTCGAACTCGACAAAGGCAATGGCAGACGTTTGCTGGTCGGTTATACAGATGACCGGGCAAAGAAAGACGCCTATAATAGAGACAAAGGAGTTCGCCGATTAGAGAAAGCATACAGGAAAGGAGCCTTAACCAAGGAACAAATAAATAAACGGGGATATAATAAGTTCCTGGATATCACATCCGGGGTTAATGTCGCTATCAACTATGACAAGATTGCACTGGATGCAGCCTGGGATGGATTGAAAGGATATCTGACCAATACGGAAATACCCGTTGAGCAGGTTTATGCAGCGTATCACAATTTATGGAATGTGGAACGGTCGTTCCGTATTGCCAAGTCAAAGATCGAAATACGTCCGATGTTCCATTTTACCAGACGTAGAATAGAAGCACATGTTTGCATCTGTTTCGTAGCGTTGAAGGTGTATAAGGAATTGGAACGGATACTGAAATCAGCATCCATTGGATTGAGTGTAGATAAAGTGCTGGCTATGGCTAAAACCATAACGACAATACAGATCACATTGGCGCTTAATAAATCCGTCATATCCAAAACCCTCATCATGAAGAGACACAAAGTCATCGCAAATTTATTTGATGAAGATTTTTGGGTGGCGCATTGACGAAGTCAGGTGAAGTAAGCGCATCGTTCTGTAAACTAATAAAGAGGCTGTCCCTTCCGGGATGGCCTCTTTTTTTGTGGGCATACTCCGTTTACAAGATCTGTACTTTCAGCCCGAAGGAGAGGCTGAGGTAGTCGGCAGGCTTGAGGTAGCTGTTGTTGAACGCTTCGATGAGATAGAGGTCGCAAGTACTGATCTCGTAGAAGAAGGTGATGGCACGGTTGCGCGATTTCTCCGTGTCGAGGTTCAGTGTGAGGCGTTGGCCTACAAAGGCATGGATACGTACACGGGTGGAGAAGGTGTAATAGCCTTTGGGATATTTGTCGGGATTCTTCACCCAGAAATCGTCGTCGAATAAGGTGTTGAGATAGAGTCCGCAAGCGAGGGGCTCGAAGGAAAAGCTGTTGTTCAACGGGATGCTGGTCAGCAGGTAGTTCTGTTTGAAGGTCATGGTGACCATCGCGTGCCGGTCGGCATTCCGTGGAACGATCCCGAGTAGAAGATCCGTTTCCCAATGATCCCTGCCGTAGTTCCAACCCACACCGGCGGAAATCATGCCCATGGAACCGGCGAATTGCAGTTTGGTGTACCGGGGAATCAGGTTATTCCAAAAAGAGGTATAGCTCTCCACCTGTTTTTCATGTTTGCTCTGTGCCAGGGCAGGGAATGGGAGGAGTGAGAGGCTGAGCAGGAGGGCCTGTTTAGAAATCGACCACTTCATACGTATATCCCTTGGGGGTTAAGGTGAACAGGAGATAACTGCGCTTGGCCATATTGGCGCAACTATAGTATAAGACGCCATCGTTAAACGGCTCGCTTACCGTCACCTGGTGTATATGGGCATGCAGGCAGAACTGCAGGTTGGGGAAACGTGTGATATAAGCCTGAAATATATCTTTTACGTTGTTGTTGAACTGCTCGTTACCCGGTGGGGCATGCATGGCGACCACCGTTTTCGAATACGAAGCCGTGTCGTTCAGTTCGTTCTTCAGGAAGGTGAAATCCGGTACGGCATGCGAGTAATCGTATTCAATGGCATTCGTGTTCAGGCAGAGGAACTTGGTATCACCGGCGATGAAGGAGAAATTATCGGCCCCGTACAGTTTTTCATAAATCTGATCACCATTGCCGATGATATCATGGTTGCCGATAAGGGTGACATACGGATACCGTAACCCGGACATCACCTCATGACACCATTCATATTCTTTGTTCATGCCGAAGTCGGCCTGGTCGCCACCATGAATCACGAAGTCGATACCGCCGTGGTGGTGGTTCACGTGGGTGACGAAATCTTTTGTCTCGTCGTACGAACGTTGGGTATCGCCCATCAGGATAAAACGGATGATGTCTTTGTCTTGGGTAGCCGATTCGATGCGGGCGATCTGCGTATTGTTGATCTCTCGTTCATCCGTATTCAACCGCCCGTCGTACGGATGATAGTCGATCATCTCGCACGACACGAGGAGGATTGTAGCGGCCACAACCAAAAGTCTGCTTTTCATGTGCTTTTTGCCTGAATATTATACAAAAGTAGGGATATCCGCCTGGAAAAACCCGGTTCTTTTCCCGCAAATTATGGTCAGTAACCGGTATAAGTGCCTGGTAGAACTATCGTCAACAACAGGTAGAAGTAGCGTCAACATAAGGATGCTCTGTTACCGGCATTCAGAAGATATTTTCTCTCCACAACTGTGGTCTCTTCGTCCCACAGCCGTGGACACTTCGTTCCACAATTGTGAACACTTCGTCCCATAGCTGTGGGACGAAGTGTCCACGGCTGTGGGACGAAGAGACCACAGTCATGGGACGATCCGTCCAGCGATGTGGAACGATAAAACCAACCTAATCGCGGTGCTACTTCTTCCTGTTGTTGACAATAGAAGATACGGATGTTGGCAATAGAAGATACTTTTGCGTATCTTTCCGTGCAGTATTTTCCGTAAGGCTGCATTTAGTAAGAAAGCATATGGGATTGATGAGTGAACCGGAGCTGGTCAGAGGATGTAAACAAGGAGATAACGCCGCACGCAAGGAGTTGTACGAGCTTTATGCGCCGGGGATGTTATGCCTCTGTTACCGGTACATCGGCCATACGGAAGAGGCTCATGACCTGCTGCACGACGGTTTCCTGAAAGTGTTCGCTTCTATCTCCGCTTTTACGTATCAGGGAGAGGGAAGCCTGAGAGCCTGGATGAGCCGTGTGTTTGTCAACCTGGCGCTGGAACGGCTGCGTAAAAGGGATTTGCTCCGGGAAGGCGTTTCATTGGAACAGGTCGGCGATCAGGCAAGCGAGCCTGAACCGGATGCCGACCGGTTGTCGATCGAACGTTTGATGCACCTGATTGGTGAACTTCCTGCCGGATACCGTACGGTATTCAACCTCTATGTGTTTGAAGAGTGGTCGCATAAAGAGATCGCGGCCTGTTTGAAAATAAACGAAAAATCATCGTCCTCCCAATTGTTCCGGGCACGTAAGATACTGGCCGCACGCATACGGGAAGAATCAGAAAATCAATAAGATGAAGCAGCAGCACGATTTGATACATGCCTTGCGCCGACGGAAAGAAGAATATCTTCCTTCCTTGCCCACCGGTGGATGGGAACGGCTGGAAGCCGACCTGGAAGCCCGGTCTGTGCGTCGTGTGCCGTATCGCTGGATAGCGGCCGCCGCCATCGCATTGCTTTGCCTCGTCCTGTCCCTTCCCTGGTTGCTGCAGGAGGATGTGATGGAGGTAGAAAAAGCCGATCGTTTGCTGACGGATACTCGCCCCGCCGTTCCGGAAACGAACGGGAAGCTTCCGGAAACAGAACGGCCGGTACAGATCGGTCAACCGGATACAAAACCGTTACGTCCGGTAGCTAAGGAAGCCTTGACAGCCGAAGTGCTTTCCGCAGACAGGGATGCGCCGGATAGGAGTGACGCCAACGCCGATACGGTTATCCCGGACGAACAACCGCAAGCGTCAGCCCCCGGCAGTCGCCGCCAACCGGCAAAGCAGACCGACATGGGACCTCAGCCCGCCGCCACTCTTTTATCCGGTTTGCCTGATCTGGCGGATGTGCAGAAACAACGGAAAGAACGGTATCGCTGGTCGGCTGGCGTACAGGCGGGTAGCAATGCCATGATTGGGGCCGGCATGGGAAGCCAGGGTTATCTGGCGGGTCCTCCTGACACGACGGATCCGGGCTATACGGATCCCGACAACCCCAATGAACCGGAGGTGCAGACAAAAGCCATACCCTCTTCCCCCAGACGGACGGATGGGGATGCTTACGAGTATGAACATAAATTCCAGCTGTCAACGGGTTTTATGCTTCGCCGCCAGTTGTCTGATCGTTTGGGCGTGGAGACCGGACTTTCGTATTCCTACCTGTATTCAGACATCCGGAAAGTGAGCAACGGGCAGATGGCCGGGAACCAGAAAGTACATTACCTCGGTGTCCCGCTCCGCGCTAACTGGATCTGTTACCGGCAGGGACGGTTTACGGCCTATCTCTCGGCCGGAGCGATGCTTGAATACAGCCTCTCCGCCCATATACATCTGGAAGATATACGCTATACCCCGGATATCAACCGTTGGGAATGGTCGCTGAATGCAGCCGTTGGGGCGCAATATACAGTCGCAAAGCCGGTCTCGTTATTCCTGGAACCGGGGGTGAGCTATTACTTCGATCGGAATGAGCGCCATGCGTTTGAAACCATCCGGACGGCGAACCCGGTGAGTTTTAGCCTGCAACTGGGTGTCCGGTTTTCGTATTAATCAAACATGAGATAAAAGATTGTTGTATTACCTTAAAAAAGAATGAGTATGAGAAGATGTGTAGTTTTGATGATGGCACTCTGTTGCCTGGCAGCCTGTAATAATGATATCGATGGTCCGCAACGCAAGGAGCGGGTAGATATTCCGCTGACTAAAACAGAGAAAGACATGGTGGAACAGGGGCATGTGTTTGCCTGTGGTTTATATCGTCTGGTTCACGAAGGGAAAGCAAAACCTACGGATAATGTGATTATCTCCCCATTGAGCGCCAGCCTGGCATTCGCCATGTTGAACAATGGCGCCGCCGGTGAAACAGGCGCAGAGATTAAACGTGTGTTGGGTTTTGAATCCTTCTCTACAGATGAACTGAACGGCTATTACCGGAAGATGCTTGAAGCCGCGGTGACCCTGGATCCGCAGGTGACCCTCGAATCGGCTAATTCGATCTGGATACAGAACAGTTTCCCGGTAAAGGCTCCTTTTGTGGATGTAAACAAACAGTATTTTAATGCCGAGGTGCGGAATGTGAATTTCGGCGATGCAAAGACATTGGGTCTTATCAATAACTGGGTGTCGGACAAGACCCATGGTATGATCAAGGATATGCTGACACAACTTCCTTCGGTGATGTCGCTGATCAATGCCATGTATTTTGAAGCAGACTGGAAAACTCCGTTTGAAGCAAAGAATACGAAGAATAAACCGTTTACCAATGTGGATGGTAGCGTGTCTTCCGTTCCCATGATGCATCAGACGGTCGAAACCCGCTATGTGGAAACGGGTCAGTTTGAGGCGGCTGTATTTCCGTATGGTAATGAGGCCTTCTCGATGACTGTCCTGTTGCCTAAAGAAGGGGTAACGCTTGCATCGGTGGCGAATGATCTGAGCGCGGAAACAATCGGGCAACTCCGGTGGGAAAATGCGGCCGTGATTACGGAATTTCCCCGCTTTACCACGGAGTTCAGTATGGGGATGATCCCTTATTTACAGAAATTGGGCATGCAATTGCCGTTTTCATCCCAGGCCGACTTTTCATTGATCAGCGACGTGCCGACATTTGTCAATATGGTGGATCAAAAAGCCCATATCTCCGTGGATGAGAAAGGTACCAAAGCGGCTGTCGCTACACATGTAGGCATGGATTTGATGGCACCGGGTCCTTCTCAATCCCGGAACTTCCGGATCAACCGCCCCTTCCTGTATATGATCCGGGAATACAGTTCAGGAACCATTTACTTCATGGGTGAAGTGAACAAGCTTTAAGCCCCGGGGCTTCAGCCGGGGTCAGTAGGTCACTGCTACCCGGCTGAAGATTCCTTTTTTGTTTTCGCCCTTTACCTGGATACCGATCATCTGCGGACGATCCCACTGGGGAAGGTTACTGATCTGGATCAGGTCGCCTACGGGACAATCCTTTCCTTCCTTCGTCAGATAGCCGAAGCGGCAGTACTGGCCGTAGGATATATCCATATAGAGCGTTGCCTCCGGAGCCGTCAGCATTTCGGTAGCGAGGAGGGATTGTTTCCCTTCTTTCACAATCCAGAGTTCCACCTTGTTATCTCCCACCGACAGTCCGATGGCTTGTTGCTTGGTACCATAGAGGCAGATACCCGTCCGGGCATCGGTCTGTTCGATCGTGGCCGAGAGGCGGTAGTTCTCTTTCCGGGGACGTAAGGCGAAGAAACTGCCGACAAGGCTGTCGTCGCCCTCCATTGCCAGCCGCCCATCTTTCAGCGTAAAAGCGGGCTTGGCCTTCGCCATGTCCCACATCCACTCTTTGCCCAGGGACGATGCGGTGAACGTGTCGGTAAAATCCGCCGGTGGCAGTTGGATCGAACAGGGATAGGGGGCGGATGCCTGCAGGCTGGGAGTCGTGCCGTAGCGGAAAGCCGGCCAGCCGGTTTCCTTGTCCCATACGATTTCATCCATCATGCCCTGGCGGCCGGTATAGACGTTCGATTGGGTATTGTAGGCGTGGTAGAGGTAGAAGAAACGTTTGTCCGGTGTTTCCACCAGAGTACCGTGACCGGGACAGCGCCATGCATCATCGCCGTGCAGGATGGGGTTGTCGGCGTACTTCTCCCACGGTCCGCGGATCGAACGGGAACGCGCCACTCCGGTCATGTAGTTGCAACGGGGACCGCAACAGGCGTTGCCGGCGTAAAACATGTACAGGTATCCGTCGTGTTCCACGATACACTGTCCTTCGATGCCACCGGCTTCCCAGTTGTGCTCGGCGGTGACGAGGTTGAACACGTCGCCTTTCAGCCGGAGCCCGTCGTCAGTCAGTTCCGATCCCAGGATCTCAATGGTGCGCCCTTTGTCCAGTCCGTAGGCTTTCCAGGTGATGTAGCGTTTGCCCTGCCATTCAAGGACATAGGCGTCGATGGCTTCGTTGGTCCATTCGATGATAAGCCCGTGGTCGGTAAATCCTTTACGGATATCCTTCGTGGTGGCTACGCCGATAAACGATTTGCGGTCGCTTTTCCGTCGAGCGGTGTAATAAACGAAGTAGGTGCCGTCGTGGTAATACAATTCCGGCGCCCAATAGCTGCCCATTGTCCACTCTGGCGTTTCGTTGAACAGTCCGCCGAGGTATTGCCAGTTGACCAGGTCTTTCGATTCATACAAACGGTAGGCAGGCGCCCATTCCGAAGAGGTACCTGCGGCATAATACGTATTCCCTACACGGATCACGGTAGGATCGGGCAGGTCGCCCGGTAGTACCGGGTTCCGGTAAGTCGTTTCAACTTGCGCTTGTATAGACAACGCGGCAATCAGAAATGCACATAAAATGAATAGTCTTTTCATGGGAAGTGTTATTTATGTTATTCGTTGCTTACTGTATTTCCGTGGATAATTGAACAGGATCGCCAGCAGGGCACCGAAGCCCAGCAGGTAGGGATAGTAGAGGTACTGCATGATGGCGATGGGAGAGACGGCTCCCAGTCCGGCGGCAATCAGCAGTTGGGCGCCATAGGGAATGATCCCCTGTACGAAACAGGAGAAGATATCCAGTATGCTGGCGCTGCGGCGACTGTCCACCTGGAATTTATCGGCGATGTCTTTGGCGATCGGTCCCGACATGATCAGCGCGATGGTGTTATTGGCCGTGCACAGGTTGGCAAAACCGACCAGGGCGGCAATGCTTGCCTCGGCTCCTTTCGACGAATGGATATGGGAGGTGAGTTTACGGATCAGCCAGTCTATCCCACCGTTGTACCGGATCATCTCCAGCATGCCGCCGGCAAGGAGGGTGACGATGATCAATTCGCCCATGTTTGTTATACCTGATCCCATCGCGCCGGTCCATCCCCAGATGTCGAAACTGCCGGTTACCAATCCGACGATCCCCGACAGGATGATCCCGATCAGCAACACCAGCATGACATGGATACCGCATACGGCGGTGACGAGGACGACCAGGTAGGGCACTACCTTACCCCATTCGATCGCCTGGGGAACATATCCTTCTCCGGCATGGCTTCCCACCAGTATATATAATAATGTTGTAAGGAGCGCTATCGGCAGGGCGATGCGTATGTTTACTTTGAACTTATCCGACATATTGCATCCCTGTGTACGGGTTGCCACGATCGTGGTGTCGGAGATGAACGATAGGTTATCGCCGAACATGGCGCCGCTAACCACCACACCCAGCATCAATGCGGGCGGTATTTCCGTTTGGGTGGCTATCCCTACGGCTACGGGCGCCAGGGCGACAATCGTGCCTACCGATGTGCCTACCGAGATGGAGATAAAGCAGGAGGCAATGAAGATACCCGCCGCCAGCAGGTTGGAAGGTAATAACGACATGGCGAGGTTGACCGTCGCGTCCACCGCTCCCATCATCTTCGCTGTCTGTGCGAAAGCACCGGCAAGGATAAAGATCAGTACCATCAGCATGATGTTACTGTTAGAGGCACCCCGGCAAAACTGCTCGATACGGTTGGATAGCTTGCCTCCTTTCGACAGGGCGATGGCCACGATCGAGGCGATGACGAAAGCAACCGTGATCGGCATCTTATAAAAGTCGCCCGCCAGAATGGAAACAACCAGATAGACCACCAGGAACACGCCGAGCGGCAACAATGCCCATGGGTTGGGGGCATGGTGCAGGGGAGGAGTATGGTATGTCTCTGTCTTTTCTGCCATACATCAGAAAGAAAAACGGAGGGCGATACGGACGCCGTGTTTTTTAATGTTGGGCTGGTCCAGGTAAGACATTCGCCAATAATAATCGATACGCAGTATCTTCAGGATATTCTCCAGACCTACACTGCCTTCCATATAGGGGATGTCGCCGATGGGACGTGTACCCTCGGGCAGCATAAACAAGCCCCCGGGTTGTAATGCCGGGTTGTTCTTATCGGATAATCCGCCGTATATACCGCTGAAGGATACGACTTCACGCAGGCGCAACCATTTGATGACGGGTACCCGGTTCAATATCCATCCTTTCAGGTAATAGGTGAAATACCAGGATACATACTGGTCGGTCACAAATTCCAACGCCCGCATCATGGTGAATGCTTCGGGCTGGATGGTTACCGACTGGTTGGTATTCGGCAGGATCAGCATCGGGAAAGGAACTTTATCCCATACCTTACCGGCTTTTACGGTGGCGTCGATATGTCCGAATGAGGAGAGCCAGATCCGTTTCTGGGCGCTGAACTCGGTATGGTTGTAGGTGTAGTCGCCTCCCAGCACACCCTTCAATGCCAACTGGTGAGAGAGTTTGAAGATGGGCGCGTCTTTCGACAGGTTGAAGACGGATTCTTTCCCTTCCCGTCCGCCATATGCCCGTTCACCCGGGGCGAAACGTAGCTGAAGACCGGTCTCCGTGGTGTTGTAGTCGTGGATATTGGTCAGTTCGCCTGAGTCGTCGTACCGCAGGTAATGGAGTGTGCCGGCTGCTTCATTGTTTTCGTTGCGTACCCATCCCTTGATCGAGAGCCCGTTGAGCCATTCTTTCTCATACTGGAGCATGAATTTGCGGATGTATTGCATCTTTGTAATGGGTTCACCTACTTTCCATGCGACAAATATGTTGTCTTTGCTGGTGAAGAGGAAATCCTGTCCGGGGGTATAGACATCGTATTCATAGATAGCCGATAGGTTGTTGCGCGGACTCTCTCCTTCGTGGTGTACTTTTTTGTTGAAGCTGTGGGTTAGCTTGAGGTTGTATTTGAATTTCCGGTCGTCCGACCCATACGCCACATACCCGCTTCCGAACCAGTAGGGGTTGAGATTGGCGGTAGTCATCCCACCGGCACGCATACGGAAACCTTCCAGTTGGTTGGTGGAAAAGACAGTGTTCATCGGTCCGATATCCAGCTTGCTTGTTTCTTTCTTGCGGGAGGTGGGGATATAGCCGGTGATGAGTATCTCTGCCGTTTTGATGATGGCGTTGAAGGCGGGCACGCGGCGCAGTTGGGCGAGCAGCTCGTTCAGGGCGCTTTCTTTTTCTTTCAGCGGGACATGGCGGTGTTCCACCCAGAACGTGTCCGCCCGGTGCGTGGCTTCGGGCATCGTATGGATGGAGCCCAACAACCCGAATACCGAATCGCGGTTCTGGATATCAAAACTGTAGTTGTCGTAATTCCGCAACTGGTGGGCATACAGTTGTTGCGCCCCTTTCACGATGTAGAAATTGACGTAGGTGTTCTCATTGCTTACCACCCAGGTGCTGTCCGGCATCTGTGCGAACTCCTGGTCGATGCGTAGCTTTTCCACCCAGTTGAGGTTGATATTCTGCGGGGTGTTCAGCGTGAATTTCTTGACGGAATAGTGGCCGTCGAGGGTGATGTACAACCGCCCGGTAAACCCGTAGCTCTGGCTGTTTACGGGGACAAAAGCCAGATCGACACATTTGTCGTTGCTCACCATCACAGTATCCATAATATAGTACTTGTAATAGGAGGTGGCGAGGGTGGAGGAGAGAGGGCTGACAAAGCGGTTCAGCAGGAGGGTGATATTATTGTCGAAAATATTGATGCCTTTGAAGATCTCTTCCAGGTTGGAACTGATTGCTCCTCCGTCGTCGAGCGTCTGGTCGATTCCCTCCTGCCGTTTGGCAATCGTGATGATCTTTTCCGATTTGGGACTTTTACGGTAGTAGATTTCGGAAAGGTTTTCCCGTACCGAGAAGGTAAGGATGGGTTTGCCGTTAAACTCGGATGTATCGAGGTGGTTCTTGATGAACTGGAAGTTACGCAGGAACTTATTCTTCTCGAAATTGGGATTGAAATTATCGAGGGCAAGCGAAAGCTTCTCATAGCGTTCCACTTCGTATTCGTCACGGGCTTCGATGCGGTTGTCGTCTTTGTGCTCGATCACCTTGCGGATCAGTTCCACCGCAGGGTTGTCTTTGCGTGAATAACGTTCGCGGGTGGGTTTGACGACTACTTCCGTCAGTTGGTACGATGAGGGTTTCAGCAGGATATTCAGTCCGTCGTTCTTACTGCCGGCTTTCAGTTGGATGGTTTGTGTGTCGTATCCGAGGGATACGACCTGCAGGGTAGTCAGCCCTTGGTCGTTCCGGAGGGTAAAGGCGCCGTTGTCATCCGTCATGGCGCCGATGGTGGAATGGGCGAACAGCACGGATACGTACGACAAGGCTTCACCGGAAACGGAATCTCTGACAATCCCCGAAACCGAAGTGATATTTTGTGCGGAAATGACCCCGGTGGCCGTTAAGGCAAATAACCAAACAGAAAGAAGTATTAATCGAATATATCCAGTCATGCAAAAATCAACATCCTGTACGGATTCTTACGTTCAGCCAGCAAAGGTACATTATTAATTATAGAGTATCCGGTTCGTTTCAATAAAAAAAGTACTACATTTGCACCTTAATTACGATAATTAGCATAAAAAGATGATAAAGATTACTTTTCCGGATGGTTCGGTTAGAGAATTTGCCAAAGGGACAACAGCCCTGCAAGTGGCTGAGAGTATCAGCTCACGCCTGGCACAGGATGTGCTGGCTGCCAGCGTGGATGGTGTGACATGGGATCTTTCCCGTCCGTTGACATACGATTGTGGACTCAAACTATTGAAGTGGGACGACGAAGAAGGAAAGCATGCTTACTGGCACTCGAGCGCTCACCTGATGGCCGAGGCGTTGCAGGAACTGTATCCGAATGTGAAGTTCGGTATCGGACCGGCTATCGAGAACGGATTTTATTACGACGTGGATCCGGGTGAAGGGGTAACTATCAAAGATAGCGATTTCAAGCAGATAGAAGATAAGATGATGGAACTTATCAGCCGGAAAGAAGAGATCAAACGGGCGGAAATCGCTAAAGGCGATGCGATGAAACTGTTTGGCGACCGGGGTGAAATTTACAAAACGGAGTTGATCGGCGAACTGGCCGATGGCACGATTACTACCTATACGCAGGGTATGTTCACCGACCTTTGCCGTGGGCCGCACCTTCCGAACACCTCCTATATCAAGGCGGTGAAGATCCTGAGCGTGGCTGGCGCTTACTGGCGTGGCGACGAAAAGCGTAAGCAGCTTGTCCGCCTTTATGGGATCACCTTCCCGAAGAAGAAGATGCTCGACGACTATCTCGAACTGCTGGAAGAAGCTAAAAAACGCGACCACCGTAAGGTAGGGCGTGAGCTTGAACTCTTTGCCTTTTCTCAGGCTGTCGGAGCCGGACTGCCGTTGTGGTTGCCACGCGGTACGCAGCTCCGCCTCAAACTCGAAGATTTTCTCAAGCGTATCCAGAAGAAATACGGTTACCAGCAGGTGATGACCCCACATATCGGCGCCAAGCAATTGTATATGACTTCGGGCCATTACGAAAAATATGGCAAGGATTCGTTCCAGCCGATCCATACCCCGCAGGAAGGGGAAGAATTTCTGCTCAAACCGATGAACTGCCCGCACCATTGCGAGATGTTCAAACTCACGCCGCGTTCTTATAAAGAATTGCCGGTACGATTTGCCGAGTTTGGTACGGTGTATCGCTACGAACAGAGTGGTGAATTGCACGGGTTGACACGGGTACGTGGCTTTACACAGGACGACGCCCACCTCTTCTGCCGTCCCGATCAGTTAAAGGAAGAATTCCTCAAGGTGATGGATATCATCTTCATCATTTTCAAAGCGCTCGATTTTGAGAACTTTGAGGCGCAGATCTCTTTACGCGATCCGAATAATAAGGAGAAATACATCGGTTCGGATGAGAATTGGGACCGTGCCGAAAGCGCTATCGTGGAAGCCTGCCGGGAAAAAGGCCTGCCTGCCCGTGTGGAATTGGGTGAAGCGGCGTTCTACGGGCCGAAGCTCGACTTCATGGTGAAAGATGCCCTCGGCCGCCGCTGGCAGTTGGGTACGATCCAGGTGGACTACAACCTGCCCGAGCGTTTCGAACTTGAATATACGGGAGAGGATAATAAGAAGCACCGCCCGGTGATGATCCACCGCGCCCCGTTCGGCTCGATGGAACGTTTCGTCGCCGTGTTGATCGAACATACCGGCGGCAAGTTCCCGCTCTGGCTCACACCGGACCAGGTGGTGATCCTGCCGGTGAGCGAAAAATACAACGATTACGCCTGGGAGGTGTCGCGCCAATTGGAAGCGCATGATATCCGTGTGCTGGTGGACGACCGGAATGAAAAATTAGGCCGTAAAATCCGTGACAACGAACTCAAACGCATCCCCTATATGTTGATCGTCGGGGAGAAAGATGCTGAAAACAATGAAGTTTCTGTAAGAAAACAGGGTGAAGGTGATAAAGGTTCGATGAATATTACTACCTTTGCTGCGCTTTTGACTGAAGAAGTGGAAAGTATGATGAATCGATGGCAGAATAGTAATAACTAAATAACTAATAACGAG
>JAVBUE010000029.1:0-25871 GCA_031555735.1 Tannerellaceae bacterium
TCATACATTAAATGGTTTACGAATCTCGTAACCTTCACATCACCGAAAACAGGATCCGGGAGGATCTGTCTTTTCTTTGGTTTTGCTTTTCTCATTACTTTAAAAAATTTTGTTCTTGTCTTTGGTTGCCTTGTTTATCGTCTTCAACGGTTCCTCCGAACCATTTACTCAACCCTATGTAGCGTGTCCAAAAAACTCAAACCAGTTTAATACTTACTTGTTAAATCTCGTTTGAAAGGGATGATTATTTCTTCTTGCCTTTTACAGCACCCTTTGCTGCAGCGGCGGCCTGACCCGGTTTCGGACGCTTCGCGCCGTATTTGGAGCGACGCTGCGTACGACCGTTCACACCGGCTGTATCCAATGTACCGCGGACGATGTGGTAACGAACCCCCGGAAGGTCTTTCACACGACCACCACGCACCAATACGATGGAGTGTTCCTGCAAGTTGTGTCCTTCACCCGGAATGTACGAGTTCACTTCTTTACCATTCGTCAAACGTACTCTGGCTACCTTACGCATGGCAGAGTTCGGCTTTTTAGGAGTAGTAGTATATACACGCACGCATACGCCACGTCTCTGCGGACATGAATCCAATGCGGGTGATTTACCCTTTACTACCAAAGATTCCCTTCCTTTTCTAACTAACTGTTGAATTGTAGGCATTTCTTTCTTTGTTTTTAAACTTAACTATATTCTCTAATTATCTTTATCTCTATACTTGTCTATACTTACAAAGGATGTAAAGACAGGCATTTTGGCGGGCATACATCCTGTTGCCCTATACAAATGCGCACTTTACGCCCAAAAGCGGGGCAAAGTTACTGATTTCCGGGCGTTATTCCATCGTCTATTATCCATCCATTCACTATATTTACATTTTATTAACATATTGATCGGTAAGCATCCGGTTCTTCCGTCAACAACCTCCGTTTCTTCTCTTGGCAACAACAGGTTGAAGTATCGGCATAAACCGGATAGTCTGTCGTCGGCATCCGCATGGACTAATCTTCGCACCATGGTGGAAACATCTTCCTACCATGGTGGAAAGATGTTCCCACCATGGTAGGAAGATGTTTCCACCATGGTGCGAAGATTAAATCATCCTTATCGTGACTTTTCTTCATCCTGTCGTTGCCAATAGAAGTACCCGACGTTGCCAACAGAAGATACCTTCCGGAAGGTTTTTCACCCCCTCTGAGGCAACGAAGGCCGAAAGCCTTCCGGCATCAGTGCAGGGGAAACGCCCGGCACTGATGCTGAAAAACGTTCAGCCTTCGTTCAGAGAGAGCGGCAGAGCGCTTACCAGTCGAAACGGACGAATCGGTTCGGATCCTTACCCTCAGGGGAGCCCTCGAAGCCATCCTCCCACCCCCGGACAAAGTCTTTGGGGATCTGCATGACCTGCGGTTCGGTGGTTGGCCCTTCCACCACAAGGCTTCCGTCCGGATCGATCCGCATGCGGTCGATAAACACCACCCGTTCGTTGCCCGTCTTCTGCGTACGTCCATGATAGACACAATACATCTGTTTGCCATCGAGCGACCAGGTGATGCTGTTATGTCCCGTTCCCGTTACAATACCGCCTTTCTCCACATTCTTTTCCAGCACGGGATTATTGTCGGCTTTACGGAATGGGCCGAGCGGGTTATCAGACACCGCATACCCTACGGCATAGTTGGCTCCCCCGAAATAGTTAGCCGAATACATCATATAATACAGCCCCTTATGCCGGAGCATGAAGGAGCCTTCCGTCCAACGGCGGTTCACTTCGCCGGAGGTGACCGAACGCGACTCCCATTCGCTTTGCTTGTCGGACAACTGCACCGGCGGACGCAGCAGCAGCTCCGGTTCGCCGATCACGCCGGAAAAGTCCGGTTGGATCTCCACGCCATAGATCCAACTCTCCTCCACTTCGTCGAAGAGTCCTTTCTGTTTGGCTTCGTCGGCAATCTCGCTTTCCACCGGATGTTTGTAGCAGCAACGGGAGTAGTACAGGAACAGACGGCCGTTGTCATCCTGAACCAGGTTGGCGTCGATGATCGGATAGCCCGGATCGAAGATCGGTTTGTCGTGCATTTCGATGAAAGGTCCCGTCGGTTTATCAGCCACCGCCACACCGATTCGGAAGTTCTCCCCTTCGTTGGTCGGGTTATGGCGCCAGTCGGCGCTGAACAGGAGGTAAAACTTCCCATTCCGTTCATAGACTTCCGGTGCCCAGAAATTGGCAACTGCCCACGAATCGGGATGATTTCCCTTATACACCTGTCCTTCGGGCTTCCAGTTGATCAGGTCGTCCGACGAGTACGCACAAAAACCATCCACGGCGCCCGCGCCCGTTCCATACATATAATACCTCCCATTGGAAGCCAATACATACGGATCACCAAACTCCACCGGTAACGGGTTCGTGTAAGTCTTCTCTGTAGGCCCGCACGACAGCAGGCAGGTGGCCGTTAAAGCCAGGCCGAGGCTTTTCAAATACATCATATTCTTATTCTTCATTTCCCCAAAGGGTAGGATTATTACCTTTATTCTTTCTCCATTCATGCCGCCATTTGTGTATGTCGGGCGCGCTGATCATCGGTTTCAGCTTCCGTGTCTCTTTCGTCGGTGCGGCGGGCAATGCGGCGGCTTCCGCCTGGTACCAGTAAGCAACCGTAGCCAGGTCGAGCGTCAGGTTATTGTTATGTCCATGCTCGATCGTCGCCTTCAGGCTTGTCTCAAAATAGACCGGATCGTTGATAAAGAAACGATACACATGCGTACGCCCCAACCATCCGATGTCGTCGTTTACACGTGGATAGCCGAAATACGGATGCGAGAATTTCTCTTTCGGGCACCAGGACGTATTAAAGAAATCTTCCGTTCCGGTACCGATCAGCGAGGGAGCGGCTTCACCGTCGATAAACCACATATCATCACCTTCGCCATACCACACCGGGCTGGGGCAATGGACGTAATAATTGATCCCCACAAAATGCCCTTTCCCTTTGATATCGGCAAATACATAATTATCCGCGCCCGTCTTGTTTTCCCGTTGCGGACCTACCATGCCCCATTCGGTCTCGCCTTCAGGCAATGCTTCCGTCAGCTCCTGGTTGTACCACGCGTGGAAACGCCCCATATCCTGCGGCAGTTTTTTCATCTCCAGATAATCCACGTAATAATAGAAATGGCTGATCGTTTGGTCAGACTGGTTTTCGATCTCTATCTTCGCCCCGTTAGCAAAGGGCATGGTAAAATAAGACGAGAGCCCGGTTCCCTTTGCCGGTCCTGCCGACAAAGGCATGGATGCGTAGTTATACTGTTCGTTCCATCCCTGTCCGAAAAACGGGCCGATCGGCGACTCCACGGAAGCATACGGTTTTCCGTCCCAGTACATCCGCAGGATAATATCACTGCGGTTCAGATCGGCCGGTCCGGGCGAGATCGTGATCCAGATATGGTTAATCACGCCCGCTCCCGCGATGTCGGCAATCGTACGGGTCTCCCCCGGCTTGATCGCACGCAGGTGATCGCCATTATTGCCCGAACGGTCGTAACTGCTGATGCGGCGGTTACGCACGCCACTTTTCACTTTGGCCAGGTCGTACATATCCCCCGACACATTCACCTGTGCATTACCTCCCGGCAGTATAAGGCAGCAACCGGCCATACACAGTAACAGCGCAATCAGATTGTTTCTATTCATGATGCTTCGCGTACATTATTTATAGATGGGGCCATATGCGCCGCAAGCCCGGTAGTCCGATCCTTCCGCATCCGACCCGAAAGCGCTCCAGGCCGAGGGGCGGAAGATTCGATCTTCTTCCACATTATGCATACAGACGGGGATAGACAACATGGAAGCCAGCGCGATCAGGTCGGCGCCAATATGCCCGTAGCTGATCGCCCCATGGTTGGCGCCCCAGTTGTTCATCACACTATACGCATCCTTGAAACGGCCCACACCCGTGGTACGCGGCACGAAGAAGGTAGAAGGCCAGGTCTTGTCCGTCCGTTTGTTGATCACTTCGAACACCGCGTCCGGGAACGTCGCCGTCCATCCTTCGGCGATTTGCAGCACGGGACCGAGCCCTTTCACCAGGTTGAGCCGGCTCATGGTCACCGGCATACCTGCCCGTGTAAGGAAATGCGACGAGTAGCCTCCTCCTCGGAAATATTCCAGTGAAGCCGGATACCAGGTCGTAGCCTCCAGCATCTGGCCCACTTCTTCATCGGTGATCTCCCAGAAAGGTTTCATCACCGGCTCACCATCCTGTGTCTGGCGGCCCGTACCATCCAGTGTACACGAGCCTGAATTGATCAGGTGGATGGCGCCGTCGGCCAGCAGCCCTTCCGGTTTCCATCCGCTCACCCGCTCGATGGCTTCCGCGCTCCAATAGGTACGGACATCGGCGAACATCTGCGATGTATTGGTAAGCAGTTTGCCGAACAGCATGGCGATCCCGTTCAGGCAGTCGTTCTCCGTTGCGAAAACAAACGGTTCGCGGATGCCGTTCCAGTCGAACGAGGAGTTCAGGATCGCTTCCGGGAAGTCGCCGTTCGGCATAAAGTCGGTCCACTGCCGCTGTCCCTGGAAGCCGCCCGCGATGGCATTATGCCCCATGCTCTCTTCCTTACAGCCGACCACTTCCAGGCGGGGATTCCCGATCATCAGGTCGCGCATGATCAGGGTCATCTTCACCACAAATGCCCAATCGGCATCCTTTTGTTCACGCGACGTACGCAGATGGGGCGGATTGTAATCATCCCCTTCCCGCGCCATGCAATGCTGTTTTGTCCAGGCGAGCGCCTTTTCATATTCTTCCTTATCATAGATTTCCTGTTGGACACGGCGGATGATCTCCGAGCAATCCACGTATTCGGTACGTAATCCGAGGTATTCCTGCAGGAAGTCAGGGTTCACGATCGAACCGGCAATTCCCATCGATACCGAGCCGACGGCGAGGTAAGACTTACCTCTCATCAGCGCCACAGCCAAGCCTGCACGGGCGAAGCGGAGCAGCTTTTCCTCCACATCTCGGGGGATCTCCGGATCGGCCAGGTCTTGCACATCCCGTCCATAAATCCCGAAAGCAGGCAAGCCCTTCTGGTTATGCGCCGCCAGGGCTGCCGCCAGATACACTGCCCCCGGACGTTCCGTCCCGTTAAATCCCCAGATGGCTTTCGGGATCAGCGGATCCATATCGATCGTTTCCGAGCCGTAACACCAGCAGGGGGTGACCGATAGCGAGACGCCCACACCTTCGCGTGCGAACTTCTCCGCACAGCCGGCCGCCTCCTTCACGCCTCCGATACAGGTATCGGCGATCACACATGCAACCGGCGAGCCATCCGGATAACGCAGTTGCTCACTATATAACTGGGCGACCCGGCGGGCCAGCCCCATGGTCATGTCTTCCAACGATTCACGTACGCCGTGACGTCGCCCGTCGATTACGGGACGAATACCGATCTTTGGATAAGTCGTTTTCATATGGATATGGTGGATAAATTTATAGGTTGCAGATGATTCAGAATACCATTTTCAGTTGATCGACAGAAACGCCGAACAGCTTCCGGGTGAGCAGCGACAATGCAGTTTCTTCACCGGTAAAGTGGAATACCTGGTGGCTGTGCGAGAGCGACATGCCCGGGGCAATGAATGCGGCGGGCGACGCGCTTTCGAGTTCAAGGAACGGCCCCATGATCGAACCGTCGTCCAGCGGGCCGTCGTTATAGCCGTTGAAAATATCGCCGATCGCCGGGTCTTTTGCCGGATTCCATTCCTGGTTGAGATAGGGTGCCTTCGCGTCCACATCGAAGGTGGAGACGGTCAGCCGTTTGGATACCGGGTCATAATTACCTGCGATTGCTTTCGTGCGCAAGGCATTCAGTCCGATCTTGCTCCGGAATTTCCCGTCCGTCTTGAGAAAGATCAAACCATCGCCCACTTGCAGGCGGTCGGCGGGAATCTCGCCAAAATAGTCCGATGTGACAATCCGTCCCAGGTCTTTTTCTTCTCCGGTATGATAAGGGACAACCGTCAATGCCTGCGGGGAGGTATTGAACATATCCAGGATCCAGATGCAAACCGTACCAGTCTCACGTGTCCAGGCAAAATCGTTCAGGTTGGTAAGCTTGTTATCGGTCGTATAGCCGACCATCTTCACGCCTTCACCGGGCAAAACACCCAGTTTCGTGGCGATCTCCGCCGGCGCCAACAACCGCACGCTCCGGTCGATCCTCAGCCGTAACGCGCTACCCATGTAATTAGACACCTCCATCTCTTTTGACATGACAACAGATGCGGCATCCGCCGATTGTACAGTCCACGGTTCGGTATCCACCGGCGCCGGGGTGTACCAGTTGGCATAAACCTGCTCCTTCCCGGGCTGGAAGAATACGGAATAACGCCCTCCTTCCGGTCCGATCCAGAGACGGTTCTCGCCCCCATAGCCGTTCATATGTTCACTGAATCCTTCCTGATCCAGCGCTTTGTAGTTGATATAACCTAAACTTGGCCCCTCCTCCCCTGCGGCGGTAGAGGTAAATACCTTAGCCTGATAGGTGGGCGAGACGATGACCTGCGCCTGTCCGTCTGCCGATTTCAATACGGCCAACAGGCTGTCTTTTCCGGATAAATACTGCAAATCGTACCCGAAGGTACCCGATGCATACGTTTTCATAGGCGATGATTCTTTTTTTAGCTGGTTACAGGCGACACATGAGAAGGAAAGCGCCACAGCCAGCAGTTGAACAGATGTTTTCATATCACTTGTAATTTTTGGTTACCAACGGGGGATTTCCAGCTCGTCTTTCGACGGTAACGCCGGAAATTTGGCATGCGGCTCGGCCTGGTACCAGAAGGTGGTGGAGGCGATATCCGATTTCTGGTCGTTGTAACGTCCGTCGTGCCGCCATCCCAGATCCTGGATCGTCACCTTCAGGTCTTTCTCGAAACGTATCGGGTCGAGCACATGCCAACGGTACAGCCCGAAAGCTGTCACCGCACGGTACAGCCCGTCCGGACGGATCACCTGGTGCATACCGGCATAAGGGGTGGTGAACTCCTGATACTGCCGGGTGGCCTTATTCTCGAAATTATAGGAACCGCAGAAATAATCTTCCGTACCAGTTCCACAGATGGTTGGGTACTCCTTGTCGCCATCCATATAGAACTTGATCTCACCTTCACCCCACCAGCAGTTGTCGTTCACACGCCAGGCAAGGTAAGTCCCCACATACTGCCCCTTTCCCTTGACACCGTCGATCAGTGTATGCAGTGATCCCTGCGTAGGGTTGGAGCGGCGGAACTGGGCATGGAAATAACCTTCGTCGGCCGGTACTTCCGTCAGCGTATAGTTGATCTGGTAGTAGAGTCGCATCTCTTCGCGGTTGTTGATATTCTCAACCGTGATCCGCGCTTTCTTGCGGAACGGCATCTTCCAGTAACAGTTGAAGGCGCTGCCCGGGTTCACGCAAATGGCTAAGGAAGAAAGCTGCGCGTATTCGTTATAAGCGCTGGCGAAAAAGTCGCCCACGGGACATTCTACCGACGGTTCCTTTTCATCATCCCAATACATGCGGATGATGGTAAAACGCCAGTTGCCTGTCGGTGTCATCCATATCTGCTGGATAGCGCCCGGTCCTTCAATGTCCGCGATGGTGATCGTTTCGCCCGGCTTCACAATGATAAACGGATTTACTTTCCACCCTTTCCCCAGGTCTTTGGAAGCAGCCCAGGCATTGGCCTGGTTAATCACATCCTTGTCTTTCACCGGATCAGCCATGCCGCCTTTTCCTTTCTCGCCGGTATAATTCTCCGGACTGATGGAGCGCGTCTTGGCATTCGACAACCGCGAAAGCGTACCCATATTCATATCCAGGCCGTTGAATGGATAGTTCTGGGCGGAAACCATGCCTGCCATGGCAAGCAGGGCGATACAAAGCATACTACGTGTTTTCATGATATACGATATTAAGTTTATAATCCAGGTTGTTACATCTTATACCCCTTCAAGCCATAAAACGCGATATAGACAAAGCATAACAGGGGGACGATAAATCCGATCGCCATGTTCTGCTCGCCGATATATCCCATCAGGATCGGGGCGAAAGCGCCTCCCGCCACACCCATTATAATATAGGAAGAGGCTTTCTTCGTATAGGCGCTCATCCGTGCCAGGCCAAGGGCGAATATGGTGGGGAACATGATCGACATAAAGAAGAAGGAAGCATAGAGCGCATACAGCGACACCTGCCCCAGCTCAAGGACAACCAGTACCATCGACACGCTGCAGGCAATGGAATAGAATGCAAGGAGCGACTGTGGCGCAAACCGTCCCATGATGAAACTGCCCGACAACCGCCCGATCATAAACAGCAACATCCCGCCGAAAGCGAGGAAGCGGGAAGCCATAAGCGGGGTGATCGCCGTGTCCAGTTCGGTCACATAATTAATAAAGAAACTGAAGATACCTGTTTGTGCGGCACAATAGAGGAACTGCGCAACCACCGCCAGCACGAAATGCCTGTGCGACCACATCGACACGCCGGGCTTCTCTACAGCCTCCATCGCCGGTTCTTCTTCCTGGATATCGGGAAGTTTGGTAAAGACAAACAATACCGCAATCACCAGCGTTGCCGCACCGAGGATGATATAAGGTTTGGTGAGCGCCATTGTGTCATCGGTTGAAGCGCCGAGGATCAGTTGGCCGCCGATCAGCGGGCCAAGGATCCACCCCAGCCCGTTGAACGACTGAGAGAGGTTGATCCGTTGCGCCGCCCGTTCTTTCGGGCCAAGGACGGTGGAATAAGGGTTCGCAGCCGTTTCCAGCACACACAACCCGCAGGCGACCACAAACAACGCGATCAGGAACGGGTTGGCCGAATGCAGCCATGCCGCCGGAATAAAACCGAAAGCGCCCAGGCCGTAGAGCGAGAGCCCGAGGATGATCCCCTTCTTATAGCCGAAGCGCCGCATGAACATCCCGGCAGGGATACTCATCAGCCCGTAGGCGATATAGGTAGAAAACTGTACCAGTCCCGACTGGGCTTTCGACATCGTAAACACCACCTGGAAATGCTTGTTCAACACATCCAGCAGGCCGTGCGCCATTCCCCACATCAGGAACAGACTGGTAACCAATACAAACGGGATCAAATAACTTTTCCCCGACGGAGACGTCACAATCGATTTCATAGGTATTCAATTATTTCGATATAAGGTTAACCGATCTAAAAGGTCGGCCATGCAAACAATTGCATCCCACAAAAATAACAGGATATCCCAACACACCCATACCAGGTGAAGGCTTTATCATACGCCTTCTTTATTTTTAACATATCAGGGGTGAATAGCCCGGGGTTGGGGTAATCCCGCTATTACACCGATTTATATTGCCGCAGAAACAAAACTTATCCCCTAATTCGCTTCCCGATAGGGAGATTTACGCTACATTTGCGCATCTAATGAAAATACAAAATGATTAATCTGGATACTTTCTGCCTACAGATCAGGCAGATCGCCCGTGAAGCAGGTCTCTTCCTGCAGGCTGAACGGATGAAATTCAACCCGGCACGCGTGGAAGAAAAAGGTGCGCACAACTACGTGTCGTATGTGGACAAGGAGTCCGAACGGCGACTGGTGGATCGACTTTCGCGGTTGCTTCCCGAAGCAGGTTACATCACGGAAGAAGGGACTGTGGCTGCCGATGTCAAACCGTATATGTGGGTGATCGATCCCCTTGACGGAACAACAAACTTTATCCACGACATGGCGCCCTACTGTGTGAGCATAGCCCTTCAACAGGATGGAGTGACGCAGATCGGCGTGGTGTATGAAGTAGGCCGCGACGAATGTTTCCACGCCATCAAAGGCGGGAAAGCGTTCCTCAACGGGAAAGAGATCCGTGTATCCAACGTGGACACCCTCGACAAATCCTTTATAGCCCTGGGCTTCCCATACAATACGGAAGCCTATAAACCTACCGCGATGAATCTGGTTGACAAACTGTATGGCTATGCCGGCGGCACACGACTGCTCGGAACAGCGGCGGCCGAACTATGCTACGTAGCCTGCGGCCGTTTCGATGCCCGGGTGGAAGCCTGGCTGGGACCGTGGGATGTTGCCGCGGGCGCCCTTATCCTACAACAGGCCGGCGGTATGGTTACCGACTTTCGGGGTACCGCCAACTGGCAATCTGGCCGTGAGGTGATCGCCAGCAACGGACGGCTCCACGAGCAGATCAGGCAGATGGTATAAGCCGTTAGCGGAAGCGCCGCTCGAGCTCGTCTTCGGAAACAAGCGTAAGGATTGTTTTCCCTTCAGGCGTCAGGTTGGAGTCGGAAGAAGAGAAAAGGGAGGCGATCAGATGCTCCATCTCTTCCGAAGCAAGCGGCTTTCCCGGACGGATAGCGGCAGCCTTGGCAAGCGACAGGGCGATCGTATGGCAGATGTTCTCCTTCGCCTGCCGGCCGGTGTCCATGGATTGTGAAACGATATCCCTCAGTAATGTCACCATATCCGACTGTTCCATGCCTGCAGGCAGACCGTTCACGGCATAACTTCCCTGACCCAGATCACTGAGGTCGAATCCCACAAAATGAAGGTCGTCCCACAACAAAGGCAACAGACTGGCTTCGCCCGGAGTGAAACGGATCACCTCGGGGAATAGCACCTTTTGCGAAAACCCTTTCTGTTGGCGGATACTGTTTATATACTGGTCGAAAAGGATCCGCACATGAGCCCGGTGCTGGTCGATTATAGCCAGGCCGGATTTGATAGACGTCACGATATATCGTCCCTTATACTGGTACGACGGGCTGTTGGTTTCGGCAAACAGCGGAGCCGGTTCGACAACCGGAGGCGTTGTTTCCACCGGCATCTCATCGGGCATGATGGCAGTCTTCTTCCCATTGCCTTCAAACCCTTCATATAATTTCGACCAGTCGAAATCCGGCCGTTTATACGACGGAGCCGTGTCGAACGGGTTATACGCCGGATCCACTTGCACCCGGGGAACCGGGGCATGCGTGGCCGTATCCTGCGAATACACGGGAATATCGATCGCTCCCTGACGGTCGAAATCAATGGTTGGAATAGCGCTCGATTTGGCCAGTGTCTCCCGGATGGCTGCCACAAGTATCTGCCAGATGTTCAGTTCATGCTCAAACTTGATCTCCGTCTTGGTTGGATGGATATTGACATCTATTGTTGCCGGGTCAAGGGTGAAGTACAGGTAATAATACGGCTGTTCGCCCACCGGGATTAATTGCTCATACGCCTGCATCACCGCCTTATGAAAGAAGGGATGCTTCATGAACCGCCCATTTACAAAGAAATACTGCATCGCTCGTTTGCGAGCCATATCCGGGCGGCCTACAAAGCCGGTGATCGTTGCCAGCGCACTTTGCGAATCTACCGGCAGAAGCTTGTCATGTTGTCCCTTCCCATAGATATGCAGGATACGTTGCAGTAAGACGGAAGATGGAAGGTTCATCACCTCCACGTCGTTATGATATAGCGAGAATGCGATCGTCGGATTCACCAACGCCACCCGTTCAAATTCGGTGATGATATGCCGGAATTCCACTTCGTTCGTCTTCAGGAACTTCCGCCGAGCCGGGACATTGAAAAAGAGATTCTTAACCGAAAAAATACTGCCTTCGCCACAGGATACGGGTTCGACCGTTTCGATCTCCGACCCGGACAAGACCAAATGTGTACCTAAATCGGCACCGCATTGGCGCGTGAGCAGGTCCACGTGCGCCACAGCGGCGACAGATGCCAGGGCTTCACCCCGGAATCCCATCGTACGCAAGGCAAACAGATCGTCGGCCGACTTGATCTTGGAGGTGGCATGGCGTTCAAAGGCCATCCGGGCATCGGCTTCGGACATCCCTTTGCCGTTGTCGATCACCTGAATCAGGGTACGTCCGGCATCCTTTATCTGGACACGGACAGAGGTAGCTCCGGCATCGATCGCGTTTTCCACCAGTTCCTTAACAACGGATGCCGGCCGCTGGATCACTTCACCTGCGGCTATCTGATTGGCAATGCTATCGGGTAGTAAATGGATGATATCACTCATTTGAAAAACAAGATCCAGAGGATAACACCCATAACAACGAGGATAAGGATTAACCGGAAACTCTTGTATTCACGCGAGCGGCGGTCGTCACCTTTTTCCACGCTCTTACGCAGATGCTTGGTTCCTTCCACAAACTTACCCTTGATCTGGGGTTTATAGCCTTCGTCCATCTTTTCCATTCCTAATTCACGCCGGATTCGACGTTCGCGTTCCTGCAATTCTTCTTTGCGGGGATCCCAGTAAATTGGCTGGTGATTAAACTGGCGCGGTTTACGTTGCTTATAAAAGGGTAAAAGAGCCATGGTATAAGTACTTGAATGTTACACTAACGCACAAAGCGGTTACTCCGGCGGGGAGGCACGTCTTGCGCTTTTCTTTTCTTCACCGAATAGATATCGTCCTTATCTTTCGGTCGCAGATAGTCGAACCAATAGAAATCCTTGAGGGTTTTCTGTTCGGGTTTCAGATCAGGCAGCGGAATCATCGACGCTTCCACTTTGGGTTTCCAGACGATCCGATCCAACTTATTGTCCAGCAATTGGATAGACAGATATGCGCTCTTGGTGGTATTCAGTCCTATCAGCGGACCCGCTTCCTCCGCCACATAGTAGATCGATTCGGCATTCCCTTCAATGTCGATCAAACGGAGGGATTTCCCATTGAAATAGGCTTTCAGATCATTCCCTTTCAACTGGTTATAATGCATCGTATCAACAGCCTGGACGGCAAAAGCGAATTGTTTGACATGGGCAAAGTCGATGGTACTGTCGTTCATGAACACCTCGATGGTATCGCCATACAATTCATATTGTTCGTTCCAAATGATCGGTTCGGTAAACATATACAATACCGAGTCACGGGTATTGAACAACATCGAATCGCATACACCCTGCACGTCTGTCCGATAGAAACGAACGCCATAAAATGCCTTTACCTCGCGGTAGGTGGAATCGATCGTTAACAACTGCAAAGAATCGGCATGCAGGTAAAGGGTGTCCTGCTGGCTGTATTCCATAAAGCGGGCGCTGTCTGTCGCAAAAGCATACTCCAGCTTCTCGTTGTAAAAGCCGTATTGCCCTTCGAGGATGAGATGCTGCGCCGTATCCTGCAGGAACATATTGCCAAACGCCTCGGCAAATCCTTCTTCCCGGTTATAATGGATGGAATCGCCGATCATGTATTTGGTTCCCGACACGATGGAAGATCGATCCAGAAGCAGGGATGTCTGATCGACGGTGTTGTACCATCCACGGGAGGTATGAACCGTACCACTATCGGACACAATGGTAGAGGGGCCGAGTATGGTTGCAATCTTCGTATCCGTCTGGTAATTGAGCGTATCCGAATAGAGGGTAAAATTCGTATTCTCCAGCCGGACGCTGTCGTTGAATACCGCCATCTTGGTGCCGGGCGAATACTGCCCATAGTACGAAGAAAGTTCGTTCTCCGAATCCACGATCAGTCCGCCATCAAAATAATAGCCGATATCCCTGGCCCTGTCGTAGTTGAGACTATCGGTAAAGAGGGTTACTTCCCCATTCTCCATGCGGACATTGTCACGCAATCGTGCCAATTGCGTATTTCCGTCGTAATACAGGAAGTTACCATACACGAAAAGCGTATCGCCCTGTTCCATCCGGACATTGCTATACGCTTCCAACGTATTGGTCAGCTCATAGAAATAGGCGCTGTCGCAATACATATACGAACTGCCGTGCCGGAAACAGACATCACCGTTCAGTAATTGTGCATCCGGCTTCAATTCCTGGTTATAAGAAATCACATTGGCATGTTCAAGATACACCTTGGTTGTTTTGGCCTCGCCCTGTTGGGGCGGCCCTTCACCCGGCTGTACCTGGGCTACACCATCGGCAGCGCATACAAACAGTACACCAAGAACAAATGCGAGTATTCGTCGTTTCATTCCTTCACCCATCCCGGATACCGGAAATCGCAGTTCTTCCACCCATCGGCGATACGCACATAGGTGGTCTTCTGCTTTTTAATGATCCAGTCGTTCAGTATTTCTTCACTTTTTTTACTTTCCACAATAGCCTTCAGCGCCTGGTAGTCGTCCGTCAGATTCGCTTTATGCTGCGAGACACGAGATTTCAGTTTGACGATAGCGACCACCTCTTTCTGTTTGTCGGTCAGCATGGTAAAAGGCTTCGAGATTTCACCCACCTGCATATCATACACTACCTTCCCGATCTCCTGCGGCAGCTCCTGCATTTCAAAGCGGGCTGTACCATAGTTGTTGTTTTCTCCCTTGTTCACCATCAATCCCTTATTATTGCGGGTATCCTTGTCGTAAGAAACGAAAGTGGCGGCTTCTTCAAAGGTAAACTTATTCGCCTTCAATTCGGTATAAAGGGAATCCAGGCGGGTCGTAGCCTCTTTCAGTTCCGTATCCGACACTTTCGGGCGAAGCAGGATATGGCGGCAATTGATGCGGTCGCCCCTTTTCTCGATCAGTTGGATAATATGGTAGCCATATTCCGTCTGAACGATCTGTGAGACACGTTTCGGGTCGTTCAGGTTAAACGCCACATTGGCAAACTCAGGCAATAACTGCCCTTTTCCCATAAAACCGAGCTCCCCCCCCCGCATGGCCGATACCTTATCTTCGGAATACAAACGGGCAATTGAAGAAAATTCCATTTCCCCTTTGTTGATCTGGTCGGTAAACTCACGCAACCTCGCTTTGATGGCGTCTGTTTCTTCAAACGGGATCTTGGGTTCGAGGGTGATGATCTGCACCTCCACCGTCGTGGGGATATTCGGCAGACTGTCGGCAGGAAGTTGGTTGTAGTACTTCCGGATCTCCGACGGTGTCAGTTTGACTTCACCGATCAATTTCCGCCTCATTTCTTCCACGATCTGCTGCTCACGCACCATGTCTTTCCGTTCGTCTTTGATCTGCGAGAATTTCTTTCCATAATATTCTTCCAGCTTCTCCTTTGAGCCCATCTGGTTAACGGCATACGACATCCACCGATCGACCGACTGGATCACCTGGTTTTCATTCACTTCGATACTATCCAGTTTAGCCTGTGTGAGGAACAGTTTCTGAACAGCCATCTGTTCAGGAATGACACAATACGGATCGCCATCAAAATGGTATCCGTCATTCTGCATATAAAGACGCTGGGTTTCCACCTCCGAGCGTAATATGGCATCATCTCCAACCACCCATACGATCTCATCAATCACATTGCCCTGTGCATGGGATGCATAGGAACAACAGGCAAGAAACAGTACGATCAAACACTTCTTCATTCTCTTCTTTCCTTTCAATTATTGGTCAGCACCGATAAACAGCTTCGCTTTACCGCTTCTGACCGCATCATTATATAAATCTTCTTCAAATTCTTTCGTAAAAGACACCTTGCGCTGGTTGACCAGCACGTCCGTGATCTGCGAAACCACGTAGTCGTAAGGAGCTACCGTCCCCGACACCATGTATTCCCGGATACTCAACAGGTAGCAAAAACTGCTGTCACACACTTCAACCATCTTATTGGCTTCCAGAAACGGCTCCGGATGGGCGATTTGAGTCGGTATCTTATCCATGATGACATCAAAGTCCACCCAGCGGTCGTAAAAGTAGTCATAAATAGTCGCGTTCTGCAAACTATATTTCTCAATTTTTTCTAAAGCATCATCAGATTGTTGTTTACACCACCCTTTTACCTCTTTCAAACCCGGCGCATCCACCGGTATTTTCAGAAATAAGCCCTTGATCAGGCATTTATCGAGGATGAATTTTTGCTGGTTCGTTTCATAATACTGCAGTTTATCACTCTCCCTGATCTCCGACATCAGGCGTTCCCGGACCAGGTGCTCCATATACCGGTATCGAACGAGCGAATGGCGGTAGTTTTCCACCAGCCTGTTAACCTCAGCTTCCTCATCACCCAGGTTATGTAGTGCCACATCATATACCAGTACATCTTTTATCCATCGTTTGACGATACTTTCCGCGAACAGCAGGCTATCAGCGGCAGACACCCCTTTCGGGATCAGGTCGGTCACCTCCTTCCGTTGCAGTACCTTGTCGCCCACATTGGCCAGCATCTCTGTATCTGCCGCATGACGATCCTTACATCCACCTGCCAGTAAAAGGAGAAAAACAAGATAACAACCGACCTTCATACCCGTTTATTTGTAGAACTTCCTGATCACCTCCCAATGGATTACGACGGGATATTTCGCATTCAGTTCTTTGATCCATTGCGCTTCCAATGCCGGTTGTTCGGCGGAAGGCTTATTCCATATCTTCCGGTTGCTCACTTCAAAAAGCAAGGAACCGTCCCGGTATTCCTGTAAAAGGAAAGGTATCTCCGGATGCTTTGCTTCCAGGGTCTTCCGTTCGGCGGTAGTCAGGATATCCCGCACAAACAGGTCGTACACCTCTTGCAGGAAATCACCCGCATATGCTTTGGTGGAAAAAGGATTGGTCACAGTATAATACGCGAAGTCGCTCTGCGGCACATTTATCCCGTTTTCGGTACACAACGTTTTCTTCATATCCCTGGCGGCTTCAAAGAATTCTTTTTCTCCGGGGAAATAGGTATTACAAAGCCCCTGCAATTCCGCATAGGCTTCCGGATAAAAGACATACCCGCTTTCTTTCTTCAGTTGGTTGTCGAACGACCGATAGAGTTCGAAATTATATTCACCCATGCCCAGCTTGCGGATCAAAGAAGCCTTCTGGCTTTCGAAAGACGGCCGGGGCTTTTTTCCCTCCAGGCGGAGGATCACATATCCCTTGCCGGTCTGCACGATACCGGAGTAGTCGCCGGGCTTTGCCAATGCAAACGCCGCCTCTTCCACAGCTACCGGCATCACACCCTGTACAAACGGCGGGATCGCCCCACCCTGTGAAGCAGAAACCGAATCCGTCGAATAACTCTTGGCCAGTGTTTCAAAAGCCTGTCCCTGCTGGAGAAGTTGATAGACTTTCTCCGCATCTTTCAATGCTTTTGCCTGTTGCTTGGCCGTTGCATGATCCGGTAAACCGAACAGGATCTGCGATACACGCACCGTACCTTTGTCGGCCTTTTTCGAATGGAGTTGGATGATATGATAACCCAGGCTGGTACGCACCGGAAGGGAAATTTCCCCTTCTTTCATTGCATAGACTACGTTTTCAAATGATTTGAGGGTGGTAAGGGGTCTCAATACGCGCATGTACTCATACGCAATGCCGCCATCCGGTTGTTTGGCCAGCGCCTCGCCCAGTGCATCCACATCCGCCCCGTTTTTCAACTGCCGGTATATATCCATCGCTTTCTGATAAGGGCCAACCGTATCTTTGGTCAGGTATTGACTGGGCAGGCGCACCACGATATGGCTGAGTTCGGGCAATTCATTTCCCCGGTTATACATCTCCAACGCAAACGCCTCTTCCGCTTTCTTATCCGAAAGGAAGCTGCCTGTCAACTGGGATTTATACTCGTCGTATTCGCTCTTGAAATCGGATGTCTGGTCGATCCCCATCGCTTCGGCATCGGCCACCTTAAGTTTAAAGTTTTTATACAGCTCCACATAGGCTTCAGCGGATTGCGGATTCTTCAGATTCACTTCGCCGTTTTTCTGAGCCATGAACAGGAATTCCGCCACGGAGACCTGTTTACCGGCAATCGTCATCACTACGGAATCCGGTGTAACCTGAGCCTGCACGGTACAACACATCGTTGCCAATACGGTTGTCAAAAACTTTTTCATGCAAAAAATCGTATTCATGCTTCTTTCACATTACAAAAATAACACTAATCTAACGGAATACGGACGTAAAAAGTGTACGATCCCGTTAAATTAGTGTTTTTTATAATTGTCTTAGTTCGCCATTTCCGAGAGGAATTTGATACGGATCAGCCTGATTTCTTCTTCCGTATAATCGCCTCCGAGCTCTTCTATGGCTTCCTCCAGGTCGTCCGTTTCCGAATCTTTGAAGTACTCATAGATATCTTCGATATGATCTTCGTCCATGACATCGTTGACAAAATAGTCGATATTGATGCGTGTACCCGAATAGACGATCACCTCCAGCTCATCCAGCAGTTCACTGAATTCCAGGCCATTCGTCATGGCGATCTCATCCAGTGCCACTTTACGGTCGATCCGTTGGATGATAGATACCTTCAGTTTGGATTTGTTGGCCACCGTACGTACACGCAGGTCTTCCGGGCGTTCGATCTCATTCTCTTCCACATGCTTGCGGATCAGTTCCACAAACTCCTTCCCGTACCGTTTGGCCTTACCGGCACCTACACCCGGAATATTCTGTAACTCATCCAACGTGACCGGGTACGTGGTAGCCATCGCTTCCAGCGAAGGATCCTGAAAGATCACGAACGGAGGCACCTCCAGGCGTTTGGACAATTTCTTACGCAGGTCTTTCATCATGGAATACAGTACCGGATCCACCGCGCACGAAGCGCCACCGCGTACCTGCACTTCTTCGTCTTCTTCTTCAAACTCATTGTCCTTCGTGATCTTGAACGATACCGGATTTTCCATGAAGCCTTTACCATTATCGGTGATCTTCAATAATCCGTAGTTCTCAATATCCTTCGACAGGTATCCGGCAATCAGGGCTTGGCGGATTACCGCGTTCCAAGTCTTTTCATCTTCGTCCTGGCCTGAGCCGAAAACCTCCAGATCATTGTGTTTATACGACTGTATTTCAGACGTTTCATTGCCTAACAATACATTGATGATGTATTCGGCTTTAAATTTCTCTTTCAGGGCGCTTACTACTTCCAGCACGCCCACCAGTAATTCTTTGGCTTCTACTTGCATTTTTGGGTTCAAACAATTATCACAACTACCACAATTATCTTCTAAATATCCCTCTCCGAAATAATGTAACAATACTTTCCGGCGGCAAACGGATGTTTCCGCATAAGCTGCTGTTTCAAGCAACAACTGCTTTCCGATTTCCTGTTCCGCAACAGGTTTGCCCTGCATGAATTTCTCTAATTTCTGTAGATCTTTCAAGGCATAGAAGGCGATACACTTGCCTTCTCCCCCGTCACGACCCGCCCGGCCTGTTTCCTGATAATACCCCTCCAGGCTTTTGGGGATATCATAATGCACCACATACCGCACATCCGGCTTGTCGATGCCCATACCAAAAGCGATCGTCGCCACAATCACATCCGCTTCTTCCATCAGAAATGCATCCTGGTTTGCCGAGCGTACCTGCGAGTCCATTCCGGCATGATACGGCAGCGCATTGATCCCGTTGGCTTTCAATATACCCGCGAACTCTTCCACTTTTTTCCGGCTCAGGCAATACACAATACCCGATTTCCCTTCGTTCGCTTTGATGTATTTGATGATGTCCCGGTCCACGTTCTGTCCTTTCGAACGCACTTCATAATACAGGTTCGGACGGTTGAAGGACGATTTAAACACCGTCGCCTCGATCATACCCAGGTTCTTCTGGATATCATGCTGTACCTTGGGGGTAGCCGTCGCCGTCAGTGCGATCAGCGGCCGTTTCCCGATCTCATTGATGATCGGCCGTATCCGCCGGTACTCCGGACGGAAATCATGCCCCCATTCCGAGATACAATGAGCTTCGTCCACGGCATAAAAGGAGATCGGCACCTGCCGCAGGAACTCGATATTCTCTTCTTTCGTCAACGATTCCGGCGCCACATACAACAGCTTGGTACGTCCGGTACGGATATCGTCTTTCACCTGGTCGATCGCCGTTTTGTTCAGCGACGAATTAATAAAATGGGCTACTCCGTCCTCTTCACTGAAATTACGCATCGCATCCACCTGATTCTTCATCAGGGCTATCAATGGAGAAATCACGATCGCCGTACCCGGCATCATCAGGGAAGGCAGTTGGTAGCACAATGACTTACCTCCTCCGGTAGGCATCAGCACGAACGTGTCATTCCCTGCCAGCACATTTTCAATGATACGCTTCTGGTTGCCTTTGAAGGTATCAAAGCCGAAATGTGTCTTTAGCGCTTCTGTCAAATGGTCTTTTTTCCCCATAATAATAGTATTAATAGATACGCAGGATCATGCGATTTGTAAGCGATTCACATCCGACTTCTCAAAATTATCTTTTGCAAAAGCCAGTGTTACCGTCAGCGATTTCTTACGGGATGAAGGCATCGAGAACATCGCATCCATCATGATCGCTTCGACGATCGAACGCAGTCCCCTCGCTCCCAACTTGAATTCGAGCGCCTTATCCACGATATATTCATACACCTCATCGTCGAACGACAGGTTTATCCCATCCATTTCAAACAGCTTGACATACTGTTTGATGATCGAGTTCTTCGGTTCCGTCAGGATGCTGCGCAAGGTCTGCCTGTCCAACGGATCCAGGTATGTCAATATTGGCAAACGCCCGATGATCTCCGGGATCAGCCCGAACGACTTCAGGTCGGTCGGCGTAATATACTTCAACAGGTTGTTCCGGTCGATCGTTGCCGTCTCCTTACTGATCGCATATCCCACCATCCGGGTATTCAGCCGCTGTGCGATTTTCTTTTCGATACCGTCGAAGGCGCCACCGCAGACAAACAGGATATTTTTCGTATCCACGGGGATCATTTTCTGTTCCGGGTGTTTGCGTCCACCCTGGGGAGGGACATTGACGACCGAACCTTCCAGCAACTTCAGCAACCCCTGCTGCACGCCTTCGCCACTCACATCGCGTGTGATGGACGGGTTATCGCTTTTCCGGGCGATTTTATCGATTTCATCGATAAACACGATCCCCCGTTGCGCCGCAGCCACATCATAATCTGCCACCTGCAGCAGGCGGGTCAGGATGCTTTCGATATCCTCGCCCACATAGCCGGCTTCCGTCAGCACCGTCGCATCCACAATGGTGAAAGGAACGTGCAGTAACTTCGCGATGGTCCGCGCCAGCAGTGTCTTGCCCGTACCGGTAGCCCCCACCATAATGATATTGGACTTCTCTATTTCCACATCATCCGCCGTCACCTTTTGCAGCAGGCGTTTATAGTGATTATAGACGGAAACGGATAAATACCGTTTCGCGTCATCCTGTCCGATCACATACTGGTCCAGGAATACCTTTATATCCGACGGTTTGGGCAATTCGTTCCGGTTCAGACCGAACGAAGCACCTCCTTTGGCAGGCTTGCCTTCCTGCACAATCTCATATGCCTGAAGTGCACATTCGTCGCAGATCGTAGCCGATAGTCCATTGATCAACATGGAAACATCCCGGCTGCTGCGTCCGCAAAACGAACAGGACTCTTCTCTTGTTTTGGCCATACGTTTCGTATTTGTTTTTTTATTGTTCAACAGGGACTCAAAGCATACCCCTGAGTCCGCTTCTATTATTTACGGAGCAGAATATCATCAATCATTCCATATTCCTTCGCCTCTTCCGCCGTCATCCAGAAATCACGGTCGCCGTCGGCCTGCACCTTATCAAAAGGCTGGCCGGAATGATCGGCAATGATCGTATAAAGCTCTTTCTTCACCTTCAGGATTTCCCGTGCCGCGATCTCGATATCCGACGCCTGTCCCTGGGCTCCTCCCAGCGGCTGGTGGATCATCACCCGCGAATGTTTCAGGGCAAAACGCTTCCCTTTGACGCCTGCCACCAGCAGCACAGAGGCCATGGAAGCCGCTATACCCGTGCAAATGGTTGATACATTGCTGCCGATAAACTGCATCGTATCATAAATACCATAGCCCGCATATACCGACCCGCCCGGCGAATTGATATAGATGGAGATGTCTTTCCCCGGATCGCTCGAGTCCAGGTACAGCAACTGTGCCTGGATCACGTTGGCGGTATAATCATCCACCTGAGTACCCAGGAAAATGATACGATCCATCATCAGACGTGAGAACACATCCATCTGGGCGACATTCAACTGACGTTCTTCGATGATCGTGGGTGAAATATAGCTGCTTGTAATATTCATATAGCTGTCGAGGGCTGTGCCACTCATCCGCAAATGCTTGGTAGCATACTTTTTAAAATCTTCCATACGTTGTCTGAAATTAAGTGTAAACGGCTAAAACACAAAAAAGGAACCTCCCCCCTGATCTTAGCGGAAAACAAAGTTATAAATAAATTTCTGAAAGAAACAACTTATTTGTTACCCGAAAAGATATTTTTTTAGAGAGATGTTCCCTTTTTATGGATTGGACAGGAGTTTACCGCTCCTGCAGCCTTATTTATTTGAACAAATTACCGAATTCTTCTACGGAAACTTCCTTCACATCCAGCGTCACATGCGCTTTCAGCCATTCAGCCAGTTTGTCTTCAACCGCCCGGTCGATCAGGCTCTGGACTGTTTCCTTATTCTTCAGCATGTCGGTGGCATACTTTGTCAATACATCGTCGGGGACAGACAACATGCCGTACTGTGCGAACTGCGATTTGGCAACCTGTTTGGCTACGTTCACCACATCGGCGTCTTCCACCTTCAGGTCGTTGGCCTTCACCAGGTTTTCTTTGATCAGGTGGTAGGTCAGGTCTTCCTTCACTTTCGGGAAATCTTCTTCCACCTTTTCCTTCGAATTATTCTCATTGGCGATCAGTAACCAGCGTTTCAACAGTTCATCGGCAAAGGTCAGTTCGCCCGCTTTCTGCATCAACATCTCACGGCTGTCCAGCATGAACTTGTAGTTCGACTGCGGAGCGAACTGTTCGGCCAGCACTTCGCGTATCTTGGCGCGGAACGCTTCTTCAGAGGTAACGGCATCTTCACCGAATACACGGTCGAACAGCACCTGGTCGGTCGCAGCAGCCGTATAACGGGTGATCTCGTTCACTTCAAAACTGAAATCCGCGGTCACTCCCGCCACAAGGCTCTTGTCGATCTTCAGGAACGAAGCCAGTTCGGCCTCAGCGCCTTCATACGCCTTATTCGGGTTGAAGAGCACGATCGAGTGCAAACCGGCCGTCATGAATTTGGCCTTTTCCGCTTCGTCTTTGATATACTTAGGCATGACAACGGCGTCTTCCACCACGATACCGCCTGCTTTCAGCGTACCGTTTTCGAGTTCAGCCAGCGTACCTTTGATCATATCCGTTTCTTCCACGTCTTCCACCTGGGTATAGGTGCCATAGTTCGCTTTGTACGATTCGATCTGTTCGTCCACCATCTTATCGTCGATTGCCACCTGGTAGAACGCCACCTTGTCGTTTGCAGACAGGTTGAGTGCGATCTCCGGCGCCAACGCCACGTCAAACACGAATTCAAACGTTTCGTCCTTATTGAAATCGATCACCGGCTGGTCTGTTTCGCTCGGCATCGGTTCGCCCAGCACATTCACGCTGTTCTCGCGTATGTACTTATATATATGCTCGGAGACGAGCTTGTTCACTTCTTCCGCCAGCACATGTTTGCCATACATTTTCTGAACCATTCCCATCGGAACCATTCCTTTACGGAACCCGGGGATATTGGCTTTCTGCCGCAGGCCGCGCAAGTTTTTCTCAACCAACTCTGCATAGTCTGCCTTCACGATCTCTATCTTCATGATACCGCTTACGGCATCTTGTTTTGTCAGTGAAACGTTCATTATGAATGATTTATTAAATTAGTAGTACTCCTTTAAATTTCAGTCTGCAAAAGTAGATGTAATCTTTTAATCTCGCAAATTGTTTGGATAATTTATGACACCTTGCCATCCGCATGCACATTATTTCGTGTTTTGCGCAATTTTATGGCTTTTTCCTGCACACAATACGCAACACTGTGTTACCTTTGCGGCGCAATAAAACAAAAGAAGCACATGAACTCACTTACCATCGGTGGTATCACAGCCCCGGTTCCCATCGTCCAGGGAGGTATGGGCGTAGGCATTTCCCTTTCCGGCCTTGCCTCGGCTGTAGCCAATGAAGGCGGAATCGGTGTCATTTCCGCGGCAGGCCTCGGACTGCTCTACAAGAAACTTTCCCCCAAAAACTATACGGAAGCAGGCAATCTCGGTTTGCGTGAAGAGATCCGCAAAGCGCGGGCGAAAGCGAAAGGGATCATCGGTGTCAATATCATGGTCGCCCTCTCCGATTTCGCCGAGCTTGTCAAGACCAGCATCCAGGAGAAAGCAGATATCATCTTCTGCGGAGCCGGCCTGCCCCTCGACCTTCCTTCTTTCCTGCAGAAAGACAGTGTCACCAAGCTCGTACCCATCGTGTCCGGCGCCCGTGCCGTACGTATCATCTGCGAGAAATGGAAAAACAACTACGACTATCTGCCCGACGCCATCGTCCTCGAAGGTCCCAAAGCCGGAGGACACCTCGGTTATAAGGAGAATCAAATCGAAGACGAGCACTTCTCCCTTGAGGAACTGCTCCCGCAGGTGGTCAGCGAAGTAGCCCTCTTTGAGGCGAAGTACCACCAAAAGATACCCGTCATCGCCGCGGGAGGTATATACACCGGCGAAGACATCAAACGGATGATCGACCTGGGCGCTTCCGGCGTACAACTGGGCACCCGCTTTGTCACCACTACCGAATGTGATGCCTCCGATGCGTTCAAGGAAAGCTACCTCAACGCCTCCGAAAAGGATATCGAGATCATCAAAAGTCCGGTCGGCATGCCTGGCCGTGCGATCCACAGCCGTTTCCTGGAGAAAGTGCGCGACGGATTGAAGGTACCCAAGAGCTGTCCTTTCAACTGCATCAAGACCTGTGATGTGTCACATAGTCCCTATTGCATCATCATGGCCCTTTACAACGCCTTCAAAGGCAATTTCGAACGCGGTTATGCCTTCGCCGGAAGTAATGCCTGGCGAGCCCAACGCATCATGTCGGTAAAAGAAACATTTACCGAACTGGTCAACGAATGGAAATCCCGCGAAAAATAAACACCCAAAGGGCGTAACAACAACGCTTACGCCCTACACGAAGTTTATTTTGCAAAACGTTGCAGATCGTATCTGTCCGTTCACCTTGCAGATGCGAATAGGTACGCAGGCAGTCTTCCCGCCAGAACTCTATCGGCTCATTCTGCAGACGAACCGGAAGAACGTATTCACAGAAAACATCGAAAGGCAACGCACCGGATACCAGTTGCTCCCGGCAGGTATTGACTGCCATTTCAATGTCACGTATCCATTGGGCAGAGTTTTGTTCCAGCAACGTCCGTTCGCTTTCGGGCAGTGTTTGTTGCAGGAAAGCGTAGGAGCGATTCATCAGCGTATCGCCGGAAAGAGCGAAATGCATTGCAATCGATATTGGATAATTATGCGTGTTGTTTGAATATATTCTACGTAACTATCTGATTTTATTTGTTAGTTACTTGAACAACTCAACTAACATAAATCTTTCATCATCACCCTCTTTTTCTATTATTTGATATAATTTATTTTTGTATATTGAGTGTAAATTATTGTTGTTAAATTTATCGAATGGAGTTGCTATTATTTGAATTTCATTCGACATATTATTTATTATATAATATTTTATAACCCTCTTAGGATAATCCATTTTTGCATTTTCTTTATAGATATACTTTCCTGTCTCGGCAATTACAATTAAATGATCCTCTAAACAATAAAGACCGACCACTATACTGCTACTATTTATATAATTGATCGCTAAAATTCGATTTCTATTTATGATATTTTCCGCCTTTTCGTCCATCTAATTGCTCCGCCCGTTGCAAGACGGGAAAAGCAGGGTTTCGTTGGCACGAAATAACTGCCAGCAGTGCAAGAATGGAGAAAACTCCGGTATATATTGGTCTTAACATAGCACGCACTTGTTTGTTTATTTGTTTGGTTAACCACTTATGCTGCGAAGATACTGAAAA
>JAVBUE010000061.1:0-17675 GCA_031555735.1 Tannerellaceae bacterium
ATAGGTTCCGCTCCCTGCGGCATAGTCTTTAAAGTCTGCCGATTCGGGCATGGTGACGTTCGTGCCCGCATCCGTCACGCGGGTGATGCGGTTTCCGTCGAGGGTGGTGGTGAGCTTGTCGATGATGCCGTAGGTGGTGGAAGCCACCTTTCCCCGCCTTTCGAGCGTCTTGATGTTTCCGTGCTTGTCGTAGGAGTAGGAGGTGCTGTAGTTGGTGTTGGCCGTACCGTTCTCGAGGTAGTTGGCGGCGGTGAGTCGCGACAGCCCGTCGTACGTGAAGTTATATCCCCGTGTCTGGCTTTCGCTGGAGAGCTTCCACGACATGGCGCCTATGTTCCCGTTGTAGCGGGCGGTGCTGCCTCCGTAGGAGTCGTTGTAATACAGGTTTTCGGTAAAGAGCGCTCCTGTAACCGCCTGTGTCCAGGATCGTACATTATAATAGTAGGTGGATTTAAGGCTGGTGGCGTTCCCTCCTTTGGTCTGCGTAAGCAACCTCCCCGCCTCGTCGTAGGTATTGTCGGAGAGCGATATTGCGCTGGCTCCGTTGAGCTTGAGGGTGGTAATCTTCAACCTCCCCGCATGATCGTAGGTGTAGGCATATTCTTCGGTTTGGGTGGTTTTGCCGGTGGCCGAATGGATATGCTTGCGGGCCAGAGGGAGCCCGGCGAAGTTGTATCCGATGTATTCCTTTTCGATTCCTCCCGTAAGGTGATTGTTTGCTTTGGTTTGTATGATTCTCCCGAGATAGTCGTAATAGAGGATGGTGTGGATGGCGGAGGAGATGGTCGTGGTGGTCGATTCGTTCATCAGCCCACGCCATGTGCCGGTGAGTAGCCCCTTGTAGCTGTTTGTGTATTGTGTGCCGTAACCTGAGGCCGTTTCATAGTTGAAATTGGTGTCGGAAGATGCTGGGATACCGTTCAATCCCATAAAGGCGTAGCTGTCGTAGTAGTTGGCGGTCAATGCCATAGGCGACGACAATGTAACTCCGCTGGTGCTGTACCCTTTCAATGCATTGGTGCCGCCGGCCCAGTCTGCTTTTACAAAGGCTGTCCCGAGCGGTTCACCTGCCCAGTTCAGCGAGTTTGTACAAGTTCCCGCCAGCACCGTCCTTCCAAACACATCGGGGATGTTGAACATCCATACGCCGCTCACCCGCTGCTCGCCGTCTTGTGAATAGATCATCCGGTCTGCATAATCATACACGAAATACTCCCATTCGCATCCCGGCAGTTTCTTTGCCACGCAGCGGTTCCACCCGTCGTACTTGTACATGAAGGCGTATTGCTTCATTACGGGATCCGTATCTCCGTAGGCCGTCAGCTTATCAACCGCTTCGGGAGGCAGCACATAGCAGAGGTTACCAAAGTCGTCATAGGCGTAGTAGGTGTCGTGGCTGACGCCGCTTACTTTGCGCCTTACAAGCAGGGTTTGTCCCAGTTTGTCGGTGAATGTGAAGGAAATATTCCCATCTTCGTCGGTAGTCTGAACCACGAATAGCTGGTTATTCCCGTATGAACCGGGTTTGGAGAGGGCGCATGCCGTTTTTGCCCCGCTTACCAGGTATCGTGTACATGCCAGGTCTCCGCTTACGGCGTTGGTGAAGTACTCTGTTTTCACCTTTTTGCTGTTGGCATGCCATGCGTTTCCCGGCCCGTATTGTCCGGCAGGCCGGTTGAGCATCGACTTTTCATACTCTACTTTGGCATAGGGTGCTGCATCTGCTGTTTTGCTTCCGGTGGATGGGCTGTAATTGGTATGCGTAGTCCCTGCGGCCGTCTTAACGGTGTTAGATGTCACATACTCACCGGTGGCTGTTGATACGGCACCTGGCAACCAATTGTTCACTTCCCGCCCGGCTGCATCGTACTCGAAGAGCGTTACGATATCTTTCAGGGAGGGTGTAACTTGTTTCTGCACGGTCTGGCTCGGCTGCCCGAGCCCGTTGAAGTATTGGATCTCGTCCAGGTAAGTGCTTCCTGCCTCGTTCGTAAAGGTACGTGTGAGGATGTAGTTCTTTCCTGGGGTTTGTGCCAACAGGTTTCCCGGTAAGCAAAGCAGGAGGGCACAGTATAAAAGGATATGTTCGGTTTTCATATATATGATCGTTTAGAAGGTACTTATTTTTTGATGATCAACTCGCTGGCGGTTTCCGTCCCATAGACAAGTTTGAGCAGGTAGGTGCCTGAGGGCAATTGTGTGCAATCAATCTCTTCCCTGTGAACACCGTCCGGCTTGTTCCTGTGGACGCGTTTACAGAGGCGTCCATCGGCAGAAAAAAGCATGTAATCCACATTGGATGGCTGATTTAGTGTAAGATCCACGTATAAGAACCCGTCGGTGGGATTGGGGAAGATGCGGTAAGCTTTTTTTCGGAAGGGGTCAAGGGAAACTGATCCTTTACTCTCCGCGTCCCGTAGCCGATCCAATACGGCGGTGTTCTGGGGATCTTCGTCCAGGTAGAAATGGTCTTGCAGGGGATAGTAGAAGGCAGTGGCAAACTGCACCTCCCCGTCCTGACCGCTGCTGCGGATGGTCTCGAATACGGGATAGCGGTATCCTTTAAGGTACCAGCGGCAGGTTTCCACCGTAGTTGTTTCCGCTTCTCCTTTTTCCTGATTTCCGACAGGAATGTTTTCGATCACTTGCAGTGACCTGACGCGGAGTACGGTGTCGAGTACAACATCATCCGGCAACTTCATCCGTCCCCAGGCATCGGCAGTGATGGTGGCATATCCACGTGCCTGTACAGGGATGATACCCGAATACAGTGCCTCGGAGGTATATGCTGCCGAATCGTTATCCCCGTAGCGGAAGGGGAAGCGCAGTACGGGCAGGGGTTTGGTGTATGCCAGTTTTACCACAGGGTTTTCATGCCCCAGCAGCGTGAGGGTATTGTTCTGCATACGGTAGTAATACACGGTGTTGTGTTCGGTTCCTGTCACCAGTTCATCCGCACGGGTAGTCCGCTTCTCGAAACATTGGCCGGGAACAATATACATACTGTCGTTGGCTGCAGGCAGGTCATAAGTGAGGGTGTATTCGGAGTCAATCGTCCGCAGGGATGAAAAATCCCAGGTTTGATCAATGCCTGCATCCCCCGGATCAATAAAGTGCACTTGTTGCTTTACAACGAAATCTCCCGGGCGCAACTTGTTATGGATGGTAGTGAGTTGTCCATGCAGGGGAGTAGTAAGGAGCAGGAAGAGCGCCCAGAGGGGTGCGTATATTTTTGTGTCCATATCGGAAATGTGTGAAGTTATTGATTGGAGTAATTGTATGTATAGCTCTGTAGCAACCGTTTGGTGCTGCCATCCCAGATGGAGACATCTTTCAATCGCTTGAAAATGTCATAGGTATATTCGGTTTTCACTTTTCGGGGATCTGTTGATGTGGTCATACCTACTTGCTGCTCCCAGGTATAGGTGGTAGCCAGTGTGCCCGCTACTGCACGAATGGTATTTTCGGTGGTAGCATCCAGACCTGCGGTTAAGTTTATGTCGGATGTGCCTACACTGTTGAATGCCACATTTTTTACCTCAGCCACAAGATAGGTGTATTTGTATCCCCAAATGTAGGATGTTTTCATTCCTCCTTTATAGGTGGCTTCTTTTAGTTTATTTGCTACATTGTACTGGTAGTCCCAGGTTTTTTTGTAGCTTGATGAGTAAGTGGAACCGTTATAGAACGCGTGTGAGGATGCTGCTGTAGTGAAAGGTATCATGTATTGCTGGATAATATTGATACCGCCGAGACTGCCTGTCCCATAGATATTAAGTTGTGCTGAGACCACATTGCCTCCCACATACCGAACCCATTCAATCGGATAGTCGATGCTGTTCCGGACATTCAAAACATTGTAAACACCGGTGGTGCCAAGATCAAATGCATACCGGAATGCATCTTTACATACTCTCCCGTCTGATCCGGAGCGGCTGATGGAACTTACCTGGTAGGCGCCGTTGTATTCATACGTTTCTGTGTCATTCACCGGATTCGTCCCGTTTTGGTCGTATGTGGTAGTAACGGTTTTATCTAACAGCAGGATGCTCCCGTATAGTTTGTATTTGCCGAGTGAATAATTTCTCTGTGCTTTCTCAAGCGTAGTGGGAATGGTTCCACAGGCGGGTGCATCATCCGGATACAGATAATCGATCGCCAGACAATTCCGTGTATAATGTAGTACTTCCCGGTAGGTGAAAAGTTTATCGGTAAGTACGATCTGTGTAGTCCCGTTCAGCTTAAAGGTCACTTCCCGCTCTTTTTCTCCATTATACATGGCATTGTTGGAAAAGACGCCAAATTTTGTCTGCCTGAAAGTGAGGTAGTAACATCCTTCAATATTCTGGTCTCTGAAATAAGTGGTGGCACCCCCTTCTTCGAAGTTACTCCCTCCCTGGCTGACAGTTACTCTCGGATAGTAGGGAAGTGCCGAAGCGAAGTGCTCGTTGAAATAGTTAATAGCCGAAGAATAATAAGTGGTATAGCGGTACGTATAAAAAGCCGGATCAGGGGTGGAGGCGCCTGAACAGGGGACTATATAATAATTCTCGGTTGAAGCCAGAAAATCGTATTTTGTGATCCCGTTTATTGCGTATGGCGTCGCCCGGTTAGCATAATCATTGTAGTAGTATTTCCGTACTACCATTGGGCTTCCATCGCCAGGTGTGTCTTCCGTTTTGGATACCCGCAGTCCGGGATAGAGAACTGATCCGCTCTGGTTGGCCTCGTAGGTAATCACTGTTGTGCCTCCGGTGGGATAGGTTATGGAATTCAGCAGTCCTTTTTGTGCATATTGCCAATTAGGCGTGCGGTTGGAGTCGTCGGCTGTCACACTGACGGTTGTGCTATATCCGGAGATGATGCAGGGGGCGAGACGATTGGCTGTTGAACCATTATAGAACCCTCCATAGTCTTGCGCACGCAGAAAGCGATTGGGCAGGTTTGCAAGGTCGTTATATGCGAAGGTGTGGTTTATCTCTTTCGTATTATCAATTGATTTTTCACTCACCTTCGTTAGGAAATAACGGTTCTGGATATCTGCTCCTGCCGTTCTCAATCCATCAAGATTGATCTCCGTGTTTTTGGACGATGCCTGGAGTACTTGCGTGAAAGCAAATTTCTTAATGATGGGTGAAGCGCCGTTTGTGACTGTAAAACCTGTCATCATCCTGCCTCCTGTAAGCATATCAGCCCGGGGACTGATACCATAATCAAAGGTGATGGTGATGTCATTGGATGCTTTGATGGTTTTGATATAGCAAGTGTTTTTCTCTGCCCGTTTGTATCCGAAAGTCATCATGTGTTTTAGCAGTTTTGTGTCACTGATGGATAAACCGGAAGGTTTGTCGTTCGTGATATATGCCCTGACTTCTTCATGGTATCCGTAGTCGTAGGTTTCATAACCTGTCTCATAGGTAAGATTAATCCAATCCGATTGCGGATGTTCGATCTTGGTCAGGAACCATGCCGTAGTGGCTGCTTTCAACGGAGCCAGTGATTGCGGGGGGGTAAGGTATGTGGTTGGGAAATCAAGATATTTATAACGGTCGGACACCCGGTCGATACTTGCCAGGTTGGTCTCCACTACAGTGAAATAATATTTGATGCCTTTTGTATCTGTGATTGTAAACTGGTTCGCTGTTTTGTTAAATTCAATCTTCACCTTGACATTTCCTTTTATGATCTGGGGGACTAATTGTTCGCTCAGTACAAATGAACCGGATGCTCCCATGATATTGTACTGAAAAATATCTGGTAGGGCATCTACCTGTTTGGGTGAATTACCGGTTTGCCATATAAATGTGGCTAGTGAATCGCGGGTTGAGGTGACGGTAAACGGTGAAACGTTATCGAGCCAACTGGATCTAAGCCGGTATGGAGCTGTTTCGTCAGGATTCTGATAGACCGTCCGGGTGATGATGCCGCCGGTAAAGAGTGACCAGCCCAATCCGATATTGGATCCGATCTCTTCCACACGCAGCCCATTACTGGAGTAACCCAGGGAGATGGGTAGCTCCAGATGGACGCTTTTTAGGGTGAACAGAGGAATATCATATCGTATTCCTCCTTGATACATATCTACAGGTGCATTACCGAATTTACCTAATGAGGCGGCGTTGGGAGAGGGTGGTGATATGCCGGCATTCAACGCCGACCAATACTCTGTGAACGTTCCGGCTCCTACTGCGGCGAGACCATTGGGTTGCAGGATTTGACCTGCATTTTGCGACAAAGTATCGGAACTCAGGAATGCTTGTCCGTATGAAGCCAAACAAACGGACAAAAAGGTTAACAATGCGGAGAATCGCTTTATGAATCGTTCCATATAAATCTCTTTAATAAATGTTGTTAGTAGTAGATAGAAGTTGAGGTGATCAGTCAATTACAAATCCGCCGCGAAGGAGACCATTCTGGTATTGGATTTCCAGCAAATAACATCCTGTTTCCAATGGTTGTGGGAAGAGGATTTCTTTCGTGGTATGTATGGAAGCGGAAAATACCTCTGTGCAGATGATCTCTCCTGTTTCCTGATTGAGTACGGACACTTGCGAAGTACCATACTCTTTGTAAAACGACAGACGTATGCTTTGATCACCATCGGTGACATAAGCATCAACCGTTCTAATACCGAGTGATTTTTTTCCCACCAACCATTCATTCTCTTTGATTGGAATTTCCCTTTCCGCAATTAATGGGGTTGCCATTACACAAGTCAAAAGGAGAACGAGGATCTTTTTAGTAGTCTTTTCTGTTTTCATAAAATGCTTTTTTAGTGTTTATACTATGCAAAGGTATGAAGTCCAAAAAAGAAAATGAACTGTAATGATATTTGGGTGATGGACAGGCGCTGCTTGATTTTCAGCGAGTTATGTGCGTTTTGATAGACAAGGCGTTATTTTGGGTTTTAACTTACCCATGTATGATGATGTTGGTAAGGTAGGTGTGGATATTTGAGTCAGCAAATGATACTCCCATTGTTTGGCGAATACGTGTTCGCCGTTTACTGACTGATGGCGTATCAATTTTCAAAAGAATAGCTTCCTGATTGATGTCCAGATTGAATAGACTTAAGCAACAGTACAGGAAATCCGATTTTCCCAGGTTGGGGTGTTTGGTAAATAATTTTCCTCGGAAATCTGGATATATTGACTCTATCTCTTCTTCAATCGCATACCATAGTTTCTCATCAAGGGTGATTTGCTTGGTAAGGTCGTTCGGTTTTGAACCGCGAAGGAGTTTATTTCTGAGTTCGGAGTGCTGCATTTTTTTCTGGCGATTTTCAAAAAGTTCTTTTTTAAATTTCGCTATTTCTGATTCTTTAACCTGATAATCCGCCTCTTTTTCTGTTAGCGATTGTAGTTTTTTTTCTTCTTCTTCTAAGCGATACTTAAGATCCAGAATCTGGCTGTTCAAATTTTTCAGTTCCATATCCTTTTTATGGAGTAGGCGATTCGACCTGATTCGCTTATGCTGATAAATGGCTATCAACGATAAAATGATGATAAATGATGCGGCTAATGCATTGATAAACTTCTGATGGGAGATCGTGAGTTGCTGGACACTTGTTTGAAGTACGGCAAGATCATATTTTTTCTCCATCTCCCGAAAATTAGTATCTGTTGTTTCAAGAATGCGCTTTTCAAATATTTTGTAGTATTGTTCAAAGTAACTCAACGCTTTTTCCGGGTTATTTCTCCCTGCATGGATTAAATAGTAACGATTTAAAATACTCTGTTGGTATTCCTCAGACAAGTCAGGTGCATAAAGTGTATCAAGCATTGCCTCCGCCTTTCTGTAATCGTGCATCTGTATGTATAGGTTGCTTATGGCCATATGGGTAGGGGATATCTTCCCTGTATCCGACAGAAGAGCCAACTGAAGGTATTCTTCTGCTTTCGGATAGTTTTTCAGGGATTTATAGATGTTTCCGAAGCCATTATATACATAGGTTTTCATTTCTTTATCACTCAATAAGGTGGCTACAGAGTCTGCCCTTTGCATAAATACCAGGGCTAATTGCAGGGAGTCTTCATAAAAATAGGTACGTCCGATATCCCTGTTCGCATAGCCATAACTACGCATATTTCCCGCCTGGAGGAAATAAGCAGCGCTTTCCTCATACTTGGATAGTGCCGGATGCGTATCGTTATGATTTATATAGATATCTGCCAAATGGCTGCTGATGTATCCTGCCTCATTATATAGTTTTGCTTTTTTTGCAATTGCAAGGGCTTCCAACAATTCTTTCATGGCTTCCTTTTGTTTTTTCTCCTTTACGTACACTCTTCCTAAATACAGTTTGATTATCACTTTTTCTTGTGTTGTTCCCCTTTTTTCATACCATTCTTTGGCTTCCATGATACTATTCACAGAAGGAAAATCAATCTCCAGTTTGTCTGCAGTCAGGCAGGAAACATAGATGTATTGTGCACGCCATTTGGGATTCAGGATGAAAACGTTCATCCCTATAGAGTCCAGTTCAATCTTTGCATTTTCCGGATGTTGGCTTACGTACAGGGCTGCCTGTTGGATATGTTTTATCTCTCTCCTATGATCCTGGCAGGAGAATAACATGAAAATCGCTGATAAATAAACAAATACGTGTGATGCGGGTCTCATGATAGCCTTATTAACGGTTTTGAATAGTAAATATAATTGATAAAACAATAGTTTGCCCCCTCCTTACTTCCGATACTCCGACTGGTAATAATACGTTTCGGGGGAGGGGAGGCTTTCGATGTGGTAGCGGTTGGAGGAGGTGATGCGGAAGGTGTAGCCGCGTTCCGTGCCGGGGGTGATGGGAAGGGTGAGGCCAGTGGTACGCACATGGGTGGCCAGTAGGGATGAGGCGGCGTTCATGTTGATAGAGTCGGTCAGGGAGTAATAGACGGTATAGGTCAGGGATTGGGATTCTGTAGCCGGTTTGTCCCAGGACAGTTTTAGCTCGTTTCCGTCGCGTTCGACGCGGATTTCTGCCGGAGCGGCGGGGATGGAGTCATTTAGCCAGGGCAGGGGAGGAAGGAGGGCGGGGTAGCGGTAGTAGTTGTCTTTCAACTGATCATACAACCCTTTCCGGTTTTCCATCACCTGGGCGGTACGGAAGAAGGCGCAACCGGCTGTGCCGTAGATGCGGCTGTAGTCGATCTGGTCGGTGATATCGCTGACCGACCAGTTGGCCTCATTCTGTTCCATCCGGTAAACCCCCAGTCCGGGCACCACCAGGCGGCCGTTGCTGTTCTCCACCCAATTGTCCACAAACGGGAAGAAGTCGTCGTGCAGATAATACATCATGGGCACGATCATATCCTGCTTCTCCTGCGCCATCCACCGCTTCGGATCCTGATATACACTTTCGTAGGCGGTCCAACCGGCGTTCGGTACCCGTTCGATCCGGTTGTATTTCCCCAGGGGCGAGCTGCTTACCTGCACCCAGGGCTTGAGTTCCTTCACGCCGTCGTACAATCGGGCCACTAAGCGGTTGATATTCTCCCGTCGCCAGTTGGGCAACGTTTGTCCCTTGCCGTATTGGGCATATACGTTTTTGTCGGGAAAGGTGTGGGCATATTCCGGATAACGGATATAATCGAAATGGATACCGTCGATATCGTAGCCCGCCACCAGTTCGCGTACCATCGACAGCAGGTAGTCCGTGGTCTCAGGCAGGCCCGGGTCGAGATACCATTCGCCTTTGTGGCGTTTCACCAGGCGTGGCTTTTTCTTTACGACGGAGAGGGCGCCCTGTTCGCGAACGGTCTTGTCGGTTCCCACCGGAAAGGTCACGAACCAGGCATGGCATTCCATGCCCCGTTTATGACATTCTTCAATGGCATACGCCAGTGGGTCGTAGGGAGGCAACGCGCCGTAGCGTCCGGAGAAGGTACGGGAAGCCGGTTCGATAGACGAGCGGTAGATCACGTCGCCCCGCAACCGTACCTGTAAGAAAATGGTATTGAAGTTGGCCGCCTCCAGCTTGTCCAGGATCGCGCACAACTCTTCCTGCTGTGCGCTCACACCGGCAGCCGTAGTGGCAGGGCGTGAAGGCCAGTCGAGACCATAGATGGTAGTAAGCCAGACGGCGCGTATCTCCGTTTTGGGCATATCCGCCGCCCGGAGCGTTCCTACGCTCAGGAGGAAGAAGAGAAGAAAACGGAACCTCATTTACCGATCTCCGACAAATAACGTTCGGCTTCGATAGCAGCCATACACCCGGTTGCAGCGGCGGTAATGGCCTGGCGATATACCGGATCGGCCACGTCGCCTGCGGCAAAGATACCCGGGATGCGGGTGCGGGGCGTACCCGGTTGGGTCTTGATATATCCCACCTCGTCCGTATCGAGCCACGGCTTGAAGATATCCGAGTTCGGTTTATGCCCGATCGCCAGGAAGAAACCGTCGATGGCGATGTCCACCTTTTCTTCGTCGGCCTCACCCTGCCGTTTCACCAGATGGGCGCCTTCCACACCGTTCTCTCCGAAGAGGCCGAGTGTGTTATGTTCAAATAAAACCGTAATGTTCTCCGTTTTGAATACCCGGTCCTGCATCACTTTGGAAGCGCGGAGGAAAGGCTTACGAACAATGAGATACACCTGCGAAGCCAGCGACGATAAATACAATGCCTCTTCACAAGCCGTATCCCCGCCGCCTACCACCGCCACTTTTTTCCGGCGGTAAAAGAATCCGTCGCAGGTGGCGCAGGCCGATACGCCCATACCGGCATACTTCTGCTCATCCGCCAGTCCGAGATATTTGGCGGCGGCACCGGTGGAGATGATTATGGTCTCGGCTTCCATCACCTTCGTCCCGTCGATCGTTACTCTGTAGGGAGCGGCGGTGAAATCAACCTGTGTCGCTATGCCGGCACGGATATCCGCACCGAAGCGGGCCGCCTGTTTCTTCAGGTCGTCCATCATCTCCGTACCCGAGATGCCTGCGGGATAACCGGGGAAGTTCTCCACATCGGTGGTGATCGTCAACTGTCCTCCCGGCTGTATTCCTTCATAAAGCACGGGGCTCAGGTTGGCGCGGGAGGCATAAATAGCTGCCGTAAAACCGGCAGGCCCTGATCCGATGATCAGGCAACGTACGTGTTCATTCGCTTGTTGGGTCATATGGGGGGTGTTTTGTTATGCTTTAAAAAAGGGCTTCAAGGGCTTTAAAGGCTTTAAGGGCTATAAGGGCTTGAAGGGGGGGATTACCTTAGGTCGATCACTTCTGCATCCGGGTATTCCTTCGGGTTGAAGGCGAAGAAGCTGTCGGCCTGGTTGAGGCCGGTCTGCAGGCGGCTGATCCGGATGGTGGTGGTAGTGCCATTCTTCATCTGCACCGTGATGCGGGATGGCATACCGGAGAGCTTTTCGATCTGAAGTTCCACACGGGTGAACTCCCCTTTCTTCTTCGGGGTTAGCTCGATGTCGTAAGCGGTCTTGCCACTGTCGGCGGTGCTTTCTCCTTTCAGCGTTGCGTTATAGTCTTTCTTGTAGGTACGCAGCAGGACGATGGGATTGGTGGACTGCAGTTCCGCTCCGGTAGGGGTGGTGACGTTCACTTCTTCGTTGCGTTCCACATAGACCCATTGTGTCTTTCCATCATACCAAATATGCATATCGGGGGTGACAAGCGTGAACTTGTCGCTTTTCATCTGGATCTGTCCTTCAAAACTTTCGGCGCCCTGTCCTTCCATACGGGTATGCAGGGCGAAGGTGGCGGAGATGCCATTCGCCTTTTCGTAGGCAGCGGCCGCCTTATCCACGATACCGGTTGCGCTTTGAGCCACCGCCTGCCATCCAAACAGGCCGCAAAGCAACAGGCTTGCTATTCCTTTTCTTTTCATATGTTATTTCCTACACTATACTAATACCTTATTTTAAACTGCCCAGAATCCGTTCCAGGCTATACTCGTCCTGGATCATTACCTGGCGTGCCTTGCTTCCTTCAAACGGGCCTACGATACCGGCGGCTTCCAACTGGTCCATCAACCGTCCGGCACGGTTATACCCGATGGCGAACTTGCGCTGGATCAACGAGGTGGAGCCTTGCTGCTGAATGACGATCAGGCGGGCCGCCTCGTCAAACAACGGGTCGCGATCCGACAGGTCCACAGCCCCCGGCCCTTTGTCGCCGTCTCCTTCACCGGTGAATTCGGGCAGGAGGAAGGCGGTGGCATAACCTGCCTGCTCGCCGATGAAATTGGAAATCTGCTCCACTTCGGGTGTGTCCACGAACGCGCATTGCACACGAACCATATCGCTGCCCTGCGAGAAGAGGAGGTCGCCCCGTCCGATCAACTGGTTGGCTCCCGGCGAGTCGAGGATCGTACGTGAGTCGATCATCGACGACACCCGGAAGGCGATACGCGTCGGGAAGTTGGCTTTGATCGTACCGGTAATGATATTCGTGGAAGGGCGCTGTGTGGCGATCACCATGTGGATACCCACGGCTCGGGCTTTCTGTGCGATACGGGCGATGGGTAGTTCGATCTCTTTGCCGGCGGTCATAATCAGGTCGCCGAACTCGTCGATGATCACCACGATATACGGCATAAAGCGGTGTCCCTTTTCCGGGTTCAGGTGACGGGTGATAAACTTGGCGTTGTATTCTTTGATGTTGCGGGTATGCGCTTTCATCAGCAGGTCGTAGCGGTCGTCCATCTCCTTGCACAGGGAGTTGAGCGTTTGTATCACTTTGGTGAAGTCGGTAATGATCGCCTTGTCCATATCCGGCAGTTTGGCGAGGTAATGCCGTTCGATCTCCGAATAGATGCTGAACTCCACCATCTTGGGATCCACCAGAACGAATTTCAGTTCCGACGGATGTTTCTTATATAATAAGGAAGTGATCAGGGCGTTCAGTCCCACCGACTTCCCTTGCCCGGTTGCTCCCGCCACCAACAGGTGAGGCGTCTTGCAGAGATCGAACATAAAGATGTCGTTCGTGATCGTCTTGCCCAACGCTACCGGCAGGTCGTATTTGCTTTCCTGGAATTTCCGGGAGGCGATGATCGACTGCATGGACACGATCTGCGGGTCTTTGTTCGGTACTTCGATACCGATCGTCCCCTTGCCCGGCATCGGGGCGATGATACGGATGCCCAGGGCGGAGAGGCTGAGGGCGATATCGTCTTCGAGGTTACGTATCTTGGAGATGCGTACGCCCACGTCGGGCACTACCTCATACAGGGTAAGCGTCGGCCCTACCGTCGCTTTGATGGAGGCGATGCTGATGCCGAAGTTCTCCAGTGTCTGCTTGATCTTGCGCTGGTTGGCGGTCTGCTCTTCCATATCCACCTGGTGCTCGCTGTTGTCGTATTTCCTCAGCAGGTCGATCGACGGGTTGCGGTAGGAGGAGAGGTCGAGTTTCGGGTCGTACTCTCCCAGTTCGGAGTGGTCGTAGTTTTCTTCCTCTCCGGTGGGCACTTCCACGGAGAAAGGGGCGTTGTCGCTATGTTCGGACTCAGGCATTTCATACGGCTCCTCATCCTGTGGGATGGTGATCTCAAAAGCCTCTTCCTCCGTTATCAGTGGTTCGGGAAAACCGGCGGGTTTACCTTGCGGGGTCTCCGGTATGTCATAGGGGATATAGGTGGGATCCGCTTCGTCGTCGAACGGGAGAGGACTGTCCGTATCGTCTGCATCGGCATCCGTTTCTTTTTCTTTCCGCTTCCATTTCCAGGCGGGCAGCCAACTGAATGCCAGTGTCCGCTGGAGGAACGGAATGGTTTTTTTGCTGACGAAGATGGCGATGATCAGGAAAGTGCCTGCGAGTAACAGGAAGGTTCCCGGTATGCCGATATTGGCGATCATCCATTCCGCCAGGTAGTACCCATGCTGTCCGCCGAGGAACAGGAACGTATCTTCATATCCTTTGATAAAGAAAAAGCCGCAGAACAGCGAGCCCCAAATCAGCATGACGGAGCAGAAGAGGAACCGTTTGATCACCGACACGCGGTTCATGTTCATCAGCCGGGCGCCCAGTGAGCCGAAGAAGAACAGGATAAAGAACGACGATACGCCAAACCAGCGGTTCATCAGCAGGTCGGACAGCCAGGCGCCGCGCACCCCTGTCCAGTTCTCCACCGATCCACGGTTGCTCACCAGCTCAGACAGGGATACATTCTCTATCTTGCTCTGGTCGGCCGCGCCGGTGAAAAAGAAAGAGAGCAGCGCCAGTCCGATATAGATCGTCAGGATACAGATCACCAGCCCGGTGATAAACCGGGTTCGTTCATTTTTGAAAAAAGCCTTTATCTTCCACCAGAGGGTGTCTTCTTTGGGAGTCCGTTTGTTGTTGGATGTATTGGATTTCTTTGCCATGGCCACGATGTAGTATGCTTAGGATGAATGCCTGTAATAGCTGGGCAAAGGTAGAGAGAATAATCGAATCGGCGGCGGGAATCGGATAGAAAAAAGGCATCGTCCGATAGGGAACGATGCCTTTTTATATGCTACTTCCTGCTTATTTCAGCCCCGGTAACAGATATTGCCAGATCAGGTTGATCTCGGCCTGCATGTCGTTGATATTGGCGGTGGTGACGATGACGGCGTCTTTCTCGGGCAGGACGATGATGTACTGTCCGGCGGCTCCGTCGGCTCGGTAGGCGTTATGACGGCAGCGCCACATCTGGTAGCCGTACCCCTGCAGCCAGTCGCTGTCTGCCGGTTGGATCTTCAGTGTCTCTTTCCTGGCGCCTGCGGGGAGGGAAGGTACCTGGCAGGAAGTGGCTTCGTCGAACCAGGTTGCGGGCAATAGCTGCTTACCGTTCCATTGGCCACGCTGGAGGAAGAACTGTCCCAGTTTCGCCATGTCTTCGGTTTTGACAAACAAACCCCATCCGCCGGTATTGATACCTTGCGGGCTTTCCTGCCAGGTGGCGCCTTCGATACCCAACGGGACGAACAGGCGCGGGGTGAGGTAGTCGATCACCTTTTCGCCACTCACCTGTTGGATGATCGCCGAGAGCATGTATGTCCCCAGGCTGTTGTAACAGAAGAATGTGCCGGGCTTGTGGTCGATCGGAAAAGCGAGGAAGGCTTTCACCCAGTTCACATCTTCACCATTGGCCGAACGGATAGCCTTTGTCGGGTCGGTATCGTGCCCCACATTCATGGTAAGCAGGTGGCGAATCTCCAACTCTTTCAGGTAAGGGGTCACCTCGGCGGGCAGGTCGTCGGGGAAGAAAGAGATTACCTTGTCGGTTACCTTGATCTTCCCTTCGGCAACGGCAAAACCGATGGCTGTAGCCGTATAGGTTTTGCTTACCGAATTCAGGATATGCGGCTTATCCGCGGCATGATCACCCAGCCAGTGCTCGGCCACTACTTTACCATGACGAAGGATCATCAGGCTGTGCAGGTCTTGTCCGGCTTGTTTCACGGCGGCAAGGTAACTGTCCACCGCCCCGGCGTCCACTTTCTCAGCCTGTGGCGTACTCCGGGGAAGCGCTCGCTGTGCATTCAACGATAAGGCGGCTGCCAGTAACAGCACCCCGCTTGCGATTGTTCTCAATAAACGTGTTCTCATAAATAGCATCTTAGCCGTTATTAATCATTCATCATTCCTCTCATCTTCACCGCCTCCTTCTCCGTATCCATGGAGTTGGTCACTTCGATCGTTACCTCTTTCCCGTTGAATACACAGGCATAGGTCTCGAACTGGATATCGTTGAGCCAGAGCAGGCGCAGTTGAAGCGTGTGCTCCGCCGTCCATGCGGCATAGCCTGCCACATCGAAGGGAGGAAGACCGGTGGCTGTCCGGCGGGGCGACGAGAAATACGGGCTTAGCCGCTCCGTTTCCCCCTGCTTCCATCCGTCCTGCCCAAAAGCGAACGAATAGGGAGTATCCCGTTGTACCATCTTCCATTCGGTGGAACCGTCTTTGCCAAACTGGAATGTCAGCTCTGTAATGCCCATTTCATTCGGCTCCATCCGGAAAGTGCGGGTTTCTTCCCGCGGGAACTGCAATTCATCCACCGTGCGGAACGGGTCGGGTATTTGCAGGGAGACCAGCTGGCTGCGCAGTTGGTCGTTCTGGACGGGATCAATCCCAAAGGCATTGTCTTCCATGACCGGAACCAGGTAGTCCCAGATCAGTTGCAACAACCGTTTCGTATCCGTGATACGGCCGGTGATGGCGATCACGGCATCTTCTTTGGGCAGGACGATGGCAAACTGCCCGAAGGCGCCGTCGATCCGGTAGGCGTCGTGCGTACAGATCCATAACTGATAGCCGTAGCCCTGCGCCCACTCGTCGGCAGCGTTCTCTGCTTCCGTGCGTCCCGGCTGCTGGTAGATCTGCGGCACGGTAGCTTCCGTAAACCAGGATTCGGATAAGAGCTGTTTGCCTTCCCATTGTCCTTTTTGGAGGTAGAACAGACCGAGCTTGGCAAGGTCGGCGGTCTTGATCCGTAAGCCCCAGCCGCCGGTGTTGACTCCTTCTTTGTTGACTTCCCAGGAGATATCACGGATGCCCAATGGCTCAAGCAGCCGGGGAGTGAGGTAGTCGTACACCGTCTGTCCGGTCACTTTCTGTACGATGGCCGAAAGCATATAGGTGGCGTATGTGCTGTATTGGAAGGTGGTGCCCGGCTCGTTCACGATCGGCTCAGCCAGGAAACGCTTCACCCAGTTGTCGTCGTCGGCATTATACACCGGCGGATCGGCATGGCCGGCGGTCATAGACAGCAGGTTTTTTACCGTCAGTTCTTTCAGGAAGGGAGATAAGGTGGAGGGGAGGTCTTCGGGGAAGATAGCGATGACTTTGTCTTCCACCTTCAGCCGTTTTTCATCCACGGCAAAGCCCACGGCGGTGGCTGTAAACGTTTTGCTTGCCGAATGCATGATATGGGGGATGCCCGGACGGTACGGATACCACCATCCTTCGGAAACCACCTTCCCATGGCGGATCAGCATGAAGCTGTGCATTTCCAACGCCTCTTTTTCCGTTTCTTCCAGGAAGCGGAGAATCCCTTCCGGATGGACGCCCTGTGTTTCCGGTGTGGCGCGTTTCAAGCCGTCGGCATACTGGTTCTCCTGTGGTTTCTGCTGTTTGCACGAGGCCAGGCACATCAGTCCGCATACGACCAGTACCCCTATTCTTCCCATTGTGTGTTTCATATGATATATAGTATGTAATAATTAGAGGAGCAAAGCTACAAAAAAATCGTTTCTTTCATAGAAACTGTTTTGAATTTCGATCAACCGTCTGATTCCATGAGCCGTCCTTATTCCCTACACGAAGTTTATTTTTGCAAAACATCTGCCACGGTGCCACGCGGCAGGGTCTATCTTATTGTCCATAAAGAAGTTAAGTGTGTGGCAGATACCCGTGGCAGATCCGTTTTTCCGCCTTTTTGCTGCCACATCTGCCACTCCCTTTCATAATCAGCCACTTACTGTGGAAGACCCCTCGTTTTTGGGCGTCTCCTTCTGCCATTTGAAGGCAAAAACAATCATAGGTGGTTGTTCAATCTGTCACCTATGTTTGTTTGAACATCCACCTATGTTTGATGAAACGTTCACCTATGGTAGTTTTTAACCGTTTTTCCAACAACCGGATGTTGATAAATCTTCACCTACATCTCGTGTCAACAACGTCTATATGTTGTTCAACCAACATCCAGACGTTGACAGAACAACATCCAGATGCAGATTGATATGCTGACAACGTTTTTGCCCCCG
>JAVBUE010000021.1:0-64691 GCA_031555735.1 Tannerellaceae bacterium
TACCATACACGGCACCGCTGACGCGGCGCAAACATTCATAACTACCTAAACCGGGGGCTTGGCTTCGCCTGCACCCCCGGCTACCAACACGATGCCCCGATGGGGCATTCACCGTCGCAAAAACATTCCAATTCGGACAGATATGAAAGACAGGTTGCGTAGTTGACACTATACTGCCGGGCGGTAAAAAAAGGCGGCGGGATAAGAATGATCCATTCTTACCCCGCCGGTAGTAGCTGCTATAGCCACTATTGGATTATAGCCATTGCTTCATGAAGTTTTCCATCATATCGGCGTGGGCCTCGAGGCTTTGCAGGAGCTTGAACTGGGCGCGGGTGCGTACCAGGTTGTGCTGCGGATAATGGATCTTGTAGTAGGTGTCGCCGTTGATATAGTCGGTGAGGAAGCGGACGGTCTGCATGTAAGTCAGCAGGCGGCCGCCATACGGCAACAGTGATATTTCCAGTGGCGTGAGGAATGACTGGGCTGTTTCCATATATCCACGCGTGTAGGCTTCGAAGATGGTCATGTTCACCTCCACATTGTCGAGGTTCTCGTCGTCTTCCGCCCCTGTATTGGCGCCGGTACGGATAAAATCGCCGATGTCGGAGAGTACGAAACCGGGCATAACGGTATCGAGGTCGATGACGCAGAGCACCTTGCCTTCTTCATCGAAGAGGATATTGTTCACCTTGGTATCGCAGTGGTTGACACGCTTCTGCAGCCGTCCTTCGCGGTAAAGCTCTTCCTGGATGCACATGGCGGTAGCGCGTTTTTCGATGGCTTCCACCAGATCTTCCACCTGGTCGAGGCGACCGGCGGCATTGGCCTTCACGGCATCGTGGAACTGCTGGAGGCGGAACTCCATGTTGTGGAAGTTCGGAATGGTTTCACCCAGCGCTCCTTCGGGAATATCAGACAGCATGGACTGAAAATCTCCGAAAGCACGGCCGGCTTCATAGGATAGTTCAGGTGTCACTTCTTCATACCCTTTGCTGCGGGGTATGAAGAGGCAGACGCGCCAGTAGCTGTCGCCATCGAAATAATAGGTCTTCCCGTCTTTGGCAGGGAGAAACGTAAGCACTTTACGGTCGATATCCGTGCCGTCGCGTTCCTCCAGTTTCTGCCGGATATGCGAAGTCACGATGTGGATATTACGTTGCAGCATGTCCACATTGGTGAAGATATGATGGTTGATACGTTGCAGGATATACTTGGCTTCTCCTTTGTCGGTTGTTACTTTCAAGGTGTCGTTGATATGACCATTGCCAAAGGGCTCGGCCGACACCGCGTTTTCTTCCAGTACGAACTGGCTGAGGATATGCAGGATTTCTTCTTGTGTTTTCATCTCCTTAATTTAGTTGGTTTATAGATGCGCAAATATAGGGATTGTTTCCATCAAATGAAGAACTTTGCGAACAAAACTATCTGAAAAAGGGAGACGGACACCGTCCATCTCCCCCTTTCATCCATTGTATCTGATACTTCTTTATTCAGAAATTTCCCTTATCCACATCCCACCACAGGCGGGTATTTATATTGTCCGGCCCGTTAAGCAGGGTGGTTGCTTGCACCACGCCATCGGCATTCGCATTTTTCTCATCCTGTGTGAAAGGCAACCGTTTGATAAACTCACCATTGGGGATGATTCCGCCGCTACGGTTATCAACCACCGGGAAGAGCTTCGGATAGCCTGTACGCCGGAATTCACTCCAGGCTTCCTGTCCTTCGGGGAACATGGCGATCCACTTCTGGGTAATGATCTTATGCAGCTTTACTTCGTTGGATGCCATGTCATTCCACTTGACTGTGACCAGATTCGCTGCCACGTGATTATTTTCCGCATTGTACGGATCCACATAATTGGCAGCCATTTTCACATCATCAGTAATGTAGGCGGTATATTCATCAGCCGGTATGCCATATTCGTCGAACGATACTTTGATCCCTTCTTCGTACAGTTCCTGGGCTGTTTTGCCCATATTCCAGCCTCGCAAAGCTCCTTCGGCACGCAGGAAGTAGGCTTCGGCTACTTTCATGATCGGCAAGGGATAGGTGGTGGTGAACTGAAGGTCTTTATCCATATTTACGATCGAATACATCATGTACTTAGGTTTATCCACAATCGCCCCTTGCCGTACACCGATGAACTTTCCGATTTGTCCCAATGGATTGCCGGATGGATCCAGGATGTCACCATTCTCCGCATCACCGTGCGCTTTGCCGGCCCAGCCTATAGGCAGGATCATTTTAGGCATCCGGGGATCTTCGTATCCATTCATGATAGAGGTAAACGAGGCGCTGGCGCAGATATCCCGGTAAGCCTGAGTGATTACCTGCAGCGGATTCATCAGGTTCTCCTGTTTGACTGTGATGTTTTTATCAAGCAGAGTCAGCACGCCATACGGATGGTTGACGGCTGATTCGGCGATTGTTTTCGCTTTCGCCGGATCTACCTTGACTATGCGCATGGCGAGTCGCAGGCGGAGTGTATTGGCAAAGCGGATCCAACGTTTGTAGTCGCCATCGCACATCTGGTCGAAAACCTTGATCCGGCCTTCGGCATATGCCGGGTCGGAATCGACAAAAGTAGTAAGCGCGTTGACCGCCTCTTCCAATTCGGCAAAGAACTGGTCGTACAGTTGTTCCTGGCTGTCGTATTCCACACTTTCCCCTCCCTGCATCGCTTTGGAGTATGGAAGAGGACCGTATATATCAGACACACGGCTGATTGCTGCCACGCGAATGATCTTTGCCAAAGCAATATAATCGGGCAACGTGGTAGTTGCCAATATCTGACTGACCGGTTTCATTACGTATAAAATTCCGGCTTTAAACGGTACATTGTTCCAGCCTTCCTGCATGTAGTAGGTAGAGTTGTTGTTGTTGCCGCCGAAGGCCGTCGGATTGGCCAGGTATCCGGAATAAAGGTCGGCATTCAGGTTCTGTTGCAACTGATACTCGGAATTGCGGTTAAACACATTCAGGTAAATGGATTGCATCGGCTGCGAAAAGCGGGATTCTACAGGAATATTAGTAGGATCCAGACCATTCGGGTTGTCGTTGATATGCTCAAAATCACCGGTACAGGAAGCCAATCCGGCTATTACAGTCAGCAGAAAAAGAGCGACTGTCTTCCTGATGTTTTCAAATAATATGCTGTTCATTGCTGTTACATTTTAGAAGGTTGCTTTAATATTGATCCCTATGCTGCGGGTGGCGGGTAATCCGAAGATGTCTATTCCCTGATAACCGTTGTTGGTGGACATAGACATTTCAGGGTCGTGCGGAGAGTCTTTGTATAAAAAGAACAGGTTACGCCCGATAAGCGAGGTTGTCAGGTTTTTGGATACCCCGAACAGGTTGCGGAACGTATAACCGAAAGAAAGCTCACGCATACGGAAGTTCGTGGCCGAATACACATACTCTGCTCCGGCACGGTCTTTACCGGCGATAGCCAGGTAATAGACTTCCGCATCGATCTTTACACCATTCCCGGCATTTACTCCTCCGTTGTCACGGGCCTTGGCGGTCTCTTCGGTCACACCATAGCTATCCAGGTAACTTTGTGTCATTCCAACAGTATTCCCTCCTATCCGTCCGTCGAAAAGGAAATACAGGCTGAAATCTTTGTAGTTGACCGTATTTCCCCAGCCCAATTGCCATTTGGAATTCACATTGCCTACATATTCATAGTCACTGCTGATAACCGGGCGGTTATTATTCTCTTTGTCAACGATCAGGTTTCCGCTTTCATCCCTTTGGAGGGTGCGTGTCCAGATGTCGCCATAAGATCCTCCCTGCTGGAGAATGAAACGGAAACCGGCCCCTGAACCTATTTCCACGTATTTTCCGAGACGGGGATCGAGTTCTTTTACCTCATTATCGTTATAAGAGATGTTAAAGCTGGTTCGCCAGCTCCAATTCTTCCCAATGTCTGTTCTCAGGCCGACAGATGATTCAAATCCTTGGTTCTGGATATTCCCGGTGTTGATATAATAACGTTCGAACCCGGTAGCCATAGGGGCGGTTACCGAGAAATACTGGTTTTTATTATTGGTCTTATAATAGGTGAAGTCAAGATCTAGCCGGCTGTTCAGCAAACTCATGTCGAAGCCGAATTCCATGGAATGCATTTTCTCTGGTTTCATTTCGGTGAAAGGTGCATTGTTATTCGGATCCAGCGACCCAAGGTTTATGCCGTCTTTCGGTTTGGTGATATAAGCCGGCATGTCATTACCCACGATACTATACGAGCCACGCAATTTAAGCAGGTTGACCCCTGCCGGCAGCGTGAGCATTTCGTTAATTAAAGCTGTCAGACCGAACGACGGATAGAAATAAGACTGGTTAGTGGTATAGGCCAGTGTCGACGACCAGTCGTTACGTCCCGTCACATCCAGATACACCATCCCGCCAAAACCGATCTGTGCGGTAGCGAAAACCGAGTTAAGGCGTTTCCGTGGCCTTTCCACCCGTTGCATACCATTACCGGCTACGTTCTCAGGGACAAAAAAATTCGGCAGGATCAATCCAACTTTATCACTGTCGAGGTGTGTACGGTCGGTTTTGTAGTTGAGGAAGCTCGATCCCAATGAAGCATTGATTTCCAATAGGTTGAATGTGTTAGAGAAATTCAGCATGACATCACCGTAGAATTGCTTGGCATCAAACGTTTCCCTTCTGTAGCGGCCATTCACGGGAACCAACACAGATGACGAAGTAGCGTACATCTTTTGTTCGTAAAAGTCATTGGTATTATCCAGGCTCAAACGCCCCTGGATATTCAGGTAGTCAGTGATGGCATAACGGGCAGAAGCCGACACGATCGTATGCTGCCTTTTTTCATTGCTTTGATTGCGATTGACGATCCAGAAAGGATTGGAAGTAAAGTCGTCGAGTGGCGTGTACCACTGCTGAGCCGGTTGATTGGTAACCGGGTTCATGATCTCATAATTCTCCTTATAGTAACCGAAATCCTGATCGGCTGGAAACGTGTACAAACCGGGCAACGGGTTGAAATAGGTTCCGCCGCTGGGACGGTTATTCGCCTTTTGCAGGATGTAGTTGATGCTGGCATCTATCGTCAGTTTGCCGTCAAATGCTTTCAGGGTTTGTTTGGCCGTCATGTTATGACGCTGGAAATCATTTGTAGGCTCAATGCCATTAGAGGTGGTATTGGCATAAGACACATAGGTCTGTACCGCTTCCGTACCTCCGTTCAACGAGATAGAGTTGATAAAGCTGGAACCGGTCCGGAAGAAATCATTCAGCCTGTTGCTCCCTTTAGCTTCACCGGTGATCTCCTTACCCCAGCTTTGCATGCTGGAAGCCGAACCGGCGGAACCATAACGGAATTGCAATTCAGGCAATGTAGATGCCTTTTCAAATGAGATGTTACTGCCGAAATCTATACGGACAGCCCCTTCGCGTCCTTTCCGGGTAGTGACCATGATCACCCCATTGGCAGCCATGCTGCCGTACAGGGCTGCCGCCGAGGCACCCTTTAGGACATTGATACTGGAAATATCATCCGGGTTAAGGTTGGACAGGGCATCTCCTCCGTCTCGTCCCATATACTCTCCTTCCAGCTGGGTTGTTTTAGGATTGCTCATCGGAACACCGTCTATCACGATCAACGGTTGGTTGTTGCCTTGTGCGGACTTGTTTCCGCGAAGCAGAATTTTGGCCGATCCGCCTGCGCCACTGGCGTTAGGTGTGATCGTCAGACCCGATGTTTTCCCCTGGAGGCTGTTGGCCAGGTTGGTTTCTTTGGCTCGCGTCAGTTCATTCCCTCCAACCTGTTGAGTCGCATACGTCAATGTTTTCGATTTACGCTCGATTCCCATGGCAGTGACTACCACCTCATTAATCTTTTGGGAGTCGGAAATCATGTTCACATGAATGACTGTACGATCCCCCACGGTCTCTTCCACCGTATTCATCCCTAAGTAACGGAATAACAAGACGTCGGATGGGTTTGCTTCTAACTCATAGTTGCCATCCAGGTCAGTGACGACCCCGGTTGTTGTTCCTTTTATAAGGATGTTTACACCAATTAGCGGCAGATTGGTCTCTTTCTCCAAGACCGTACCGCTAACTTTCTTTTGCGCCCATAGCGCATTCATTCCTATTCCTGCAAGGAATAAGAGAAACAACAGAAAGCTCTTTCTCATAATAAGATAAATTTAACATATATACACCTTAACTGTAAATATCTTAGTCTGATAGGGTGTTGATTTGGCGTTTAGTTAGATACAGGCAACTATCAGACTAAATAAAACGGTTCAAAGTTTTGTGCGCTTTTAATAGTAACAAGAACAAATGGGCTTATTCCTGTCGGGAAAATGTTAATAATGTAAAATAGTAATTAAAATTGACGCTGGTTAACACAACCGAGTGCTGAGAAAACTCAACATAAGGAAAGGCAGAGAGGAGGAAAGAAAAGGATTGAATCGACAAAGGGCTGCCTTGACGGGCAGCCCTTTGGGTGATATGATCAAAAACCGGTTTATTTCTTGTTACGGTTACCGTAGCGGCTCATGAACTTATCAACACGTCCGGCGGTATCGACCAACTTAGCCTTACCAGTGTAGAACGGGTGAGAAGTATTAGAGATTTCAATCTTTACCAGCGGATATGTTACGCCGTCAAGTTCGATTGTCTCCTTCGCGTTGATGGTAGAACGCGTAATGAAAACATCTTCGTTGGACATGTCCTTGAACGCAACAGGACGATAGTTGTCCGGATGAATACCTTTCTTCATTGCTTTTATCTGTTTTTAATTTATAATCAAACTGTTGGTGGTAACCGGTAAATTTGGGATGCAAAGGTATAGATAAGAGTTGAAGAAACAAAGAAATTCGATTTATTTTTTCCTGACGTGCTGATTTTGTGTTATTTTATATGTTGTATGGCATGCTACGGGCGAAAGTTTTTGTACCTTTGCACAGGTTTTTAAATCATTAACAATCTAAGATATACTACAATGGTAAGTTACAAAGAATTAGGCCTTGTAAACACGAAAGAAATGTTCAAAAAGGCAATGGAAGGCAAGTACGCTATTCCGGCGTTCAACTTCAACAACATGGAACAGATGCAGGCTATTGTCCAGGCTACGGCTGAAACGAAATCTCCGGTGATCCTCCAGGTATCCAGCGGTGCCCGTAAGTATGCCAACCAAACGCTTCTCCGTTACATGGCCGAAGGCGCTGTGGAATATGCCAAAGAACTGGGCTGTGCTAATCCCCAGATCGTGCTGCACCTCGACCACGGCGATTCATTCGAACTGTGCAAGAGCTGTATTGACATGGGCTTCTCTTCCGTGATGATCGACGGTTCTCACCTGCCGTATGAAGAAAATGTAGCTTTGACAAAGAAAGTAGTTGAATATGCACACGCTCACGGTGTGACCGTAGAAGGCGAACTCGGCGTATTGGCCGGCGTTGAAGACGAAGTAAGCGCTGACCACCACACCTATACCGAACCGGACGACGTAGTGGATTTCGTTACCAAAACAGGTTGCGACTCTCTGGCCATCTCTATCGGCACATCACACGGCGCCAACAAGTTTACACCGGCACAGTGCACACGTGACGCTAACGGCCACCTTGTGCCTCCCCCTCTCCGTTTCGACATCCTCGAAGAAATCGAAAAGAGAATTCCCGGTTTCCCCATCGTACTGCACGGAGCCTCTTCCGTTCCGCAGGAAGAAGTGGAAACGATCAACAAATACGGTGGCGCATTGAAAGATGCCATCGGTATCCCCGAAGAGCAGTTGCGTAAAGCGGCCACTTCTGCTGTTTGCAAGATCAACATCGACTCCGACAGCCGTCTGGCCATGACAGCCGCTATCCGCGAAGTATTCGCCACCAAACCGGGCGAATTCGACCCGCGCAAATACCTCGGCCCGGCTCGCGACAATGCCAAGAAGCTGTACAAACACAAGATCGAAAACGTACTGGGCTCTGGCGACAGACTGTAATCCCCGGTTTCAACCAATAAGAAAAGCCATCCGGTCATTCGGATGGCTTTTTTGTTATCTGTTTGGCTGAGGCTTATCGGTTACGCCTTGCCTTATTTCTTCCGGAACCTCGCGATGATTGCCAGCAGTTCGTCGCCGTAGGAGTCGATCACTTTCTTTCCGATGCCCGGGATGTGCAACATCTGTCCTTTGGATGCCGGTTGTTGGTTCACCAGGCCGATCAGGGCTTTCTGCTGTAGGATGGTATATACCGGCAAGCCCTTCATGGCGGCCAGTTCATTCCTCCACTGGCGGAGATGGGCATACAAGGCAGGATGCAGGATATCGGTGGTGTTCAGCTCGCCCGTAGCCGCCACGGCTTCCACTACCGGCGCTCCCTGCTTAGCCGTATGCGCCGGTTTCTCTTTTCCCCGTTTCTTTTTCTTTTCCGTTCCCGGATCAATACGCGACAGCGCTTTGGCAGAGAGGTAGGTGGCGACAGTAAACCTTTCCCGGCAGGCTTTCAGTGTTTCCTGTTTGGTAGTCAGTTCCTCGGCAAAGGGACGGATCGCATTCGTCACTTGCTTGCGTGTCTCCTTATTATCGATCTCCACATCGCCATGTGCCAAAAGCGGATTGCAGATAGTAGCGATCTGTTCGAGGAAATAAACGACGCCTTTCCGTATCCGTTCCTGGATAGCGGGATCATTCGCATAGTCTGGATTCTCGGAAATCATCCGGTGGAGCTGTTGCTGGAAACGGTCGCCTACATCTTTCACCGACTGGTGGAAGGTGTCCCGTGCCGCTGCATACCGGTTGCAGAACGACGGGTAAAGCCGTTGCAGGTGAGAGTATATCACGGTGGAAGCATATCGCAGTCGTTGCTGTACGCTGTTGAAGTCGAACAGTTCCATCACCAGGCGAAGGAAATACTGGTGCTGCGCCTGCGTCAGAAAAGCCTCGCTCACCTGCATGTCCGGCAACGTATCGGTATATTGCCGTATCCGCCCATCGATGACCATCGCGTTGCGCGATATCGGGCTGCTCAACACCAGTCCTTCCAGCGACTTGCACCGGCTGAGGGCCACATACACCTGCCCGTGTGAAAAGGCCGATTCGGCATCCACGATGGCGCGTTCGAAGGTCAATCCCTGACTCTTATGGATCGTGATCGCCCAGGCGGTTTTCAACGGATACTGGCTGAACGTGCCGGTGATGGTTTCGGTGATCTCCTGTGTCTCCGCGTCGATCGTGTATTTGGTGTTCTGCCAGGATTCTTTTCCTACCGTGATCTCACTACCGAAGGCATCGACGACAAGGATCTTCTCCGGACTGACAAATACCACTTTACCGATCTTTCCATTATAATACTTTTTCTCTCCCGACGTATCGCTCTTGATGAACATCACCTGGGCGCCGGTTTTCAGCGCCAGTTGTTCGTCGGCGGGAAAGGCATACGACGGGAAATCATCCTTCACTTCGGCAGCGAAACTATACGATTGGCCGGGCAGTTCGTCCAACTTCCGGCGGTTGATCTGTTGAGCCAGAAAGTTATGGGTGGTCAGGGTAATGAACCCGGCGTTCTCATCCGGATTGAATCCCGGGACATACCGCCGGTTCAGGGCTTGCAGGGTATCCTCGTCGAAACGGTTGTCGCGGATATTGTTCAACAGGCTTACAAACACATCATCCTGCTGGCGATACACATGCGTGAGTTCGATGCACAGGTACGGCAGTTCTGCCAATGCCTTACTGTCGAAGAAGAAGGGCGACGCATAATGCGCCTTCAACAACGCCCACTCCTCGTCCTTAGCTACGGGCGCCAACTGCTGCAGGTCGCCGATCAGCAGCAACTGCACACCGCCAAAAGGCTTGTCCCTGTCGCGGTACCTGCGCAACACATCACTGATGGCATCCAGCAGGTCGGCACGTACCATACTGATCTCATCAATCACCAGCAGGTCCATACTCCGGATGATGTTGATCTTCTCCCGGCTCATCTTATGGTTGAAAGAAGGGGCGGTCGGAAGCTCTCCACTCATCGTCGGCAGATAAGGGCCGAACGGCAATTGGAAGAAAGAGTGGGCCGTCACCCCTCCCGCATTGATGGCCGCCACGCCTGTGGGTGCTACCACGATCATCCGCTTGGGCGAATGTTCTTTCAGTTGTTTCAAAAACGTAGTTTTCCCGGTTCCGGCTTTACCGGTCAGGAAGAGGTTGGTTCCGGTATTTCGGATCAACTTCATGGCAAGGTCTGATTGGATGTTTGTCTTTGTCATCTGATCTATTATATAAGCACCCTCAGGTAAAAGGGTTTGGCAAAAATAGTAATTTCACCTTGAAAACAGCCTATCCGGGCTGGTTATAATGCCGGACAAAACAATGCTTTTCCGGCCGTAAACCGATACGTGGCAGCCGTCGCTAACAAGTAATAGGTACACGCGTATCCTTATTTACTCATTTATAGGTATTGCAGGGCCTGCCCGTCCACCCTATCTTTGCATTGTCAAGACCAAATACTACTATTAGTATAATTGCTACGCCAAAACCCGATCGCTAATTTGTTTGTAAGCATATAAGATGACTTAAGTAAAAAAGAGAGGATGCCGGAAAGCAATCCTCTTTTTTTTGATCTCCATTGTTATATATATAGATGGTTATGTATAAGACAACATTTCGGTTCACCCACATGGATTGCCCGTCGGAAGAACAGCTGATCCGGATGAAGCTCGACGGGATGCCCGCGATCCGGCTGCTGACGTTTGATATTCCCAACCGCCGGTTGGAAGTGGTGCACGAAGGCAGTCCGGAGCCGATCATCAAAAACTACCTCTCCGGGTTTTGTTCGAATCTGTGCTCATCTGCCTAATTCAGTGAGCCGTCTTTTCCCTCACAGAGTTTATTTTTGCAAAACATCTGCCACGGTTCCACGCGACAGGATCTATCTTATTGCTCATGAATAGGTTAGATGTGTGGCAGATCCCCGTGGCAGATCCGTTTTCCCGCCTTTTTGCTACCACATCTGCCACGCGGCGATTCTCCGGGTTTCCACCTACTGGAACAAAAAGGTTCACCTACTGGAACAAAAAGGTTCACTTAATGGAACTGTTTGTTTCACCCTTAGAAACTGTTTGTGCCATCAGGATGAAACTTTTGTTCCATCAGGCCAGAAACTCCACCATTAGCACACGGACACTCATCAGGACACAAAGAGAACTCGAAAGAATACAGGACCAAATCAACAAGAGAGCATCATGAGGAGTATTTGTTATATAGAAGATAACTATAATACGAGTAAATCTTCGTCTTTTTGCAAAAACAAGAGCAATACGATTATACAGCCGACAAATAGCCTGAACTTCAGGCAGACAAAGAAAACACCCGGGCATTCATTGTGAAATCCAAAATCTTCCTTACTTTTGTTAATCAAACAGATAAACTTAATAACACCGTATATGACAGACATTAAACCGATCGTTAAAGGGGCCGAAGAGAAGATGGCATCCGCCATCGAACACCTCGATGAGCAATTATCGCATATCCGCGCAGGGAAAGCGAATCCGAAAATATTAGATGGCATACGCGTACCGTATTACGGCAGCTTAGTGCCGCTGACCAACGTTGCATCCGTCAATACGCCGGATGCAAAGACCATCATCATCACCCCGTGGGAAAAACCGATGATCCGTGAGATCGAACGGGCAATCCAAAACTCCGAAGTAGGGATCACGCCGGAGAACAACGGTGAGATCATCCGCCTCGGTATCCCGCCGCTTACGGAAGAACGCCGCCGCTCCCTGGCCAAACAATCCAAGCAGGAAGCTGAAAACGCCAAGATCAGTGTACGGAACGCCCGCCGCGATGCCGTGGAAGCCATCAAGAAAGGCGTGAAAGACGGTGTGCCCGAAGATGTGGGCAAAGATGCCGAAGCAGAGGTCCAGAAAATACACGATAAATTCATCAAAAAGGTGGACGACCTGTTCGCTGCCAAAGAGAAGGAAATCATGACCGTATAATAAATGAACCCCAAGGCAGCCGGCAACAGACCCTCCAACAGTCTTTTGCCGGTTGCTGTTTACAGTCAATATATGAAAGGATTGGTAATCAAGAACACCGGGAGCTGGTACACTGTACGTACCGACGACGGACGCGACATCGAAAGCAAGATCAAGGGCACATTCCGGCTCAAAGATATCCGCAGCACCAATCCGATCGCCGTGGGCGACAGGGTGGATATCGATATCAATGCGGAAGGAACGGCGTTTATCTCCGAGATAGAAGACCGGAAGAACTATATCGTCCGGCGGTCGTCCAACCTGTCCAAGCAGTCGCATATCATCGCCGCCAACCTCGATCAGGCCATGCTGATCGTGACGGTCAACTATCCCATCACCACCACGGTGTTCCTCGATCGGTTCCTGGCTACCGCCGAAGCCTACCAGGTACCCGTCAAACTCGTTTTCAACAAGATCGACCGTTACAGGGAAGACGACCGGACGAAGCTGGAAGAGTTGACCACCCTCTATACCTCCATCGGATATCCCTGTTTCCGTCTCTGCGCCAAAACGGAAGAAGGCATGGATATCCTGCGCAGCGAACTGCAAGGCAAGGTGACCCTCCTCTCCGGGCATTCGGGCGTAGGCAAATCAACCATCATCAACAAACTGGTACCGGGGTTAAATCTCAAGACCGGAACTATTTCCGAATACCACAACAAAGGGATGCACACCACCACTTTCTCGGAAATGATCGAACTGCCCGACGGCGGTTACCTGATCGATACACCGGGTATCAAAGGTTTCGGCACCTTCGATATGGGCGAAGCCGAAATATCCCACTATTTCCCCGAACTATTCCGGTTGTCTGCACACTGCAAGTTCAACAACTGCACCCACCGCCACGAGCCGGGGTGCGCCGTGACAGCCGCCTTGCAGGATGGGCTGATCAGCCCCTCCCGCTACAAAAGCTACCTCAGCATCATCGACGACAAGGAAGACAGTAAGTATCGTGAAGAATACTAAGCAGGGAGCGACCGGCGGCCGCCCCTGGTCAGAACTCGGAAGTGAAATGGAATTTGATGTCCGGGAAATCCTGTTGCGCCATCGTTAGCACATAGGCGGAATCGGCCAGATAGACATCACGTCCTTCCTTATCGACAGCCATGTATTGGGCTTTACGTTTCTTGAAGTTTTCGAGCATGGCAACGTTGTCGCTCTCGATCCAGCAGGCTTTGTACAGGCTGATCGGATCCCATTTGCACTGGGCGCCGTATTCGTGCAACAGGCGGTACTGGATCACTTCGAACTGCAGTTGCCCGACGGTTCCGATGATCTTACGCCCGTTGAACTGGTTGGTAAACAACTGCGCCACCCCTTCGTCCATCAGTTGTTCAATACCTTTGTTGAGCTGCTTGGCCTTCATCGGGTCAGCATTCTCGATATACTTGAACATCTCGGGCGAGAAGCTGGGCAAGCCTTTGAAATGCAGTTCTTCACCGGCCGTCAGCGTATCGCCGATCTTGAAGTTTCCGGTATCCGGCAGGCCGATGATGTCGCCGGCGAACGCCTCGTCCACCGTCTCCTTTTTCTGCGCCATGAATGCGGTAGGACTGCTGAAGCGCATCTGTTTGCCAAAACGCACATGTTTGTAATTGGCATTCCGCTCGAACCGTCCCGAGCATATCTTCACAAAAGCGATACAGCTCCGGTGGTTCGGATCCATATTGGCATGTATCTTGAAGATGAAACCGGTGAAATTGTCCTCCTCCGGATCAACCTTACGTTCTACCGCCTGTACCGGACGGGGAGAGGGTGCGATACGGACAAAACAATCCAGCAACTCCTTCACGCCGAAGTTGTTCAACGCCGAGCCAAAGAACACGGGAGCGATGTCGCCGCGCAGGTAGGTATCCACATCGAACGTGGGATACACTCCTTCGATCAGTTCGATATCGGCACGGAGTTTAGCGGCTAATTTTGCATCGATATGCTTTTCCAGGTCGGGGTGGTTGATATCCCTGAACTCGACGCTTTCAGTCACATACTGTTTGCTGGGGGTATAGAGGTCGAGCTTTTGTTCATAGATATTATATACGCCGCGGAACTTCTGTCCCATGTCGATCGGCCAGCTGAGCGGGCGGACATGGATTTGCAGCTCTTCTTCAATCTCATCGAGCAAGTCGAAGGGGTCTTTCCCGTCGCGGTCGAGCTTGTTGACAAACACGATCACCGGCGTTTTGCGCATCCGGCAGACTTCCATCAGTTTACGTGTCTGCGCTTCCACCCCTTTGGCGATATCGACCACGATGATGACACTGTCAACGGCCGTCAGCGTACGGAAGGTGTCCTCGGCAAAGTCCTGGTGACCGGGGGTATCCAGGATATTGATCTTATGATCGGCATAGTCGAATGCCATTACAGAGGTAGCAACGGAGATACCGCGTTGCTTTTCGATCTCCATCCAGTCGGACGTAGCCGTTTTCTTGATTTTATTCGATTTCACCGCACCTGCCACGTGGATCGCACCACCAAACAAGAGCAGTTTCTCTGTCAATGTGGTCTTCCCGGCATCCGGGTGGCTCACAATCGCGAATGTCCTCCGCTTCTCTATCTCTTCTGAATACTGGCTCATTAAACGTTACTCATTAACCGGTTAATCACTGCCTTCAGGCTTTCTTCCCAGTGCGGGACAGCCACCTGATAGGTTTCTTTTATCTTTGCTTTATTCAATACGCTGAAAGCCGGACGAACGGCCGGGGTGGGGTAGTCTTTTGTCTCGATCGGAAGCACCCGGCAGGCAAGACCGGCCAACGACAGGATCTTGACGGTAAAATCATACCAACTGCACACGCCTTCGTTGGAATAATGGTAAATCCCCGGCACGAAGCGCCCGTTCGCGGCAGATTCCAGCACCGCCAGCATCGCGGCAGCCAGGTCGCCGGCATACGTAGGTGTTCCCACCTGATCGAATACCACCCGCAACTCCTCACGTTCACCGCCCAGGCGGATCATCGTTTTCACAAAATTGTTCCCCCATTCGGAATACAGCCAGGCGGTACGGATAATTACGGCTTGTGCACAGACAGACAACAAGCGTTGTTCGCCCTCCAGTTTCGTCCGCCCGTAGGCGGAGGCGGGGCAGGTGGGATCCGTTTCGCGATAAGGCAGGCAATGGGTGCCGTCGAACACATAATCGGTAGATACATGGATCACTTTGGCGCCTGTAGCGGCGGCGGCTTCACCCAGCACGCACACGGCGTCTGCATTGACACGGCGGGCGGTTGCTTCATCCGATTCGGCTTTATTCACGTCGGTATAGGCCGCGCAATTCAGGACATACCCGATGGAGTGTGCCTGCATATACGCCGTTACCGCCTGCTTATCGGTGATATCCAGCTCGTCGATATCGGTAAAATGAAAGTGAAAGGAAGGATGCGCTCCCGCCAGTTGGCGGATAGCCCGGCCTAACTGGCCGTTTGAACCGGTGACTACTATATGTTCCATGATCGGGGGGGGTTATGCTTCTATATCCAATGTCCCATTGCTTTCTTCACGATACTTCTCCGACAGCAATGCCAGGAATGCACTGATCTGGCGGACGGCATCCATGGTTTCGGCGCTGATCTCCTTCCCTTGCATCCGCAACAGCAGGAAGCCATAGACCGCCGTGAAACAGGTTTCCAACTCGGGAATATCCACCCCGCCTGATTGGGCGCGGAGCTGCACGATGCAGGGTAATGTCTTGTAATAAGCGGCGGTATAAACCTGTTCCTTAGGGGATTTCAACAGCCGGAGGTGCAGGTCGGTGAGGGAGATGAGCACATTCTTATTCAACTGGATGTGCCCATGTTCCATGACTCCTTCGCTGCGCATCATTTCAGCCAGTTCTTCATACCAACGCAGGATGGCCGAACGGACATCGGCAGGCTGTTCGTACCGGTCCACCACCGTACGCCGGATAGCGTCCATATCGAAATGGTTAGCCCGGATAAGGTCTTCCACCTGCCACATGTACAATAAATATCCGGCGATGTTCTCTCTCCGTTTCTGCTGGGCGATTATCATGCGGGCAAAGATAAGCTATATTCGGACACAGCCCGGTAGAAATCAGCGTCTTTTATGCCTAACTGTCGGCAAACGAGGCGGGCGGCATTCAGGTTGACCAGGAAAAAGTCGTCGCCGTTCAGGTTGATAAGAAATTCGCCATAACGCGTCTTCAGGAAGGTGTTGCCATCCCTCTCAACCACCTCATGGCGGTTATACGGGATCGAGGTGATATCTTCACGCACGTTGGCGGCCAGCTTCTCAAGTTGTTCATCGGCTTCATAATAGATCAGTTTGCCCTCCCGCTCGATGGATCCGGCAAACGTCGCGTATGTTCCCATAAATTCTTCGGGCGAAAGATGATCGGGCGACTCCGCCAGGTGCAGGGAGGTCAGCACGGCGATCTGGGGACGATAAAATTCCAACTGAAACTTTTTATCCAAAGCCAGGGTGATGTGCTCGTCGGCTTCAATCAGGGCGATTCGCGGCTCATACCGCATGGAAACATGGTTGGGAAGGGGAGAAATCACACTCGAAAACGCGTAATCAAATTCCAGCTTCTGTTGCTTCAACGCATGGATAATCAAGGATAAGATCTTTTTCTTCCCATGGCTGCCTCCAACCACCACCCTTGTTTTGGATTTACACCGCTGGAAGATAAATTCGGGTATGGATTGGATAAGCAGACCCAGCTTCTTTGCCTGGATCAGCTCCGGATTATCCTGTTTCACAGTGGCGCCCAATACCACCACAGAGGTATCCCTTGATAATTTCTCCGGATACCAGCCCTCTCCGTAACACACACAACCTCCCGACTGTAGTTTCGCCTGTCCGGCATCAGTCAATCCTTGCCCTGAAACGCTAACGACATAATCTTTCTCACGTATTGCAATAGCCAGGTCTGCGATTAGAGGTTCTGTTGCGGAGATCAAATGTATTTTCTGCATTGTCTCTAATTTGGAGCAAAAGTAAGACAAAATAATGTAACCAAGGCTACAAAACACTGAAAAAACCTTCCCAACAACCTAACGCCATATATAGAAAAGCTTTACCTTTGAACGCGGACAATTAATGAAAATCATACCAATAGACACCGGTTATTTCCATGCGGACGGAGGAGCCATGTTCGGAGCCATCCCCAAAACAGCGTGGAGCAGACGTTACCCTTCAGACGGGGAAAACGGATGCGTCCTGGCTATGCGCTGCCTGCTGATACTTACCGATGAGGGGAAGATCGTCCTGACAGACACAGGCGCCGGAAGTAAACAAATGGAGCGACTAACCTATTACCGTTTCTTCAACCTTGCTGATTTATCGTCTGAATTACGCCGGTATGGAGTGGAGCCGGAAGAGGTGACGGATGTGGTATTGACACACCTGCATTTTGATCATTGCGGAAATGCTACACAGACGGCGCCCGGTAACGGGCAACCGGTCGTCGGCTTCCCCAATGCCACCTACTGGGTGAGCCATCGCCAATGGGAGAACTTCCGCCATCCCAATCCGTTGGAACGCGACAGTTATTTTCCGGAAACCATGGAAGCGGTACAACACCGGGGCGTATTGCGGTTGATCACGGAAGAGACCGCCCTCTGCCCTACGATCACCCTCCGGTTGTTCGACGGCCATACACCGGGACAAATCGCCCCATACATCCGTACGGCTGAACAGACCTATGTATTTGCCGGTGATGTGATCCCGTTGGCCGCCAGCGTTTCGCCGGAATGGATATCGGCCTACGACACCTATCCAGTCACTTCCCATGCCGAAAAATGCCGGATGCTGGAAGAAGCCGTGCGGGAAAAGCAGGTGATCATTTATTGCCACGACGCTTACACCGTTGCCACCACCGTCAAAAAGGTGGGCGGTTATTATACGAAAGACCAGGTCATTCCTCTCGATTCATAATCCTACATTCTATTATATCATGAAAAAGAACTATTTGTTCGCAGTATGCATCCTCTTCACTTCCCTGTCGTCGTGGAGCGCCGAAGTAGTCGTCAAACAATTCAGGTACAGCGGAGCCTTTGAAGTGAGGAAACCTTTCCTGGGTGACAGCGCCGACGTGAACAACAAAAAATTCGCGGATAAAGACCTGCTGAAAGCCACCCTGCCGTTTGATGCCGTAGCAAATAGCGGCCAACTCCTGCAAACCAATGAAGCAGGGGAACTGACACTGCCGGGATCAACTTACCCGTATGCGATCCACCTGATCTCCTTCAACCTGCAAAGCGACCGCTATTGTAAGGGGAAACTGGTGGTTGAAGGGGCGGAGAACGCGGAAGTGTACCTGGACCGCAGCCTGCAAACCGTAGCAGGAGGCCAATTGGAACTGGCATTGGAGCCTCACCGGTATGAAGTAATTATCAAACTACTCGGTATCAATAACGAAATACCTGCGGTGAAAGCAATCTTCCGGACAGAAAGCGACGCCGTGGTCAGTTGCCCGCAAGACAACAAGCGGCCGTATATCCTGAGCGATGTCACCGACGGCAGGCGCATCCAATCGGCCAGTATCTCGCCGAAGGGTGATTATGTACTGGTGTCGTATCAGGAGACATTCCCGGGAGGCAAACAATCGGCATACACCCAACTGATCGACCGTACCAGCGGAAGGCTGCTGATGAACCGCGAAGGCGATGCCGCCCGGATGCGCTGGATGCCCCAAAGCAATAAAGCCTATTATACCCGCGGAGGGATGAAAGGGCGGGAAATGGTGGTCGTCGATCCGTCTTCTTCCACCGAAACCGTGCTGGCTACGGATCTGCCTGAAGGTTCTTTCGTGGTCTCGCCAACGGAAGACTGCCTGCTGTTCACCATCCAGGAAAAAGGGCCGAAGGAACGGGAGGATGTGCAGGAGATACTGGTTCCGGACGACCGTCAGCCCGGCTGGCGCAATCGTTCCTTTATCCACAGATACGATTTGCGGACAGGTCTGTTCGAACGGCTGACATTCGGCTACCTGAATACATCCGTCAACGACATATCCGCCGATGGGAGATACCTGCTGTTCAGTAGCCGGAAGCAGGTATTGACCGAACGCCCTTTCAGTCGCACCTCCCTCTACCGGATGGATCTTTCCAACCTGCAGACAGACACGATACTGAAGGATGCCCGGTTTGTCGGACGCGCCCAATTCTCCCCCGACGGGCAGCAATTACTGATCAGCGGATCAGGTGAATCGTTCGATGGAATCGGCAAAAACGTCAAACCCGGACAAACACCCAGCACCAGCGACGGGCAACTTTTCATCTACAACCTGTCGGATGGGGAAGTGACACCCCTGACCAAGACATTCAACCCCTCCGTGGATAACGCCGAATGGAGCTTGTTCGACAAACAGATCTACCTGATGGCCAAAGACCGCGACTGCGTACGTATCTATACCATCGACCCGCAGAAAGGAAACATCCGTCAGTTGCCTGCCAGCGAAGACGTGGTATCCGATATCTCCCTTGCTGCGGCAGCCCCCGTCCTGCTCTATCAGGGGATGAGCGCTTCCAGCTCGCAACGGCTGTATGCCCTGGGGTTGACAAAAAAGAAAGAAGAATCATGCCTGGTGGATCTGTCCAACGAAATCCTGAACGGCATCGGATTGGGCGAGGTGAAAGACTGGGACTTTGTTTCTTCTTTCGGCGATACCATCTACGGACGGTATTACCTCCCGCCCCACTTCGACCCGGAAAAGAAGTATCCGGTGATCGTCAACTACTATGGAGGGGTTACGCCAACCGCCCGCGTACTGGAAAGCCGCTATCCGTCGCATGTATATGCCGCCATGGGGTTTGTGGTATATATCCTGCAACCCAGCGGTGCAACCGGTTTCAGCCAGGAGTTCTCCGCCCGCCACGTGAACGCATGGGGGAAGCAAACGGGTGAAGAGATCATCGAAGGAACCAAAAAGTTCTGCGAAGCGCATCCGTTTGTGAATAAAGAAAAGGTAGGTTGCATGGGGGCTTCTTACGGCGGGTTCATGACCATGTACCTGCAAACAAAGACAGACATCTTCGCCGCCGCCATGTCGCATGCCGGCATCAGTGATATCACCGGATACTGGGGAGAAGGATACTGGGGTTACTCCTACAATGAACTGGCCGCAGCCAACAGTTATCCGTGGAATGCGCCCGATATCTATGTGGGACAAAGCCCGATCTTCAGTGCAGACAAAGTGAACACCCCCATCCTGTTCCTGCACGGAGCGGCCGACACCAATGTCCCTATCAGCGAAAGCATCGGCATGTTCACCGCGCTTAAGCTATTAGGCAAACCGACCGCCTTTGTACAGGTGGAAGGCGAAAACCACCATATTCTGGATTACGACAAACGGATCCGTTGGAATAACACGATCTACGCCTGGTTCTCAAAGTGGCTGAAAGACCAGCCTGAGTGGTGGGATGCGCTGTATCCGCCGAAGCATTTGTAGGTATCCGCATCCGTCCGGGCTTTTGCAAAATACCTACTATACGGTATTTCATTTCGTGAACAAAGAGGCTTCCTTTGTGTGTTATACTATATACACAATTTAAAAAGGTTATGAAAAGAATTGTTCTGCTCCGTCACGGAGAAAGCACCTGGAATAAAGAGAACCGGTTCACTGGTTGGACCGATGTGGATCTGACCGAAAAAGGGTTGGAAGAAGCCTCACGCGCCGGCATACTATTAAAGAAAGAAGGTTTTGCCTTCGATAAAGCCTATACCTCCTACCTGAAACGGGCGGTAAAGACATTGAATAATGTATTGGACAAACTGGATCAGGACTGGATCCCGGTAGAGAAAGACTGGCGTCTGAACGAAAAGCATTATGGCGACCTGCAAGGATTGAACAAGAGCGAGACCGCCGCCAAATACGGCGATGAACAGGTACTGATCTGGCGTCGCAGTTACGACGTTGCCCCAAACCCCCTGCAAGCGGAAGATCCCCGCAATCCCCGCCAGGAAGCCCGTTATGCACAGGTACCGGACAATATACTTCCGCGCACCGAATCGCTGAAAGATACCATCGCCCGAATCCTTCCCTACTGGAAAGAAGTGATCTTCCCCCATCTGCATACAGCCAACGATTTGTTGGTGGTGGCGCATGGAAACAGCTTACGAGGGATCATTAAATACCTGAAGCATATCGCGGATGAAGACATCGTGAGCCTCAACCTGCCTACAGCCGTGCCCTATGTGTTTGAGTTCAACGACCAACTGGAGCTGGTGAAGGATTACTTCCTGGGCGATCCCGACGAGATCAGGAAACTCATGGAGGCTGTCGCCAACCAGGGGAAGAAACAATAAACGGATCGTCAGGCAAGCAGGATCAGACTGAGCGCCATAATCGCCATGCCGGCAATCAGGCCGTAGATGGAGATATGGTGCTCTCCGTATTCACGGGCGGCGGGCAACAATTCATCCAGGGAAATAAAGACCATGATGCCTGCCACCACCGCAAACACACACCCCATGACAAGGGGCGACATAAAAGGCATCAGGATCAGATACGCCAGCAAGGCACCCACCGGTTCGGCCAATCCGGAAAGGAAAGAGAGGTAAAAAGCCTTCTTGCGGTTGCCGGTCGCATGATAGACCGGCACTGCTACCGCAATGCCTTCCGGGATGTTGTGTATGGCAATCGCCACCGCAATGGCAATCCCCAATGTCGGGTTTTGTATGGCGGCCGTAAACGTAGCCACCCCTTCCGGGAAGTTATGGATACCGATCGCCAGGGCGGTCATAATCCCCATCCGCATCAGCTTCCCTTTATGTCCGGAGGGCTCATCCATACTCTCAATGGAACGGGCTTCATGGGGGTTCTCCACAGAGGGTACCAACCGGTCGATGATACCGATCAGCAACATACCGGCAAAAAAGAAAGTAACCGTCGTCAGCATACCGCCTTTTAAACCCAGTACGCCGATCAGTGTTTCCTGCGACTGGCTGAATAACTCCACAAAAGAGACATAGATCATCACCCCTGCCGACAGGCCGAGTGAAAAGGATAGAAAACGTTTATTGGTGTGCCTGGCTACTAAAGCGATCAAACTGCCGATGCCGGTAGCCAATCCGGCAAACAGGGTAAGGAGAAAGGGGACAAGGATATTCTGCTCCATAGTGTTTTCATTCTGTTACATAACAATGTGGCAGGCGGATTTGTTTTATAAGACGGGCTTTTCTTCTGTATCTGCATGCCGCCGCATGCCGAACTCACAACCACAATAGGTCTGGTTGTAGAATTGATGATGAGCCACCAACTCATTCCGTCGTTCACTCAGTCCGCCCTTGCGCCAGTTCTGTTCCCAAAAGACAATGCCGGGATAAGCCGATGCGGCGTTCCTTCCGGCAGCATGTATCTGTGCCAGGTTCTTCCAGCGGGAAGAGGCCAATGTCGTAGTAAACACCGGGTATCCCTGCTCACTGGCTACGCGCGCCGTTTCCCGCAGGCGGAACGTAAAACAGGAAAGGCAACGGCTTCCCCTTTCCGGTTCCGCCTCCATCCCTTTCACCTGGTCGAGCCAACCGGTATGATCGTAATCACCATCGATAATCCTCAGCCCCAGGGATCGGGCATGGCGCGTACATTCGGCTTTCCGTTTCTCATACTCCGCCAATGGATAGATATTCGGATTGAAAAAGAAGAGAACCGGCCGGATAGCATTCGCCAGCATGCATTCTATAATAGCCGACGAGCAGGGAGCGCAACAGGTATGAAGCAATACTTCCGTTGCCCCCAATGGGGCTTCCAGGCTTACTCTCTTTTCCATACGCTTATAATTCTCCGGGATGGTCTTTACAGGCTGCCGGCAATTCTGCCACTTCAAATTCAAGCGTTGCATGGCGGATGCCGTTTTCCTGCAAAGCCTGCTTGATTTGTTGCTTGATCGCTTCCAGTCGGGATGCGTCACGGATCAGGACATGGGCGGTGAGGGCTGTATCTGTCGTACTGATCGCCCAGACATGTACATGGTGGACATTCCGTACGCCATCAACAGCCTGGATGACTGCTTCCACCTGCTGCATATCCATGCCGGCAGGTACACCGTCGAGCGACAAACGCAGGCTGTCGCGCAACAAGCCCCAGGTAGAATAGATAATCACCAAAGCCACTCCGATCCCGATAACCGGGTCGATCACATACCATCCGGTATGCATGATCACAAGACCCGAAAGGACTACTCCAACCGACACCAGGGCATCCGCCATCATATGCAAATAGGCGCCTTTGACATTGAGGTCTTTTTCCTTATCTTTCATGAACAGCCAGGCAGTGATCCCGTTTATCAGCACACCGATCCCGGCAACCCAGGCGATCGCCTCGCCTTCGACCGCACGCGGCTGCATGAATTTGGCAATACTCTCGGCCAGGATTATGCCTACAGCGACCAACAAGATCACCGCATTCAGCAATGACACCAACACCGTACTCTTCCGATAGCCATACGTATAATTGGTGCTGGGTTGTACTTTCGCCAGGCGGAAAGCCAGCATCGCCAGCATCAAACTCGCCACGTCGCTCAGGTTATGACCGGCATCCGAAAGCAATCCCATCGAATCATACCATACACCCGCCCCAAACTCCGCCAGGACAAACAGGATATTCAGGCTGATCCCGATGATAAACGCCTTATTCAGCGAACTCACCTGTGGCGTATGATGATGTGTATGCTCGTGATGTCCCATATACAAACTGTTTACTTTCTACTAATACAACAAAGATACACTAATTAAAGTCTGTGAGGCTACCCATAATTAGGTAATTTATCTATCTGCGCCCCTCAAACTGAAACAATAGATGCACAAAATGGACGAAGCACTTATCCCTATACACGGAGTTTGGGGAAAACTGCTTCCACCTTCCACTAAAGGGTTTTATCATACAGGCTTACAATATGTTAGATAGTGGAAGGAGGGCGTGTTTTTCCTTCCACTTTCCTTCCTCTCTCCTTCCACTGCGTGGTAGTTGCTCCGACTCTCTCGTATTCTGTCCCATTTCGAAATGGGACACCCGGCATTTCTATCTGCGTGTAGATGTTGACATCCTTTTCCGTTTTTCAAACTGTAAACTGATTTCAGGGAAGGACAAAGCGCAAAACATCCACCTATTGATTGTGCAATCATCCACCTATGGTAGTTCAACCATCTACCTATGATTGTCAGATCGTTTACCTATGATTGTTTCCCTTTGTGCGAGTGGAATGGTACAGTGTCCATTTCGGGGGAGAACAGTTATGATCGAACGGCCGGTGTACCCTCGCCGGGAATCGAACCCGAATCTAAAGTTTAGGAAACTTCCGTTCTATCCATTGAACTACAAGGGCATCCATAAGTTGGAAAGGTGGGACAAAAGTATAATCTTTTCCGTAAACCGCCAAGTATTCATCCGGTTATCTGCCGGACAACCATCCTTTATTGTCGGACGACAGAAAGATCGCGCGTCAGTCGAACAGGCTTTGGAGCACCTCCAGGGATTTGATCTCCGGGAAATCCGGCAGGTGAAGCCGGTAATACGCCAGGATACGGTGAATAACCGCCACCCGTTCCCGCCGGGAGAAAGCATACAACGACATATTCTCATAGCTGATACGAAGCAGGCTGGCGAACACCGTGCTTTCCGCATAATTCAGGTAATGGCTGTGCAAGGGAGGAAACTCGGCAAAGACCCCGTTCAGCATATCAAAACAATACCCGTTCCGCCAGGTATCCACCCGGGGAAATATGCCCAGGTAGTGGGTCAGTCCCATTAAAAACACCAGGTGAAAATTAGCAAGCCCCGCCTCCATCCCGTCGAGCAACCGGACAGAGCGGCTGAGATAGTCGAAAAGACGGGGGTCGGCCTGCGTTTCCCGGAGTACACGATAAAGCACTTCCGCCACAAACAATCCCACTACGTTTTTAACCGGATGGGAGGAGATCCCGTTTACGGCGTAACACAACCGGGCTTCCTTTATCCGTTGCAAGTCGCGTTTGAGCTGGTGATCCACCTCCATCTCGATCACCGACAGCGGCATGAACAGCGATTTGGACAAGGCACTCTTCTTCCCCCGGTTGAACGACAGCATATACGACACCCGCCCGTACACCTCGGTGTACATATGTATAATAGTATATGTATCGTTATATGGAAGGGCATGAAGTACGATTCCCCGTGTTTTACTCAGCATATATTCCTATCTTTGCACGCAAACTTACACAAAATTCCACAGGTATGCTTGATCTCACTACACCTTCGCTCTTATTTTCGGCCATCTCGCTGATTATGCTGGCTTACACGAACCGTTTTTTGTCGTATGCCGTCGTGGTCCGCACCCTGAAGGAAAAACACGAGCAAAACTACGATCCGCGGAATATCGCCCAGATCGCCAACCTCAGCAAACGGCTTTACCTCCTGCGCGCCATGCAGATACTGGGCATCCTCAGCCTGTTGTTTTGTGTAGTTGCCATGTTCTTTGTCTATATCTCCTGGCAGGTGATTGCCGTCTGGATATTCGGTATCGCGCTCCTGTTTCTGGCGGCCTCACTCTGTATATGTATCTGGGAGATAAACATTTCCATCAAAGCGCTGGAAATCCATTTGTCGGATATCGGTTCTAAAGAGAAGTTAAAACGATGATTTTTGTTTAATTTTCTTTTGAAATGTTTTGGTAGTTACTCAGGAACATCTATCTTTGCACACGCAATCAGAAAAAGCACCCTTACAGGGAGTAAAAAAGAGCGCATTGACATGCTGGCCCATTCGTCTATCGGTTAGGACGCAAGATTTTCATTCTTGAAAGAGGGGTTCGATTCCCCTATGGGCTACAATTAATAATATAGAAAAAGAAGAAAAAGAGACATGGCAAATCACAAGTCATCGCTTAAAAGAATCCGTCAGACGAACGCTCGCCGTTTGCATAACAGATACTATGCCAAGACAGCCAGAAACGCTATGCGTGCGCTGCGTATCCTTGAAGACAAAAAGGAAGCCGAAGCATTGTATCCGAAAGTATGCTCCATGCTGGATAAGCTTGCCAAAAAGAACGTTATTCATAAGAATAAAGCCGGCAACCTGAAATCCAAACTGGCCAAGCACGTCAATAAACTGGCTTAAGCAAGAGGTTTAACTCCCCATATCAGGAAAGCCGGACTGCCAAGCCCGGCTTTTTAAGCCTAATGGCCCATTCGTCTATCGGTTAGGACGCAAGATTTTCATTCTTGAAAGAGGGGTTCGATTCCCCTATGGGCTACTTCCGCAAAGAAGACCGCTTCGATTCCGAGGCGGTCTTCTTTTTTTTGCCGACTGCAATTGCCTCTGTTACCTGAGCCGTCTGCGTGCGGTAATACCTGAAGTAACGACGGTGTTTTTATGTTATTTTTACACCCAATAAAAATGCCGTCTGAAGAATAGTGAGTATATTTGTTAACTTTTTCAGAAACAGAGAAATTATTGATTTATAAAGGAAATATCACGTATGAGTGAAGAGATCAGAAACACTAACGGAGAGTATTCTGCGGATAGTATCCAGGTATTGGAAGGATTAGAGGCCGTACGCAAACGGCCGGCCATGTATATCGGCGATATCAGCGAAAAGGGGCTCCACCACTTAGTGTATGAAGTAGTTGACAACTCCATCGACGAAGCATTAGCCGGTTATTGCAATAATGTCATTGTCACCATCAATGAAGACAATTCCATCTCCGTAATCGACGACGGACGCGGTATCCCGGTTGATTATCACGAGAAAGAAGGCAAATCCGCCCTGGAAGTAGTACTGACCGTACTGCATGCCGGAGGTAAATTTGATAAAGGATCCTATAAAGTATCCGGTGGGTTGCACGGCGTGGGGGTATCCTGCGTAAACGCATTATCCACCTACCTGAAAGCCGAAGTACGCCGCGACGGGAAACTCTATATGCAGGAATTCTCGCAAGGCAAACCCCTGCACGATATCCAGGTGGTAGGAACATCCACCGATACCGGGACGACGATCACCTTCAAGCCCGACGGTTCGATCTTCACCGTACTGGAATACAAATACGACATCCTCGCCAACCGTCTGCGCGAATTAGCCTACCTCAATGCGGGGATCAACCTGACGCTGATCGACAAACGCGTCCGCAAAGACGATGGCACCTGCAAGACCGAACTGTTCCACTCGGAAGAAGGGCTGAAAGAATTCGTCCGCTTCATCGACCGTTCCAAAGAAAAGCTGGTGGAAGACGTGATCCATATCGTCACCGAAAAGCAGGGGATCCCCGTGGAAGTGGCGATGACCTACAATACATCGTACAACGAAAGTGTTTTCTCCTACGTAAACGATATCAACACCATTGAAGGAGGCACGCACCTGGCCGGTTTCCGCCGCGGATTGACCCGTACGCTGAAGAAATATGCCGAAGATTCCAAACTGCTCGAAAAAGCGAAGGTGGAGATCCAGGGCGACGACTTCCGCGAAGGGCTTACCGCCGTCATCTCCATCAAAGTGGCCGAGCCGCAGTTCGAAGGACAGACAAAGACGAAACTGGGTAACAGCGAAGTGACCGGAGCCGTGGACCAGGCGATCGGCGAAGCGCTGGGTTATTTCCTCGAAGAACATCCGCGGGAAGCAAAGATCATCGTCGATAAAGTGATCCTTGCCGCCCAGGCACGCCATGCCGCCCGGAAGGCACGCGAACTGGTACAACGCAAGTCGCCGCTCTCCGGTGGCGGACTGCCGGGCAAACTGGCCGACTGTTCCTCGAAAGACGCCACCATCTGCGAACTCTTCCTCGTCGAAGGGGACTCGGCAGGCGGTACGGCCAAGCAGGGACGCGACCGTATGTTCCAGGCCATCCTCCCGCTGCGCGGAAAGATCCTGAACGTGGAGAAAGCGATGGAACATAAGATCTTCGAAAGCGAAGAAATCCAGAATATTTTCCGCGCCATGGGTGTGACCATCGGAACGGAAGAAGACCCGAAGGCATTGAACCTCGACAAGCTGCGCTATCATAAGGTGATCATCATGACCGATGCCGACGTGGACGGAAGCCACATCGCCACACTGATCCTCACCTTCTTCTTCCGTAAGATGCGCGCGCTGATAGACAACGGATATGTGTATCTGGCTACTCCTCCCCTCTACCTCTGCAAACGGGGAAAGGCGGAAGAATACTGCTGGAACGACCAGCAGCGCCAGTCGTTTATCGACCGCTATGCCGGTGGCAACGAAAACCTGGTCCATACCCAACGGTACAAAGGTTTGGGAGAAATGAACGACCACCAGTTGTGGGATACGACCATGAACCCGGAAAACCGTACGCTCAAGCAGATCACGATCGATAATGCCATCGATGCCGACAACATCTTCTCCATGCTCATGGGCGAAGAGGTAGGGCCGCGCCGTGAATTTATCGAAGACAACGCAACATACGCGCATATCGACGCCTAAAAACGACTCGCTATGAATACGCAAGTCCGTCGTCCGAACATCGAACAACTGTACAGGGAAGCGGACGACTATACACCGGCTACCGCCACGCATCGTCCGCCCCTGATCGGCATTTCCGCCAACCGGAAAGACGGGCTTTCGTGCCTTGCGGAAACCTATATCCAGTCCGTACTCGATGCCGAAGGAACACCGGTACTGATCCCGGTGATGACGGATATTGCCGCTCTTACCGCCATTGTCTCCACCCTGGATGGGCTGATCATGACCGGAGGAGGTGATATCAATCCGCTCTACCTCGGCGAAGAACCTGTGCCTCAATTACAGGATGTAGATCCTTTTCGCGACGAGTATGACCTCCTCCTGATCCGGCTGGCTTCCAACCGCCAGATTCCCCTGATGGGTATCTGCCGCGGACATCAACTGATCAATGTAGCGTTCGGCGGGAGCATCTACCAGGATATCCAGACGCAACATGTACAGCCTTGTATCAAGCACAGCCAGTCGATGGCGCGTGAACAGGCGTCGCATACGATCCGGCTGGAGCCGGTTCAATCGCTGCTCCGGATGATCTGGCAGGATAAACGGGCGCTGGTCAATTCGTTCCACCACCAGGCGATCAAAGAAGTGGCGCCCGGGTTTATCGCCACAGCCACTGCCCCCGACGGGATCAACGAAGCGATGGAGCATCCGGAGAAAAGTATCTTCAGCGTGCAATGGCATCCCGAAGCAATGGCGCCACAGGGTGATCCTTTCATGCAGGCGCTTTTCCGGTTGCAGGTAACTGCCGCCGATCTGTTCCGGCAGGCAAAAGAGATCCATGCGAACATCCTGACACTCGATTCACATACGGATACGCCCATGCTCTTCCCCCGCTTCGACCTGGGAAAGAAAGAAGGAGGCAAGGTAAACCTCCCCCTGATGGAAGAAGGACGGATCGACGCCGCCTTCATGGTAGCCTATATCCCGCAGGGTGAACGTGACGACGCGTCGCTGAAAGCCGCTACCGCATACGCCGTGGAACGCCTGACGGAAGTCAAACGCCAGGAGAAGTTACATCCCAACCGGATGGGGATCGCCTATACCGCACACGATCCGGTCTTATTAAAAGGCGAAGGCAAGAAAGCCATCTTCCTGGGGATCGAGAACGGGTATGCGCTGGGGAAAGACATCGGGAACCTCGCCATGTTCAAACAGATGGGCGTTTCCTATATCACCCTCTGCCACAACGGCGACAACGATCTATGCGACTCTACCAAAGGACAAAACGAATGGAACGGCCTGAGTCCTTTCGGGAAGGATGTAGTCCGGGAAATGAACCGGCTGGGTATGATGATTGACGTGTCGCATGCGGCGGAAAGCACGTTCTATGATGTACTGAAAACCAGCCGTTATCCGGTGATCGCCTCCCATTCGTCCGCTCGCGCCTTGTGTAATCATCCGCGCAACCTGACCGATGATCAGATCGTTGCGCTGGCCAAACAAGGTGGAGTGGTACAGGTATGCCTGTACAAAGGGTTTATCAATCCCAACCCGGACAAGGCCTCCCTGGAAGGAGTAGTCAAACATATCAACCACATCGTCCGGCTGGCAGGCATCGACCATGTGGGGATCGGCTCCGATTTCGATGGCGACGGGGAAGTAATCGGTTGCCGCGCGGCAAACGAACTGATCAACATCACCGTCCGCCTGCTGAAAGAAGGCTATGGGGAAGAAGACCTCCGGAAAATATGGGGAGGGAATCTGATCCGTGTAATGGCCGCCGTGCAGGCTGCTGACAAAACGCATTAAAAAACTGTTTTAGTAGTATGAAACATCTATTCATCCTTGCATTAAGCCTGTCATTCATGTCGTGTGGACAAAAAGGGGCAAGCGAAGGTTCTGCTGCCAATGCCATCGTAAAACCGGTCACGACCGCAGCTCCGGAGTTCAATGCCGACAGCGCCTACGCCCAGATAGCCCGGCAGGTCAGCTTCGGCCCGCGTGTACCGAATACGGTCGCGCATAAAGCCTGTGGTGATTATCTCGTCAGCGAACTGACACGTTTCGGCGCCCGCCTTTTCGTGCAGGACTGTATCCTCACAGCTTACGACGGGACTAAACTGAATGCCCGTAATATCATTGGATCCTATGATCCGGATAATAAAAAACGTGTCCTGCTGTTCGCGCACTGGGATTCACGCCCGTTTGCCGACCATGATCCCGACAAAGCCAACCACCATACACCGATCGACGGGGCCGACGATGGAGGAAGCGGCGTTGGCGTACTGCTTGAAATAGCCCGTCTGATCGGACAAAAAGCGCCGGGTATCGGTATCGATATCATCTTCTTTGATGCGGAAGATTATGGCGAACCGGCTTTCGACAAAAGCCGACCCGGCGACTGGTGGTGCCTGGGCACACAGTTCTGGGCTAAGAACCCGCACGTACGTAATTATAAAGCCGACTATGGCATCCTGTTGGATATGGTCGGAGCCAAGGGAGCGACGTTCTTTAAGGAAGGGTATTCGGTACAATACGCCGCACCTATTGTAGAGAAAGTGTGGAGCAAAGCCCGCGATCTCGGCTATGGAAAGTTTTTTATCAATGCGGAAAGTGGGGGGGGGATCATAGATGATCATCTGTATGTGATCCAGGGACGGGGTATCCCCTGCATCGATATCATCAACCTGGATCCGGATAACCATCACAGTTTTGCCTCTTACTGGCATACCGTGAATGACACGATGGCCAATATCGACCGGGAAACCCTGAAAGCAGTAGGACAAACCGTACTGGAAGTAATCTACCAATAACAAACACTCCCATGACAATCAACGAAACCCAGGATCAGTTCATTGAAGAATTTACCGCGTTCGAAGACTGGATGGACCGCTACTCCCTGCTGATCGAACTGGGTAACGCGCTACCTCCTTTAGAGGAGAAGTATAAGAACGAGAGCAACCTGATCGAAGGATGCCAGAGCCGTGTATGGCTGCAAGCTGATTATGAGGAGGGAAAGATTCACTTCAGCGGTGAAAGCGATGCTGTGATCGTCAAAGGAATTGTGTCGATGCTGATCCGGATCCTCTCCGGCCATACCCCACAGGAGATACTGGAAGCCGATCTCTACTTCATCGAGCAGACCGGCCTGCGGGCGCACCTCTCCCCCACCCGCTCCAACGGGCTGTTGTCTATGGTCAAACAAATGCGGATGTATGCCCTGGCCTTCCAGGCGAAAGGGAATTAGAAATCGAGCGTCAGTTGCTCCGGCAGCAGGGTAAACGTCTTGCGATGGTAAGGCGTGATACCCAGGCGGCGGATCGCTTCGCGGTGGGCGCGTGTGGGATAGCCTTTATTCCCCGCCCAGTCGTAGCCGGGATACTGAACCGCCAACGCATCCATATAATCATCCCGATAAGTCTTTGCCAGCACGGAAGCGGCTGCGATGGAAAGATATTTCCCGTCGCCTTTGACCACTGTCGTATGGGGGATGGAAGGATAGGGAGTAAACCGGTTACCGTCGATCAGCAGATGTTCCGGTTTCATCCGCAATTGATCGATCGCCCGGTGCATGGCCAGGAAAGAGGCATTCAGGATATTGATACGGTCGATCTCTTCGGGCGTAACCACACCGACAGCCCAGGCTAACGCTTCCTGCTCGATCAGCGGACGAAGGGCGTACCGTTTCTTCTCACTCAACTGCTTACTGTCGTTCAGTTCTTCCTGGCAGAAACCGGGAGGCAGGATCACCGCCGCGGCAAAGACAGCGCCGGCCAGGCATCCGCGTCCGGCTTCATCACAGCCGGCCTCCAGGCGATCGGGCAACAGACAGGGTAAAAGCATCACATACTTATTTTTTCGCTCGCGCACGTTTCTGCACCCAGGGACGTATCACCCACCAGGCAATGGCCGTTGCCGTCGATACCCCCAGCGTATTGGCCAGGAGATCGAACCAGTCGCCCGACCGGTAGGAGGTCATTACTCCTTGCAGTATTTCAATCATCCCGCTGAAAAGGATCGGGCATATCGTTCCTCCCACAAAGCCATGTTTGTAGGAAAACAATCCCTTGCGGTGTGTCAACAGGAACTCCAGCCATAACATCCCCGCCATTCCGCCATACATACAGAAATGAACCAGTTTATCAAAATGCGGGAACATCGGAATATCCTCCAGTTGGGGCGGGTGAAAGAACGACAGATAGATCACCGTCGATATGATCAACAACGAAAAGGGATATTGCCGGATATAGTAGAATGCCTTCCGCATAGGATCAGAACATATCTTTGACCCGATGGATACCCGCCACAAGGGCATCCACCTCATCCCGGGTGTTGTAAAAGGAGAAAGAGGCACGCACCGCGCCCTCGATACCCAGGCGGTGCATCAACGGTTGGGCGCAATGATGGCCGGTTCGCACGGCAATACCCAGCCGGTCCAGCAACATGCCCATATCATACGGATGGATATTCCCCACCAGGAAAGAGATCACACTGCTTTTATCCGCCGCCTGTCCGAAGAAACGCATGCCTTCGATGGAGGCAAGGCGCTCGGTGGCGTAATGCAACAGCCCGTGCTCGTATGCCGCTATTTCTTCTATGCCCAGCCGATCCACATAATCCAATGCTTCGGCAAGGGCGGTACTGCCGATAAAGTCGGGCGTGCCGGCTTCAAACTTATACGGCAGCTCATTGAATACCGTCTTTTCAAACGATACCGTGGCGATCATCTCTCCGCCACCCTGATAAGGGGGTAACTGTTCGAGCCATTTTTCTTTGCCATACAGTACACCCATTCCGGTAGGCCCATATATTTTATGGGCGGAGAAGACGTAGAAGTCGGCATCCAGGTCTTGCACATCCACCGGGATATGCGGTACGGCCTGGGCGCCGTCGATCAATACCGGGATATCCCGGAGATGGGCTTCCGCGACCAGTTCCTTTACCGGATTGACCGTCCCCAACACATTCGACACATGGGTGAATGCCACCAGACGGGTACGTTCGTTCAGTAGTTGACGGAACGCATCCAGTTCCAATTCGCCTCGCTCATTCATGGGAACGACCTTCAGGACAATCCCTTTTTTGGTTTCCTGCAACTGCCAGGGCACGATGTTGGAATGGTGCTCCATGACGGTGACGACCACTTCATCCCCTTCCTTCAGGAAAGCATCCGCAAAGCTGGAAGCGACGAGGTTGATCGATTCCGTTGTTCCCCGTGTAAAAATAATCTCGTTGGACGAACGGGCATGCAAGAACCGCTGCACCCGCTTCCGGGCGTTCTCATGCGCCTCGGTAGCCGCCTGGCTCAGGAAATGGACACCGCGGTGAACGTTGGCATTCACATTGTAATACCCACTTTCGATCCGCTCCACCACACAGCGCGGCTTCTGCGTCGTAGCCGCATTATCCAGGTATATGAGGGGTTTATTGTAAACGGAATTCCCCAGTATCGGAAAGTCGTTCCGGATGGCTTGTATATCTAACATTGTTTCAGTCTTTATTGTATATGACCAATTGTATATACCAACGGCAAAGATACAATCTTTATTGCAATTATAAACTAATGGCATCATAAGGAAGATCTATTGTCAACCTTAGGAAGAAGTAGCGCCATCGTGCGGTTGCCTATCCGTTATCACATCGCTGAGGGGTTCATATCACAGATATGGAGTTTTCTTTTCACGGCTGTGAAAAGAAAACACCACAATTGGTAAAAGATCGCCCCACAGCCGTGAAAAGATCTCCTCACAACTGTGAAAAGATCAGATCCTGCTAACGGAGACAATAGATCTTCTATATGTTGACAGTAGAGTATTGGGATGTTGACGGTAGATCTGCTTATTGATCCGGAATATGCAATGCCAACACAAGCTGATGCCTGCATTGAACGCCATTCTCGATGATCGGTACGCTGTAATGCGCGGGGAAATAGTCGTAAACAACATCCACCAGGTCGAAGCCTTCCTGCTGATACAACATGAACGGGCCGGGGGCAGATGTACCGGTACGGATTTCCAACCGTTGGACTGACTGTGCCGGCGCCCACTGCTGAATCACATAACGCAACAGTTTGCGGGCTATGCCACGGCGTTGGAACGACTCCGCCACAGCGAGGTTCATGACCTCAGCCGTAGCATCCGCCTGCTTTTGTACCACAATAACACCGACGATCTTTTCCTGCAACGTAGCCACAAAACAATCCGAAGCAGGCAGGTAGCCATCCACCTTTTCCCTCTCGGGATCAGCCAACAGCAATAAGTCGTAGGGAGGAAAAAGGGCGCGGGCGATTGCCGTTTCCCGATAGGCTACGATCTCAATGGCATTCCCATCGGGATCAAGTACCACGCCTTCATAGTAGCCGTCGCCTGTGAAACGAGGCTCGCCCGCGATGGTACAACCGGCGGCACGCAGGCGTTCGATCTGCGCGTTCACCTTGTCATACGAGCCGGACTGGAAGGCGATATGCGTCAAACCCAGGCAGGCGTTGGACATGGGAGCGGTAATATCTGTCCGCTGCATGATCTCCAGGGAAGCGCCGCCTTCAAACGTAAGGAAGTATGAAGCAAATCCTTTCGCCGGATTTTCGTACTTCGCGCTACTGTGTCCGTCAAACCAGGTGACATAAAAGTCGCGGAGACGTTCAAGGTTCGCTGTCCAAAGCGCGACATGCGTCAGTTGCATGGTTGTTTGTCGTTTGTCAGTTACAGACGCCGCAACCGGCACATTTGGCCAGTTCGCCACGGAAACGTTTGTCCACCAGCTTATGCAGGCGGTCTTTCAACACATCGAGGCGTACATGGTCGATCACATCGCTAACGAAGGCGACACTGAGCAGCATACGGGCTTCTTCTTTCGGGATACCGCGGCTCTGCATGTAGAAGAGGGCGTTCTCGTCCAACTGCCCGGTAGTCATGCCGTGCGAACATTTCACATCGTCGGCATAGATCTCCAACTGGGGTTTGCTGTACATCCGGGCTTTCTGTGTCATACACAGGTTACGGTTGGTTTGATAAGCCGCCGTTTTCTGTGCATCCTTCTGCACGAGGATACGTCCGCTGAATACACCCACCGCCTGGTCTTTCAGCACATTCTTGAAAAGTTCCGTGCTGGTACAATGCGGAACGGCATGGGTGATATAGGTATAGGTATCCACCTGTTGCTCGTTGTCGAGGATAGACATCCCGCAAAGATAAGTCTCTGCCTGTTCGCCGTTCAGGTCGATGTAATAGTTATTACGGCTCAGGCCGTTGTTCAGCGTGATGCCGTTCACCAACACATTCGAGGAGGCTTCCTGCTTCACATGCAGGGAACAGAAACGGGTGGTAGAGACACTGCTCTCTTCCAGGTCGTAATAGTCGAACATCGCTCCTTCCGCCGCAAAGATCTCTACCACCTGGGTAGCAAGGAACTTCACATCATCGATGCTGTGATCACATACCAGCAGCTTGGCCGACGCATTCGCCTCCAGGATCACAAGCACCCGGCGGTTGGCCATCGTATCCACATCGCTGCGGAAGATGTTTACCAACTGGACCGGTCGGTCTATGGTTACATTTTTAGGGACATAGAGCACAAACCCATCCTGCGCCAACATCGTATTGAATGCAATGATGCCGTCTTGCTCCGTAGATGCCGCTTTGGCATAATACTGTGCCGCAATGTCGGGATACTTTTCAGTGAATGCACGCAACCCGCCGGCATATACCCCTTCGGGGAGTTGCGCTTTAGGTTGCACACGTTCGTAGAACGTATCATTCACCACAAAATAGAGGGAAGTGCTCAGGTTGGGCACATCGCAACGGAATACTTCGTAGGGATTAACCGGAATATGCACCCGGTTGATATTGATTCCGTAGTCAGGGGCAAAAGCCTGCCCTACATCGGTATGGGCATAATGCTCGCTCTTGTAAACCGGGAAACCCTGCCGTTCAAAGTCTGCCAATGCTTTCGCACGCAGGGCATTCATTACCGGCGTGCTGTGACGGCAGACAATATCTTCGTATTGAGCGAACAGGTCGATATATTGTTGTTCGGAATTCACTTTTATAACGATTAATGTTTAATGATTAAGATTAATCAAATGCCTTAAGCAGTAGGACTATGGGTAGTGACAACGATCGCCAGGTAATGTATTCCACATTAACCATTAATCGTTAATCATTCATCATTACTCCTCCTCTTCTTTCAGCCAGTCATAGCCTTTCTTTTCCAGTTCGAGAGCCAGTTCGGGTCCGGCGCTCTTCACGATACGGCCTTTATAAAGGACGTGCACAAAGTCGGGTTTGATATAATCCAGCAAACGTTGGTAGTGGGTGATGACGATCGTGGCATTCTGCGGTGTACGTAACTGGTTCACGCCTTGAGCGACGATGCGGAGGGCGTCTATATCCAGGCCACTGTCCGTTTCATCCAGAATGGCCAGTTTAGGTTCGAGCATCGCCATCTGGAAGATTTCATTCCGTTTTTTTTCACCGCCGGAGAACCCTTCGTTCACACTGCGGCTGGCCAGTTTATTGTCGAGTTCGACGATGGTACGCTTTTCACGCATCAGTTTCAGGAAATCGGTAGCCGACAACGGTTCCTGTCCTTTGTATTTGCGATGTTCGTTCAAAGCGGCACGCATGAAGTTGACCATGCTCACGCCCGGGATCTCCACCGGATACTGGAAACTCAGGAAGATACCTGCCCGGCTGCGGTCTTCAGGAGCCAGTTCCAACAGGTCGGCGCCATCGAACGCAACCGTTCCTTCGGTCACTTCAAATGCCGGATTACCTACCAACACACTGCTCAGCGTGCTTTTGCCCGATCCGTTTGGCCCCATGATCGCATGGATTTCGCCCGGTTTCACGGTCAGGTCGATTCCCTTCAATATCTCTTTGCCGTTGATGGCGGCATGTAAGTTCTTAATCTCTAACATATCTTGTTTATCTCCATTGTTTATCCTGATACGAACGCTCGAGACTGCCAAATAAGGCTTCCCATAGCATTCCCAGTAAAAATTGTCCATCCTCACTTGTCACAGTGAAAGGGAATGTCAGTTTCACTCCCAGCGACAAATTATGGAACATACCTTTGTCTCTTGCCACATACGGACCACGCCCATCAGGCGATACTTCTATTGATGTATGCGAGTTAATTCCCATATTAAACGAATACTCCATCACAAATGCCACCGACGAAAGCAGATACAGGTCAAGCCCGGCTCCAGGCAGGAAAGATATCCGCGGATTGGTGGTTTGTTGCAGCCTTGTATAACTGCTTCTCAACACCCCATTCGTGTATGTTTCACCACGCCCCTGGCTGTATTCCGTATAATCACTCCAGTTCACCTGTCCTGCGGCTAACAAATAGGGCTGTAATACAAACTCAGGATGCAGGAAGTATTTCTTGATCCCGACCTGCAGACCTTCCATCGTACGGTCGCCATAATCATAACCAACCTCTGTCCGGAAGTATCCGGCTTGTACATGCCATTTATTGGGCAGGAATATCTCACCTTTCAATGTAAAACCACTTGAACTACCACCATTCCATCCGCCATACAGTTCGGACGGATTACTTGTCAGTACCGGCTTCATCCAGACACTTCCGGTATATTCCAATGCCCATTTCCGATTATCATCCTGCGCCTTTATATTCCCGGAGAACAGAAAGACAATTGCGAACAGCAAAAGGAATAACCGGCAATACCTCATCCCACACTCCCTTCCAGTGAAATGGATAACAGTTTCTGTGCTTCTACGGCAAACTCCATCGGGAGCTTATTCATCACCTCTTTGGCATATCCATTGACGATCAACCCGACGGCTTCTTCCACTGAGATACCCCGTTGCTGGCAGTAGAAGAGCTGGTCTTCGCTGATCTTACTCGTGGTTGCTTCATGTTCCACGACAGCCGTCTCGTTCTGGATATCCACATAGGGGAAGGTATGGGCGCCGCAGGTAGAACTTAACAGCAAGCTGTCGCACTGGCTGTGGTTACGGGCACCGGTGGCGTTGGCGGTCACTTTCACCAATCCCCGGTAACTATTCTGGCTGTATCCGGCGGATATCCCTTTGGAGACAATCGTGCTTCGTGTATTCTTCCCGATATGGACCATCTTGGTTCCGGTATCGGCCTGTTGGTGGTTATTGGTAACGGCCACGGAGTAGAATTCACCTACGGAGTTGTCGCCCGACAGGATACAACTGGGATACTTCCAGGTAATGGCCGAACCGGTTTCTACCTGTGTCCAGGATATCTTGCTGCCTTCGCCTTTGCAATGGCCGCGTTTGGTGACGAAGTTATAGATACCGCCTTTCCCGTCTTTATCTCCCGGATACCAGTTCTGGACGGTAGAATATTTCACCTCTGCCCGTTCCATCGCGATAATCTCCACAATGGCGGCATGCAATTGGTTCTCATCCCGCATCGGGGCGGTACATCCTTCGAGGTAACTGACGTAGGCATCATCATCCGCCACGATCAGCGTCCGTTCAAACTGTCCCGTATTGGCGGCATTGATACGGAAATACGTACTCAATTCCATCGGGCAACGTACCCCTTTCGGTATATAGACAAACGAACCGTCGGAGAATACCGCCGAGTTCAATGCCGCAAAGAAGTTATCACGGTAACCGACCACCTTCCCCATGTACTTCTGTACCAGGTCCGGATAATGCTGTACCGCTTCGCTGAACGAACAGAAAATGATGCCTTTCTCGGCCAACACTTCCTTGAAGGTAGTCTTAACCGACACGCTGTCCATGACGGCATCCACAGCCATACCGGCCAGTTGGGCGCGTTCATGCAAGGGGATGCCCAGTTTATCGAATGTTTTCAGTAATTCCGGATCCACCTCATCCATGCTCTTCGGCCCTTCCTTTTTCTTCGGGGCAGCGTAATAGATGATATTCTGGTAATCAATCGGTGGAATAGTCAGGTGGGGCCAGGTCGGCATCTCCATCGTCTGCCAATGCCGCAGCGCTTTCAGCCGGAACTCCAGCATCCAGTCGGGCTCGTTCTTGCGGGCAGAGATCATACGGACCGTTTCTTCGTCCAACCCCGGACGAATCACTTCCGTTTCGATATCCGTAACAAAGCCATACTTATATTCAGAGCCTGTTACTTCATTTATAATTGCATTTGAATCTTGCATATAGTAAATCTCCTCGTCATTCTCCTAAAGAGAACAAATTATGGGGAAAGATAGTTGGAACAATCTCCTTGACAGGATAGTAAAAACGGGATTCCATCTTGGTGTCTGCATGGATCAGCACGGAACCCTTATCAACCTGCTCCAACATATTAAAGAAAAGGCTGATGAAAAGCGCCATCACCAATACGCCAAACACACCGCCGGCCACATGGTTGATCACGCTCAGGGGGGTGGCGCTAACCAGCCGGCTCAGAATCTCTCCGGCCGCCAATACAACGCCGACAATCAACAAAAAGCCAAGCACATAACTGAGGATAGACACACCGCCAGCCGGCAACCAGTCCAATCCAATCAGGTAATCCCGGAGCCAGGAGGCGGCCATACCGCAAAAAACAATCCCTACCACCAGGGCAACAAGCGAAACAACCTGTTTGATGATTCCATCAAACAGGCCTTTCCCTAATCCGATTCCTGCCAGACATAAGAGGGTAATGTCCAACCAGTTCATACGTTATAATGTTTTCTTGATTTCTGTCTGCTCGTACGCTTCAATAATGTCGCCCACCTGTATATCGTTGAAGTTACGGATATTCAGACCGCAATCCTGACCGGAGAACACTTCCTTCGCATCATCTTTGAAGCGTTTCAGCGATTCCAGTTCTCCCGCATGGATCACGATACCGTCACGGATCAGGCGGACTTTATTCGAACGTTTGAGCTTTCCTTCACGCACGATACAACCGGCAATCGTACCCACTTTTGTGATCTTGAATACCTGTTGTACTTCCACATTAGCCATGATCTCTTCCCTGATCTCGGGCGAGAGCATCCCTTCCATGGCACTCTTCACTTCTTCAATGGCATCGTAGATGATCGAATACATACGGATTTCCACCCCTTCCTTCTCGGCATTCCGGCGGGCAGCCTGTGACGGACGTACCTGGAAACCGATAATGATCGCATTCGAAGCAGCCGCCAATACCACATCCGACTCAGAGATCTGACCGACAGCCTTATGGATCACATTCACCTGGATTTCTTCCGTTGACAAGCGGATCAGGGAGTCTGACAAGGCTTCCACGGAACCATCCACGTCACCCTTCACGATCACATTCAGTTCCTGGAAGTTACCCACCGCGATGCGGCGGCCGATATCATCAAGCGTAAGCATCTTCATCGTACGCAATCCCTGTTCACGTTGCAACTGTTCGCGACGGTTGGCGATTTCACGGGCTTCCTGTTCGGACTCGAGTACATTGAATGTATCACCAGCCTGCGGGGCGCCGTTCAACCCCAGGATCATCACCGGTTCGGAAGGACCTGCTTTGTCCACCCGTTGGTTACGTTCGTTAAACATCGCTTTGATACGTCCGTGGTATTTACCCACAAGTACGATATCACCCGTTTTCAATGTGCCGGTTTCCACCAACGCGGTCACCACATATCCACGCCCTTTATCCAGGGATGATTCGATGACCGATCCGACGGCGCGTCTGCTTGGGTTCGCTTTCAGGTCGAGCAGGTCGGCCTCAAGCAATACCTTTTCCAGCAATTCCTCCACACCGATTCCTTTCTTGGCGGATATTTCCTGGCTCTGATACTTACCACCCCAGTCTTCTACCAGGTAATTCATATTGGCCAGTTCTTCCTTTATCTTTTCCGGATTGGCATGCGGTTTATCGATCTTGTTGATGGCGAATACCATCGGTACATTCGCGGCAGCGGCATGATTGATCGCTTCTATGGTCTGCGGCATCACGTTATCATCGGCAGCTACAATAATGATAGCGATGTCGGTGATCTTGGCCCCACGGGCACGCATGGCGGTAAACGCTTCGTGACCCGGCGTATCCAGGAAAGTGATCCGCCGGCCGCTTGCCAGCTTCACATTATAGGCGCCGATATGCTGCGTGATACCTCCGGCCTCACCGGCAATCACATTGGCATTCCGGATATTATCCAGCAAGGATGTTTTACCATGGTCAACGTGTCCCATCACCGTTACGATCGGCGGACGCGGGAGCCAGTCTTCTTCATTATCATCCTCATCACCTTTGATGGCTTCCACCACTTCGGCGCTTACATATTCCGTCTTAAAGCCGAACTCATCAGCCACGATATTAATGGTTTCCGCATCCAACCGTTGGTTGATCGACACCATGATACCAATACTCATGCACGTACCGATGACTTTGGTAACAGGTACATTCATCATATTGGCCAGGTCGTTTGCCGTCACGAATTCCGTCAGTTTGAGGATCTTGCTTTCCTCTTCCTCCTGTGCATGCAACTCGTACTCACGGCGGACAGCCGCATCCCGTTTATCCCGGCGGTATTTGGCTCCCTTGCCTTTATTCCCTTTGTTAGTCAGGCGGGCAAGTGTTTCCTTGATCTGTTTCTGAACATCCTCCTCACTTACTTCCGCCTTTACCGGTTTCTTTAAGCGGGGCGGTTTGCGGAACTCTTCCCGCGGACGTCCGCTAAAGTTCGTGCCGGGCGTATTATTGATATCCACCCGGTCTTTTTTGATGCGGTTGCGTTTCTTCTTGGCATCGCCTTCCGCGCTGCCGGCAGTTGCTTCCGGCTTGGGGGCGGTACCCGCTTGGTTCCCCCCTTTGAACGGCCCGTTAGAAGGTGTTCCGGGTTTGGCTCCGAACTTCGGCGCCCGTTCATCCCGTTCTTTCCGTTTCTCTTCCTTCGATTTTTTCTTCGGGCGAGTGGACTGGTTCAATGTATTCAGGTCGATCCGGCCTGTCACTTTAATATTAGTCTCAAACTTGGGAGTATTCAAACGGAAAGGAGTATTGTCCGGAGTTTCATTCTCCGGCGCCTTTACCGTCTTCTCAGAAACGTTCTCTTTCACTTCCGGTTCTTCTTTCTTGTATGTACTTTCAGGAGTAACTTTTTTAACTTCCGGTTCTGCCGGACGAATGATCGGTTGCCGGATTTCCTCCTTCACAACCACCTCCGGTTTTACTTCCGCCTGCGGTTCCGGCACAACGACCGCCGGTTGCGGGGGTTGCGGGGGTTGTGGTTTCTCTTCGGGCTTCGTTTCTTTCACCTCGGGAGTTTCCTGACGGGCAACGGGCTTCAGAGTTTCCTGACGGGCTTGTACCACCGGGGATTCCTGTGATTCGGGATGTTTTTTCTGAGGTCTGTCCAGATCGATCCGTCCTTTGGTCACAATCCTGGGCATATATTCCTGCGGGACCTCTGTCTTAATCTCTTCGGTCCGTTCTTCCTTCCGGGGAGGGGTCACTTCTTTTTGCGGCACCCGCGACGTGAACATCGAACGCTCTTCTTCCGGCAAATCTTTTCCGAATTCTTTTACGAGCAAAGCATACTGTTCGTCACTGATCCGCGTGTTGGGGTTCTCCTCAACCGCATGACCTTTTTTGTGCAGGAACTCAACAGCCGTGTTGATCCCCACATTCAATTTTCGTTGTACTTGTATTAATTTTATAGGCATATCTTACTTTGTCGTACTTCTGTAATTAATTCTCTCCGTCTTCAAACTCGGCTGATAAAATGGCGAGCAGGTTATCCACCGATTGTTCTTCCAGGTCGGCGCGTTCGATGATCTCATTGCGATCCATCGCCAATACATTTTTTGCCGTATAGCAACCGATATTTTTCAATGCGTCGATAATCCAGCTGTCGATTTCATCGGCAAATTCATCCAGGTAGATATCTTCTTCATCCGTATTGTCGATATCACGGAATACATCGATCGTAAATTCCGTCAAGGCGCTGGCCAGGCGGATATTATACCCGCTCTTACCGATCGCCAGCGACACCTCTTCAGGGCGAAGATACACTTCCGCCTTGCGATCTTCTTCATTCACGCGGATGGAAGAGATCTTGGCCGGGCTCAGCGAGCGCTGGATAAACAGGGCGATATTGGATGTATAGTTGATTACGTCGATATTTTCATTGCGCAGTTCCCGTACAATGCCATGGATACGTGACCCTTTCATCCCCACACAGGCGCCAACGGGGTCGATGCGGTCGTCATACGATTCCACCGCCACCTTCGCCCGTTCACCCGGAATACGGGCAATGGCTTTGATGGTGATCAGGCCGTCGTTGATTTCGGGGACTTCCAATTCAAACAAACGTTGCAGGAACATTTTGTCGGTACGTGAAAGGATGATCTTCGGGTTATTGTTGATATTGTCCACCCGTTGCACGATCGCCCGCACGGTTTCCCCTTTGCGGTAAAAATCCGACGGGATCTGTTCCTGTTTGGGAAGGAGCAGTTCGTTGCCTTCATCATCCAGCAGCAGGATTTCTTTTTTCCATACCTGGTACACATCGGCGGCAATGATCGTACCGATGCGGTCTTTATATTTGGCATAGAGGCTGTCCTTTTGCAATTCGAGGATCTTCGATGCCAGCGTCTGACGCAGATTCAGGATAGCGCGACGGCCGAACTTCGCAAAATGGACTTCATCCGTCACCTCTTCCCCCACCTCGCAGTCGGGGTCGATGGCACGTGCGTTGGTCAGCGTCAATTGCAGATTAGGGTCTTCCAGCTCATCGTCAGCCACCACGGTGCGGTTACGCCAGATCTCAAAATCCCCTTTTTCAGGGTTGATGATCACGTCGTAATTTTCATCGGTACCAAACATCTTCGCGATCACGTTACGGAAAGACTCTTCCAGCACGCTGATCATCGTTTCCTTGTCTATATTCTTTAGTTCCTTGAATTCCGCAAGGGTATCAATCATACTAATCGTTTCCTCTTTCTTGGCCATAATCTTACTTGAATCTTATTACGTATTTTGTATATTTTATTTCATCGTATGTGTAGGACTGATCTTCCTGCACGGTGGTTTTCCGTTTGGATCCTTCGGGCTTCACCTGTTTCTCAACCGTCACAACAACGCCGGTTGCATCCGCCGATTTCAGCACACCGGTAAGCTTTACCCCTTTTTTCAGCAGGATTTCCACCTCATTGCCTACATTCTTCGTATATTGGCGAAGCACTTTAAACGGGGAAGTAATACCGGCAGAACCCACTTCCAACTCAAAGTCTTCCGTCTCTCTGTCCAGGCGGGATTCAAGGTAACGGCTTAACGCCACACAATCGTCTATCCCGATCGCCTCGTCACTATCGATCTCCACAACAATCAGATTGCCCGGTTTGATTTCCACATCCACCAGGTACAGCCCGGAAGTCGCCAGCCGCTCTTCCACCCATTCGCCTATCGTATTTTTTTCGATCATTCTTGTAGTATAAATAAAAGAAGGGGACTTCCCGCCCCCTTCCTCAACCTCTCAATCGACCGCAAATATACAAATAATCGCCTATGTAACAAAATAAACGGCATCTTTTTCAGCAAAAAGAAATAATTCATGTATATTTGCTTCATTGCTCACAAGAAAACTCACATGATATGAAAAGCCGCTTTTACCTGTTATGCTGTACCTTTTTGCTTTCGCTTTTTGTATGCTCCGCCCAACAAAAAGCCTTTTTATTTGACGATTTCACCATTGGAACAGCCATGATGAAGGATCAGACTGTAAGCTCCGCCCGTTTTAATTACAACCTGGCCACCCGGGAAATGTACTTTTTCGATGGAGAAGATCTGATGAAACTGGACAACGGCTCCATCGCCACGCTCATCATCGCCGGTCGCAAATTTATTCCGCACAATAAGTCCTTCCTTGAAGTGAGACAAGGCGCCCACAGCTCCCTCTTCATCGACTGGAAAAGCTATGTATTTATCAAAGGCAAGGAAGGGGCTTTAGGCACTGTATCCCACGGCTTCAGCGTAGATCAGTTTACAGCCTTAAAATTCGAAAAAATGAAAGACGTGTCCGTGAATGATATCAAAGCGGATAACAGCTACTATATCAAGGATGGAAAGAAACTGAAAAAATTCAACGACCTGAAATCGTTCCTCAAACTGTTCCCCCAAACGGAAGAACAGGCCATTAAGGACTTTGTCAACGAAAAGAAGACTAACTGGCAAATGCCCGATGAAGTGCTTCTGGTTACCGACCGATTCGTACAATAAGCCCCGGCAAACGATCAGGCGTTTAGCCTCCGGAATGTTTCTTTTTTTTACCGTTTGAACAGACTACTTAGAGAGTACCACTTATGAATATCCGCGGGATTGCCGTATTATGCCTATTATGCCTGTTGCCTGCTGTCCGGAATAACACGCAGGCTTCTGATGCTATCACCCTCCGTGACTACAACAATCCCATGCTGTATCCTCCCGCAATAACGGATTACTATACGGATTCGGTTTATATGGAAACCGGCAATACATACCTCCCGTTTCATTTTGACACCTACTTCCGGCGTTTGGCAACCCTGGACAGCGAACAGATGACGGATGAAACCTATTATTTCTTTTTCGACATTATCTTACGCCTGCCCAAGGCGCAGGCATTATATCAATTTGATAAAATGCGGGAGATGGCCGTCCACACGAAGAACAAACAACTGGAACATGAGGCCGCTTTCTGGAGAACCAACTACCTGATCCGCGACCCCGGCATGTCGGCCGAAAAAGTAGTCGAAAGCATGCAGCCATTACTCGACGAAGCCGCCAAACGGAAAGATTTCCACCGGCAAATTCAGGGATTTTCATTCGTTCTGGAAACACTCTGGTTTGCCGAAAAACCGGATTACGCCTTGTTTTTCAACCTGGCCCTATCCTGCATAGACAAAATACCGGAGGATGAAATGAAGTCGTCGCATGCCCGATACATTTATTATATGGTGGGAAATGCCTATTATCATTTTCGCGAATACGACAAAGCACTCCCCTTTTTACAGAAAGCATTGTCGTCCCACACCCCGTTTTTTTACGATAAAACGAACCTACAGGCATTAAACGCCCTGGCCAATTACTACGCTACGGTAGATCAGCCCGATTCCGTTTTCCATTATGCGAAAGCCATCTTAGAAAATAACGACCAGGTTCAAGGCCGTCCGATGTATGACGCGATAGCCGCCACCCATATCGCGACCGTTTACCTGGATCGCCGGTTATATGCCCAAGCCATCACCCTCTTGAATGAGGCATTGAAAACATCCATACAGGAAGGCGATTATGCGTTTGTCTCCCAGATTTACACCGGACTGGGCAACGCATGGTTGGGCAACGGTTATCCGGACAAAGCACTCCAAATGGCCGACAGCTCCCGCCATTACATCCAAACGTACCAGTGCGAATCAAAAAACCAGCTGCTCTACTCCTTGATGAAAGCATATTATACAACGACCGGCAATACCGCCCGTGCCGATGCCTATACCGATTCCATCGCCCGGGAAGTCAAAAAGAAGGAAGACACCTGCAATACCCTGTATATCCTGCGGGCAGAACAAACTTTGGAAAACGCCGTCGAGGCTCAACAAACGGAGAGAAGGCAACTTATTCATTCGGCCCTGGTGGCCTTATCCGTCATTATCCTTCTTGTGGCTGTTGGTTTTTTTGGTTTTTGCGTTTATCAGAAGAAGCGTATCTGTGCAAGCCGTAACCTACTCCTCAAAGGGCCTTTCGATACCCTGTACATCCCCGATATGGATCCTGAAACGGAAGATATCATGGTCATGGACAGCATAAACGAGGCCGTCATCTCTAATCAATTATTCCGCGATCCGGCACTGAACACAGAAATGTTGGCTTCCCTGATGGGAATAACTCCACAGATGATCGTCAAAGCCGTCAACCGCATCCAACAACAAAGTTTCGCCCTCTTCCTCACAACATTACGCGTCCAGGAAGCCACGCGGACACTGACCGACCATCCCGGCACCGCCGCTTCAATCGAACAGATTGCCATTGATTGCGGCTTTTACGACCGTAAATCCTTCACCCGTACCTTCCGGCAGGAAACCGGACAATCCCCGTCGGAATACCTCACACTCAATAAAAAGGGAATGTATCAAAACAATTGAACGTACGCGACGCGGCGACGCTCCGGGTTTCCACCTAATGAAACAAAAAGGCTCACCTATTGGAACTGTTTGTTTCACTTATTGGAACTGTTTGTTCCAGCCTTAGAAACTGTTTGTTCCATCCTTATGAAACTGTTTGTTCCATCCTTATGAAACTTTTGTCCCATCAGGACAAAAACTTTTATAGACAAGAGGTGTCAAGGGTGCATCGCGTGGCAGATGTGGCAGCAAAAAGGCGAAAAAACGGATCTGCCACGGGTATCTGCCACACATCTAACTTATTCATGAACAATATGATAGAACCTTACGCGTGACACCGTGGCAGATGTTTTGCAAAAATAAACTCCGTGTAGGAAGAAAAGGAAACCGCGCCACTGGGTGTTGACATTGATCCTTGAGATTACTACTTTTGCAGAGATGAATCCAGAGGGATTTGGGATGAGCATTTATGTTCAATAACGGTTGAACATTAAAGGATGAGTTGAATGGCAAATTTACATGGCAAATAAAAAAGCAGCTACAATTTGAAACTGTAACTGCCAACTTCCTGTAGCGAGACCCGGGATTGAACCGGGGACCTCATGATTATGAATCATGCGCTCTAACCAGCTGAGCTATCTCGCCATCGTGCTTTCGAATGCGGTGCAAAAGTAGATGTATTTTTTATATTGTGCAACAATTTGTGAAAAAAAATGATAATTCTTCCTGGTGTTGACGATAGATTTACCTGGTGCTTGCCGGGGAAAAGGCAGGACCAGGTGGATTCCTGAGAACTGATTGCTGAAAGAGAAGGCGATAGCCGGTTATTGGTAGCACGTCACTCCCGATCCGATTGTCAGATAATTTTGCCTAAATCGTTAGATAATGTCAATTATTCTGTTTATATTGTGCGCATTATAAAACAAACTGGCATGAAAAAGGAGAAATTTCATATCGAATATGTGTTCGACAAAGTGTCCCGGCGCAGCCTGTGGAATCATCTGACGACTCCACCCGGTCTGTCGTCGTGGTTTGCCGACGATGTCCTTATTGATAACAACACCTACACATTCATCTGGAACAAGTCTAAAGAAAAAGCCGAAATTATTTCACTGAAACCGGAAGCATCCATCCGTTACCATTGGCTTGAATCAGAAGACAACACCTACTTTGAATTTGCAATCCACACGATCGAATTGACAGGCTCTATCGCCCTGGAGGTTACCGATTTTGCCGAGCCGGGGGAGAAACACGACGCCATCGACCTGTGGGACACACAGATCATTGAACTGAAACGCACACTGGGCATTTAAGTTGTTTCACACAAAACGTACGGATCATGTCGTTTTTTTCCATTACTTTTGCCTCCGCAATCGGATAAGGTAATGCTACGGATCAATCGATTATACACATACATGCTACAGACGTTCCTGCCGTTGTTCCTGATGACGTTCGGCATCTGTCTGTTCATCGTATTGATGCAATTCATCTGGCGGTACATAGATGACCTGGTAGGCAAGGGGCTGGGCGTTGACGTCTTGTCCGAAATGTTGTTATATGCCGCCCTTACCCTGGTGCCGATGGCGCTTCCCCTGGCCATCCTGCTGGCTTCATTGATGACATTCGGCAACCTCGGCGAACAACTGGAGCTGTTGGCCATGAAATCGGCAGGGGTATCCCTGATACGCATCATGCGCCCGCTGATCGTCACCCTGGGTTTTGTGAGCGTAGGCGCTTTCTTTTTCCAGAACAACGTGATGCCCGTGGCGCAGGTAAAGCTTTATACGTTGCTTTATTCCATGCGCATCAAATCGCCGGAGCTGTCGATCCCCGAAAAAGTATTCTGTAACGACATCCAAGGATACAACCTCTACGTGCAGGAGAAAGATCCCCAAACCGGCCTGTTGAAAGGCGTGATGATATACGACTACAACGAAGGATTCAACAACGCCCATATCCTGGTAGCCGATTCGGGACGATTGAAAACATCGGCCAATAAGTTATTCCTGGTCCTGACCCTGTACAACGGCGAATCCTTCCGGAACCTGAAACCGCAGTCGGCATCCATACAGAACACGGCGCCCGTACCCTACATGCGTGAAACATTCGACAAGCGGGATATCCTCATGGATCACGACGCAAACTTCGAACGGACCGACGAATCATTCATGCAGAACCAGTTCCTGGGGAAAAACCTCAGCACCCTTCAACATGCCATCGACTCCCTGTCGGTTCGCCTGGACAGCGTGATGACCCTCAACGCCCGTAACACGTATGACTATTCCTACCGGAAAACGCTGAAAGACACCAAGAGCACGCCCGCAGCCAACGAAGAAAGGCCGCGTGCCGCCACCCAGCCCACCCTCACACTGAATTACGACAGCTTGTACCAGGCCGAGACACCGGGATCCAAAGCTGCTTTGCTTACCCGAGCCAAGAATGCGGCCGAAAATATCAAATCGGAAAACTACTTCCGGGCATCCAGCTTAGGCCAGGAATCTACGACTCTAAGACGACACGAAACCGAGTGGCATACCAAATTCACGCTTTGTTTCGCCTGCCTGGTGTTTTTCTTTATCGGCGCTCCGTTGGGCGCGATTATCCGCAAAGGAGGATTGGGGATGCCGGTAGTCATCTCCGTGATCCTGTTCATCTTCTACTATATCATTAACAATATCGGATTCAAGATGGCACGCGATGGCGTATGGCCCGCCTGGGAAGGGATGTGGTTCAGTTCAGCCGTGCTTACCCCCCTGGGATTATTCCTCACCTACAAAGCGGTCAACGACTCGGTGATCCTGAATGCCGACACCTACCTGAATGCGATCAAAAACCTGTTCGGCAAACGATCCGGCCGCAAGGTGGAAAAGAAAGAAGTGATCATTTTCAATCCCGACTACACGGAATTACTGCCCCGCCTGAACCAGTTGGCGCGCGACTGCGATGCCTACCTCACCACCCACCGCCGGTGGATCAGCTATTTCAACTACTGGAAACAGGGAGGAAAAGACCCGGCAGCCGAGACATTGGCGGATGAGACGGAAGCGATCACCGAAGAACTCGCCAATTCAGACCGTATCCTGATACTGAACAAGCTGATGGACTACCCGATCCTGGGCGGATACAACCAACTGAGTGGCAAGATAACACCGAAAACAGGCACACTCATCGCCCTGTTTTTCCCCTTGGGTATCCCTGTTTACCTGCTGGCGGTCTATCAACGTAAACTGCTGCGGAGCGATATCCGTACCGTCAAACGGACAAGCGATGAGCTTCAGGCATTGATTCAAGAACTATAACAACAACACATAAAGTATGAGTGACATCAAATTACATACGATCGAAGAAGCGCTCGAAGATTTCCGGGAAGGGAAATTCCTGATCGTGGTGGACGACGAAGACAGAGAAAACGAAGGCGACTTTATCGTTGCCGCCGAGAAAATCACCCCCGAAAAGGTCAACTTCATGATGAAGGAAGGACGGGGCGTGCTGTGTGCACCGATCACCGAAGAACGCTGCCGTGAACTCGACCTCGAGATGCAGGTGTCCAACAACACCTCGTTGCTGGAGACACCGTTCACCGTGACCGTCGATAAACTGGGCGGCGGATGTACCACCGGCGTATCCATGTTCGACCGGTCGGAAACCATCCGGGCATTGGCCGATCCCGCTACACAACCGTCCGACCTGGGTCGCCCCGGACACCTGAACCCGCTCCGTGCCCGTTCGCGTGGTGTGCTCCGTCGCGCCGGACATACGGAGGCGACCGTCGATCTGGCGCGTCTCGCCGGCCTTTATCCCGCTGGCGCGCTGATCGAGATCATCAACGAAGACGGCACCATGGCGCGCCTGCCTGATCTGATGAAAGTATCCGCCCGTTTCGGCATCAAGATCATCAGCATCCGCGACCTGATCGCATACCGCCTGCGTACGGAATCATCGGTGGACAAAGGCGAGGAAGTGGATATGCCTACAGCCTATGGCCATTTCCGCCTGATCGCTTTCCAACAGAAAAGCAACGGGCTGGAACATATCGCCCTCATCAAGGGTGAACTGAAAAAAGACGAGCCGGTGCTCGTGCGCGTACATTCTTCTTGTGCTACCGGCGATATCTTCGGTTCCATGCGGTGCGAATGCGGCGAACAGCTGCATGAAGCCATGCGCATGATCGAAGAAGAAGGCAAGGGCGTGATCGTCTATCTCAACCAGGAAGGACGTGGCATCGGACTGATGGAGAAGATGAAAGCCTACAAACTCCAGGAAACCGGGCTCGACACGGTGGATGCCAACCTCCACCTCGGCCACAAAGCCGACGAACGGGATTATGGCGTAGGTGCACAGATCCTCCGCCATATCGGCGTCACCAAGATGCGGCTGCTGACTAATAACCCCGTCAAACGTGTCGGCCTGGAAGCATACGGCCTCACGGTAGAAGAAAATATCCCCATCGAAGTATCACCCAACCCCCATAACGCCTTCTATATGAAGACGAAAAAGGAGCGGATGGGGCATATCCTGCACAACATTAAATAATGATCAAATTGTTTGCCGTGTAGTCTATAATCACTACTTTTGTCGCATATTCAGTAATAAAACATACATAAAGAACACTATGACACAGGTTTCAGCTCGTTTAGCCAGTTTGTCGCCTTCGGAAACGTTGGCCATGTCGCAAAAAAGCGCCGAACTAAAGGCACAAGGTATCGACGTCATCAATTTAAGCGTGGGAGAACCCGATTTCTTCACACCCGACCATATTAAAGAAGCCGCGAAAAAAGCCATAGACGATAATTTCTCGTTCTATTCGCCCGTTCCCGGATACATGGATCTGCGTAAAGCCATTGTGGACAAACTGAAACGCGAGAACAACCTGGAATATACCGCCGACCAGATCATCGTTTCCGGCGGAGCCAAGCAGTCGGTATGCAATGCATTGCTGACCATCGTTGGGCCGGGCGACGAAGTAATCGTGCCTGCCCCCTACTGGGTAAGCTACGTGGAGATGGTGAAACTGGCGGAAGGAACCAACGTGATCATCTCGGCCGGGCTCGACCAGGATTTCAAGATCACACCGGCACAATTGGAAGCCGCCATCACGCCGAAAACAAAAGCCCTCATCCTCTGCTCGCCGTCCAACCCTACCGGCAGCGTTTATTCGCAGGAAGAACTGAAAGGGCTGGCAGATGTATTGGTGAAGCACCCGAATGTGATCATCCTCGCCGACGAAATCTACGAACACATCAACTATATCGGCGCCCACCAGAGCATCGCCCAGTTCCCGGAGATCAAAGACCGCGTGGTAGTAATCAACGGTGTATCCAAAGCGTATGCGATGACCGGATGGCGCATTGGATTCATCGCCGCGCCGCTGTGGATCGCCAAGGCATGCAATAAGCTACAGGGACAATACACTTCTGGAGCCAGCAGCATCGCGCAGAAAGCTTCTACCGCGGCATTCAACGGCCCGCAGGCTTGTGTCGCAGAGATGCGCACCGCCTTCCTCCGCCGCCGCGACCTGGTAGTCAACCTCTGCCAGGATATCCCGGGAATCAAGTTGAACGTGCCGCAGGGCGCTTTCTACCTCTTCCCCGACCTGAGCTGCTATTATGGCAAGAGCTTTGGCGACCGGAAGATCAACGATGCCGGCGACCTCGCCATGTACCTCCTCGAAGAAGGCCATGTGGCTACCGTTGGCGGAACTGCGTTCGGCGCCCCCGAATGCCTGCGTTTCTCGTATGCCACATCGGATGAGAACCTGGTAGAAGCTGTTGCCCGCATTAAAAAGGCATTAGCTGCATTGAAATAACAACGAACATCACACAATAAAAACCGGATGAAACATGCTTCATCCGGTTTTTTTATGCCGATACAATCGCTAATGAAAGCCATATACGCCCAACGCAGTCATACTCAGGTATAAAAAAAGCCGCCGGATACTTCCGACGGCTTTTCCTTATTATGAACACGCTTTTATTAGTCCACATTCAGTGTGATGCGTTTGAACGCTACCACGGTCAGCTCCTTGTTCTGCTGTTTCAGGTACTGATCAATCGTCAGCTTGTTGTCTTTCACAAACTCCTGTTGCAACAGTGTGTTTTCTTTGTAGAACTTCTGGAGAGCGCCTTCAGCGATCTTGTCGAGCAGGTTTTCTGCTTTTCCGGCCTGACGGGCTTTATCGCGGGCGATTTCCATTTCCTGGTCGATAACCTTCTGCGATACTTCATCCGGACGGACAGCTACGGGATTCATAGCCGCTACCTGCATGGCCACGTCGCGGCCTACCTGGCGATCCAGCACCTGACTGAAGGCAACGATGGTAGCCAGCTTGTTTCCCGGGTGGATGTAAGAGATGGCGGAAGCGCCGTTCACAAAATCATAGAAGCCCAGTTCCATCTTTTCGCCGGTCACACCGATACGGTCGGTGATGTGTTCCTGGATCGCGCGTCCGTCTGCCAACGGGGCAGCCAGCAACGCTTCGAGGGAAGCCGGTTTGGAGGCCATCGCCACGTCGAGGATCTGCTGCGTGAGGGCAACAAACTCGCCGTTCTTGGCAACGAAATCCGTTTCGCACTTCAGGGCTACTACTGCAGCGAAGTCACCGTTCTCGGCAGCCAGCACGCAACCTTCAGACGCGTCGCGGTCTGAACGTTTTGCGGCAACAGCCTGACCTTTCTTCCGAATGATCTCCATTGCTTTTTCATAATCACCATCTGATTCTTCCAATGCTTTCTTGCAATCCATCATCCCGGCTCCGCTCATTTTGCGCAGGTGGGAGATATCAGCCATTGTTACAGCCATAGTATATATCCTTTCTTTATTACGTAATTATTCTTCGTCCAATTCCAAATTCTTTCCCGCCTTACCAAGGACGTTGGCATTCAATGCTTCATCGTCTTCTCTTTTGGTGCGTTCTTTCTTCACCGTTGATTTGGCGCGACGCTCTCTGCGGGGAGCTTCTTCTTCGCCAGCCTCAGCGGTGTCGATTTTCTCGGCTTTGCGTTCCTGCAGCCCTTCGTTCATAGCTTCGCATACGGCGCCCAGGATCAATTCTACCGACTTGGTAGCGTCGTCGTTGGCGGGGATCACGAAATCAATGTTGGAAGGATCGGAATTGGTATCCACCATACCGAATACGGGGATACCCAGGCGGTTCGCTTCACGAACAGCGATATGTTCCTTCATCACGTCCACAACGAACAGGGCGGAAGGCAGACGGGTCAGGTCAACGATGGAGCCTAATGTCTTTTCCAACTTGGCGCGTTGGCGGGTGATCTGAAGTTTTTCTCTCTTGGACAGATTATCAAATGTACCGTCTTTTGTCATCTTATCGATCGTGTTCATCTTTTTGATGGCTTTGCGGATCGTCGGGAAGTTGGTCAACATACCGCCCGGCCAACGCTCGATAACGTAAGGCATTCCTACGGAAACAGCCTTATCGGCGACAACTTGTTTTGCTTGTTTTTTGGTAGCGACGAACAGCACTTTCTTGCCCTGTTTAGCCAGGTTCTTCAGTACTTCGGCTGCTTCATCCACTTTAGCAACTGTTTTATATAAATCAATGATATGGATACCATTGCGCTCCATGAAAATATAAGGAGCCATAGCGGGGTTCCACTTTCTTTTTAAGTGTCCGAAGTGTACGCCGGCTTCTAATAACTGATCAAAATTAACTCTTGACATGTTTTTGTTTTTAAAATCGTTTACTTTCTTTGTTTGAATCAACCCTCAGGTAGTCCTCCCACATATCAGCATGTAACAGAAATCCTGTCGGTTTAGATACTAAACGCTCCGCTCTTGTAAGATACTCACAAACAACATTAACGTTTACTGAACTGGAATCTCTTACGCGCTTTCGGCTGACCCGGTTTCTTCCGTTCAACCACACGCGGGTCGCGGGTAACGAAACCTTCTGCTCTCAGGGCGGGTTTATCTTCGGCGTTGATCTTGATCAGTGCGCGGGCGATTGCCAGGCGGGCTGCTTCGGATTGTCCTTTGAAACCACCTCCGTCGAGGTTGATCATGATGTCGTACTGTTCGGCCACATTCAGCTTGGTCAGCGGTTGCTTCACGATATACTGAAGGATGGAAGAAGGGAAGTAAGTTGTCAGATCACGTTTGTTGATCGTAATTTTACCGGTACCCTCTTTCACATATACACGGGCTACAGCCGCTTTACGTCTTCCGATTTCATTAATAACTTCCATAGGTTTATTTATATGAGTTTATATCAATTGCTTTCGGTTGCTGGGCATCGTGTTTGTGCTCTGCTCCGTCGTACACATACATATTACCCAGGATTTTGGCGCCCAGGCGATTCTTCGGCAACATCCCTTTTACTACTTTGCGGAACAAGGCGTCGCCACCTTTCGCCAGCAGGTCGGAAGGGGTATATTCACGCTGTCCACCGGGATATCCGGTATGTCTCAAATAAACACGGTCGTTCCATTTGTTTCCTGTCAGAACGACTTTGTCTGCATTGACAATGATCACATTGTCACCACAATCAACGTGCGGGGTAAAACTGGGTTTGTACTTCCCGCGGAGGAGCTTTGCCACTTTCGAGCAAAGGCGTCCCAAATGCTGGCCGGTTGCATCCACAACCACCCATTCTTTGTTTACAGTTGCTTTGTTTGCAGAAATGGTCTTGTAACTTAAAGTATCCACTGCTAAAAAAATTAATTAAATTAATAACTCAAAAAACAAGCGTTCGTTCTTATTATACTATCACATCGCGGACACTTGGATTGCAATAATACGCTAAGAACTAAACTCTTAGTACAATTTCGATAATAATCGGCTTGCAAAGGTACGCCTTTTATTCTAACTACAAAAAGTTTTTTACCTCTTTTTTTTCTGAAGATCAGCATCAAAGGCGGCGGAGGAAGCGGTATCCCGGCAGGAGGGATCAGCGCAGCGGGAAGAAATATCCCAGCGAGAGGGTAATATTATTCTGATAAACGCGTGCTTCCTCATTATATTTGAAGGCACGGCGGTCGGTCAGTCCGCAAATGGCATGGACGCCAAAGGTAAACCGGTTGTATTCCGCCCCCAGCCCGATGCCGAAGGCGATATCGAACGGCTTGAGGTCGTTTTCTTTCCCCGATCCGAAGCGGATGTCGGAGGTTTCGCCGTCCACCGTCTTGTCTCCGAAGAGGGGGATATCCGGCACCGGCCCGCCAAACAGGTTCACCTTCACATCCGAGAAGGTAAAGGTATAACATATATTAATCGGGATCTGCAACGAATAATAATGATAGTGAGGCCTGATCACGCCGACCCCGGGATCCGGATTGCCGGAGGTTTCTTCCCACTCAACCAATTGATTGAAAGCGCCGCCCTGGCTCACGAACGAGAGTTCGGGCCGGAGAGAAAACTCTTTCCACACCGGGATATCCGCCACAGCCGCCAGGCTATATCCGAAGCGGTCGCCCGATTCCACCAGGTTGTCCACTTTATACACCATCGTCGAATAAGCGCCACCGGCACGCACACCTAACCGTACCTGCGCCGCGGCGGGCAGGACGGCAAGCACGAGGCCGAGTAGGATCCATACGCTATGCTTCATCCGGGTTACTATCCTAATTCATGGTTTGACATCGCAAAGATAGCCAGCTTTCCCAAATACACAACGCATCCCCTGTGTTTTTACAGCAACCGCCACATCAAAAGGGACAAGTAGAACTACCGTCAACTACCTAATGATCTACTGTCAACAGATAGAAGATGTATTGACGCCGTTAGCATGAGCTATTCTTTTCACAGTCGTGAAGAGACCTTCCCACATCTGTGGGGTAATCTTTTCACAGTTGTGAGGAAATCTCTTCACATCTGTGAAAAGAAAACTCCACAATCGGTAAAAGAAAACTCCATATCTGTGATAGGAACCCCTCAGCCATGTGAAAATGGATAGACAACAGCACGATGGCAGTACTTCTTCCTAATATTGACAATAGATCCGCCTGATGTTGACAATAGTTGATCTTATCCCTGTCCGGACACGCCTGTATCAACAGGAAGGGTGGATAAGGAAAATCAGAAAAGTTATTAACATCCGCCCTATTCATAGGCATCTTTTCGTACCTTTATCCGCGGAATAGCAAAGAAAAAGTAAGAAGATATATGGAACCCTTTGTACACCTGCATGTACACACCCAATATTCACTGCTCGACGGACAGGCGTCCATCGATGCCCTGATCGAGAAGGCGCAACACGACGGGATGCGGGCGATCGCGGTCACCGACCACGGGAATATGTTCGGCATCAAGGAATTCTTCAACAAGGTAAACAAAAAGAACAGCAAACACCTCGGCACCCTCAAAGATTGCCGGAAAGAGCTGGAAGCGCTGAACGACAAGAATAATCCTACCGAAGAAGAAATAGAACGCATGCGCAAGCTGGGCGATAAAATCACCGAATGTGAATCCGCCCTGTTCAAACCCATCATCGGATGCGAGTGCTACTGCGCCCGCAACGGCAGGGAGAAGAAAGAGGGGCGGGAAGACCTCGGCGGCTGGCACCTGATCGTACTGGCAAAGACCCTGAAAGGATACAAGAACCTGATCAAGTTGGTGTCTATCTCCTGGACGGAAGGATTCTACAACCGCCCCCGTATCGACAAGGAACTGCTGGAGAAATACCACGAAGACCTCATCATCTGCTCCGCCTGCCTCGGGGGAGAAGTGTCGCGTAACATCATGGCCGGCCAGATAGACAAAGCCGAAGAAACAGTCAAATGGTTTAAAAACCTCTTCGGTGAGGATTATTATATCGAGTTGCAACGGCATCAAACGAACGACCCATCGGCCGACCACGACGTTTACCAGCGACAAAAAGAAGTGAATCCGGTGCTGATCGAGCTGGCGCATAAACACAATGTCAAGCTGATCGCCTCGAACGACGTCCACTTCGTCAACGCCGAAGATGCCGAAGCCCACGACCGGCTGATCTGTCTCAGTACCGGCAAAGACTTCGACGATCCCGCCCGTATGCGCTATACCAAGCAGGAGTGGATGAAGACGACGGCCGAAATGAACACCATCTTCAGCGACCTGCCCGAAGCCTTGCGCAACACCACGGAGATTGCCGACAAGGTGGAGTTCTACTCCATCGACCACGCCGCACTGATGCCCGACTTCCCCATACCGCCTGCGTTCGAGAACGACGACGCCTACCTCCGCCACCTCACCTACCTCGGGGCGGAAAAGAAATACAAAGATGGCCTGAACGAAGATGTGCGCGAGCGTATCGACTTCGAGCTGAGCGTGATCAAAGGCATGGGATTCCCCGGCTACTTCCTCATCGTGCAAGACTTTATCGCCGCCGCCCGGGAGATGGGCGTATCCGTTGGCCCCGGACGCGGATCGGCCGCCGGATCAGCGGTAGCCTACTGCCTGGGGATTACGGATATCGACCCCATCAAATACGACCTCCTGTTTGAACGATTCCTCAACCCCGACCGTATCTCCATGCCGGATATCGACGTGGACTTCGACGACGACGGCCGCGGGAAAGTGCTCGAATGGGTGACCAACAAGTACGGCAAAGAAAAGGTGGCGCATATCATCACCTACGGTACGATGGCCACCAAATCGGCCATCAAAGACGTCGCCCGCGTACAGAAACTGCCGCTGTCCGAATCCAACCGGCTGGCCAAGCTGGTGCCGGATAAGCTGCCGGACGTCAAAAAGATCAACCTGTCGGTAGCCATCGAACATGTGACCGAACTGCGGGAAGCAGCCAATTCGCCCGACCCCGTGATGCGTGACACCCTGAAATACGCCCGGATGCTGGAAGGGAACGTACGCAACACCGGCGTACATGCCTGCGGGGTGATCATCGGCAAGACGGACATCTCGGATGTCGTTCCCGTCAGCACCGCCAAAGACAAAGAAACGGGAGAAGAGATGCTGGTCACCCAGTATGAAGGCTCGGTAATCGAAGACACCGGACTGATCAAGATGGACTTCCTCGGGCTTAAGACCCTTTCCATCATCAAGGAAGCCGTGGAGAATGTCTTCCTCACCCGGAAGGAAGTGATCGATATCGACACCATCCCCATCGAAGACCCGAAAACATACGAGCTGTACAGCGCGGGTAAGACCACCGGCACGTTCCAGTTTGAATCCGCCGGGATGCAGAAATACCTCCGCGAGCTGCAGCCGACGAAGTTCGAAGACCTCATCGCCATGAACGCCCTCTACCGCCCCGGACCGATGGAATACATCCCCTCGTTTATCGCCCGTAAGCACGGCCGGGAAGAGATATCGTACGATATCCCCGTCATGGAACGGTATCTGAAAGACACCTACGGCATCACAGTCTATCAGGAACAGGTGATGCTCCTCTCCCGCCTGCTGGCGGATTTCACACGCGGCCAGTCGGACGAGTTGCGTAAAGCGATGGGGAAGAAACTGATCGACAAGATGAACGCACTGAAAACGAAGTTTATCGACGGCGGCAAAGCCAAGGGGCATGAGGAGAAGATCCTGCTCAAGATATGGGCCGACTGGGAGAAGTTCGCATCGTACGCCTTCAACAAGAGCCATGCCACCTGCTATTCGTGGGTAGCGTACCAGACGGCATACCTGAAAGCCAACTATCCGTCGGAATACATGGCGGCGGTACTCAGCCGGAATATCTCCAACATCACGGAAATCACCAAGTTCATGGACGAATGTAAGTCGATGGGCATACAGGTACTCGGACCGGATGTGAACGAATCGAACCTGAAATTCTCCGTCAACAAAGCCGGTGACATCCGTTTCGGGCTGGGAGCGGTGAAAGGAGTGGGCGAAAGCGCCGTGCTCAATATCATGGAAGAACGGAAGAAAGGACCGTTCACCAGCCTGTTCGATTTTGTGGAAAGAGTCAACCTCACGTCCTGCAATAAGAAGAACGTGGAAGCCCTGGCGCTGGCCGGCGCATTCGATGCCTTCAATATCCAACGCGAACAGTTCTTTGCCGATTGCAAAAACAATGAACTATTCCTGGACGTGCTCATGCGTTACGGGAACAAGTTCCAGACCGACCAGCAATCGGCCGCCAACTCGCTGTTCGGCAACGACAATACAATGTCGATCGCCAAACCCGAACCGCCCGCCTACATGCGCTGGAGCGACCTGGAACGGCTCAACCGGGAAAAAGACCTCGTAGGGATCTACCTTTCGGCACACCCCTTGGACGAATACCGTATTATATTAACGTACGTGTGTAATACGGGCGTGGCCGACCTGAACGAAAAAGAAACGTTGCAAGGGCGGGAGATACTAATGGGCGGCATCGTCACCGGCTTCCGTGAAGGGACTACCCGGAATGGCAAGCAGTATGGCATCCTCAAACTGGAAGACTTCACGGGCAGTGGCGAGATCGCCCTGTTCGGCAGCGACTATATCGAATATGCGAAATACGGGAAAATGGGGATGTACCTCCTGATCCGCGGACGGGTGGAACCGAAACAGTACCGGGAGAACGAGCTCGACTTCCGGATCGCCAACATCCGCCTGCTGCAGGAGGAGAAAGACAAACTGATCGAACGGATCAGCATCACCCTGCCGATACACGGGCTGGATGAACCGACCATCAATGAGCTATCGGTGCTGATAAAGAACAATCCGGGTCAAAGTTTGTTATATTTTAAGGTTATTGATGGCGAACAAAATGTGTCCATCAATCTGGTCGCCCAGCAAACACGGCTAAATGTAACCCGAGAACTGATTGATTTTCTGGTGAATAACGAGAATATTGATTTCAAAATCAATGGTTAATTTGTTCATCACATGAAGAATGTGTACTTTTGGCATCTATAAAAAACAATCCTATAAAACAACATTACAATTATGGCACTACAAATTACAGACGAAAACTTTGAAGGATATCTGAACTCCGGAAAGCCGATGGTATTGGACTTTTGGGCGGAATGGTGCGGTCCCTGCCGCATGATCGGCCCGATCATTGAAGAACTGGCGCAGGACTACGACGGGCGCGTGGTGATCGGAAAAATGGACGTGGACAGCAACAACGACGTAGTTGGCCAGTTCGGTATCCGCAACATCCCGACTGTGATCTTCTTCAAAGACGGCAAGATGGTTGACAAAGTGGTTGGAGCAACCACGAAAGACAAGTTTATCGAAAAGATCGAAGCAATTCTGTAACCCCGTTTAACAATATACGGAAAGAAGCTGTGCCGGTGATCCCGTCACAGCTTCTTTTTTTTGCGCCGGGACGACAGCCGTACTTAACGATCGCCGGACAAGACCTTGTCCAGCACCTTCAGGTCGTCGGCTCCGATCAGATCCACCCCTTCGGAAATGAAAAATCGCTTGAACTGCTCCGTATCAGGTGCTCCCCACCACCGGAACAGCTTGCCTTCGCCATGTACACGAGCAATCAGATCACGCATGCGTTGCAACTCAGCCGCAGGCATCTCACCCGTGCCACGCCAGGAGAAAAAGCTGGCATAGTTGTCGCTGAGCACGGGACTGACCGAAGGCGGAATCTCTTTTCCCAGATCTTCCAGCCTGCCATCGAGAAAGACCAGGCGGGTTTGCTCGTCCGAAACGGTCCGAGCCGGTTTATCGCCCGACAGGAAGAGGAGGACAGGACCGTCGTGATACTCCCCGTCTTTCACTCCGCAAAATAACTTCGCAAACGGCTTGAGCTGTTCCCGGAGAACGGCATACAACGGTTCGCCCGGCGTTTTGCAATCCACCATCAGGTAAAAAGGACGATCGCTGTCAGGATAAACCTTCCCGCCCTGCTCCCGGATATATTTCGCCAACGGCTGGAGGTACATCTGCGTAAAGGTGATCGCAGGCGATGGTTCCGGACGATCGTGCGCCACGTACAACTCACCGTCGATCAACCACAAATCGGCCTCCACGCAATTGAAACGATACGACAAGGCGTCGAACAGCGGATGCTCCCGCCAATAATCATTATGAGAGAACGCGTTATAACGTATGGGCTTTTCGCCCGGTTGCTGTGCGGTTGCCAGTTGGGCTGCCAACAGGACAAGGATAATGATGCTGTTTTTCATACCTGCAAATATAGGATGTTCTACAAATAAATTAAACTTTTCGGCACTTCATTTGTTGTTTATTCTATCTTTGTGACTTGGTAAAAAGAGAAGACGCATGAAAAGACATGAATTGTGTTGTGTAGGACACATCACATTGGATAAAATAGTTACCCCGAAGAACACCGCTTATATGGCTGGTGGCACATCCTTTTACTTTTCGCACGCGATCAGCCATCTGGATGGTATTGATTATATGCTGGTCACTGCCCTGGCCGAATCGGAGATGAAAGAGGTGGATAAACTGCGCGCCGAAGGAATCAACGTAACGGCTATACCCAGCCGGCACTCCGTCTATTTTGAAAATATATACGGCGAGAACCAGGACAACCGCACGCAACGGGTATTGGCGAAAGCCGATCCGTTCACTATCGATCACCTGCGCGACATCGACGCATCCATCTACCACCTGGGCAGCCTGCTTGCCGACGATTTCCCGTTGGAGGTGGTCCGGTATGCCGCCGGCAAGGGAAAAGTTTCGGTTGACTCGCAAGGCTATCTGCGGGAAGTCAGGGACACAAACGTGTTTGCCGTTGACTGGCCCGATAAGAAAGACGTACTCCCCTATATCCATTTCCTGAAAGCCAATGAGCATGAAATGGAAGTACTGACCGGATATTCCGATATCCGCAGCGCCGCCCTGCAGTTGTACGACTGGGGAGTAAAGGAGGTACTGATCACCCTGGGCAGCCTGGGTTCGGTGATCTACGACGGTAGCACCTTTTACCGCATCCCGGCATACACACCGGCGGAAGTGGTGGATGCCACCGGCTGCGGAGACACGTACATGACCGGCTACCTCTACAAACGGGCCCGGCAGGCAGGCATCGAAGAAGCCGGGCATTTCGCCGCCGCCATGTCAACCCTCAAGATCGGAGGGATCGGTCCGTTCACGGGAACCCAGGCCGATGTCGTGCATTGCATGCAGACCGCCGGACAACGGCTGCCGGATCTGTAATACCGCTCCCATCCGCCTTTCATCCGTACTCCAATGTAAAAGATACCGTTTAAAAGAAAAAGAGACTTCGTATGTTACCCTTCTTAGTAGCCACCAGACCCATCGAGGTCGCTTTGCTTGTGTTGGCCATTCTCATCATCCTGCTGCTTGGCTGGACGATCGTACGGCTGAAAAGGAACAGGATACACAGCTATCATACGGCCAGCGCCTGGATGTTGGACCTGCTGGAATCTATGCCTGAAATGGTGATTATTTTTGATTCTTCCGAACGCATCATGGAAATTGTCAATTCGAAAGGGTCCCGGTTGCACTATGGCTATCCCATTGAGACGTATGTCGGAATGACGCTCGATGAACTGACGGAAATAGAGGATCAGTTCAAGGATGTTGCCGTCGTTATCCGGCAGAACCTGCAAGCCACCCTCACGAACAGGCAAACCTGCGATTTCGACCTGGAGGTAACCAAAGACGGGAGAAAATACTACAAACATTCACGCACCGCCCCATTCGGTAAAACCGATGCGATCTACTATTCGCAGGATATCACCTCCCGGGTAGAGGCAGAGAAAGAGATATCAAGGCTGAAAACGTTCCTTCAGACAATCGTGGATAACCTGCCGGTGGGTGTAATGGTTAAGAATACGTCCGACGATTTTCGATATTACTTTCATAATAAAAAATTGTTGGAATTGTTTCCCGAACGTACTATTCAGCTTGGCTTGAATGACTTCGAAGCTAATGATCCCGATGCAGAAAAGTTACGTAAAGAAGATCTCCTGGTGTTGAATAGCGATCAGCCTCTCACATTTGAACGTTTCTTCTACAATAGCGAAACAGGTGCACCTTCCCATTGGGCGGATGCAACCAAAAGCCATTTCTCCGATAATGAAGGTAATTGCTTTATCATTACAACCGTGGTGGATACTACTGAGATCCGGAAAAAGCAGTTAGAATTGGAATCGACCCGAAGGCATCTTTCCCAGGCATTGGATGTGGGGAACCTGGGAGCCGGCACATACGATGTAGCCAGCAGGCAGTTCAAAAGTTTTTACAAACAACTGGTGGCAAAAGAGGGCATGCTATTCGACGAGTTGATCGAAACCGTCCATCCGCAAGATAGAGCTTTGTACGCGGGTGTTTTCAATCGCCTGATCTCCGGCCTTACAGACAAGGAACGTGAACGCGTCCGTTTCCGGATAGACGGATTTTATGTGTGGTATGAGATCTTTGTGATGTCGCTGAAAGATGAGGACGGCAA
>JAVBUE010000002.1:0-111805 GCA_031555735.1 Tannerellaceae bacterium
GTTGGTTGGTTCATCTATTAATACCGTCATTAGTAATATTTCTTCTTCCTACATTTGTTGATTCTACTTTCCACAGCTGTGGAGTCTTCTTTCCCCCCGGGTGGAAAGAACGCTCCACGTAGGTGGAAAGAACGCTCCACAGCCGTGGAAATAAGACTCCACAGCTGTGGAAAGAAGAGAGCATCAAAATAGCGTTAATAAGTCTGGCTGATAATGATAACAAACCATGCAGAAGCCGACACGAATGGTTTAAGGCACTGCGGCTGGCAGGATGGATAGCTAATGGATAGTTGGCGAAAACTATCCATCCTGTAAACAGCTAAAAAAACAAGCGAATACCTCCTCTATGGATAGTTGGATACTTTTTGCACGAACATTCAACCAATTTGAAGCTGCAACAGGGAGGAACTGCTATTTCTTGAACGGGTCGCCCTTCGGGTTCTGACTCAGTACCCAGCGGAAGGCGTTGATGAAGAGGAGTTTCTGGGTGGCGTCGGTAAACTCGTCGTCGCCGTGGCCCATATTGAGGTAGATCATGCGGTAGTTCTTGTTGGTCCACACGATGGGGAAGTCGCCGAAGTTAACTACGTCCTTGATACCCATCGGGTAGTTGTCGGGCGAGAGGCTGACGAGTACTTCGACGTCTTTGTTCAGGCGGGGACTGGGATTCCATTGATACCATTCGCTTTCGGGGACGATGAAGGAGGCCGGAAGGTTCTTGGTGACCGGATGCGACGTTTGATCCAACACCAGCTTCGCAGGCTGCGGTGGCCAGTTGTTGCAGTAGAACACACCGCCGCCGAGGAAGTCGAGGAACCATGGCCATTTGGTGTTCTTGTCGTTATAAGCCGCCACGTGGAAGCCCAGCCAGCCGCCACCGTTCTCCATATACTTTTGGAAAGCATCCCGTCCTGCCGGTGAGGAAGGATAGCCGTCGAGCATGACGATGATGTCGTAGCCCTTCAGGTGGTCGTAGGTACAGGTATCGAGGTTGGTACTGACGTCGAGATAGAAACCATTGCCATAGTTCAGCCGTTTGAAGAACTCCACGCCCTGTTTAGCAAAGTCGACATGTGCCGCTTCGGCATGTTCGGTATAAAACACCAATGCCTTGAAGCGCGGTGCGCTGGCATAATTCGCCGGATACCCTTCCGGTATCTGTGCCTGTACGGTAAATGCTGCCAGTAAAGCAAATAGGCAGCCGATGATAATACGTTGTTTCATGATGGATAGATTGATTAGTTCTTACTTGTTAGACGCCCACTCGATGGCATTACGAAAGAGGGTGGTGAAGGCTTCCGTGTCGTAGAGCTTGCTGCTGTGGCCGATGAGGAAGTAGACGTTGCGCGCTTTCTTCGACGGGTTGACCCAGAGGACGGGATGATCGCCCATCTTAATGTCGGATGCCGGTGTATAGGATGCTTCATCTACCGAAGCCAGCACGTGGACATTCGGACGGGGATTCTTGTCGAAGGTATACCATTCGTCGTCGGGAATGACGAACGAGGCCGGGACACCTTTCATCACCGGATGCGCAGCGTCTTCCACATTCACCGTGCCGTCAGCCAATGCCGCGATATAATTTTGAAAGCGGATGCCGCCCATGAAGTCGGAGAACCACTGCCACATCGGATAGCCGTCGAACTCGCCCAACAGCGTCGCATGGTGGAAACCTATCCAGCCGCCAAGGCCTTCATCAATGTATTTAATGAAAGCCGCTTCTTCTTCCGGTTGCCAGGTATAAGGCGGGAAGTCGAGTTGGATGATGAGGCGGAACTGCGACAGGTATTCGTCGTTGATCGGACGGGTATTATTAATCTCCGTCACCTCGAAGCCCACCTCCTGGGACTGTTCGGCCAGCCATTTCAGTCCGGCATCAGTAAAGCCGCCATGTTGCCCGCCGCGTTCCGTAAGTACCAACACCTTGAAAGGTTCCCCCTTCGTGCCAGCCTGTCCTTCTTCATTTACTTTCTTAGCTGTCCCTCCGCAGCCGGTCAACGCCATAAGTGCAGAGAGAAAAAGTGTTGCGATTAAGTTCTTCTTTATCATATCATACTGTTTTTATTCATATTCCACCGCCAACGTAATCCACTTCCCCGCCGACGTCACCCACACCTCTTTGTAGCAGGCGTTGTTTACTTGCGGCCAGTAGGGAATATCTTCGTCGTCGAGCGAACGGATGCCAACGGGCATTTCGCCGGTAATCTCGCCCGAAGAGAAACTGTCCATCTGAGGATAGTTCGTGCCTTCGCCGTAGATGAGGGATTGCCCGAAGGGATTCTTGCCGACAGTCCAGTAGAGTTGTTCTTTGCCGATACGGATCAGTTCGTCGTCGCCAAGGAAGCGTCCGCACAGGGCAGCGGCTTTGCCTTGCGACAGGTGGATGGCCGTATTACCATTGAAGATGCTGAACCAGACGGGGAAGCGTTTCATATAATGTTCCTTATCGAGGGCGATGCCTTTCTTCACCTGTGTACTGTAGCGTTCCACGGCATTGGCAGGCGGGAAGAGGTGGAGGTGTTCGAAACCGAAGGTGTCTTTCCATTCATCCACATGATAGACGCCACTCGGAATCATGCCGTAAGGGGCGGTGTAGGGCATCATGCCTTTCAGGTAATCGCCATAGAGGCGGATGGATTGCATCCAGCGGTTGTAGTCGGCATGAGCGGGTTGCGTCTCGCAGAGGAGGATCATAGCTTGCATGTAGACTTGTTCGCGCGACTGGTGATTGTAATGCACGATGCCCTGCCGGGTCTTGTCGCGGTAGAAGAAACCACGGGTTTGTTGTTTGTCCTTCAATGGTTCGGTGCGCTGGCAGTCGAGGGTATAGCGGATGTATTCGGCCGCCTTGTCGGCATAATACAGATCGCCCGTCAACTTGTAGAGCATACTGGCCGACCAGGAGATGGTGGCCATATACTGGCTTTCGGACGTATTGTAGCTGTGTTCGTAGAAATGGTAGAAGTCGCCGTAGCCCACCTCTTCATGGCGTTTCAATGCAAAGGCGAAGTCTTCGCGTGCAATGCGGCGGAGGTATTCCTGCAGCATCGGGTCGCGGTTGATGGTCATGGCAGCGTAGGCTTCGTAGGCAGCATAGAGGAAGTTGTCGAACGCACAGTTCTGTACGCGGACGGTCTGGATATCATCCAGCGTACCGAATACGCCATCCTGCCAGATCAACAGGCCGACACTGCTGGCATGGTAGCCGTCGCCAAAGCGTGTCCGCAGGATAAACTCCAGTCCCCATTCGGCCTCTTCCAACATACGGGCGGCCAGGAGGGGATTCTTGTCTTTCAGTTTCGTATAGCCTTCGAGCAGGGCGTAGGTGACGTCGCCCGTCTGCAAGGTCTGTTGCGACAGGTCGCCTGCATCGTGCCAACCGCCACCGTAGGAAACGGTCTTCCCGTCGTGCACGGCGCAAAGGTCGGTGTGGCAGGTGCCATGAATATCCGGAACGGCATACCCGCAACGCTGGCAGAAGATAAAGTTCAACGTACGCCAGAGCGAGTTGATCCAGATATCCTCACCGATGCGGAAGGCGGGTGTCGTTACGTCGCCCACACGCAGTTGGTAGTTGCCCGGCTGGCGGAAAGCGGAGAAGTCCAATACGTCGAAGGTGCCGATTGTTGTCTTTTCCCGTTTCACCGTGCCGGTGTAGGCTGCCTGGTTGGTTTGCGTGTCGATCAGTTGGAACTGGCTTCGGTGCTTCGATGCCTCCATGCGGACGATGGCCGTCTTCGCATCCCCGGTGGCATAGCCGGTGGTGGAATAGACGATGCGGTTCTCATCCGGTTGCCATCCGCTCACGCCCGAAGGATCTTCGATCTGCAGGAGGCGGATATTGTCGAAGTAGTAGATGCAGGAATCGCCCGTTGTCCGGTCTTTGCCTTTGAGGCTGACACTGAATTCGATATGGTCTACCTGGTCGCGTTGCATCTCGCCGAGGTCGAGGAAGCAACGGTTCCATTCGCGGTTACGCAGGTTGAGCAGGTGGGAGGCTGAGGCGACGGAGAGGTTCATGTTGACCACCCGTGCTCCTTCGCAGTCGGGGTAGATATAGCACTCGATCCGGTTGAACTTCTCCCAGTTGGCGCCCTTCGTGTCATAGCGGAGGCTGCTGTTGCCGTAGGTGGCATAGTCGGGATCGGAAGGCGATCCCTGTGCCCGCTTGCCGGTGAAGGTAGGATAGGAGAGGCGTATGCTGCCGTTGCCGGAGAGGGTTTGAGTAGTAGAATATTGTATGTTGCCAAAGCCGTTGTGCGTCCAACCGGTCAGGTTGTTCGACGGGTTGAGCGGTTCGCTGTAACGTATTTCTTTCTTCCATTCGTTGGCTTCGAACGAACGGGAAATGTCTACCGGCAGGGGACTATGCAGTACGCCGGTTTGAATAATGGCTCCGGCCAGTGCCGTGTCGGTCGACACATGCACTTGGCCGGAGGCAATTACAACACACAGATGAATACAAGAGGACGGAATTAGTAAAAGTCGTATAAAGCGTTTCATTTTAAGTTGCTAAAAAGTTCGTGCCGGCGCTTTGAAATCCTTGCGGAGGGTCGTTACTCCTTCGCTGGGAAAGTCGACAGGTACTTCCTGTGTTACCTGTCCGGTGGCGGCCCATTCGGCACCGCGAAGCAAGGTCACCTGGAAGCCGGTACACTCCATCGAGTACCGGAGTTCGGGATCATTACCGGCATGTCCCATGAGGCTGACGAAGATCTTTCCTTTACCCCAGTTGACGGTCCACAGCATCGGTTCGTGACGATCCGGATCGCCATCCTTGTCGACAGTGGTAGCCAGTATGTCTATATTCTTGGCCGGGCCACGCGCCTTGGCATAGAGTTCGTCTTTGAAGTGAAGCCATACGGTAGGAAGTCCCCGCAGGATGGGATGCGACGGATTGCGATGCGTGATGGTGAACGGACGTTGCAGACCGTGATAACCGGCACCACCGGGTGCATAGTCGTAAACCAGGCGTCCACCTTTCCAGTACACGTAGGGGCCGTCTTTCTCACTTCGTCCGCCCCAGGCGCCGAGCCCGGTCATTTCGTTGAACGCAGGCCAGTCGGTAAAGGGTATGACTGAGGCATGCACCACCACCACTCCGCCGCCATTGGCTACAAACGTCTCGAAGTTCTTCTGTGTCTTTTCCGAGAAGGTCTTGCCTCCGTAGGAGAAGACCACAAGGTCGTAGCGGCTGAAGTCGGGACTGAACGGCGTGATGTCTTCACTCCGTGGCGGCGTTACGGCCATGTCGACGGTGAACAGGCCGCTGTTCTCCAACGTCTGTCGGATACCATCGCTGCCGAGTTCCCACGAGTGGGCGCCTTCCTGTCCGGTGACGACCAGTGTCTTTATTTTCTTTTGTGCCGACAGTCCGGTGATGTGACTTGCACATACACACACAATGGCCAGCAGTATCCAGAGTCTCTTCATATCTGAATCGTTATCTTATGATCCCTTCATACACAGTGCGACGCAGGTCGCCCGCTTCATTGTCTCCATCGTACGACCAGTACATAGCACCCAACAGTTCGTTGTCTGTCACATACTGGCACTTGATTGCCAGCGATTCCAGGTTCTCGTAGCAGAACACTACCAGCCCGGTTGTATCGTTTGTCAGATAAGGCACCTTGGCTATCTCGTCCCAATGCGACGTATATCCTACCATCTCATGCGCCTTCGTCAGGTCTTTCGGACGTCGGAAACCTTGCGAAGCCCGTCCGTAGAACGGCATACCCATCACCAGTTTGTGCTTCGGCACGCCGGCGGCAAGGTGTTTCTTCACGGCTTCATCCCCGCAGTTCTTTCCTACCATCTCCGAACGGTAGAGGGCGGAATGATGGATGGGTGGGTTACCCATGTCGTAGGTCATGATATTGGTGAAATCGAGGTACTGGTCCAACGCTTTGTGATCCATAAACTCGCCACTGGCGGCTGTAGCCTGTGTCAGCAGTTTGTTGTTACCGATTGCCTGGCGGATGTCGCGCATCAGCAGGGTGTAGTTGTCGGTATCGTCGGGCGAGCAGGATATGCCGGCCAGGTCAGATGTGGGATATTCCCAGTCGATGTCGATGCCGTCAAGATTGAACTCTTTCACGATGCGCTGGCAGTCGTTGGCAAAACTCAGGCGCCAGGCTTCGTTGGCGGCCATTTCACTGAAGCGTCCGCTTTCCCAACCGCCGATAGACAACAACACTTTCAGGTGCGGGTGATCGTTTTTCAATCCTGCAATCTGATGCAGGCGGTTTTCGTTACTAATCCGTACGCCGTCGAAGCTGTCGTTTACATGACCAAAGGCATAGTTTATATGGGAAATATAATGCGGATCGGGTATGACGTCGCTCCAGGAAGTGACGTATGCCACGATTACCTTCTCGGGCGTTTGATCTGCTTGTTGTTTAGTGCCGGTACAGGCCGAAAGGGCCAAGAGGCATACCAGTAGTTTACTTGTCAGTTTCATGCGTCTTGTTTATTTTTTGTTTTGTAATTGTTTGCACTCGATGGTGTCGTACACCCACGTCACTTTGAGGTTGTTTCCTTCCGCATCGACGGTGAAATCGCCGTTTTGGAAGTATTTGCGATACAGCTCGTACTTGCCGTCACCGTTGCGGTCTTCCAACACAAGGGTGCGTTCGGTAGAACGGACGATGTCGGACTTGTATTTCACCTCTTTGGTATAATAGTCCACCACTACATAGTAGAGGCGGAAGATATCGAAGTAGGGGTAATGCCCATTGTCGGAACTGAAGAGTAAGACTTCTTCCAAAGCCGGATCATCATCCATCTGCACGAGTTGCGAGGCTTGCAGTCCGAATCCCCGTTCCTGTACGTCGGGAGGAAACTTATCCCACGTACGCGCCGGGCTCGTCTGGTATTGCGACCATGCCAGTGTACAGGTCAATAGGAACAATATGGTTACTATACTGCGTTTCATCACTTATTCCGTTTCTGCCGATTGGCGTACCCGTGAACCGATCAGGGCATAGTACAACATAAACAACTCGCCGAAGATCACGATGAACCACGACCATCTCCATCCACCAATCGCATCGGCCAGCATGCCTTGTGCCAACGGCAGGATTGCCCCGCCCACGACACCGATCATAAATACGCCCGAAGCAACGGAGGTATATTTACCCAGCTTGGTAACCGAAAGCGTAAAGATCGCTCCCCACATGATAGAATGGAACAAACCAACGCCTGCCAGTATCCATGGGTTGTTCAGCATGATAGCCAATAGCGTAAGAGCAGTGGCGGCTACCGTTGTCGTCACCAACTGTGCACGCGGCGGAACCGTGCTCAACGAGCTGCCCACCAGACGACCGATCAGCATCCCTCCCCAATACAGCGTCGCCATCAATGCCGGAATGGCAAAGTTGATGCCGAACAGCTTCACATCCGAATTGCCGAAGAAGGAGAACGGCCCGTTCAGGCTTTCCATCTCGATGGCATAGAGATTGATATTGGCTCCGATACACACTTCCACGCCGACGTAGAAGAAGATCGAGATCACACCCAGTGTAAGGTGGGAGAACGACCAGACGCTCTTTTCCAGTTTCTCACCCACTTCGGCTTTGGTACCTTGTATATCAGGAAGCGACAGTCTCATTAAGGTAAAGACCACCAGTCCGATGATCACCATCAGCGAGAAGAAGGGAACCATCAGTTGGCTCACCTGCACCTCTTCCATCGCCAGTCCGCCGAAGACGATACCGGTCACGAAGAACGGCGCTACCGTCGTACCGATCGAGTTGGCCGAACCACCGATTGCCATCCGCTGGATGGGCTGCGTCCCTTTGACAAAGCAAGCCGTCAGGTAGGGATTGATCACTACTTGCAGGATCGTGGCCGAGCCGCCCACAATAAACGAACCGATGAGGAAGATAAAGAATCCCAACGGCACCGTATTACTACCGATCGGCAGATTAGCGTCCGGGAACTGTACCGTAAACCACGACGAAAGAAAGAAAAAAGCCAAGCCTCCGATCATCACGAACAGCGAACGGATCAACGTCCCTTTGTATCCGTATAACGTAGTCCAGGCAGAACCCACACCTCCGAAGATGGGGTAGGCCAGGAACCAGGAAAAGGTGATCAGTGTGGCGAAGGTGTTCTTCAGATCGCCCACGCCGTTGAGGAACGCTTCTTTGAGTGGCCCCTGGAACTGTGTGTTGGCCGTCGTCAGGAAACCGACGATGAAGAACAGGAAGACCATCGTAATGAACGGCCCTACATAGTTGACTTGTTTCTCTTGCTGTGTCATTGTTGTCGTATTTAATTCGGTGGAGTCTTTACGTGTGAGAAGCGCTTACCGGATATGTTTGGCCGATTCGCTATCGAGGATAAACTCGCAGTTCTGGTGCAGTTGCAGGATGGATGCCGGGATGTAAGGCGTTACCGGGCCGTATAGCATCTGCTTGACGATGTCGGCCTTGGACTGTCCTTTGGCGGCAAGGATGACCTTGCGTGCCTGCATGATATTTTTAATACCCAGCGTCAGGCCGCCGAGTTTCTGGCTAGGCGGTGTCTGTAGTTCTTTCCGAATGCGTGCTTCGAGCAGTTCGTCCATGTGGGAGACCCAGGTTTCACTTTCGAACGGCGTGCCCGGCTGGTTGAAGCCGAGGTGTCCGTTGATGCCCAGCCCCAATACCTGCAGGTCGATGCCTCCGCGGTCTTCGATGGCTTGCTGAAACAGCTTACATTCCTTATGGAAGTCGTTCGACTGCGACGGCGGCATGAGGAAGTTTTCTTCCTTGATCCCCAGTGTGTCGATCAACTGCGTTTTCAGCATCGTATAACAGGCACCGGCGTAATCGCGTGGTACGTTGGTTACTTCGTCCACCCCGAAAATGGTAATATTTGATACATCGAACGGATACAGCTTGTATATCTCGCCGATGATCAGGTGCAGGTTCTTTGTTGTTTTTCCGGTCGACAGGCCGATGACGGCATGGGGGTTGGCCAGCATCTCCCCAATGACCCGCCAGGCTGCGGTACGGTCAAACTCCGCTTCGTTGGCTGCAATAGTAATCTGTTTATCCATCTGCTTTTACTTTTATATTTAGTTTCCGTGTAAGTTTATACATCCATTGCTACGGCGCCCGCTCCCATAAGACTGATAAAGTCGGGGTTGAGCTTGGTGATCACCACACCGTTCTTAACGAAACGTACCGTGGTGGGGTTGAGCTTCTCCACCACCTTGGAGTGGAGATAGCCATCCGAAACAAGTCCGCCTCCCAATACCACCGTATCAGGATCGCTCATCCTAACCATATTCATGATCAGGTTGGCCAGTGCCATCGCCGCATTGTCCACCAGTTGCATGCACAACGGATCGCCTTTGCGGCTGAGGTCGAATATCTCGCTTACCGATACACGCGCGCCAATGTCGACGGGCAGCTTCAGTTTTGTTTCATATTGTCCGATCAGCAACCGGGCACAGGCATCGAAACCGGTACCGGCGGCCACCTGTTCGACGCAGTCCATCCGCCCGCATCCGCAGCGGACGCCCAGCGTGAGGCCTGAATGTGTATGTCCCACTTCGCCTGCATTGCAATGACTTCCTCGTATCTGATGGCCATTGACCACCACGCCGGCGGCTATGCCCGTCCCTACATTAATATATATAAAGTTGTCGGAAACCTGTCCGAAACCGAAATGACGTTCGGCGCGGGTGGCCGCCTTCACATCATTGTCGATACGGCAGGGAATGCCATACGCTTCCGTCAGTTCCTGTGCCACCGGGATCGGCTGTGTACGCTTCGGGTCGATCTGGTGCCAGACACCTTGTTTCGAATCCACGCGCCCGATCAATCCTACACCCATAGCAACCGGTTTTTCTCCTACCCAACCGACCGTTTGGATATAATCATCCAGCGATTCGCGGATGATACCCAACGCCGCCTGCTGATTGAAGAAAGCAGAATTGTATTTCTTGTATTTGAGTATATTCCCGCAACTGTCGATCTCTCCGATCAGCAGCTTTGTTCCCCCTACATCCATTCCCAGATATGTCTCCATTCTTACTTAAGATCCATTAGTGGTTGTTTACCATTGCAATACTACGGACAAATATTCTAAACCGGGTTTGCTCACAAACAAAAAAGGTTTGATAACCGTCAAAGTGTTGATTCCTGCCGATTACTTATTGTAATTAATCGCATCTGCTGTTGCTGACACGTGCATGATCTCTTGTTGGCATGCTGATATACTAAGCGTTCCACCTTGGTGGAAATGGGTTCCCACCAAGGTGGAAAGATCTTTTCACCCGGGTGGAAAGGGGTTCCCACCAAGGTGGAACGCTTAGTATATCAGCATGATGGAAATAACAGATGCACGCCTTGGTGATAAGGCATGCAGGTCTCAGCGATACACCTTGTTGATTACTCGCCTACTTTACTGGGAGGAATGCCGAACTGCTTCTTGAAGCTGGTGCTGAAATACTTGGGGTCGGAGAAGCCGACCATGAGGGCGACTTCCGCGATGGTGTGCTGCCGCGAGCGGAGGAGTTGCTGGGCGCGGTTGAGGCGGATGATACGGATGAAGTCGTTGGGCGCCTGGTTGGTAAGGGTCTTGACCTTGTTGTAGGCCGAAGTGCGGCTCATGCCAAGTTCGCGACAGAAGTCGTTGATGGCAAAGTCGGGGTTACTCAGTTCCTTTTCGATGATGGCGATGGCTTTGTCGAGGAACTCTTTGTCGAGGCTGTTGTTGTAGCTCACGTCGTCGATGCCGGTTTCGGCCGAAAGGATCATGCGGCGCAGCTTTTCGCGGCTTTGCAGGATGTTGCGGATGCGCACTTTCAGGACGGCATAGTCGAAGGGCTTCGTGATGTAGTCGTCGGCGCCGGCTTCCAATCCCCAGATGATATTTTCCTTGTCGTTGAGTGCTGTCAGCAGGATGACGGGGATGTGGCTCGTTTCGATCGACGATTTGAGTATCCGGCACATTTCGTCGCCTCGCAGCGTGGGCATGATGATGTCCGAGATGATGATATCGGGGTTCATCTCGCGCGCTTGCTCCAAGGCTTCGGCACCGTTGCGGGAGGTGATGACGTGATAGTCTTTCGACAGGCTGTCGGCCAGGTATTCGCGCATGTCGTCGTTGTCCTCAGCCAAGAGGATGGTTTCCTTCTCGGCAGAGATGTAGGACGTTTGTTCCTGTTCCGGAGCCGATGGGTGAGGGGAGGCGTTGCCGTTGAGCAGTCGCTGACTGAACGCAGGGGCATGCAATGGGAAGGTGAGGACAAAGGAAGTGCCCTTGTTCTCGATACTGCTGAAAGTGATCTTGCCGTGGTTGAGCTTCACCAGTTTCTTTGTCAGCACCAGGCCGATGCCTGATCCGCTTTCGTTGGAGTTGATCGTATTGCCTGCCCGGTAGAATTCCCTGAAGAGGTGTTTCTGGTCGGCGATGGGGATACCGATACCGCTGTCTTTCACTTCCACCCACCATTCGTTGCGGGCTTGTCCCAGGCGGATGATGATGGTGCCTTTCTCAGTATACTTGACGGCGTTCGACAGCAGGTTGTCCAAAATCGTATCCATGCTGCTCCGGTCGAACCACACTTCGGGTACGTCGGGTTCGGTATCCAACTGCAGATCGAGGTTTTTCCGGGCAGCGGCGGTGCCGAAGTTGGCTGCCTTTTCCTGCAGGTAGCTATATGGGTCGTGCCGTGTGAAGTACATCTTGTCGGTCTGTACTTCCGTCTTCTGCAGGTCAAGCAGACGGGTCACCATCGTAAAGAGCTTGTCGGTATTCGTCATGGCCATCGAAAGCGATTTGCGTCCCTGGTCTGACAGTTGCTCGTGGGCTTCCAGTTCGCTCAACGGTGCTTTGATCAGGGTGACGGGTATGCGGATATCGTGGGCCAGGTGAATGAAGGAGCGGATGCGTTCGCGGGCTTGATGTTCTTCGATCCGGTTGCGGAAGTAGTGGTAGATAAACAACACGAGGCCGATACCTAACAGGATATATAGGCACCAGGCTGTGGTCGACGCCCAGAAAGGCTTGTCGATCTGTATCCGGAGTGTCCGTTCGTCCAACACTTCGCGCGTGTATTTGTTGAGGGCTTTCACATGGAAAGTGTATTTGCCCGGGTGTATATTCCGGTAATCGGCCATCCGTTCGTGATCGGCCGGCCGCCAGTCGGGGTCTATTCCTTCCAACCGGTATTCGTAAGCCACCTGTGACGCATACGCATACCCTACCGATGAGAAAGCGATCGAGAAGTTGTTGGCTTCGAAGGGCAGGCGGACGCTTTCGGTATGATCCAGCGCTTGTTGTAGGGGCGAGTTCTCCTCGCCGGGCTTTACCTCTTTGTTTGCCAGGCTGAAGTCAGTCAATACCAATCGTGCCGGTGCTTGTTGTTCGATATCGAAATGGGAAGAAAATTCCAAGGCACCCGCCGATGTTCCGAAAGCGATGAGTCCGTTGGCGTGGGAGAAGTTGGCGTCGGGATTGAAATACAGTTGGCTGATGTTGGCGTATTCGTTCATATTGGCAATCACACCAGTCTGGGTATTGAGGCAATAGAGGTCGCGCTCGGTGGTAAACCATATCCGTCCGTTCGCGTCTTCGGACACGCTGTAGATCATGTTCGACGTCAGTCCGTTGGCTGTTGTATATACGTCACTGCCTCCTGTCTCGGGGTTGAAGCGGATGAGTCCGTCGCCGCTCGTGGCCATCCAGATGTTTCCGGTGGCTGTTTGCAACAGGCTGCGGATGGAGTTGCGCAGGGTGACGTCGCCAAACTGGTTGTAGTAGGTCGCTTCTCCACTCGCTTTGTCAAACAGTCCCAGTCCGCCGCAAGTGCCCAGCAACAGGATACGGGGGTCGTTGGACGGTTTGATGTCGTTGACGCAATCGATATCGTAGTAGGTGTTTTCGCCTGTGAACTGGTTGTAGCGTGTCAACGAACCGCCGATGCTGCCCAGCCAAACGTAGTTATCTTCGGTATAGATGGAATAGACATACGAACGGGTGTCGATACGCTCAATCTTTCCCGTTGGTTTGTGTATGCGGTAAGTGTAATTACTGAAGCTGCCGACCCAAATGTTCTGCCGGTTGTCTTCACAGAGGCTGAGTACAACGGTCGGCTGCCGGTTCTCGCCCGGCTGGTTTTCGAGGTAATGGGTCCATTTGTTCTCTTTGGCGCGGTAGAGGCTGACGCCGTTGTTGGTACCATACCAGCGGTCGCCGTCGGAGTCCTCCATGATCTCGTTCACATGGTTCGACATGAGTGAATTGCGGTTCATGTACTCGTGGCGCTTCCAGTGTATCTCCGGGTATTGGGGGTAGTAGACGCTGACACCGTTGGTGGAGGTGCCGACCCAGATCAGTCCGCTGTCGTCTACCATGACGTCGGTCACTGTATTGCCGCTCAACGACGACGGGTTGTCCTCATCTTCGGTGAACCGTCCCACTATCTCGTGACTGTAGGCCTTGAGTTGATACACACCGCCACCGTCGATCCCCACCAGGATAAGTCCGTCGCGGGTGGACTGAATAGCCGGTATTGGTGCACCAGCAGGAATGGCGGCCAACTTCGAAGAACGATCGGTGAGCGGATCGACCACCCAGGCGCCTGAAGTGAACGTGCCGACATACAGGTTACCGTACGCAAAGTGCAACGACCGTAGCTGTCCTGCTCCCGGCAGGTTGATCTGTTCGGGAGGAAGAAAGGCGGGACCGTCAGTCTCTTTTTTTATCCGGTAGAGGTGTTGTTGCGTACCTATATAATAGGTGTTCTCGTCTTCCTGCAGCCAGCAGGATATATGTTCCGACGGGAAGCCGGGGACAGGCATCAGTAGCTTCTGTTCGAAATCAAACAGATACAAGCCACCTGATATGTTGACCCACAACCGGTCGGCCTGGTCCATAAAGATCGACTGCACATTGACGGCTCCTGCCGTATAGTCTGACAGTACGACCCGGAGGGTGAAGGCATCCGCTTGCCGGTCGTAGGCATACACCTTCCCGTTGGTTAGCGCCAGCCAGGGAGTTCCCCATCGGTCGAAGGTGCGCGACGTCCCTGCCGTTGGACGAACATTCTCGCCCGCTTCGTTTGTGACCGTATAGTGTCGGAATTCCGTCCCGTCATAGCGGTCGATATTCAAAATCGTGATAAACCAGGTGAAGCCTGCCGAATCCTTTGCCATGCGGGATATACGCCGGTTGCTCAATCCATCCTCCACGTTCAGACGCTTGAATGAACCAGCAGACAGCCCGGCTGTGAATAGCAAGAAAAATATCAGGATGATATGTGCTTTTTTCCCCATGTGCGATATACAATAGCATAAAGCGCTCGCACAAAAATAGGGTCTTTTTCCAAAACTATAGCCTTATGAGCGTGTTTATTTTTACTTTTGTGGTTCGAAAACATTACGGACATGCGTATAGAAGAGAATTATCTGTTGGAGAAACACAACACCTTCCACCTGCCGGTGAAGACCCGTTGGTTTATGGAGTACACGAATGAAGAGGAACTTGGCCGCATCCTGCGCGATGAATATTTCCAGCAATGCCTCTCGCTGCATATCGGCGAAGGAAGCAACCTGCTTTTCATCAATGACTTTAACGGGGTGATCTTCCATTCGCAGATCAAGGGAATAGACGTGGTAGAGGAAGATACTGAAACCGTCCTGCTTCGTATCGGCGCTGCCGAGCGGTGGGACGATGTCGTGGCGTTGGCGGTTGCGAAAGGGTATGGCGGTATTGAGAACCTCTCGCTCATACCGGGCGAGACCGGTGCGGCTGCCATCCAGAACATCGGCGCCTACGGGGTGGAGATCAAGGACGTGGTCGAAACCGTCGAAACCTACAACCAGCTGACTTTCGAGAAGCGTGTCTTTACCCGTGCCGAGTGTGAATATACCTACCGCCGCAGTTATTTCAAGAACGAACATAATGATCCGCATATCGTCACGTATGTAAACCTTCGCTTACACAAGCAACCGTCTGTGTTTCGTCTCGACTACGGTAACCTGCAGGGAGAGCTGGGTGAAGGCGCTGTCGTTACGCTGGCTACTGTGCGTGATGCCGTCATCGCCATCCGCCGCCGCAAGTTGCCCGATCCGGCTGAACTGGGGAATGCCGGCAGTTTCTTCATGAATCCGGTAGTGGATGCCGCACAGGCTGAAAAGCTACAGATGCAATACCCGGATATGCCTCACTATCCAGCATCCGATGGACAGACGAAGCTCTCAGCCGGTTGGCTGATCGAGCAGTGTGGTTTCAAAGGCCAGCGTCATGGAGATGTAGGTGTGTATGAGAAGCAGGCGTTGGTACTCGTCAACCATGGCGGGGCTACGGGGCATGAGATCGCCCTGGTGGCTGAAAGTATCCGTATGGCTGTGGGCGACCGTTTCGGTGTCGACCTCATTCCCGAAGTCAAATACATAAGCTGATGAAGATCACGTTCCTTGGCACCGGCACGTCTACCGGTGTGCCTGAAATAGGTTGTCAATGTCCGGTCTGTATCAGTAGCGATCCGCGTGACCGCCGCCTGCGCACCTCCGCCCTGATCGAGGTGGACGGGAAGCGTATCGGGATCGACTGCGGCCCCGACTTCCGTGCACAGATGCTGGCTGCCGGTATCGATCGCCTCGACGCCCTCCTGCTTACCCACGAGCATTACGACCATGTAGGCGGCCTCGACGATCTACGTCCACTCCTGTTCAAATCCGAACTTCCGATCTATGCCGAAGAGAATGTGATCGAAGCCATCCATACCCGTATGCCGTATGCCTTTCGTGAACATCGTTACCCCGGTGCACCCCGGCTCAAACTGGTATGTATCGGCAACGAACCTTTTACGGCTGCCGGTATCCCCATTACGCCCATCCGCCTGATGCATGCCGAACTGCCCGTCCTCGGCTTTCGCATCGGCAACCTGGCCTACCTCACCGACCTCAAATACATCCCTGAAGAAGAGTTTGCCAAACTCCACCACCTCGACATTCTCGTCATCGAAGCCCTTCGCAAAGGCTTCCACTACACCCACGAAAGCCTCGAAGACGCCCTCACCAATATCCACCGCATCGCCCCCCGCCAATCCTTCCTCATCCACCTCAGCCATCGCATCGGTCTTTATGCCGAAGTGGAACGCGAATTGCCGGAAGGGGTAAGGTTGGCGTATGATGGGTTGGAAATATTATCCCCACTTGCATAAGTAGTTCTATCAGAAAAATGTATATTTGGATCGAATAACAAACATTCGGTCCTTTTTTGTTTAACCTATTAATACTACGAGCGTATGGCAACAATGAAAACACCCGGCGTATATCAGGTGGAAGATATCTCCAATCTCCATTCGGTAGAAGAAGCGTCGACAGCTATTCCGGCCTTTATCGGCTACACGGAAAAATCATTCAACGACAACAAACTTCTCTTATATAAACCGTGGAAGATCCATTCGTTGGAAGAGTATCACACTTACTTCGGTGGTGCACCGACCCCTTCTTTTTCCCTGCAGGAGAAAGAAACAGGTGAGAACGGAGAGGGTGGAGCATTCCTTATAGATAATAAAGCGTATGTGTTGAAGCGTGCAGACACCTTCACCTTCTACTATCACCTTCGCCTTTTCTTTGCGAATGGAGGCCGAGCCTGTTATATCGTCTCTATTGGCGATTATACGTCGCCGGCGATTAATCGGGAGAAACTCATGAACGGCATCCGCCTGCTGCTGCTCGAACCCGAGCCTTCGTTGGTGGTCATCCCCGAAGCTGTGCAACTGCCGGCGGCAGACTGTTACGCCATGCAACAGGCCATGCTCGTGCATTGCGGCGAGAAGACACGCAGTTGTTTTGCCATTCTCGACGTCCCCGGTGGCGACAAACCCCGTAACCACCCCTCGGGCGACTGCATCAACGCTTTCCGCGAAGGCATAGGCAGTCAGTATCTCGACTATGGCGCCACCTACTACCCCTGGCTGAATACCACCGTGGTCACGGCCGATGAAGTCCGTCTCGACTACATCAATAACCTCGACCTGTATCAACCCGGTGACCTGCCTCAGGAAGAACTGCTGACCGAAATGCGTTGCCAACTCAATCTCCTGCCTCCTTCGGCCGCCATGGCAGGCATTTATGCCATGGTAGACAGCACGAAAGGCGTATGGAAAGCCCCGGCCAACATGTGCGTAGCCGCCTGTGTCAGCCCGGCTGTCGATTTGACTGCTACGCAACAGGAAGACCTCAACGTTCCGGCGGACGGTAAATCCGTCAACGCCATCCGTACCATCACCGGGCAGGGCATTCGCGTGTGGGGCGCCCGTACACTGGACGGCAACTCCCTCGACTGGCGGTATATCAACGTTCGCCGCACCATGATTATGATCGAGCAATCCATCCAACATGCCACGCAGACGTATACCGGCGAACCGAACGATGCCAACACCTGGGTCAGCATCAAAGCGCTACTCAACAACTTTCTTAACGGCCTCTGGAAACGAGGTGCGCTGGCCGGAGCTATTCCTGGCGATGCCTACAGCGTATGCGTTGGCCTGGGTGAAACAATGACCCCCGAAGACATCCTCGAAGGCCTTCTCCGTGTCACGGCCTTGGTAGCCCTCGTCCGTCCCGCCGAATTCATAGAGATTACCTTTCAGCTACAAATGCAACAGAATTGATAACCCATTAATATCTATCGTTATGAAGTATTTCACACTCAAAGAACTTACAAAGACTTCCACCGGCTTTCCCAATATCCCGGATGAAGAGCAAACCGGGAACCTCGAATGCCTCGTCGAACGCCTGTTGGATCCCGTGCGTGAGCAAATGGCTCGTCCCGTCTATGTCAGTAGTGGTTTTCGCTGTCCGTATGTCAACGAACTAGTGGGTGGCGTCCCCAACTCGCAGCACCTCACCGGTGAAGCCGCCGATATCTATTGCGACGACAACCAACTCTTGTTCGATACCCTTCGCGACCATTTTGACTTCGACCAGCTAATCAACGAAAAGCCCGTCAACGGCATTCCCCGCTGGGTGCATGTCTCTTTCAAACGCAATGGAAAGAACCGCCGTCAGGTAATCGGCGAATGCCGCACCAAAGAAGACGAAACCCGGCTCGACCTCGATCCCGCCTCTTACCCTGCCGATACAGCCCGGCCCCTTCCACCCGAACTGCAGTTTGGTCAACTGGCTAAAGTCCTCTATGATGAAGAGCACAAGACCCTCTCCATCGAAACCGCCGGCAAGAACCGCATCACCCTCAACGACGACGGCGCAGGCATCCTCCTGGAAGACCAATACAGCAACCGCATCATCATGAACGCCTCCGGCATCACCATTGAGTCGGCCAAAGACCTCTCTTTTAAAGCGAAGAACAATATCACGATCGACGCCGGTGTCAATCTTGAAGAAAAGGCCAAGTCCAACCTCACGATGAAAGGCCTCAAAATCGAAGCCATTGCACAGACATCTCTCATGCTCAAAGGCACAGCCCAAGCCGAACTCTCTGCCTCCGGCCAGACAGTCGTCAAAGGCGCCTTGGTCAAGATCAATTAATCATTCATCATTAACCTTAATCATTCATATCATGCCTCCCGCAGCAAGAATTACCGATATGCACACCTGTCCCATGCAGACCCCCGGTGTGCCCCCCATCCCCCACGTAGGCGGCCCTGTGATCGGCCCCAGCATACCCACCGTCCTTATCGGAGGACTGCCCGCCGCCGTCATGGGTGACAGTTGTGTATGCGTCGGCCCTCCCGACACCATCATCAAAGGCTCCTCCACCGTCCTGCTCAACGGCAAACCCGCCGCCCGCATGGGCGACCCCACTGCCCACGGCGGGGCAATCGTCACAGGATGCCCTACAGTTATGATCGGAGGGTAGTGTTATATTTACATATTTTACTGTCACACTGTCACAGGGGTATATCTTTATGGGGTAGAGGGAATTACGAGTGACATTAGTTTGCTTTAATGTCACAGTTAATGTCACCGCCGTCTCTCCAAAAAAACACCGTCGTCTCTGCCAGCAAACATAACCGTGTTTTGAAACAAACATAACCGTCTTTGATTTCAAACACCGTCGTCTTTTTTTTCAGAGACGACGGTGTTTTTTCGGAGAGACGGTCGTGATATTTCCTGTGACATTAAAGCAAACTAATGTCACTCGTAATTCTCTATACCCCATAAAGATAGACCCCTGTGACAGTGTGACAGTAAAAAAGGAAGACTGCCTGAGGGGGGGCATTCAGATTCTGTCGCATTTGAGAATGTGAGCCTGGCTTGATTCCAAAAACAGACAACCGGATGATCGTTTCCAATCATCCGGTTGTTTTATGTTGAGCCTCTTGTCGGATTCGAACCAACGACCCCGAGATTACAAATCACGTGCTCTGGCCAACTGAGCTAAAGAGGCAGGTGGGTAAGCTTACTACATCGCGCCGCTACAACCAAGTACCCTTGCTGCGGTCAAGCCCTGGGGGAGTTCCGAGGGAGCATGCCGTGTAGGACTTACCCGGGCGCAAAGGTAGGTATATTTTTTTTGTATGCAAGATGTTTGTGGTGAATTAGCGAATTATTGTTGTATAACCGGTTGAGAGCCTTGCCTATTCAGCTATGTTAAAAAATATGTATTCATCTTTACCGGCAATTCTTGTAACAGGATTGTAACATATTTTACATAATTTTGCAGGCATAAAAGTGAATGATTATATACTAATTAATGTACGTATGAAGAATTCTTTCCTGAATCGTTTTACGCCAAAAGAGCCCAAGTTCTTCCCTTTACTGAAGCAAATGTCGGATGTATCCATCACCGCTGCCGATCTGCTGATTGCCTGCCTGCAATGCGACAACCACAAAGAACGGGTGGAATATTACAAAAAAATCAAGGAACAGGAACGGGCGGGCGACGCCCTTTCGCACAAGGTGTTCGACGAGTTGAACGCTACGTTTATCACCCCGTTCGACCGCGAAGACATCAACCACCTGGCCGGCCGCCTCGATGATGTGACCGACGGGATCAACAGTTGCGCCAAACGGATCGCCCTCTACCATCCGAAAGCGATCCCTGCGGGAGGAGTGGAACTGGGGCGGCTGATCAAAGAAGCCTGTATCTGTATCGGCAAAGCGATCGACGAACTGGATGTGCTGAAGAAAAGCGCCACCCATATCAAGGAATATACGAAGGAGTTGCACGATGTGGAGAACAAAGCCGATGATGTTTATGAACATTTCATCATCCAACTGTTCGAAGAAGAAACGGATGGCATCGAGATCATCAAACTGAAAGAGATCATGTATGAGTTGGAGAAGACGACCGACTCCGCCGAACTGGTAGGCAAGATCATCAAGACGATAATTGTCAAGTACGCTTAAACCCCACGTAGATGTCATTACTTATTGCTATTATTGTATTAGCGCTTATTTTCGACTATATCAACGGTTTCCACGACGCGGCCAATTCCATCGCCACGATCGTGTCAACCAAAGTGCTCACCCCTTTCCAGGCGGTGTTATGGGCGGCGTTCTTCAATTTTGTCGCTTTCTTTATCGCCAAATACATTATCGGGGAGTTCGGGATTGCCAATACGGTATCCAAGACGGTGTATGAACAATTCATCACACTGCCGGTGATCTTCTCCGGGATTATCGCCGCCATTGTATGGAACCTGGCCACCTGGTGGTTGGGGATACCCTCCTCTTCCTCGCATACGCTGATCGGTGGTTTTGCCGGTGCGGCGATCATGGCGAGCGGATTCAACGCCGTGCAGGGAGCGGTGATCCTGAAAATCGCCTCGTTTATATTCCTGGCTCCCATTATCGGGATGATCATGGCCTTTTTCCTTACCTTGCTGGTGCTCCATGCCTGCCAACGGGCAAACCCGCACCATGCCGAATCGTGGTTCAAGCGGTTGCAGCTCGTATCGTCGGCTTTGTTCAGTATCGGTCACGGGCTGAACGACTCGCAGAAGGTGATGGGGATCATCGCCGCCGCCCTGATCGCCGCCCATCCACTGGGGTTGGGCGTAGGGATCGAGTCGATCAACGACCTGCCCGACTGGGTGGCTTTCGCCTGCTTTACCATGATATCGCTCGGCACCATGTCCGGAGGATGGAAGATTGTCAAGACCATGGGTTCACGTATCACGAAGGTAACCCCGCTGGAAGGGATGGTGGCCGAAACAGCCGGCGCCCTTACCCTCTACCTCACCGAATATCTGAAGATTCCCGTCAGCACCACGCACACCATCACCGGCGCCATCATCGGCGTGGGAGCTACCAAACGCCTCTCCGCCGTACGCTGGGGGGTAACGAAGAACCTGCTCGTCGCCTGGATCCTGACCATTCCCGTCAGCGCAGCCCTGGCCGCCCTGATCTATTTGCTGGTGAACCTCTTCGTGTAACTCTTTTAGTACACACCCCCCTGTTTTATCCCTCTACAATGGTTTTCCGAAATCCCCTTCCACCTTCCACTGACGGGGGCTAACATGCAAATTAACAGCCGGATAGGCAGTGGAAGGAGGCGCTTTTTCTCCTTCCACTGCCTCCATGCTGCTTCCACTTTACCGGGAGAGCGCTGATTGACCGGTGGTAATAGCCGGAGGCGTACACCTATTCCGGCACAGGAAGAGCTACCGTCAACAACCGAATGATCTACTGTCAACATCCATAGGATCTGTTGTCAACCTTATGATGCACTTTTCTCTCCACCCGGGTGGAGGCTTCTCTTCACCTGGGTGGCGTTTCTTCATCACCCGGGTGAAGAGGAAGCGCCACCCGGGTGGCGTAACCATTCCACCCATGTGGAGTAATCCCTCCGCCATGGTAGAGGGTGAAGAACAATAGCAGGAAGGTATTACTTCTATCAGATGTTACCAATAGATCTACCTGATATTGTCAGTAGCAGCTCTTATCTCCATCCGGGCTTGCCCGGTGTATGCAATGACAGCCAGTGGAAGGACGTGTGGAAGGATGGGTACTATTATTCCCCCACATCCATCCGCATGATGTAGTCGTTCATATAGTAGCCACGGCCGATGGGGTAGTCGCGGGTACCGGCTTCGTAAAAGCCGATGTGTTTGTAAAATCCCGTGGCCGGATTCTCCCGGTTCACATAGAGTACGATGCTGAACGGATTCGGATGGATGCCTTTCAGGAAACGGATCCCCTCTTCTACCATATACCGCCCCATCCCGGTGCCATGCATGGCGGGCAAAGCGTATATTTTTTGAAAGATGAACGTATCGGCATCCTGTTGTTCGATTGAAAAATAGCCGACGGGTATGCCGTCGGACAATACAATGAAATAACGATGCTGTTGCTCCGTCATCTGATGGGCGATCTTTTCCGGCGCATACATCTCCTCAAACATATAATCAAACTGTTCGGCGGAGAGGATGGAGCCGTATGTGTCTGGCCAAATCCGCGATGCAAGGTCGCGGATAATGAATCGATCGCTGCTGTCGGCAGGTTTAATTGAGAACATATTAGTTTGCTTTTGGACGCCAAAGTAAATACTTTTAAGTGTCACTGCCGATTTTTTAGGTAGTTTTCACATTTATTCTTGCCCTAAGTCATGGAAAAGGATAACTTTGTGGGCGATATTTACGTTTTTACAATGGATAATTTAACTAATATCATAAAGCAAATGGATACTAAGATTCAGGAATTGACTGACAAAATCTACCGCGAAGGGGTGGAAAAAGGAAATGAAGAGGCAACACGTATCATCGCCGAAGCTAATTCCCGTTCACAATCGATCGTAGCCGACGCGGAAGCGGAAGCCGGACGCATTGTGGCAGCTGCCGAAAAACAAGCCGCGGAAATCAAAAAGAATACGGAAGCAGAATTGAAATTATTTGCTGCCCAGTCCGTGGAAGCGTTGAAGAGCGAAATCACCAATCTGATCAACGGCAAGATCACCTCCGCCAATGTCAAAGCAGTGGCGACCGATAAAGACTATATGCAGAAAGTGATCCTCGAAATCGCACGCGAATGGGCGAAGACAGGCAACCTCACCATCCAGACAGCCCATGAGAAAGAGCTGGCGGCCTATTTCCAGGCCAACGCGAAAGAACTGCTGGGCCAGCACGTACGCATCGAGCAGGTGAGCGGCAAAGAGGCTTCTTTTGTGATCGTCCCCGCCGACGGCTCCTACAAGGTAACGTTCGGTGAGGCCGAATTTATTTCTTTCTTTAAAGAATTCCTGCGCCCGCAACTGATCGAAATGCTGTTCGGATCATGAGTAAGTATTATTGCTTAGTAGCAGGACTTCCCAACCTTTCGCCCGACGACACCAAAACACCTTTCAGCCTCAACGAATTCAGGTGTGAGCTGGATGGGATATTGACATCGGGCGACAAGCCATTGGTGGACTTGTTTTTCCTGAAGTTCGACAACAAGAACCTCATCCTGCAAGCCCGCCACCCGGATCAGGATACTGACCCGCGGGGGAGGATCACCTTCAGCGAATTCATGGACCTCTTCAATGCCTTGAAGGAAAATGAAAAACCGCCGAAAAACGACCGGATGCCGTCTTATTTCGTGGAAGTGTTCAGGCAGTATCAGGCCGAATCAGAGAAAGGCGGCGAACCGGCTATCCCCTGGGAAGACCGGCTGGCAGGATACTATTACGCCTACGCCATGCGATGCGACAACCCGTTCGTAGCCGCCTGGTTCGAACTGAACCTCAATATCAACAATATCCTCACCGCCATTACCGCCCGCAAATACGGGCTGAACAAGGCGGATTATATCGTCGGCGATAACGACGTGGCGAATCTGCTGCGTACCTCCAACGCCCGTGACTTCGGGTTGGGCGACAGCGTGGAATACCTGCCCGCATTGTTGCGTATTGCCGAAGAGACCGACCTGTACGTGCGTGAGCGGCGGATGGACCAGTTGAAATGGGCCTGGCTGGACGAACAGACCTTCTTCATCCCCTTCGATATCGAGAGCGTGTTTGCGTATATGCTCCGGCTGGAGATCATCGAACGCTGGGCGATGCTGGATAAAGCCCGGGGCGAGAAAACGTTCCGCGAACTGATCGGCACGATGAAGAAAGGCAGTGTGAATACCTTGAACGAATTTAAAAGAAACAATAAAAGATAAGTATGGCTACGAAAGGAACCGTAAAAGGGATCGTGTCCAACCTGGTCACCGTAGAGGTGGAAGGGCCGGTATCCCAGAATGAGATCTGTTATATTTCCGTCGGCGGCGTCAGGCTGATGTCGGAAGTAATCAAAGTGATCGGACAGAATGCCTACGTACAGGTATTTGAAAGTACGCGCGGTATGCGCGTGGGTGACGAAGCAACCTTCGAAGGCCACATGCTGGAAGTAACCCTGGGTCCCGGTATGCTCTCGCGCAACTACGACGGGTTGCAGAACGACCTCGACAAGATGGACGGCGTTTTCCTCAAACGCGGTAATTATACGTACGCGTTGAACAATGAAACGCAATGGGACTTCAAGCCCATCGCCCAAGCGGGTGATAAGGTACAGGCCGGCGCCTGGCTGGGCGAAGTGGATGAAAACCACCAGCCGCACAAGATCATGGTGCCCTTTACCTTCGAAGGCACCTACACCGTGAAATCCGTGGCGGCAGAAGGATCCTATACAGTGATCGACACGATCGCCGTCTTGACCGACGCCTCCGGCAAGGATATCAACGTGAATATGATCCAGAAATGGCCGGTGAAGAAAGCCATCACCTGCTATAAAGAGAAGCCCCGCCCCTACAAACTGCTGGAGACGGGCGTACGGACGATGGATACGCTCAACCCGATCGTGGAAGGCGGTACCGGCTTTATCCCCGGCCCGTTCGGTACGGGTAAGACGGTGATGCAGCACGCCATCTCCAAACAGGCGGAAGCGGATATCGTGGTAATCGCCGCCTGCGGCGAACGCGCAAACGAGGTCGTAGAGATCTTTGCCGAGTTTCCCCACCTCGACGACCCCCATACCGGACGCAAGCTGATGGAACGTACCATCATTATCGCCAATACCTCCAACATGCCCGTGGCCGCCCGCGAGGCTTCCGTATATACGGCGATGACCATTGCCGAATACTACCGCAGCATGGGACTGAAGGTATTGCTGATGGCCGACTCCACCTCCCGTTGGGCGCAGGCCTTGCGTGAGATGTCGAACCGACTCGAAGAACTTCCCGGGCCGGACGCGTTCCCGATGGACTTGTCGGCGATCGTCGCCAACTTCTACGCACGCGCCGGGTATGTGATCCTGGGCAACGGACAGACCGGTTCGGTTACCTTTATCGGTACCGTATCACCCGCCGGTGGTAACCTGAAAGAGCCGGTGACGGAAAACACCAAGAAGGTGGCCCGTTGCTTCTATGCCCTCGAACAGGACCGTGCCGACCGCAAGCGGTATCCCGCCATCAACCCGATCGACAGCTACTCCAAATACCTCGAATACCCTGAGTTTCAGGAATACATCGCCAAACATGTATCAACCACCTGGATCGATAAGGTGAACGATATCAAGACACGTATGTTACGCGGAAAAGAAATTTCCGAACAGATCAACATCCTCGGCGACGACGGTGTGCCAGTGGACTACCACCAGATCTACTGGAAATCGGAACTGATCGACTTCGTGATCCTCCAACAGGATGCTTTCGACACCGTAGATGCGGTAACGCCCCTCGAACGCCAGGAGTATATGCTCGACAAGGTGGTCGATATCTGCCGCGCCAATTTCACGTTCGATAACTTCAACGAGGTATCCGACTTCTTCAAGAAGATGATCAACCTCCTGAAACAGATGAACTATTCCGCGTATAAGAGCGAGGCGTTCGAGAATTTCAACGCCGACCTGGACTCCATGATTAAGGAACGAATTTAAAACGAACAGCAGTATGGCAACAAAAGCATTTCAAAAGATATTTACAAAGATCACCCAGATCACGAAAGCAACCTGCTCGCTGAAAGCGACGGGGATCGGGTACGACGAGCTGGCTTCTGTCGATGGCAAGCTGGCGCAGGTCGTGAAGATCATCGGCGACGAGGTGACGCTCCAGGTGTTCTCCGGTACGGAAGGGATCCGTACGAATGCGGAAGTAGTGTTCATGGGCAAGGCGCCTACGCTGAAAGTGGGCGAGCAATTGGCCGGCCGTTTCTTCAACGCCTATGGCGATCCGATCGATGGCGGCCCTGTGCCCGAAGGAACGGAAGTGGAAATCGGCGGCCCTTCGGTGAATCCCGTGCGCCGCGAACAACCGTCGGAACTGATCGCTACCGGTATCGCCGGTATCGACCTCAACAATACACTGGTAACGGGACAGAAGATTCCTTTCTTCGCCGACCCCGACCAGCCGTTCAACCAGGTCATGGCCATGGTAGCCCTGCGCGCCCAGTCGGATAAGATTATCCTCGGCGGGATGGGTATGACCAACGACGACTACCTCTTCTTCAAGAACGCCTTCAGCAATGCCGGAGCGCTCGACCGTATCGTGAGCTTCATCAATACGACGGAAGACCCGTCGGTAGAACGTATCCTGATCCCGGACATGGCGCTCACCGCCGCCGAATACTTCGCCGTACAGAAAAACGAGAAGGTGCTGGTATTGCTGACCGACATGACGAACTATGCCGACGCCCTCGCCATCGTATCCAACCGTATGGACCAGATCCCGTCGAAAGACTCCATGCCCGGATCGTTGTATTCGGACCTGGCGAAGATCTACGAGAAAGCGGTACAGTTTCCCGATGGCGGATCGATCACGATCATCGCCGTTACCACACTGTCGGGAGGGGATATCACCCACGCCGTGCCGGACAATACAGGGTATATCACCGAAGGACAGTTGTACCTGCGTAAGGATAGTGATATCGGTAAGGTCATCGTGGATCCGTTCCGCAGTTTGTCGCGTCTGAAACAGTTGGTGACCGGGAAGAAGACGCGTGGCGACCACCCGCAGGTGATGAACGCCGCTGTCCGCCTCTATGCCGACGCCGCCAACGCGAAGACGAAGATGGAGAATGGTTTCGACCTGACCGACTACGACAACCGCGCCCTTTCCTTTGCGAAAGACTATTCCGACAAGTTGCTGGCTATCGACGTCAACCTCGATACCACCGAAATGCTCGATGTAGCCTGGCAGTTGTTCGGCAGCTACTTCACCCCCGCCGAAGTAAACATCAAGCAGGAACTGGTGGATAAGTACTGGAAGAAATAATACGACAATATGGCAATAAAGTTTCAATATAATAAAACATCACTTCAGCAATTGGAGAAGCAACTGAAGGTGCGATTACGTTCCCTGCCTACGATCAAAAGCAAGGAGAGCGCGTTGCGCGTGGAGGTGAAGCGCACCAAAGACGAGGTGACGAAATTGGAACTTCAGCTGGAACAGGAGATTCGCAACTACGAAAGCATGGTGGCTTTGTGGAATGAGTTCACACCCGGACTGATCGCGGTCCGGGATGTGTCGCTCTCTGCCCGTAAGTTTGCCGGTGTGGTCGTACCCGTCCTCGAAGAGATTCAGTTCGAGATCGGACGGTACAGTCTCTTTAATACCCCTGCCTGGTTTACCGATGGTATCGAGCTGCTGAAGAAGCTGGCGCGCACCGGTATCGAGGCCGAGTTTGCAGGGATGAAGCTGGAGTTACTGGAACATGCCCGGAAGAAGACCACCCAGAAAGTCAATCTTTTTGAGAAGGTGCAGATCCCGGGTTATCAGGATGCGATCCGGAAAGTGAAACGGTTTATGGAAGATGAAGAAAGCCTTTCCAAATCGTCGCAGAAGATCATGCGTGGCAATATCGAGAAACGCAAAGAAAAAGAAGAAGAGGAGGCCGCGTCATGATAACGAAAATGCGTAAATACGCCTTCATGGTGTATCATAAAGAATATGATGCGTTCCTGTCCACCTTGCGCGACCTCGGTGTGGTGCATGTGCAGGAGACGAAATCGATTGCCGACAATACAGGCCTGCAGGAGCTGCTGGCGGAACGGAAACGGCTCGCCGCCGTGATGCGTTTCTTCCAGCGGATGAATGAGGAAGGCAAGGCAAAAGACCTGCCCGCCGCCCATGCGATCACCAAAGAAAAAGGACAGAAGCTCCTCCATACCGTGGAAGAATTGCAGGATAACAGGCAACAACTCCTGTCGGTGAAGCAGTCGCTGGAAAAAGACATCGACTATATGTCGCTCTGGGGAGAATTCAGTTGGGCGAACTTCAACCGGTTGAAAAACGCCGGTTGGGAGATCACCTTCTTTACCTGCCCCACTTCCAAATTCGAACCGAGATGGGTGGACGAATACAATGCGGTGCTGATCAACTTTGCACAATCGGTCACCTATTTCATCACCATCATGCCCGTCGGGACGGAGATAGCGATCGATGTCGAGCGTCCGAAGATGCCCGACCGCGGACTGGCGAAACTGCACCAGCGCTATGAGCTGCTGAAGCGGGATATCGCACAGATCGACGAGCAGTTGGCTACCTATGCCGTAGAGGAATACCAGACGTTGGACGCGTACGACCGCCTGTTGCAGAACGAATTCAACCTGGCCAACGTAAAAGAACAGACCGACCGCCATGCCGAAGATAAGCTGATGGCGCTCGAAGGATGGACAACCGACGACAAGGGGGATGAGCTGGAACGCCAACTCGCCTCCGGCGGTTATTTCTTCCACCGGGAAACGATCGGGGAAGGCGACAAGGTGCCCATCCTGCTGAAGAACAACAGCTACAGCCGTTTGTTTGAACCGATCACGCGGATGTTTTCCCTCCCCAATTATGCGGAGCTGGATCCTACGCCGCTGTTCGCCCCGTTCTTCATGCTCTTCTTCGGGCTTTGTTTCGGAGATGGGGGCTACGGGCTGATTATCCTCCTACTGGCTACGATCTTCAAGAAGAAGGTGTCGCCCGATTTCCGTCCGTTCGTGTCCCTCTTCCAATACCTGGCCGGTATGACGATCGTCGTTGGCGCCGTAACCGGTTCCTTCTTCGGGATTGCCCTGGCGGACGTACCGGCGCTGGAGTCGGTCAAATCGTATTTCCTCAGCAGTGATAACCTGATGACGCTTTCGATAGTGATCGGGTTGGTACATATCATCTTCGGGAAGATCGTTTCGGCCTATAAGGTGAAGATCCAGAAAGGGGTTAAGCACAGTATCGCTCCGTTTGCCTGGGTGTTTGTGATCGTGGCGTTGTTACTGGTGTTCGGCTTGCCGATGCTTGATATACAGTTGCCCGCGGTGGTGGTGAACGTGTGTTACGGGATCGCCCTTGCCGGTTTACTGATCGCATTCCTGTACAATACGCCGGGTAAGAATGTGTTCCTCAACTTCGGTACGGGGTTATGGAATACGTACAACATTGCTTCCGGGTTGCTGGGTGATACGTTGTCGTATATCCGTTTGTTTGCGATCGGACTCACAGGATCCATCCTCGGGGGGGTATTCAATTCGCTGGCGGTGACGATGACGGCAGATCTTCCCGTAGTGGCACGTTTCATCGCGATGCTGCTGATCCTGCTGGTAGGCCACAGTTTGAACTTCGGCCTTTGTATGATCAGTTCGCTCGTACACCCGCTCCGTCTGGTGTTTGTGGAATATTACAAGAACTCGGAATTTGAAGGCGGCGGCAAAGAGTACCTGCCTTTTAAGAAAGCATAAAGAAATAAAAAAACAATCGTAAAATAATTAAAATCAATTTGGTATGGAAATTTTATTAGCTTACATCGGGATCGCATTCATGACCGGTCTCACTTTTATCGGTAGTTCGTATGGTGTAACCATCTGCGGTAACGCAGTGGTTGGCGCGATGAAGAAAAACCCGGATGCGCTGGGCACGTACATCGCGTTGAGCGCCCTTCCCAGCTCGCAGGGGTTGTATGGTTTCGTGGCTTACTTTATGATGCAGAAGTATCTGATTGCCGACATCTCTATGCTGAACGCCTGTGCTATTCTGGGCGCCGGCCTGATGATGGGTTTTGCCGGTTTCTTCTCTGCCATCCGCCAGGCTCAGGTTTGTGCAAACGGTATCGCAGGCGTAGGTGCCGGCCATAACGTATTCGGTGCAACCATGGTAATGGCTGTATTCCCCGAGTTGTACGCGATCCTCGCCCTCCTGGTTGTGATCCTGGTAGGCGGTACATTGGCCGTCTGATCAACATACGCCTGAAAGCCCTCAAAAAGGGGTGTGTCAAATGTTCACCATTGGCACACCCCCTTTTTTTGCACTTCTTTCACGAAATAGAGTCTAAATACAAAGGAGAAAAGAAAAAAACCGTACCTTTCGGTGCTGAGATCAGATTTATTTCTAAAATAAAAACGACCGGATTTGTTTTGTCCTTTTTGTTAGCCTGCGTATGGATGGAAGCCGCAAAACCGCATACCATCAATTTCGAGGAACATCGTTCCGCCTTACCCTGGCGTCTGTTCATGAGTTGTCCTGAGGTACAGGCCGGACTGACGAAGTTAGGATTTCAATATACAACTAAATAAGGCTTTATGAAGAGAGTATCTATTGTAGTCGGTTTATCCCTGTTGCTGATAGCCTGCGGGGATCAGCAACCACGCGGCAGAGACGCCGGGATGGATGGTTTTGTAACCGGATTGATGGCGAAAATGACCCTGGAGGAAAAACTGGGACAGCTCAACCTCCCGGCAGCCGGTGACATCGTGACCGGACAGTCGGAGAGCGGCGGCATCGTACAAAAAATCAAAGAAGGGAAAGTAGGAGGTTTGTTCAACATCAAAGGGGTGGACAAGATCCGGGAGATGCAACGCCTGGCGGTGGAAGAAAGCCGGCTGGGTATCCCCATGCTGTTCGGCATGGATGTGATCCACGGATACGAAACCGTATTCCCCATCCCCCTGGGGTTGTCGTGCAGTTGGGACATGGACGCCATTGAGCAGTCGGCACGGATCGCCGCGAAGGAAGCCAGCGCCGACGGGATCTGCTGGACATTCAGCCCGATGGTGGATATCTCCCGCGACCCGCGTTGGGGAAGGGTATCCGAAGGGAACGGCGAAGATCCGTTTATCGGAAGCGCCATCGCCCAAGCCATGGTGAAAGGGTATCAGGGCGCCGACCTGGCGGATCCCTCATCTATCATGTCCTGTGTCAAACATTTCGCCCTCTATGGCGCCGGTGAAGCCGGAAGGGATTACAATACGGTGGATATGAGCCGCGTCAGGATGTATAACGAATACCTGCCCCCGTATAAGGCGGCGGTGGAAGCCGGCGTGGGAAGCGTGATGGCGTCCTTTAATGAGATAGACGGCGTACCGGCAACGACCAACCGGTGGTTGCTGACCGATGTGTTGCGCGACCAATGGGGCTTCTACGGCTTTGTAGTGTCCGACTATACCGGCGTGAGCGAAATGATCGCCCATGGCATCGGCAATTTGCAGGCCGTATCAGCACGCGCCCTGTCTGCCGGCCTGGATATGGATATGGTGAGTGAAGGATTAATCAACACCCTGCCTCTCTCCCTGAACGAAGGAACTATTAATGAAATAGAAATCAACCGCGCCTGCCGCCGGATCCTGGAGGCGAAGTACAAGCTGGGGCTGTTCGACGATCCTTACCGCTATTGCGATACCAACCGTCCGGCCACCGATATCTATACCCCGGAACACCGCACCTTTGCCCGCCGCCTGGCCGCCGAAAGCTTTGTACTGCTGAAGAACGACAACAATACCCTGCCACTGAAGAAACAGGGGACCGTCGCCGTGATCGGCCCGTTGGGCGATACCGGTGCGAATATGCCGGGTACCTGGAGCGTAGCGGCCAACCTGCAACGGACGGTGAGCCTCGTGGACGGACTGCGTGAAACATTGGGCGAGCAGGTGAAGGTCTTACAGGCCAAAGGCAGCAATCTCTGTGCCGATGCCGATCTGGAGAAGAACGCCACCCTGTTCGGCCGCGACCTGGTACGTGATACCCGTCCGGAAGAAATGATCATCCGGGAAGCATTGGATGTGGCGCGGAACGCGGATGTAATCATTGCCGCCGTGGGCGAATCGTCCGAGATGAGCGGCGAAAGCAGTTCGCGGGTGAACCTGGAGATACCGGACACACAACAGCGTTTACTACAGGCGCTGGCAAAAACGGGTAAACCGGTGGTCGTGGTGCTGTTCACCGGCCGGCCGCTTACCCTGATTGCCGAAGCGAACAATCCGCAGTTGCCGGCCATCCTCAACGTGTGGTTCGGCGGAAGCGAAGCGGCGTATGCCATTGCCGACGTATTGTTTGGCGATGTCAATCCCTGTGGCAAGCTGACAACGACCTTCCCGCAACATGTCGGGCAGATCCCCCTGTACTACAACCATAAGCAAACCGGCCGTCCGCTGGATGAAGGCGCCACCGGTTTCCAGAAATTCCGCAGCAACTACCTCGATGTGTCGAACGATCCGTTGTATCCGTTCGGTTACGGACTGAGCTATACGCAGTTCACGTATGGCAAGGTGATGCTGTCGGCCGAGTCGCTGTCGCCAGACGGTTCCCTGACGGCCACCACCATGGTGACCAACAGCGGCACGGTGGCGGGCAAAGAGATCGTGCAGTTGTATATCCGCGATCGGGTGGGAAGCGTCACCCGTCCGGTCAAAGAGCTGAAAGGCTTTCAGAAAATAGCCCTTGAGCCGGGAGAAAGCCGGGAAGTCCGTTTCAGGATCACTCCCGAACTACTGAAGTTTTACAATTACGACCTGGAATTCGTTGCCGAGCCGGGCGAGTTTGAAGTGCAGATCGGCACCAACAGCCGCGATGTACAAAAAGCTACATTTAACCTCCAATAATAGATCCGGATGAAACGATCTGATGTTGTAAACAGTTGGGTGCTGCTGATACTGGCAGCACTCATCCTGTCTTCCTGCCACATGAAAGGGAAGGCGACGAGTGACGAACAGCCACTGAGCGATGAGGCGTTGTTGGACTTGATCCAACAGCGGACATTCAACTATTTCTGGGATGGCGCCGAGCCGGTCAGCGGAATGGCGCGCGAACGGATGCACATGGATGGCAACTATCCGGAGAACGATGCCAATGTGGTGACCTCCGGCGGAAGCGGATTCGGTATCCTGGCGATCCTGGCGGGTATCGACCGGGGATTTGTTACCCGTGAAGAAGGATTGAAACGGATGGAGAAGATCGTCGGATTCCTCGAAACGGCCGACCGTTTCCACGGCGCCTGGCCGCATTGGTGGTATGGCGAGACGGGCAAGGTCAAGCCTTTCGGTCGGAAGGATAACGGAGGCGACCTGGTGGAGACGGCATTCCTTGTCCAGGCGTTGCTGTGCTTCCAGCAGTATTATAAAGAGGGAAGCGAAGCCGAACAGGCGCTGGCTGCACGGATCGACCGGTTGTGGAAATCGGTGGAATGGGACTGGTACCGCAACGGACAAAACGTACTCTACTGGCATTGGAGCCCGGAGTATGCCTGGGAAATGAATTTCGCGGTCAGGGGATATAACGAATGCCTGGTCATGTACATCCTGGCGGCCGCTTCACCCACGCATGGGGTGCCTGCAGAAGTGTATCACGAAGGATGGGCGGACGGCGGAAAGATCGTCGAACCGCATGAAGTGGAAGGTGTGCCTTTGCAGTTCAAGCACCAGGGTACGCCGGTAGGCCCGCTCTTCTGGTCGCAGTATTCGTTCCTGGGGCTCGACCCGCGGGGGTTGAAAGACCGTTATGGCGATTACTGGCAGGAAAACGTCAACCATACGCTCATCAACCGCGCCTATTGCATCCGTAACCCCAAAGGATACAAAGGGTACGGGGCGGATTGCTGGGGAATGACATCCAGCTATTCGGTCAAAGGGTATTCCGGACACGCACCGACGGAGGAACGCGATTTGGGTGTGATATCCCCTACCGCCGCCTTATCATCCATGCCTTACGCGCCCGAGTATGTGATGGAAGTGATGCGTCACCTCTATACTACCTTCGGCGACCGGTTGTTCGGTGAGTACGGATTTTACGACGCCTTCAGCGAAACCGATGAGTGGTTCCCGCAGCGTTACCTGGCCATCGACCAGGGTACTATCCCCGTCATGATCGAAAACTACCGCACCGGCCTGCTCTGGAAACTCTTCATGTCGCACCCCGATGTGCAGGCGGGATTAAAGAAACTGGACTTCACCATCACACCTCCGTCCGGCATGAACTAACCGCTTCCACGCGGCTTCAACTGTCAATGTATCAAAGGCCTGATACGCGGCTATTCTCCGGGTTTCCACCTATTGGAACAAAAAGATCCACCTATTGGAACAAAAAGGTTCACCTAATGGAACTGTTTGTTCCACTTATTGGAACTGTTTGTTCCATCCTTAGAAACTGTTTGTGCCATCAGGATGAAACTTTTTAGTCATCGCGTGGCAGATGTGGCAGCAAAAAGGCGGGAAAACGGATCTGCCACGGGTATCTGCCACGCACATAACCTATTCATAAGCAATAAGATAACGCATGCTGCGTGGAACCGTGGCAGATGTTTTGCAAAAACAAACTCCGTGTAGGAAGAAAATGAAACCGCTCCACGGGGTTTTGATATTGATCCAAAATTTCTTCTTTCATATGGTTTGGTTTAAAATTCATGCATATTTAACTGTTTTTGTTCAGACAAAAAAAATAGGGTTAATATTAGTTAATCAACTTATTTTAATTCGTTACAACTCTCGAGACCATTGCCCGTCTTCTTCAACCCATGAGCACCCAGGATATCGTGGCTCAAAGCCATCAGGAAGATGCCGGGCTCAATTATAAAGACGGGAATAACCTGATCCCGTATGCAGAGGCTTTCAGTTTGAAATTGGTGTGAAAAAAACCGATGGCACCTGCATACGGGTCGGGATCTACTTACTTACCAATGATTCCGTATAAAAACTTCATCCCCGCGTCCCATTGTTCGGGGTAAGTCCAGTGTTCGGTTTCTTCTATCAGCAGCAGGGTACGTGGGGCGGTGGTGACGTTGTAAGCCGAATACATGGAAGTAGGCGGGCAAACCATGTCGTTGTAACCGAAGGAATAGAAACCGGGAGCTTTTACCTGGCGGGCGAAGTTCACTACGTCGTAATACTTGGAATTCTCGATCTTTTGGGCGGTAACCTTGTCGTTCTTATCGGCGTTGACGAACATGTGCGGCCATCCGCCGGCACGTCCGTTCACATATCCGGTGAGGTCGCAGATGGCAGGATAGAACGCCGCCAGCCCCTTGATGCGCGGATCAAGGGCGGCCGTAATGATGGAGAGCGCCCCTCCCTGGCTGCCACCGCATACCACGACGTTGCTGCCATCGAATTCCGGCAGGGTGAAGAGGTAATCCACCGCACGTACACATCCGAGATAAACCCGTTTGTAGTAATACTCGTCTTTGTTGTCGAGGTTGGCCGTCTGGTAATTCGCCAACGCGCCGCTTGCCAGTTCGCTATATACGTTGTTCGGCAGGATCACGGGGATGCCGTGGATACCGACCTCCAGGGTGATCACTCCCCTTTCGGCCGTCGCCACATCGCCGTAGTACGAACGGATACCTGCGCCGGGCACTTTCAGGATGGCAGGATATTTCCCCGGCGCTTTCGGCACGCACAGGATGCCATACATTCGTCCGCCGAAACGGAAATGCTGGATGCCTACCTGATAGACGTTCACTTTGTCGGTGCAACGGTCTGGCAACAGGGTGAGCAGGGGATTCAGCGGGATCCGGGCGTTCTCGGCTTTCGCCTTATCCCAGAACTGAACGAAATCGGCAGGCAAGGAGGTGGTAGGCTGGATCGCCGATACGTTGAACCCGGCCGTGGCACGTCCTTCGTATTCACGCCCTTCATAGATCGCCCAGGCCTGGCAGCGGAGGAAACCGGGTTGTTTCATCGTGCCGGCGTCGATGGTTGCTTTACCCTCTTTCAATGTGAGGGTTTTTGTTTCACGGGCGGGCATCATGTCTTCCGATACGGCGTAGCGCAATTGTGCATTGGGGAGGAGTACGTCGTTACGGGTAACGGCGACCTGGAACCGTACTTTCTCGCCCGGTTTGTAATTCCAGTCGGCGTGCTCAGGAGTGATGCTGACTTCAATCAGGCGGCGTGATGGTTGCGCCGCCATTTCGCCGATAGCCAGGAAGGCCAGCAGCAGGCAGATGATCTGCCGGAGGTTGCGTGTTTTCATGTGTGTGTACTATTAATAATGTATAAGCAAATGAACTTATCGTCCGGTAAACACCCCGGCTATTTTGGGCAGGAAGATGAGCAGGCCGGTGATAGCGGCCGCGATAGCCATGAGCAGTACACCCCCCGCGGCCATGTCTTTGACGTGTTTGATGGCCGGACTGTATGCGGGAGAGAGATGGTCGGCCAACCGTTCGATGGCGGAGTTGAACGCTTCGGCAGCCAGCACGCCGCCGATCAGGATGATCACCGCCGCCCATTCGCCTGCCGAGAGGCGGAACAGGAATCCGGCGCCTATCACACATACCGCCACTGCGCAATGAATACGCGCGTTGTGCTCCCGCCAGAGCAGTTGGCCGATACCGGCGAACGCATAGCGGAAACTCCTTGCCCGGGCACGCATTGAAAAACCACTTCCCTTCATATTCTTTTCTACTGGATATCCGGCAAATATACAATTATTATAGGTTATTTTCCGTACCTTTGCACCCACTTTATATAAATTAGGTTAGAACGAACATGATTACAGTAAGCGGATTAGACCTCCAGTTTGGTAAACGTACCCTTTTCCAGGATGTCAATTTGAAATTCACGTCGGGCAACTGCTACGGCATCATCGGTGCGAACGGCGCCGGTAAATCCACCTTCCTCCGGATTATCAGCAAAGACCTCGACCCTACCCGGGGAACGGTGACCTTGGCACCGGGCGAACGCCTGTCGGTGCTCAGCCAGGACCACTTCGCCTACGACGAATATACGGTATTGGATACCGTCATGATGGGGCATACCACCCTCTGGGAAGTGATGAGTGAGAAGAACGCCCTCTATGCCAAGCCTGATTTCAACGACGAAGACGGCATCCGCGTATCCGAACTCGAAGAGCGGTTTGCCGAAATGGAAGGGTGGAACGCCGAGAGCGATGCCGCCAGCCTGCTGAGCGGACTGGGCATCAAGGAAGACCTGCACTACAGCCTGATGAAAGACCTGAGCGGTAAACAGAAGGTACGCGTCCTGCTGGCGCGCGCCCTCTACGGCAAGCCCGACAACCTGCTGCTGGATGAGCCTACCAACGACCTCGACCTGGAGACGGTGTCGTGGTTGGAAAACTACCTCTCCAACTTCGAAAATACCGTGTTGGTAGTCAGCCACGACCGCCACTTCCTCGACTCCGTTTGCACGCATACGGTGGATATCGACTTCGGCAAGATACAGCTCTTTGCCGGTAACTACAGCTTCTGGTACGAATCCAGTCAGTTGGCCCTCCGCCAGCAGCAAAACCAGAACAAGAAGGCCGAAGAGAAAAAGAAGGAGCTGGAAGAGTTTATCCGCCGTTTCAGCGCCAACGTAGCCAAGTCGAAACAGACCACCAGCCGCAAGAAGATGATCGAGAAACTGAATATCGAAGAGATCAAACCCTCCTCACGCCGCTATCCGGGCATCCTGTTCACGCCGAACCGCGAACCGGGCAACCAGATACTGGAAGTGAAGGGGCTGACCATGTCGATCGACGGCCAGGTGTTGTTCCGCGACCTCAACCTCAACGTGGAGAAGGATGATAAGATCGTGTTCCTTAGCCGCGACCCGCGTGCAATGACCGCCTTCTTCCAGATCATCAACGGCGAAACAGTGCCGGATGCGGGTACGTTCCAGTGGGGACAGACCATCACCACGTCGTACCTGCCGCTCGACAACTCGCCTTATTTCAATACCGACTATAATATCCTGGACTGGCTGTGCCAGTTCTCTCCCGATACCAACGAAGTGTTCCTCAAAGGCTTCCTCGGCCGTATGCTCTTCACCGGCGAAGAACTGCTGAAGAAGGTGGGCGTGCTGTCGGGCGGGGAGAAGATGCGTTGCATGATCTCCCGCATGATGCTGACCGATGCCAATGTGCTGGTGCTGGATACGCCGACCAACCACCTCGACCTCGAATCGATCCAGGCGTTCAACAATACGCTGAAAGGTTTCCGGGGTAATCTCCTCTTCTCCAGTCACGACCATGAGTTTATCCAGACGGTGGCCAACCGGATCATCGAGTTGACACCGAACGGCATCATCGACAAGATGATGGAGTACGACGATTATATCACCGATCCGATCGTGGCGGATCTCCGGGAAAAGTTCTATAAATAAGCTACGGGTATGAAACAGCGGGTGTTTTTCCTCTTCCTCTTTTTTGTGGTTTGGTTGCCGGTCTTTGCTTTCCAACGACCGATGTTCATGCTGTACCAGAAAGCGATGGCGGAAGGATTGCCGCCCGAATCCTGGCTGCAGGTGATCCGGCACGGTATGCTGCTGGATTGTACCGTGGCGGGATACCTGACGGTGATCCCGTTGCTGTGCGTCCTCCTGTCGGTATGGTTCCCGGGCGCCTGGCTGCATAAGGTGATGCGGGGTTATGTGGGTGTGGTGGCTCTCCTGGTGTCGGCCATCTTCGCCGTGGACATGGCGTTGTATCATTTCTGGAAATTCCGCATAGACGCTACACCGCTGTTTTATATGCAGTCGCCGAAAGAAGCGCTGGCAAGCGTGCCGTGGCGCACGTTCCTCCGCCAGTTCCTCCTGTTCGTGGGATCGGCGGCAGCCATCTGGTGGGTGATCGACCGGCTGGTGCTGACCTACACGCCGGAGAAAAAAGTAGGCAACCGCCTGGGGGGAACCTTGGTGATGTTGCTGCTGGGCGGCCTGCTGTTCCTGCCGATCCGGGGCGGGGTGACTACCTCGACGGCCAATGTGGGCATGGTGTATTTCAGCAAGAACCAGTTCCTCAACCATGCGGCGATCAATCCCTGTTTCAGCCTGATCGCTTCCCTGTCGAAGCAGCATAACTTCGCGGCGCAGTTCAACTACCTGCCTGAGAAAGAGCGGAAAGAGACCATGCGGGAACTGACGTTCCTGCCTGACCCTGCGGGACAGCCGGATACGGCGTTGCTGCGTACCACGCGTCCAAATATCCTGATCATCCTGCTGGAAAGCTTCTCTGCCAATGTGATCGAAGCGACCGGGGGAGAGCCGGGTGTAACGCCGTACCTCAACCAGTTGGCCAAGGAAGGTGTGCTGTTTACGAATATGTATGCCAACTCGTTCCGTACCGACCGTGGGATCGTCTCCGTGCTGAACGGTTACCTGGCGCAGCCTACCACTTCCATCATGAAGTATCCCTCCAAAAGCCAGACGCTGCCGTCCATCGCCAAAGCCCTGGGGAATGAAGGGTATGTGGCGGATATGCTGTATGGGGGAGATATCAACTTCACGAATATGCGGAGTTACTTCTACAGTTCGGGGTATAGCAAGATTACGGCGGATAGTGATTTCCCCGTGAATACCCGCCTGAGCAAGTGGGGGGTGAACGATGATATGACGCTCGATCATCTCTACGAGTCTATCCGCGAACGGGGCAATGATCCGACGCCCTGGTTTACCACATTCCTGACGCTCAGCAGCCACGAGCCGTTTGAGGTGCCTTACCACCGGTTGGAAACGTTGTATCCCAACTCGGTGGCTTTCACCGACAGTTGCCTGGGCGCATTTATCGATAAGGTGAAGTTGCTGCCGGCATGGAAAGACCTGCTGGTGGTATTGGTGTCTGATCATGGGTTCCGCTATCCGGATACGGTGCAGGAGTTTGATCCGCGGCGTTTTCATATCCCGATGCTGTGGCTGGGCGGCGCCGTGAAACAGCCGATGCGGGTGGATACCTTTGCGGTGCAGACCGATCTGGCCGCCACGCTGCTCCGCCAGCTTCACCTGCCGGTCGATGCTTTCTCCTTCAGCAAGGATATCTTCGACCCGTCTGCCCCGCATTATGCGTTCTATACTTTCCCGAATGGCTTTGGCTTTATCGACTCCACCGGTGTCTCCGTCTTTGATAACGAAAGCAAACAGCCCTTACTTGCCGAACCCCAACAAGGCAACGACCTCCGCCTCCGAAAAGGCAAAGCTCTCCTGCAGACACTCTATGATGACCTGGGGGGGAGAGGGAAGGAGTAAGGGGTAATGATGAAGATTAATGATGAATGGAACGATGCGACGGAAAAAGTGATGATCGGCATTTCCATTCATCATTAATCACTAATCATTCATCATTATTTCTGTTTTTTGATCTTGCGCGCCTCCACGCCTTCGAAAGTCATCTTGACGGGGTTGATGAAGCCGTCTTTGTCGAAGGTCATCTTGTCGATGCAAGTGTGGCGGTGGTCACGGGCTTTATCGCCGAGCGGACGACGGTGATAGACGATATAGTAGTCTTCCGAGTTGGGCACATGCATGATGGAGTGGTGTCCGGCGCTGGTGGCAATCTCCGGATCCTGTTCAAGGATCTTACCGATCCGTTTGAACGGGCCGAAAGGAGAGTCGGCGATGGCGTAGGCTACACAATAATTAGGGCCGCCCCATCCGCCTTCGCTCCACATGAAATAGTATTTGCCGTTCTTCTTGAACATGAAAGGACCTTCCACGTAGTTTTCCGGGGTGACTTCTTTGTAGATCTGTCCGTCTTCGAAGGGAACGAGGGCGGTGAAGTCGTCGTTCAGCTTCACGATGTTGCAATGGCGCCAGCCACCATAATACATGTAGTAGGTACCGTCGTCATCACGAAACACAAACTGGTCGATGGGCTGTGCGCCGTTTACGATCTGATTGATCAACGGTTTGCCGATCAGGTCTTTGTACGGGCCTTCGGGACGGTTGGCAACAGCTACGCCGATACCACCCACTTCGCCTTCGTGTACATCGTTCGCACCGAAGAAGAGGTAGTATTTACCGTTCTTGCTGATTACCGAGGGAGCCCACATGGCAATCTTCGCCCATTTTACGGCAGCGGTGTCGAGGATCGCGTGGTGTTTTTCCCATTTCACGAGGTCTTTCGACGAGAAACAATCGAAAAACGTCTGTTTTTCGTACAAATCACTCCAGGTAGGATAGATCCAGTACGTATCACCATAGATGATACCTTCGGGATCGGCATACCAACCTTCGAATACGGGGTTTCCACTTTTGGCAGTTCCCTTCGCCTGCCGGGTTTGTGCATATCCTGTCTGCGCCAGGATAAAAAGGGAAAGAAGTAAATAAACTGTTCTCATACTATAAATAGTGATTAATGATTAGTGATTAGTGATTAGTGATTAATGATTAATGATTAATGATTAATGATTAATGGCGCGATGCGATGAATTATCTGATAATGCGATGATCCGTATGTTCATTGATCATTAATCATTAATCATTAATCATTAATTATTATTACTATTATTCCCCCTCCCTGTTGTATCGTTTAGCCAGTCCCCCTTCCGACGTTTCCTTGTAGAGGCTGGGGAGATCTTTGCCGGTCTGGCGCATAACTTCCACTACCTGGTCGAAGCTGACACGGTGTTTGCCATCGGAGAAGTTGGAGAATGCATTGGCGTCGAGGGCGCGGGCGGCGGCAAAAGCGTTCCGCTCGATGCAGGGGATCTGTACCAGTCCGCATACGGGGTCGCAGGTGAGGCCGAGGTGATGTTCGAGTCCCATTTCAGCAGCATATTCGATCTGTGCCGCCGATCCGCCGAAGAGCTGGCTGGCGGCGGCGGCTCCCATGGCACAGGCCACGCCCACTTCCCCCTGGCATCCTACTTCGGCGCCGGAGACGGAGGCGTTGGTACGGACCACATTGCCGAACAGGCCGGCGGTGGCCAGGGCACGGAGGATGCGGGAGTCGCGGAATTCACGTGTTTTTTTCAGGTGGTACAGGACGGCAGGTATCACGCCGCACGATCCGCAAGTGGGAGCGGTCACGATCTTTCCGCCGCAGGCGTTCTCTTCGGAAACCGCCAGGGCGTACGAATAAACCAGCCCACGGCCTTTGACGCTGCCGTCGTATCCTTTGGCGCGGATCATATAGTCGGATGCTTTACGGCGTATGCCCAGCCCGCCGGGCAGGATCCCTTCGGCTTCGAGCCCACGTGCGACAGCCTGTTGCATCACATCCCATACTTCCGCTATATAGTCCCAGATATCTTTTCCTTCGGATTGTTCCACATATTCCCAGAAGGAATGTCCGGTACGTTCGCACCAGCCCTGTATATCGTGGATGGTTTGCATGTCATATACCTCGGCTGTTTTCTGTTCGTTGAACGTCTCATTCGCCAACGTGCCGCCGCCGATACTGAATACGGTCCAGCTCTCCAGGCATTCTCCCGAAGCGCCGGAGGCTTCGAATTTCAGACCGTTCGGGTGGAAAGGCAGGACGGTGTTCGGTTCCCACAGGAGGGTGGTGGGTGCTGCCGGTTGGAGTACTTCGAGAATGGCTGCATCGGTCATGTGTCCCTTACCCGTTGCCGCCAGGCTGCCGTAGAGGGTGACGGCGAAGGAGGCAGCCGTCCTGTTCCTGTCGAGAAAAAGCAGAGCTGCCCGGCGTGGTCCCATGGTGTGGCTGCTGGATGGCCCGTGACCGATCCGGTAGATTTGTTTAATTGATTCCATGTATAGGATCTCGTTCATTTATCTTGGGCAAAGATAGTATAATATGCCTGCTTTACTTATTTTTGTGCCTTTTAATTACATAAACGCGCCCATGCAACCTATATTAAAGCCCATTATGTTTGTCGGCACCTGCTCGGATGCCGGAAAAAGTGTGATCAATGCCGCCTTTTGCCGGATATTCCGGCAGGACGGATACCACCCTGCACCCTTTAAGGCACAAAACATGTCGCTCAACTCCTACTCCACCCCCGAAGGTGGTGAAATGGGACGGGCGCAGGTGGTGCAGGCAGAGGCATGCGGTATCCCGCCGCATACGGATATGAACCCTGTCCTGTTGAAGCCCACGAACGATACCAACTCGCAGGTGGTGCTGAACGGCCGCCCGGTCGGAAACATGTCAGCGCGTGACTATTTCGGAAGCGATAACCCCCGGGAAGCGTTGTTCGCCGAAGTGGTGCAGGCGTTCGAAAGGCTGGAAAACAAGTACAATCCGATCGTGCTGGAAGGCGCCGGGAGCATCTCCGAACTGAACCTGCGCGACAGGGATATCACCAACATGCGCATGGCTGCCGCCGTTGGCGCGGCGACCTATCTGATCGCGGATATCGACCGGGGAGGGGTATTCGGTTCGGTCTATGGCACGATCGCCCTGCTGAAACCTGAAGAACGGGCACTGATCAAAGGCATCCTCATCAATAAGTTCCGTGGAGACATTTCCTTATTCGCCGAAGGCAAGGCGATGCTGGAAGAGCTGACAGGCATACCGGTGGCGGGCATCATCCCCTGGTTCCGCGATATACGGATCGAGGAAGAAGACTCGGTAGCCCTCGCCATGAAACGGAACACCTTCCGGGCGGGGAAGATCAATGTGGCGATTGTGTTATTGAAACGGATGTCCAATTTCACGGATTTCGATGTGCTGGATGTCGATCCCCGCTTCAACGCCTATTACACGAACCGGCCGGAAGAGATCGAAAAGAGCGAGATCATCCTCCTGCCCGGTTCCAAGAATACGCTGGACGACCTGCAGACGTTACGTGCCGATGGGATTGCCGATGCCATCGTACGCGCCTACCATGCGGGGAAGAAGGTGGTGGGAATCTGCGGCGGTTACCAGATGATGGGATTGCGGCTGGAAGATCCCAACCGGGTGGAGGGATCAATACCGGCAGTGGCGGGACTGGGCTTGTTACCGTTGCATACGGTGATCGGCGAGGAGAAGCTTACGCTCCAGCAATCGTTCGCCTTCCTGCCCCATTCCGAAGAGGTGGCATGCGGCGGGTATGAGATCCACATGGGGACGACAGCCGTGGCTGAAGGGCACGAGCCACGTCCGTTGGTCCGCTTGGCCGACCACCGGGATGACGGCTATCACCTGAACAGCCGTTGCTGGGGGAGCTATATGCACGGGATCCTTGATAACCCGGCGGTGCGTGATTATTTGGCTGACGGGTTCGGGGCGGGGGAAGAGGCCACGTCTTTCGACTATGCCGCCTTCAAAGACACGCAATATGATAAACTGGCCGCACATGTACGCGCCCATACGGACATGGACTATATCTACCGTACCCTTACTTCAGCCGATTGACCGGGGCGACTTCTTCCAGGTTGACACAGACGGTGGCTCCCATCTGTTCGAGGAAGAGGACGAGGTAGTTCTTCTTGATCTTCCGTACCTTGCCGGACACGTTTTTCAGTGCGCCGCAAAGGATCTCCACTTCATCGCCTACGTATAATTTTTTGCCGGCGGCCATATCCAGAAACTCCCGGATGGCGTCTATCTCCTTTTGCCGGATAATAGCGGGTTTGCCGTCGTAGTAAACGATGCGGGAGACGCCATACACGCGCAACAGTTCGCGCAGCTTTGTTTCTTCACAGTGTACAAATATATAGGATGTATAGAGGGGAAGATCCACAATCTTTACCCTGTCCGACCATACCCGGGGGCAGCGGTGCAGAGGAAGCCAACAGTCGATGCCAAGTCCGGCAATGCGGTCGTTTACCTGTTTTTCGGCGCGAGGGGCGGTGTAGAGTGCGTACCAGTTACTACTGATTTCCTGTTTCATTGGTTATTTTTCATTCATTTGGGGCGAATATAATACTTTTTTTGTAACATTGCAAAGCTGTTTGCGCAAACATAAAATTTACTATATGAACAGACGTAATTTTCTTCAGAAATCAGCTTTGACGGTGGCCGGAGCGGGGTTGACACCGCTGATGGGCGGCTCGTACCAACAAGCATTCGGACAAAACGCTCCCTCCGACCGGGTGAAAGTGGCACTCATCGGATGCCGTAACCAGGGATGGAGCAATCTCCGTACCTTCCTGCAATATCCGGAAGTGGATTGTGTATCCCTTTGTGATATCGACGACGAATGGTTGACCAAACGCGCCGACGAGGTGGAAAAGATGACCGGCAGCAAACCCAAACAGTTGGTGAAAGACTGGCGGAGGGTGATCGATAACAAAGAGATCGATATCGTGATTGTGGGTACGCCCGACCACTGGCATTGCCTGCCGTTGGTTGCCGCCTGCCAGGCTGGTAAAGATGTGTATGTGGAAAAACCGTTGTCCAATACGATCGAAGAATGTAACCTGATGGTGAAAGCAGCCCGGAAATACAACCGGATCGTACAGGTGGGACAGTGGCAACGCAGCGATCCGCACTGGGACGAAGCCGCCCGCTTTGTGCAGGACGGCAAGATCGGCCGCGTACGAACGGTGAAAGCCTGGGCGTATCAGCCTGCCAAATGGACATTGCCCAAGGTGGGCGACTCCACGCCACCTGCCGGGGTCGATTATGAGATGTGGCTGGGGCCGGCGCCCAAACGTCCGTTCAACAGCAACCGCTTCCATTATAATTTCCGTTTCTTCTGGGATTATGCCGGTGGGCTGATGGCCGACTGGGGTGTGCATTTGCTCGACTATGCACTGAAAGGGATGAATGCCGGTCTGCCTCCGTATGTGCTGGGTGCAGGCGGTAAGCTGGGCTATCCGGACGATGCGATGGAAACACCCGATACGTTGCTGGCAACCTATAAGTACCCGGACTACACGATCGTATGGGATCATGCCTGCGGTATTGGCAACGGACTGTTCGACAAAAAAGAGGGCGTAGCCTTCTTTGGCGAGAACGGCACGTTGGTACTTACCCGTGCCGGATGGGAAGTGCTCCCGGAAATGAATAATACGGGACGGAATTTCCCATACTGTTATCCCTGTGATCCGGCGCCGGTGAAAGCTACCCCGCGCATGGAACCCGTCGCTTTCCGGAAAGGGGAAGGGAAAGGATTGTACAACCACGTGGGGAATATGCTGCAGTGTGTCAAGTCCCGGCAGTTACCCAACGCGGACATCGCCATTGGCGCCGAAGTGGCAAAGCTCGCCCATATTGCGAATATCTCCAGCCGTGTGGGTCGGGGCCTCACCTGGGATGAAGCGACGAACACCTTCGGAAACGATCCGGAAGCCAACGCTTTCATCAAAGCGTATTACCGCGCTCCGTGGGAGTTACCGAAGTTGTAAAAGAGAAAATTCGTCTAACCCCGGAATGCCATGTCGTTTGTCGTAATCATCTGCTGCCTGTTGCTGCTGATCGTGCTGATCTCTTACTTCAAGGTGGATGCGTTCCTATCGTTCATCGTGGTCTCCGTGATTGCGGGGATGGGGTTGGGTATTCCGCTGGATCAGTTGCCGGCTACGGTGGACAGGGGCATCGGCGCCATCATGGGCAGCCTGACGCTGATCATCGTGCTGGGAGCGATGCTGGGTAAGCTGGTGGCCGAAAGCGGTGCGACACAGCGTATAGCGGATGTGATGGTGTCGGCTTTCGGCACCCGGCATATACAATGGGGATTGATGATCACCGGGTTTATCGTCGGCATACCGTTGTTCTACGGGATTGGGTTTGTGTTGCTGGTGCCGCTGATCTTTTCTATTGTGAATCAGTATAAGTTGCCGGTGTTGTATATGGGTGTCTCCATGCTGGCGGCGTTGTCGGTGACGCATGGGTTCCTGCCACCGCATCCTTCGCCGGTCGCCTTAGTTGCCTTGTTTGAAGCGAATATGGGGATGACATTGATCTATGGGATCCTGATCGCCGTACCTACCATTGTGCTGGCAGGCCCTTTTTTCGGCCGTACGCTCCGGCATATACCGACGGGACCCTTGAAACTGTTTGAGAAGAAAGCGGTCGATGCGCGATACAGCCAACCGGGTACGGCCAACAGTTTCATCAGCGCCACCCTGCCTGTTTTCCTGCTGGTCATCGCCACGGCGATCCCTTATGCGATCCCTTCGCTGGAAGGAAAGGGGGCGGAGGTGGTGTCTTTCCTGGGCGCTCCTTCCATCGTCATGCTGATCGCACTGGCGGTGGCCGCTTATACGCTGGGGATCCGTCAGGGGAGAACGGTGAGGGAGGTGATGACAATCTTTGTCGATGCCGTCAGGGATATCGCCCCGATCCTGTTGATCATCGCCGGGTCGGGCATCTTCAAGCAGGTGATGGAAGACAGCGGCGTGAGCACCGGACTGGCGGGCGCTTTACAACAACTGCCGGTACATCCGCTGATACTGGGCTGGCTGATCGCTGCGGTGATCCGGGTGTGTATCGGCTCGGCTACCGTAGCGGGACTGACGGCTGCCGGTGTGTTGATGCCCCTGGTGGTTCAGGCGGATGTGAATCCGAACCTGATGGTTCTTTCGCTGGGAGCAGGAAGCCTGATGTTCTCGCACGTAAACGATTCGGGCTTCTGGATGTTTAAAGAATATTTCAATCTGAGTATAAAAGATACGATCCGGTCGTGGTCGGTGATGGAAACGATCGTTTCCGTGGCCGGCCTGATCGGTGTAATGATCCTGAACGTTTTTGTATAAACCCCTAAATAAAATAAACAATGAACACAGTGAATGCAGATGAGCAGTTTGAAAAAACAGGACTGACATTGCCCCCCAATCCTGCTCCGGCAGGCGTCTATAAACCCTGCCTGGTGGTAGATGGGAAATACCTGTATCTGTCCGGTCACGGACCGGTACAAAACGACTGCTCCCTGATCCGGGGGCGTATCGGCAGCGATCTGACGATGGAGGAAGGTAAGTTGGCCGCCCGCCAGGTAGGACTCACCATGTTGTCCACCATCAAAGCCTACCTGGGCAGTCTGGACAACGTGAAACGGGTGGTCAAGGTACTCGGCATGGTGAACTGTACCCCTGATTTCGAGAAACACCCCTATGTGATCAACGGATGCAGCGAACTCTTTGCCGCCGTTTGGGGACCGGACAACGGCGTCGGCACACGCAGCGCCGTAGGATTCGGCTCACTGCCGGACAATATCCCGGTGGAAATAGAAGCCATCTTTGAAATAGCGATTAACCATTAACCATTAATCATTATCATCATGACCTGGTATCCTATAGAGAATAGTAACGAGATTGATTCTCCTGCGTTGCTGGTCTATCCGGAGCGGATTGCGGAGAATATCGAGCTGGCGATACAAATCGCCGGTGGTGATATGGAAAAGTTGCGGCCGCATGTGAAGACGAACAAGATGGGGGCTGTCTGTAGCATGATGATACAGGCGGGGATCCGTAAATTCAAATGTGCCACGATCGCCGAGGCGGAGATGTTGGGATTGGCTGAGGCGCCGGATGTGTTGCTGGCCTATCAGCCTGTGGGTCCGAAAGTGGACCGGTTGCTGCAACTGGTGAAGTTCTATCCGAATACCTATTTCTCCTGTTTGGTTGACAATGCAGATACGGTGCGTACCCTGGCGGCTCGATGCAACCAGGAGAAGCTGGTGCTGGATGTGTATATCGACCTGAATGTAGGCATGAACCGCACCGGTGTATCGCCCGAAAAAGCGGGTGGGCTGGCTGAGTTGATCCGTTCGTTTGACAGCCTGCGGTTGGTCGGCTTGCATGCGTACGACGGCCATATCCACGATACGGATATCCAGGTGCGCCGACAAGCTGCCGACAAGGTGTATGTACAGACGGAGCAGGTGTGGAAGGAGTTATCGCCATTCTATCCGCATCCGTTGGTGATGGTGATGGGAGGAACGCCTACGTTCCCCATCCATATCCGCCGCGCGCATTGCGAATGCAGCCCGGGGACGTTTATTTTCTGGGATTGGGGATACAGGGAACTCTTGCCCGACCTGCCCTTCCAGTGGGCGGCGCTGGTCATGACACGGGTTGTCTCCATAGTGGATCCCCACCGTATCTGCGTGGATCTGGGACACAAAGCCATTGGGTCAGAGAATCCCCTGCCGCGCGTACATTTCCTCAATGCGCCCGACGCGGTGCCAGTAGCGCATAGTGAAGAACATCTGGTGCTGGATGTGCCCGACAGCGCCGTCTATACACCGGGCGATGTATTGTATGGCGTGCCTGTACATATCTGTCCCACCGTCGCCTTATACGGGAAAGCCAGCATGATCTTCGCCAATCAGAACAGGGGATACCTGAAAGTGACCGCGCGTAACCGTTTACTCACCGTCTGAAACAATCGTTCGTATGAAGAAACAGATGATTGTAGATATCCATCTCGACCTGAGTATGGATGCGATGGAGTGGAACCGCGACCTCCGGCAATCCGTGGAAGAGATCAACCGCCGGGAAGCGGGAATGAAGGATAAACCCGACCGGGGCCGTGCCACCGTCTCCTTACCCGAACTGCGGAAAGCGAATGCGTGCCTGGTGGTAGCCACGCAAATCGCGCGGTTTATCACACCCGGCGATACCCGTCCCGGCTGGTATTCGCCCGAACAAGCCTGGGCGCAGACGCAAGGACAGTTGGCTTGGTATCGCGCCATGGAAGAAGCGGGTGAAATGCGGATGATACGCAACCGCACCGAACTGGATGCCCATCTGGCAGATTGGAACGACGGGCAACCGGTGGAGCAGAAAGCCATCGGTTATATCCTGAGCCTGGAAGGAGCCGATTCATTAGTGACGGTCGATTACCTCGAACGTGCCTGGCAGTATGGCCTGCGCGCGGTAGGTCCCGCACATTACGGGCCGGGACGGTATGCCAACGGTACGGACGCCTCGGGACGCCTTTCGGACGCCGGTGCTTCCCTCCTCCGGGAAATGGAGCGGCTGGGGATGATCCTGGATGTGACGCACTTGAACGACGACGCCTTCTGGCATGCACTCGATTGCTATACGGGTCCGGTCTGGGCAAGCCATAACAACTGCCGGGCATTGGTGGATCATAACCGCCAGTTTAGTGATGAGATGATCAACGCACTGATTGAACGGGATGCCGTGATCGGCGTGGCGTTGGACGCCTGGATGATGGTACCGGGTTGGGTACGGGGCGTATCCACGCCCGAAAGCATGCATTGCTCGCTGGATATCATGGTGGATCACATAGACCACATCTGCCAGTTAGCCGGTAATACCCGCCATGCGTGTATCGGCAGCGACCTCGATGGTGCTTTCGGGACAGAGCAGTGTCCGTACGACCTGCAAACGATCGCCGACCTCCAGAAAGTGCCCTCCCTCCTAACCCGGCGAGGCTACACTCCCTCCGATATCGAACAAATCTTCTCCGGCAACACCCTCCGTTTCCTGCGCAACGCCCTTTAGAGCTTCAATTCCTGAAGGATGCGGGTGGTGGAGCCGATGTTTTGGCAGACGTAGCCACCGGCGGCTTCTCCGGCGGAAGATAACAGTTCGCGGTAGGTGAGCAGGTCGTTGAGACGGGCGGTAAACTCCTGGCCGTTCGAGACCGGGAAACCTCCTCCCACAGCGATCAGCTCTTTTGCTTCCTTGAATTTCTGGTATTTCGGGCCGAATACCACCGGGATACCATATACAGCAGCTTCCAACGTATTGTGGATGCCTGCGCCGAACCCTCCCCCGATATACGCGATATCCCCATAGCGGTAGATAGACGACAACAGGCCGAAACTGTCGATGATCAGGCAGTCTTTGCCCGCAATCGTCTGCTCGCTGGCTTCCGACAGGCGTATCGACGGCCGTTTCAAGAGGGAATGGATATCCAGTAAATGATCCTGGTTGATCTCATGCGGCGCAATGATCAGCTTCAGCTCCGGATGCTCGTTGAAGTAGGGAATGAAAATCTCCTCATCCTTCGGCCACGAGCTGCCGGCGATCAGGATCGTTTGTTTTTCTCCTTGCGGGTTCTTCGCGAAGGCTTCCAGGATGGGCAGTTCTTTTGCCATTTTCCGCACGTCCAATACCCGGTCGAAGCGCGTATCACCCGTCACCGCCACCTGCGTAATGCCGTACGACCGGAGCAACTCGCACGAAGCCTGGTCCTGCACGAACAGGTGGTCGAAGGTATGCAGCACCTTCCGGTATGCCTTGCCGTACCAATGGAAGAACGGTTGTTCGGGACGGAAGATCGCCGAAATGATATAGGTCGGTATATTCCGCTTCTTCAGTTCCGTCAGGTAATTCGCCCAGAACTCATACTTGATAAAGATGGCGATAGACGGATTGGCCAGGTGGAGGAACTTCCGCACCTTATAGGGCGTATCGAACGGGAGGTAACACACTACATCGGCTTCCGCGTAGTTTTTCCGCACCTCATAGCCGGAGGGAGAGAAAAAGGTGAGCAACACCTTGTATCCCGGATAATCCGCTTTGATCTTCTCGATCATCGGGCGTCCCTGTTCAAACTCACCGAGCGAAGAGGCATGAAACCAGATATAGCGGGCGTTCCGGTCGATCTTGTTCCTGAGGATACCGTTGGTATGCCATTGTCCCAGTCGCATCATACGCGCTTTCTTGTGGAAAAGGGATAGTATTTCCACGGTCAATGCGTACAGGTGAATAGCCAGCGTGTACAAATAAATCATAGGTATGTGTGTTAGCTGTTTGCCAAAGAGCGGATAGCGCGGTGTATCCGGCTGATCGTCTCTTCTTTGCCCAATGTTTCCGTGATATCGAAGATGTGGGGGCCTTTCCCTTCCCCAACCAGGGCGAGGCGGAAGGCGTTCATCATATTCCCCAGGTGGTATCCTTTGCTTTCGATCCAGGCTTTGACGGTTTCCTCCGTGCCGGCGCTATCGAACGGCTCACGGGCAGCCAGTACTTCCGCCAGTTCGGCCAGTTGTACGGCAGAGTCTGCTTTCCAGCGTTTCTGCACCGTCTTTTCGTCGTAAGCGGCTGGAGCGATGAAGAAGAAGGAGGAAACCTCCCACAGCTCTTTCACAAAATTGACACGGTCTTTCATTAACCCCACCACCTTTTCCACATAGGCCCGTGCGGGGTTCAGGATACCTTTATCCTCCAGCACGGGGAGGAAGGAAGCGGCGATCTCGCCGTTGCTTTTCTGCTGGATATACTGGTGGTTGAACCATTTCCCTTTTTCGTAGTCGAACTTCGCGCCGCTCCGGCTGCAATGGGTGAGGTCGAACAACCGGACGAGGTCGTCCATGCCCATCAACTCCTGGTCGTTGCCCGGGTTCCATCCCAACAGGGCGAGGAAATTGGCTACGGCTTCCGGCAGGTAACCGCTCTCCCGGTAGCCCGACGACAGCTCGCCGCTTACCGGATCTTTCCATTCCAGGGGGAAGACGGGGAATCCCAGGCGGTCGCCGTCGCGTTTGCTCAGCTTCCCTTTGCCGTCGGGTTTTAATAATAAGGAGAGGTGGGCGAACCGAGGCATGGTGTCCGTCCAGCCGAAGCAACGGTACAGCAGCACGTGCAGGGGTGCGCTCGGCAACCACTCTTCGCCGCGGATCACGTGGGTGATTTCCATCAGGTGGTCGTCCACGATATTGGCTAAGTGGTAGGTCGGCAGTTGATCAGCCGATTTAAAAAGGACCTTATCGTCCAGCACGGAGGAGTTGATCACCACTTCGCCGCGGATGATGTCGTTCACCCGGATATCTTCATCCGGTTCTATTTTGATGCGGACAACATATTGCTGCCCTGCGTCGATCAGCGCCTGCGTCTCATCTTTGCTTAATGTCAGTGAGTTCCGCATCTGCATGCGGGTGGAGGCATCGTACTGGAAGTTGGCCGTTTCGTTCCGTTTGCTTTCCAGTTCTTCAGGGGTGTCGAACGCGATATAGGCCAGGCCGGCCTCCAATAACTGGTCCACATACTGCCGGTAAACGGCTTTCCGTTCGCTCTGCCGATAGGGGCCGTATTCCCCGCCGAAGCTTACGCCTTCGTCAAAACGGATACCCAGCCAGGTCAGTGCTTCGATGATATATGCTTCGGCACCGGGAACGAACCGCTGTGAGTCGGTATCTTCGATCCGCAGGATCAGTTCACCACCGGATTGTTTCGCGAATAAGTAGTTGTATAAGGCAGTCCGGACACCTCCGATATGCAAAGGGCCGGTGGGACTGGGTGCGAAACGTACCCGAACTTTTCGTTGCTCCATGTTGTTATCTTATAGAATAATGCGGCAAAATTAGACCTTTTTTTTCTCATACTAAACTTTTTTTATGTACATTTCGCCTCGCTTTGCACGTAAAGTAAAATTGGGAGGATATGAAGATTAAATATTACAATATACCCACTGCCGTCTATTTTGTAGTGGCAGCATTACTGATCGCTTACTTTTTCCCGCGGGAAGGCAAGTTCAGGTATCAGTTTTTCGAAGGTAAACCCTGGCGGTACGGTTTACTTACCGCCCCCGGCGATTTCCCCATTTATAAAACGGATGAAGAGGTGAAGCAGGAAAAAGACAGCGTCCTGCGCCAGTATATTCCCTATTACCGCATGGAGCCCCAGGTGGAAGGCAGGCAGATCGACAGCCTGCGTGCCTCCTATAACACGGTTCTCAAACACCGTGTGGCTGCTACCTATATGCAATACATCGAATCCTCCCTTATCCAGATGTATAAGAAGGGGATCATTTCTCCCGAAGATTTTGATAACCTCCGGCAGGATAATTATGAACAGGTGAACTTGCTGGAGAACAACATCTCCCAACCCCATTTTGTCTCCGATTTCTTTACCGTGCGGACAGCCTACGAGTTTATCCTCAACAACGCGCCGGCCTACCTCAGCAAGACCGTGCTCCAATCGTGCAATATCGACGATTACCTGGCAGTGAATATCATTTACGACAAAGATATGTCCGAGAAGGTCAGGGAGGAGATGATCAACAGCATCCCCCTGGCGAAAGGCCTGGTGCAGTCGGGCGAACGCATCGTGGACCGCGGCGAGATCGTGGATACGCAAATGTATAACGTCCTCCGTTCGCTGAAGATCGTCTATGAATCGAAATCGGGAGGCACCCAACGGCAGGGCACGCTGATCGCGGGTATCTTCCTGCTCGTCTCCGGTATCATCTTCTGCTTCTGGCTGTACCTCTGGTCGTTCCGGAAATCTATTTTCAACAATAAGTTGAACGTGCTGTTTTTTGTCCTCTGCATATTGCTCGGGTGTTTGCTGACGGAGGTGGTGGTTACTTACGGGTTGTTCAACGTCTATATCCTGCCCTTTGCCATCGTTCCGATCGTTGTCCGTGTGTTTTTCGATTCGCGGTCGGCCATGTTCGCCCACCTGATCATTATCCTGATCTGTTCGCTGATGGTACCTTTCCCGCATGAGTTCCTCTTTCTCCAGTCGATTGCCGGGATGGTGGTGACATTCAGCCTGAAAGACCTTTCCGAACGATCGCACCTGTTCCGTTGCGCCTTTACGATCTTCCTGGCGTATGCGTTGAGTTATATCGGGCTAACCCTGTATCAGGAAGCCAACTTCAGTAAAATCAACTGGATGATGATCCTGTATTTCGGCATCAACTTCATCCTGATGATGTTTACCTATATCCTGGTGTATATCCTGGAGAAAGCGTTCGGCTATGTATCCAACATCACCCTGGTGGAGATGTCGAATATCAATACGCCGATCCTGAAGAAACTGTCGGAAACCGCTCCGGGCACGTTCCAGCATTCCCTCCAGGTATCTATCCTCGCATCGGCGGCGGCGGCGAAGATCGGGGCGAACGCCCAGCTGGTACGTACCGGCGCCATGTATCACGATATCGGGAAGATGGTGAACCCCGCCTTTTTTACCGAAAACCAGAAGAGCGTCAATCCACACGACCAGCTGACACTCGAGGAAAGCGCCCAGATCATCATCAGCCATGTGCCCGAAGGCGTCAAGCTGGCGGAGAAAGCAGGTGTCCCGAAAGCGATCGTCAACTTTATCCGTACCCACCACGGACGCGGTATGGCGAAGTATTTCTACAATACCTTCCGCAACCAATACCCGGACCGGGAGATCGATAAAGAACTGTTTACCTACCCGGGACCGAACCCCTTCACGAAGGAGACGGCGATCCTGATGATGGCCGACGCCGTGGAAGCCACCTCACGCAGCCTGAAGGAGCATACGGAAGAAGGCATCCGTGAGCTGGTGAACCGCATCATCGACGGGCAGATGGCCGAGGGCCTCCTGTCCAGCGCCCCCCTTACCTTCCGCGATGTAGCGGCGGTAAAGCAGGTGTTTATCGACAAGCTGAAAACGATGTACCACACCCGTATCAGCTACCCCGAACTTCGGAAGAAAGATTAAAAATCGACGATCAGGCGGAGGTTGAGTTGCCGTCCCGTCAGGTAATTGGGGATGGCGTAAGGCACGTTGTGCGCGTCCGTGATCCAATAGTACGAATTGACGTTGTTGAAGGCGAAGAGGTTGAACACATCCACCCCCAGCCAGATATTTTTCAGGTGGCTGAAGAATCCCCTGTCCATGATCGCGTCCCGTCCGCCTGCCAACTGGTAAGAGAGGCCGATATCCACCCTGCGGTAGGGCGGCGTACGGAAGTATCCCCCCTCCCATCCCTGTCCCGGAATGGTCTGCGGAAGCCCGCCGGCCAATACACCCCTCAGGTTCAGCTTCACCCGCTCATTCCCCGGGAAATAATCCTGGAAGAAAAGGGAGACGGCATATCCCTGGCTGTTCGGCATCGGCACGGTAGTGGTCTCACGGATGGTCTGCTCCGCTTTCATCAGCGAGAAGCTGATCCATGAATCGGTGCCGGGCACAAACTCACCGAAGAATTTCATATCCATCCCCAGGGCGTACCCGTCAGCACAGTTCTCACCATAATAACGGATCTTCACATTGTCCACGGTATAGGGGATGAGGTCGTCCAGCTTTTTGTAGTACAATTCGGTTGTCCATTTGAAGTTGCGTCCGGCGGCTTTGAAGGAGTAGTCGCCCCCGGCAATGAAATGGATGGATCGTTGCGACTTTATTTCGTCGTTCAGTGCCGTCACGTTATTCCCTTCCGCGTCTTTCACCACTTTCCGCATCTCCTTATAGAACGGTGCCTGGTAATAGACACCGGAGGCAAGGCGGAACGTCAGGTTCTGGTCGAAGTTGGGTGTGAACCCCAGCGATACGCGGGGACTGAAAATAAATTCCTTGTTGAAGTCCCACCAACTGCCGCGTATCCCCCCCAGCAAGGTGAACATGCCCTGTCTGGTCCGGAACTTGAAGGCGTCCTGGAGGTAGGCCGACACGCGGGTGCTTTCAATCTGTTGGTTGGAGTAGAGGTTGGCGATCAGGTTCACCTCTTCGCCGTTGTAAGGCAGCGAATATCCTGCAGAGTCGCGTTTTTCCCACTCGCTGATGCGGTCGCGTATCTGTTCCCTTTGCAGGGTGAGGCCCCACCGCAGGGTATGGTTGTTGAGCCCGGCGATGCCATAGTGCCCGATATTCATCACCGTGGACGTGAGACGGTTGCGGGCATGTTCCTGGTAGTTGCCGAGGGCGACGGAAGCGACCTCGCCGGTAGCGTTCGGATCGGCGGCGGCATTGTCGCTTAGCACGTACGAGCCTGCGATATCATAACCTTCATGTTCCAGGCTGTTGTATGCCGAGGCCTGGATACCCAGCTCCGTATGGTCGTTCGGACGGTTTTTCAGGGTGAAGGCGCCGAAGAGTGTCCTGAACTTGTCTTTTTCTTTCCCACTCATATCCACGATGAAGTGTTGGATATTTTCGGTCGTTCCGAACGAGGTCTCCCGTGTTTGCGGAATGAACGTGTAGTTGTTGAGGGAGATATTCCCGAGCAGGTCGGCTTCCCATTTCGGACTGATACGGTAGGTCATGTACGTCTGGAAGTCGAGGAAATTGGGGTCGTATTCCGCCTTCGTGTCCGTCGTTCCCAGCAGTGAACGGGTGGTTTTATAACGGATACCGGTCACCTGCGTGAATTTGCCCGTGCCGCTGCCTACATAGGCATTGGCGCCCATCAGGCTGGCAGATACCGATCCTTCGAGGCTTTTCGGTTTCTTGTAAGTGATGTCGAGCACCGAGCTCATCTTGTCGCCATACCGGGCTTCGAACCCACCGGCGGCGAAGTTGACAGACTCCGTCAGGTCCGGATTGATAAAGCTCAACCCTTCCTGCTGGGCGGAACGGATCAGCAACGGACGGAACACTTCCAGCCCGTTCACATAGACGATGTTTTCATCGTAATTACCGCCCCGCACGGAATATTGGGAACTTAACTCGTTGTGCGAGGATACGCCGGCGAAGGTCACGACCATGCTCTCGATGCTTCCTCCCGATGGGTCGGGGAGGAGTTTGATCTGATCCACGTTGAGCGTCTCCATCTGGTTGGACTGCCGGCGGGTGGCGGTGATCACCGCTTCACCCAGTTCGATGGAGGTGTAGTTCATCTGCACGTTCAGCCGGATCTCCCCGGCGGGTTTGGGGATGATACGTTCCGCCTTGTTGAAACCGAGGCAGGTGTAGATCAGTGTGAGCGAATCCGATGGGGAGACGGTGAGGGAATAGTATCCTTTCTCATTGCTCATGGCGCCTGTCAGGGTGTTTTTCACCCGTATGTTTACCAACTCAAGGGGACTACCGTCGGCGTCGCGGATGTATCCGGTGACCTTGACCTGCCCCTGTCCGAAAGCGCTGATAGTGATCAGTATCCATAAAAGTGCGGCTACGGCACGAATTTTCATTTCCAGTCTGTTGTGTTACTACGCATACTAACGTAAAAAAAACGGAAAGCGTATGCCGCCTCCGAATTATTTCCCCGAACGCCCGCCTCATACCCAACCGAAATCGGACAAATTTCTACCGGCAGCCCCACTTCTATACCCCGCTCTATTACTAAGACTAACCTATTAAGTAGCATATAAGAGTTACCCGGCTCCCCGCCTTTCAAGGCGGGGAGCCGGGTAACTCTCCCTTACACATCCATATATAGCCACCTAACCACACAAAAGAGGCACATAGATAGTATCCTTTCAAGGCGGAAGACTAACCTATAAGTAGCATATAAGACTAACCAGGCTCCCCGCCTTTCAAGGCAGGGAGCCGGGTTACTCTCCCTTACACATCCATATACAGCCACTTAACCACACAATAGAGGTACATAGATAGTATCCTTTCAAGGCGGGATGCCAGCTACCCTTTGGCTGTCTTCCAATATTCTCTGATATCGTCCAAAATACATTCGGGATGCTCATATACAAACTTATTCTCATATCGTATGAGGTGGATATCTCCCATCTCCTGGATAAAAGAATCTCGTCTTTCGTCGTATCTTTCATTTCCGATATGTACCTGACCGTCTAATTCTATGGCCAGACGGATTTCCGGGCAGTAAAAATCCACGATGTAAGTCCCTATGCTGTATTGTCTTCGGAATTTTAAACCTTCTACTTGTTTGTTTTTCAAGTATTTCCATAATTCTTTTTCAGCAGGAGTACTGTTGTGGCGTAATTGGCTACGGTAGTTTTTTTGATTTTTATGATTGAGCAGGTCGTTAAATCCCATAGTTGTTTTCTTTGTTGAACGGTAAAGCATATAAGCGTAACCCGGCTGAGGGTGTGTCATCTGTGTGCCAGACTACTTTTGACACACCCTCGCTGAGATACTTCTGTTTCTATGGACAGGTTAGAGGATGAAGTTAGGGGTGAGGAGGTTGGTTATGTGGGCGATGAGTTGGCTGTCTTTGGTGAGGGGACAGGGTGAGGATGGGGAACCAAGGGGCTCGAGGGCGTATTCATGGCCGATTTTATCTTCGATCGTAAACCCGATGGGTTGCGCCGACTGGTTTTCGATGAGGGCGGTAACGAGGTAAGACTGGTTACCGGTCAACGCGGGGAACCGGAGGGTTGCACCGATAGCGTTACGGACGAGGGTCGTAGGGAAGGCTTCGGGGGAGGGAAAGCGGATTTCCATTTTGCCGCCGGAAATGTATGTGTGTTCGGCGGCGGCGTAAGTGGGGGTTACCGGGGGCATGTTAATGAAGAGGGATGTGGCGTTACCGGTGTCGGCTGTAACATTGGTGGTATGGAGGATGGCGGTGGCTACGACTTTGATGTCGATGGCGTCGGCGTGTGTGTCTGCCAGGGGGTTGAGTCCGGGCATGGTTTGGTTGTTGGCCACAAAGGTGGTGCGCACCGGTAGCTTGTCTATGTCAGCGGCGGTGAGGGTTTTGGTGAATAAGCGTGTTTTTTCGTGGCGGATACGGGTGTATTCGTAGGTGAGTGCGAAAGCGATGGTGATGGTATCGCCGGGGATGAATTCATAGGGGCTGTAGATGGTGATGACGGGGAGGTTGTCTTTGTCCCATGCGGTTTCGCTCTCGATTGTTTTCCCGCCGTAGGCGGTGAATACTTTGCGGTTAACGAAGCGCGGGTCTTCGAGGGCGTTGTAGAGATGGAGGATGGGGGTGTCGTGTGTCTCGAAGTCGCCGTATTCCCGGAGGTAGGCGGAATAGTAGGTGTTGACTTTCGAGAAATAGTTGGATGCGGTTAACTTGCCCGATTTGATATACCCGGCATTAATAATAGGCCGGAGTTCTTTCTTCAGGGCTTGGATCTCGGCGAAGCTTTGCCGTTGTTTCTGCTGAGCAGGGGTATTGCTTCCGTTTTTAAAGATGCGTTTAGTGGCGATTGTTACTCCGTTTACATAACGGTACGTAAATTCACCTACTGATCTTCTTCCTTCGCCTACGGCGACGCTGTTTACAGATGCCATTTTTCAAATGTTTTTTGCCTTTAGGATAGCCATGGTTTCGATTCAGGTTATACTAAGGCTGGTTAAGTAAAAAATTAAATAGTTCTCGTTTGGTTAACTTTCGATAATGTATCTCTGGTTTCCGGTTGCAAGTTTAGATATTCTTTTTGGATTGTGCAAATGGTAGGAGATACTAAGGAGGCACATAGGAGGTACTAAGGAGGTACATAGGAGAAGGTAGGAGGAAGGTAGGAGAAACTAAGGAGAAAGGTAGGAGCGAGGTAGGAGAACGTAGTACGAAAAGGTAGGTTTTCTGTACGAAAGGTATATATTTGCAGTACGAAGTGCTTTTTATGGCAATATGACACGTTGCGGCAGAAGGCGGTCTGACGAAATGGTAGTTAAGAGGTGAGTTTGGTGTCGATGTGAAAGATTGTTATGGAAGGCGGTGTGTCAAAATGATAACAGGTGTATTTTGTGGGGGATGGTTTTTGTGAAAAAAAAGGGGGAAGAGAGGAGATTTTGCGTTAGCAAACATTAACGTTTTTGAACCAATTATTAACGTTTGGCAACCATCCGTTTGGGGGATGCAGGGGCTACCGGGAATCAAATACAGCGCATGAGCCTAAACAGAAAAGCAGGTCGTATTTGGTTAAAAAAAGGCCTCCCTCCTTTGCTCCGTTGAAGGATCAACGGCAGCGCAAAGAGGGAGGAGTATGAGTATCGGAGGTCAGAACTTCTCGATCAGTTTCAGTGCGTCTTCAGCCTGTTGGAAGTTGACGTTGGCAGACTTGATATAGTCTTTGATGGCCTGTTGATCGGCTGCTGGATACAACTTCAGGAAAGCCTTGGCATCCGTGAACTTCTTCAGTTTTTCGCCACGCAGCAGATAATAGGTATTTTCATACGTAACCTCATACAAATCGACTTCGGGCTTGCTCATGCCGAGGTTTTGCATGCGGCTCACGTCGAGCGCCTGGACGTTACCCTGCGTACGGCTACCCGCGACACCTTCTTTTCCTTTGGCTTTTAAGCGGACTTTCCAATCGATAAAAAGCGCCTGGTCGCCAGCGGGCACCACTTCAAGGAAATAACGCTGGTACGGGATAAATGTACGGCCGGCCACCACCACGGAGTCAATCATGTTTACTCCTTCGAGTACCATCCGCGTGCTGCCGTCGTAATAATTCATCCGGCGGTTGACCGGGTCGTAATTGAAGGTAGTCGTGGTAACCGACCTGTCCTTCTGGAACGCTTTCCCCTGGGTAAACGACTCCAGTAGAAATACTTCCTGGGGCGCTTTTTGCTGGGCGGCCATCCAACTGCATACACCGCACAACATCGTCATCACTAACATATACCGTGTTTTCATGTCCTATCGTTTTTTAATGGAAATTTGTAAACAAAGATAAAATTTAAAAAGCCGCCGCAGGAAATACGGCGGCTTTCTACCAGATATTTAACAAAGATTACTTCTTATCCCACCAGAGACGTCCGAATTCGTTTTGCACATTGCCGAAATCCGGATCAGTAGCCATATCATCGATACGTTTCACCTGGTTAGCATAGTTTACCGTACCTTCCACCGGATAAGAGAAACGGGCTCTGCGCGGAACCTGTTGCACCGTACCGTTCAGTGTACATACTTCAGCTTTCAGGATCGTACCGTTTGCATTCGGATAACCTGTACGTCTGTACAAGCACCATCCTTCGTTCGAGTTCTTGAAGTCTTCGATAAATGTCTGAGCCCAGATCTGTTCCTTACCGGTTGCCGGATTCCATTTGATACCTTCCTGGTTCATAAATTCGGTGATCTCGGCATTGGTCATCGCTTCATAATCATGGATCTTGCAATAGCTACCCACCTTATTCCACAGACGCAAAGAGCTTTCCACACCTTCCGTGTACCACTGTTCGGCTGTCTTGCTGCTGCTAACACCTTCCAGTACAAATTCGGCTGCCATGAAGCAGAAGTCAGCATGCGTTACGTTCGGATACCAGGTACCGCCGCTACCACCATCGTAGTAACCACCAAACACGCGGGTTTGCGGTTTGTTTACAGCTTGCAAATCCACCCCATTCAATGTACGTTGTTTGTATTTGGACGTTTCGCGGGCATCGGTTAATTTATCAAAACTGGCCGTCCCCCCCATCCAACGGCCAAAGTCTGCCGGGATCAGATCCGTCGGGTTAGCTGCGTTATACGCAGACACATTCGCCGGTGTCAGGTTGTTGATGCGGAAGAACATACGGCGGCGCGGGTCGTTGTACTTGTTCAGATAGTCCATCATCATATTGGAGGAACGAATCAGGTCATTGATCGAATAATAGTCGCCATTATCCGAGAATTTGCCATCCAACCAGAAAATAAATGAATCGTCGAAGGTGCCGGGCAGGTCGCCGGGAGTAGCCAATACTTCGGTAGCAATGGCTTTCGCTTTCGCCATATCCCGTTTCATATAACGCAAGGCAATACGCAGGCGGAGAGCATTGGCTGCCTTCACCCATTTGGTCATATCACCGTTATATGCAGCATCAAATCCGGCCAATGATACCTGGTCGGTATTTGACTTGAACTTGCTGATAGCGGTTTTCAACTCACCATCCCAGATCCCGTACAGGCTTTCCTGTGTATCGAAAGCCGGTTCCGTGATATCGCCACCCGAACGTAACGCCCAACCTTGTGTATAAGCCAATGAGCCTTGTGAGTCGGAAGTAATGATACCCTGGTAGATCAAGGATACACGAGCAGCTTCGATCGCATTGGAATAACGCGCCTGCTCAGCTTCGGGCACATTGGTCTTTACGTAATATTCCATGTGTTTCATATAGGAACCCGACGCCATGAAGCAGTCGTTGTACCGCTGCAGGAAGATATTTGGGTTCAGATAAGTATATGTAGTAGCTGTATTACCGATCACGCGGCAACCATACTGGTTCCAACGCATCTGAGCCAGGTAATAGTCGTAATACCATTCCCAGGAACTGTTACGCGTAAACCGTTGCACATCGAACAGGAAACGTTCGGGATCCACATCATAGATAGTGGCTACGTTGGAGTTGATATCCACGAAGCCATCCGTACAACTGTCTAATGTCAGTGTCAGGGCTGCTCCGGTCATCATCAACATGATTCCTTTCTTTATCGCTTTCATAGAATTTTCAATCATTTAAAATGTAACATTAACAGTGAAACCAAATCTCCGGGTATAAGCGCCACCACCAATTTCACCGAACTCGTAGCTGCGGTTAGAGGCCAGACCTTCTGGGTGAATATTATCAGGCAGGCTGTTGTACAGATAACAAAGGTTATTGGCAACCAAGCCCAGTCTCATTTGCTGGATATACGCCTTGCGCGTCCATTCCGTAGGCAATACATAGTTCAAAGACACTTCACGCAAGGATACCCATGAACATTCAAGGACAGCCTCTTCGCGGATACCGGTTCCCCAGCTATGCATATTGCTATAGTATTCATAGGCTGACAGCGGTTTTACAAGACCTTGTTCGTAGGCTTGCTGATAGCTCATACCGCTAACATCCTGTCCACCGATCTTTGTCCCGTCATTGAATACGCCTTCAGGAATCATACCGTCATACACTTTGCGGCCATCGCTTAAGGTTCTTTCCAAGCCACCATATTCCTGCGTACGACCTACCAGCGAGCTACCGATGGTACCGGTGTAACGTCCGTAGTTGTATGTACCGGAAGCGATGTTACCACCCCAACGGGCATCCAATACCACGCCAAGGCTTACGTTCTTGTAGGAAAGGTTAGAGCTTAAACCGCCCAACAGATTGGGTTGGATTTCGCCCACTTTTTCAGAAACACCTGAGCGGATCCAGCTACCATTGGCATTCAACAGCTTTTCGCCTTTATCATTACGCATATACGTATAAGGTGTGTAAATATCACCGTAAGAACCACCTACCGTAGCATACGCCGTGAGATCCATCACACCACCTTCGATTTCGTATTTATCCAATCCTTCGGTCAGCGCAACGATCTTGTTCTGGTTGTGTGTCATATTCAACGTAATATCCCAGTTCCAGTCTTTCGTCTGGATCGGTTTGGCGTTCAACACGATTTCAATACCGCTGTTCTGGATGTCGCCGGCATTGATCCAACGACGGTTCATACCGGTTTCACGCGCTTGAGCCAACGCTACGATCTGGTTGCGGGTATTATTCTTGTACCAGGTAAAGTCCACACCAAAACGGTTCTGGAAGAATTTCAGTTCGGCTCCGAATTCGATAGCCGTCTGCCGTTCCGGTTTCAGGTGCAGGTTACGCAAGTCGTTGGAGTCGAACACATACAACGGGTATTCGGTACCGTTCAACGGGCTTACATAGGTATTCTGTCCGTCATTGATCTTGTAATAACCAATACTTGTCAGATAAGGATCACAGTCATTACCTACAATCGCAAACGAACCTCTTACTTTAGCAAACGACAGGAAATCGGGCATTTGATCGCGGAATGTTTCCGTGATGATCCAAGAAGAACTTACCGACGGATAAAAATAAGACATCGTACCGGAACCATCCTTGTAGATCAGGGATGACGACCAGTCGTTACGTCCGGTGATATCCAGGAACAGTTGGCTCTTCCAGTCTAAGTTCACATACGCATAAACACTATTGATACGTTTCCGGTCTGTATTCAAACGGACTTCATTGGTAACCTGTTTAACCGAGTTGGTCATATCCCATTTGTACGGAATACGCAAACCACCCTGTGAATAGGTACGGTAATAATTACGCGATTTGTTCCACTGTTCGATGGCCACAGAACCGTTCACACCGAAATCGCCAAACTGGCGGGTAGCGTTCACCATCGCTGTCAGTTTATACTCGTCCACATCATTCTTATTGATGCGGTATTCGGCGCCGGAGTAATCAGCCTGGCCCGTAGCGACGATTTTATCCTCGCGGATAGAATATAATTTATTGTAGTCGCCCATCAACTTCACGTTCAACCAGTCGGTGATCGTAAATTTCAGGTTCAGGTTACCACGGAAGTTATCTTCCTGCTGTTCCTTGTTGTTCACGAACTGATCCCATAATTTACCGGAATAACCCGTCGGGTCTTTTCCATTCCAACCGTCACCCTTTTCATTCATGTAATTGTCTAACCAATAAGTCGTATCATACGTACGCGGCATACCATACACGAAGTCGTAGATCGGTGATCCGCCCCCACCCTGTTTGGTCGGGTTCTTCGTATCCGAACGTACCCAGCTTACAATCGCTTCCGCGTTCAGGAACTTGCTGATGTCGCGGTTGGCGTTCAAGCTAAAACTGTTACGGCCGTAATCATTATTCAGTGTTGTACCGTTCGACTCCAGGTGTGAATAGGAGAAACGGAAAGAGCCCTTTTCATCACCACCCTGGATAGCCACGTTGGTATTCATGTACTGACCGGTCTGATACAACTGATCGACATTATTCTTCTGGGCAGCATACATCCAATCCAAAGAACCCTGTTTATACGGTTTGCCATCGAAGGCAGGACCGAAGTTCATAAGCTCAGACGTGGTACGGTTTTCCGTTCCGTCCGGATTCAACGGCCATACAGTCGTCGTACCTGGACCGAATTCGTTCTGCAGGTCGGGGAATCCATATACCTTATCCCACATCATGGAGTGCGTCACAGATACACCTACACCTTCACTTCTTTTCCCTTTTTTGGTCGTGATCATCACAACCCCGTTGGCTGCGCGTGAACCATACAAAGCGGTAGCGGCGGCACCTTTCAATACGGAAACCGACTCAAAGTCGTCCGAGTTCAGGTTCTTGATACCGTTACCGAAGTCCTGCTGCGCTCCCCACTGGGCGCTTTCAGTAATGTCGTTGCTCAGGATCGTACCGTCGATCACGAAGATCGGCTGGTTGTTCTTCTGCAAAGAGGTATTACCACGGATGATGATACGGTTGGACGACTGCGGACCGGAAGATCCCATATTGATCTGTACCCCGGCAACCTTACCCTGCAACCCGTTGATCGGGTTTACAACGTTTACCTTGGCGATATCATCCCCTTTGATTTCGGTCATGGCATAACCCAGACCTTTCTTCTGGCGGTTCATACCCAGCGCGGTAACCACTACTTCACCCAACGCCTGTGAATCTTCCACCAACGTGATTTTCAAGTTACTTTGGCCTGTGAATTTGATTTCCTGAGAAATGAAACCGATGAACGAGACCGTAATCACGTCCCCATTGTTTACATCCAACGAAAAGTCACCATCAAGGTTGGTAATCGTACCGTTCGAGGTACCCTTTACAAATACAGATGCTCCCGCCACAGGGCCGAATGCATCTTTTACGTTCCCCTTCACCGTTTGCTTCTGCTGGGCAATGGCAACGTCTTTACTCGCGGTCTTGTCGGCAGCATAAACGTTCCCCAACGAACAGCATGCTGCAGCCAATAGAACGAGGCTTACAGATTTAAAAAATCTCAACATACGAATTGATTTTTAAGTTTAACATAAAGTCCACTATTTACTCACTATTTACTTTTATTCGCAAACGTATTAAATTATGTTATTCCCCTATTGTTTCCAGCATCTGTATCATATAATATATTAGTTTTGTGTACGATTCACACATGTTATTGTACGATTTCACCACATACAAAACATCAAAAATCGTTAAAATACATATACATTTCCAAACCAAACAGGCATGAAACCACGATTCCTGCTATACATACTCGCCCTGATTCCCTTCCTGCATACCTGGGGACAGGACCTTTATTTCCAGACGTTGGGCGCCAACCAGGGGCTGTCGCAATCGTCGGCCATCTCGTTCTGGCAAGACTCCATCGGACGGATCTGGATCGGGAACGACGCGCTGAACTGCTACGACGGCGAGCAGGTACGGATCTACCGGATATCCGAATACTTCCCTGAGGTGGAAGACGCCAATATCCACACGATCTGCGGGGGTAAATCCGTGTTGTATGTCATTGCCGAAGACCAACTGATCTGCCTCGACCTCACGAATGAGACCTTCCGCCGTCCCGGTATCCGGACCGAACGGATCCATTACACGGAAAACCGGTTGTACTACTTCGACGCCACGCACAAGCAACTCTGTTCGTATGATTACGGACAGGACAGTAGCACCGTCGTCATGCCGCTGCCGGAGGAGATCACATCGGTAACCGGGATCACTTCCGCCAACAACGGCATCTTCTGGCTCGGCACGGCGCAGGGGGTCTATATTGTGGATATTTACCAGAAGAGGGTGATCACCAAACGCCTTCCCGGCGAGCAGGTGTCGGTACTGTACAAAGACTCCCAAAACACGATCTGGGTGGTTTGTTCTTCCCGGAAAGTGTATCGGTCCACCCCGGAAGGCGATGTACGGCCGGTACGGCTGTCGAACAGCCCGAACAAGGAACTGTTTCCTTCCGACATCTACTGCATCGTGGAAGACGCGAAAGGATCGATATGGATGGGAACGTTGTCGGGCGCTTATCAGCTGTCGCGGGGCGAGAACGACCAGGGCGAGGTATTCATCCGCAACCATGTGCTGCCGGAATCAACGGTATTCGCGCTCTTGTCCGACCGGCAGGGAAGTATCTGGATCGGCTCGTACTACGGGGATGTGCGTTTCTTCAACCCCGAGACAGACAACTACACCTATTACCCCACCGACGAAAAGCATCCCGACCGCCTGCACGGAGCAGTGATCGGGAAGATTGTACAGGACAAAAACAAGACGCTCTATATCGCGACGGAAGGCAGCGGGATCAATATCAGGCGACCGTACCAGCATACGATCGAACACCTGACCACCGCCAACGGGCTACCCGGCAATAAGATCCGGAGCCTGTGGTACGACGAGGAAACCGACCGGCTGTATATCAGCATCTATATGGAAGGGCTGTGCTACATGGATGTAAAAACCAGGCAAGTCCATCCGATCCCCCACGGCGAACTGAACACCCGTTACCAGCGGATCATCGAAGAATTCCATCCGTATAAGGGCGACCTCGTGCTGCTGACCCAAAACGGCCTCTTCAAACTGAACCGGAAAACGATGAAGATAACCTACTTCTTTGATGAACCGGACCTGCGGGAAGCCTGTTCGGGCATTATCCGGACGATCCATTTCGACGACCGGAACGTGTTATGGGTATCCTCCTTTATGTCGGGATTATTCACCGTCAACCTCGACACCCGGCAACTGATGCATAACTACGGCGACGGCATCCGGAAAGATACGGAGATACCAAGCGCGATCGTCAATATCTGCGGGAACGCCAAACTGGGATTGTTTTTCGCCACCCTCAAGTCGGGCGTGCTCAGCTACGACGCCGGAAAAGACAGCCTGACGGTATTCGCCGAAGAAAACAGCAACCTGCTGGACAATATCTGTTACAACATGACCCTCTCCTGGTACGGCAACCTGGTCATCACCACCAACAAAGGGATCTCTATCCTGGTCATCGACGACAACCGGAAGATCGTATCTTCCCGCAATCTCCGGCTAAGCCCGAATTTCCCACTCTCCGCCCTGAGCATCGACTGCGGCCTGTACAGCTCCAAATCGCTGGATCGGATCTACGCGGGCGGATTATACGGCATGTTGTCTTTCTCGGAAAGAGACATCGTGGATCCTTCCGGCACCACGGATTACAACATCTATTTCTCTTCGCTGACGGTGAACAACAAACTGCAGACGGCTCCCTCACCCTACTATGCCAGGAGCCTGTATATGACGGACAAGATCACGCTGCCGCACAACAAGAACACGCTTTCCATCACCTTCGCATCGTCGAACTACCTGTCCACCCACAAAAACAAATACCAGTACAAACTGGAAGGGCTGGAAGGGTTCTGGACGGAGACAGATTATAAAACCATCATTTTCAACTCCCTCCGCCCGGGACATTACACCCTGCTCGTCAGGGAATCCAATACGGACAGGATGGCCCGGCTGCCGATCATCATCCAGCCGCCGTTCTGGGCGACACTGCCGGCCTGGCTGCTGTATATCGCCGTCGTATCGCTGATCATCGGGGGATTCCTCCATTTCTACAAAAGTAAGCTGCGACTGCAGATATCCCTCGACAGCGAGCGGAAGGAAGTAAGCCGCGTGGAAGAAGCCAACCGGCAGAAACTGGATTTCTTCGTCAACCTGTCGAACGAATTCCGCACACCCATCACCCTGATCCTCTCACAACTGGATCGCCTGCCGCATGAGCTTCCTGCTTCGTCCGTGAACAAGATCGACCGCATCCGGAAGCAGGCTTCCCGCCTGCAGGACCTGATCACCGAGCTGATCGACTTCCGGAAACTGGAACAAAACCGCCTGCGGCTGAAAGTGAAAGCATACGACCTGGCGCGCCACCTGGAAGAGATCACCGGGATCTATACCGAATATGCCGCCGAAAAACAGATCGTGTATCGGGTGATGCCCTCCCATAAACCCGTCCATGTGTGGTTCGACCTCAGGCAGATACAGAAAGCGATCTACAACCTGCTCACCTTCGTGTTCAAGGAGGCGGCAGCGAAAGAATCGGTCACCATCTCCCTCCACCAGCAAAGTAAATGGGTGGAGATACGCATCGTGCGGAAAGGGGAGATCAGCGATACGGAAGCGAACCATTACCTGTTCGACTTCCTGAACGACAAGTCGAATACGCCTACCGACTTCTCCCTGCTGCCCGAAGGAGGGATGGGACTGGCGTTCAGCAAAGGGATCCTCTCCCTGCACCGGGGCGAGACGGAGATCGTGGACGAAAAGGAGAAGCATACGCGTACCTATATGATACGCCTGCTGTCCGGCAACGCGCATTTCACGGAAAAAGAGTTGCAGGAAACGGCTGAACCGGCCGAGTCGCATTCCTTCTCCCGCCCCGAAGTGCAGAAAGCGAAGTTCCGCAGTGAGCTGACGCTGACCGGCGACGAAGAAAAAGGCATACACATGCTGCTGATCGAGGAGAACGAGGAGATGCGCGAGATGCTGCGGGAAGCGTTCTCCGTGGTCTATGATGTCACCGCCGTGAGCGATGCCCAGGCGGGATACGACTGCACGGTACGTGAACGCCCGGATATCATCGTGAGCGAGATCAACCTGCCCGGCCTATCCGGCATGGAGATGTGCCAGATGATCAAATCCAACATCAACACCCTGCATATTCCCGTGGTACTGATGACGGCGCAACCGTCCGAGAAACAACACATCGACAGTATCCGGAGCGGGACAGACGCGTATATCATCAAACCGTTCAACATCGAGATCCTCTTCCTCCGCTGCAACCACTTAGTGCATAACCGGAAGCGTATCCTGCAGAACATCAGCAAACAGCCGGAGAGCGATACGGTGGAACTGACCACCAACACCCGCGACCAGGAGTTTATCGAACAAGCCAACCAGGCGATCGAAAACAACTGGAGCAATACCGACTACGATACCACGCACTGGAGCCGCGACCTGGGTATCAGCCGTACCCGCCTGTTCACCCAGATCAAGCAGATCACGGGCATGACGCCCAACGATTACATCCTCTACATGAAGATGACCAAAGGGATGCGGCTGCTGACGGAAGAGCGCGACCTCACCATCGCCGAAATAGCCTACCGGCTCGGATTCACCAACCCGGCCTATTTCAGCAAATGCTTCAAGAAACAGTTCGGCATTACTCCGGTGGACTTCCGGAAAAAGTGAGGAGTCAGAACGATTCCTCGTTCGCCAGGTTCCAGAGGTTGAGGAAGGCGGCACGGGTGATATCCACCAGCTTCGGCCAGTTCAACCGGTCGGCATGGTCGGTCGGCGTATGGTAATCGGGATGCCGGTCGGTATGGTACCAAAGGATCGGTATGCCCGCGCGTGAAAAGGGTACATTGTCGCTGCCGCCGACAGAAGCATCCACAGCCCTGTAGTCGGGCGACAGTTGGAGGCCGAACGACCGGATATCGTCCTTCACCCATTCGGCAAAGACGGGATGATCCTGTGAAAAGAAGCAGACTACCTGGCTTGGTTTGTCCGGATTCGTGTTACGTCCGACCATATCGAAGTTCAGATAGGCTTTCACCCGGCTGATATCGCTGAGGTGGGAGACAAAGTACCGGGAGCCGAGCAGCCCTTTCTCTTCACCGTCCCAACAGGCGAAAAGTACAGTCCGTTCGGGTTGGACACCGGTAGCCAGGAAAGCGCAGGCGATCTGTAAGACAGCGGAAACACCGGAAGCATTATCATCGGCGCCATTATACACCGTATCGCCCGCCAGTGAAGGATCGATGCCCAGGTGGTCGTAATGGGCGCCCACGATCACATATTCATCCGGGGTGCGTCCTTCAATCTTACCGACAATATTCCGCAGGGAGAGCCGGCCGGTCGTGTCGTTTTCGTTTTCCGGCCGGAAAGAATAGCTAAGATTCCACTCCCTCCTTTTGGTGGGGTATATGGCGAACGGTTGTTCGTAAGAACCTTCGAAAAAGGGTTGTATCCCCATCGCCTGCAGGGAGGAGGCGATATAGTCGCCAGCCATCCGTCCGCCACGTGTACCGGCTTCGCGTCCTTCCAGCCGGTCGGATGCCAGCAGGCCGACGCTTTCTTCGGCGGCGGCACGGGTGATCACTTGCAGTCCCTTTTCACGGGGTGTCTGGGTACATGCCGTAAACGACAGGGACAAAAAAAGCGGAAGATAAAATAGTTTACCCATCATGAATGTTTTTCGGACGCAAACATACATAAAAATTTACTCCTTTTCTGTAGATTTGTCAGGCTTAGTGTTATAAGCGATATAAATCGGAACATGAAACACATACACCTCGCTTTCTGGTTGGCGCTGTTCGTAGGTTTGGCAGTCTTCCTGCAACGGACGAACGCGTATCACTTCTTCTACGTGGAGCAATTCCAGTTGTTCCAATGGACGGGCGACTATATCACCGGCAAACTATGCCAACCCGGAGGATTCGCCTTGCTTGCGGGCGAGTTCCTGACCCAATATTATATCCTGCCGTACGGCGGGCCGCTGATCGTGGCCGGGCTGCTGACACTGGTCGGGATACTCACCCGCGTGGTTGTAAGACAGGCTGGGGGAACCACGGAATGGTACGCCCTCTACCTCCTGCCGGTAGTGACATTGCTGCTGATCCAGTTCAACTTCAATTACCTGCTGTCGGGTACGGCGGCCTACCTGCTGGTGCTGGCAGCCCTGGCGGTGTATGGATGCTTCACTTCTTTCCGCGACCGGCTGGCTACCGGTTTGTTCCTCGTTCCGATCCTTTTCTGGATGGCGGGATCGGTTGCGGGATTGCTGGCAGGCTGCATAGCCGTCGGGGAACTGATGCGCAGAGGCCGTGAGGGGTATTGGATCGCCGGCGCTACGACAACCCTGTTTCTGGTGATGGCCATCGGCAGTGTATCTGCCGCGGTATCGCCCTCCTACCGGATGGCCTTCCTGCCGGATGCCTATTATCATTACCTGCTGAAGCCGCCTGCGGTGATTTACTTCGCATGGGGCGCACTGCCGGTTGTGACCGGGATGGCCTGGCTGCTCCGGAACCGCACTACGACATCCGGGAAGGCAAAAGCCGCTCTCCATACCCTCCAATTCGCGGCCATCGCCATGCTTGCCGGATGGCTCATTCCCCGGTATATGGATACCCGGTCGGATCAACTGAAGAAACTCGACTCTTTTGCCCGTTGCAAACAGTGGGACAAAATCATCCAGGCCAGCAGCGGCACGATCACGAACTACCTCTACCTCGGTTACCTCAATATGGCATTGGCGGAGAAAGGCGAGCTGGCCGACCGCCTCTTCTTCTTCGACCAACGCGGGCCGCAGGGTATCCTGTGCGAATGGAATAAAACGTTTGCCGCCTCCAGCCTGCTGAGCGATGTATGCTTTGCCTTCGGCGAGATTGCCCTGTCGCAACGGATGGCTTTCGAGTCATCGCTTTCCGTAGTGGGCGAAGGCAATCCCCGCAACATCCAACGGCTGGTACAAACGAACCTGATCTTCGGACAGTATGCCGTAGCCGAACGCTATATCCGCCTGTTGGAAAACACGTTCGGCTATAAGTCATGGGCTTCGGCGCACCGTCGTTTCCTATACAACAACAAAGCGGTGGAAGCCGATCCCCTGCTGGGTGCCAAGCGCCGTTTCCTTCCGCGAGAAAGCACCCTCATCCACCTGAACGGGATGGCGCGTGACCTGGCTTACCGGGTCGAACACTTCCCGGAAGACCGCCTTCCGATCCAACTCCTGGGTGTGATCCTGTTGCTCTCCAAGGATTTGGGGGCATTCCAACAGATGGTGGAAACCTATTATGGCAGCCCAGCACTCCCTGTCCTGCCCTATAGTTTCCAGGAAGCCATCATCCTGCTCGACGGCCAGAACCCGGGATACCGGCAACGGTTTAACATCTCCGACAATGTGATCAGCCGTTTTTACGGTTACAGCGACCTGGTGGTACGTAACCGTAACAACCAGCAGATCTTACCCGGCCTGCTGCAAAAATCCTACGGCAATACATTCTGGTATTATTATATGTATAAATAACAACGACCGTATGCGCTATATCCCGTCCCTCTTACCCCGTAATCACCCATCATTCCCTATGCGGCCCTATACATCCATACTCCTGCTCCTGCTCTGTGTTGCCTGCACGCACACGATACCGGAGAGCAAACCGGTCACTGAAACGCCGGTGATCTTTCCCGACTATGCCGAAGTAACCATCCCTCCCAATATCGCGCCGCTCCCCTTCGCCCTCACCACACCGCATACGGAAGCCTATGCGGTATTTACCACTGCGGGAGAAACGGTACAGGTGAAGGAAAGGGGCGGGCAGTTCGCCATCCCCCCCTCCCGCTGGAAGAAATTGCTGAAAGCGGCAGCCGGAGAAACGATCGGGGTTACGCTTTATGCCGATGCCGGAGGATGGATAGCCTATCCTCCGTTCCGCATCCATGTAGCCGATAGTCCCATCGACCCGTATATCGCCTACCGCCTGATCGAACCCGGGTATGAGGTATGGAACCGCATGGGTATTTACCAACGCAACCTGGGTAACTGGGAAGAATCGCCCATCATGGAAAACCGGCTGACCGACCATAACTGTATGAACTGCCACGCTTTCTGCATGCAGAACCCGGAGAAACTGTTGTTCCACATGCGGGAGAAAAACACCGGCACCTATCTGATAGACGGTGACCGTGTGGAGAAACTGAATACGAAAACCGGCCAGACCACCTCTCCCCTCGTCTATCCCTCCTGGCATCCCGGAGGGAGGTATGTGGCGTTCTCGGTCAACCAAACCCGGCAGGGATTCCACCAGAACGATCCGAACCGGGTGGAGGTGTTCGACCTGGAGTCGGATGTCGTCGTCTATGATACCGAAAAGCATACGATCGTGACGGCACCCTCCCTCTTTGCGAAAGAAGCGTTCGAGACTTTCCCCACCTTCTCTCCCGACGGGCGTACGCTCTACTTCTGTTCGGCAAAGGCGGTTAGCATGCCGGAGCAGTTCACCCACGTACGCTACAGCCTTTGTTCCATCCCTTTCGATCCGCAAACGGGTAGCTTCGGCGCAGCGGTGGATACGTTGTACCATGCGGAGACGGAAGGAAAAAGCGTCTCCTTCCCCCGGGTATCGCCGGATGGGAAATACCTGCTTTATACCTTGTCCGGCTATGGCAACTTCTCCATCTGGCACAGGGATGCCGATCTGTATATGATTAACCTGGGCACGGGCGTCCGGTATCCGTTGGAGGCGGCCAACAGCGACAATGTGGAAAGCTATCACTCCTGGAGCAGCAACAGCCGGTGGATCGTGTTCAGCAGCCGGCGGATCGATGGGCTTTACACCCGTCCGTATTTTGCCTATATCGACGACAACGGGCAAGCCGCGAAGCCTTTCCTCCTGCCGCAAAAGGATAACGCCTTCTACTCCCGCTTCCTGAAATCGTACAACATCCCCGAATTTATCACCGGTAAAGTCCACACCGACATGCGCCAACTCAGCCAACTGGCACGGGAAGACAAAGGGACGGATGTAACGTTCGCCTGGTAGCACTTTCATCCACAATAGTAAGATTCCATGAGCCGTCCTTAGCCCTTCACAAAGTTTATTTTTGCAAAACATCTGTCACATCTGCCACGCAACAGGCACTATCTTATTGTTAATCGCCGTGTCGCCGGAGAGGCTATTACGAACGCTGAAGGCGTGGCAGATGGGACAGATGTTTTGTAAGAATAAACTTAGTGTAGCAAGCAAAGGTGGACGGTTTTGTCCGGTTTCGGACACGAACACATATACTTATACGCCTTATCTCCAGCACATTACAGTTTCGGCACACCTATTGCCCATTGGAGGACAAACAAAAAAGAGTCCGATATGGGAATCATAGAAATGGAAGGTATCAGTAAGAAATACCGCACCAAAGAGGTGGAAACACTCGCGTTGGAAAATGTGAATCTGGAAGTAAAGGCAGGCGAATTCCTGTCCGTCATGGGGCCGTCGGGCTGCGGGAAGAGTACCCTGCTCAACCTGATGGGACTGCTGGACCTGCCGGACGAAGGAGGCATACGCATCGCCGGTCAGGATACCACCGGCATGAAAGACGGTGCGATGGCGGAGTTCCGCAACGAGACATTGGGATTCGTCTTCCAGAGCTTCCACCTGATCAACTCGCTCAACGTGATTGAGAATGTGGAGATGCCCCTGCTCTACCGTCCGTCGTCCGAAAAGGAACGGCGCGAAAAGGCGAAAGCCGTACTGGAAAAGGTAGGTCTCTCCCACCGGATGAAGCATTTCCCCAGCCAGCTCTCCGGCGGGCAATGCCAACGCGTAGCCATCGCCCGCGCCCTGATCGGTAACCCGAAGATCATCCTTGCCGACGAACCGACGGGTAACCTCGACAGCCGGATGGGCGCAGAGATCATGGACATCCTCTTCGGCCTCAACAAAGAAGGTACCACCATCGTGATGGTGACCCACGACGAACGGATCGCGAAGGAAACACAACGGATTGTGCGGTTCTTCGACGGAAGACGGATTGAATAATATAACCTATCCATATGTATAAGATCTATTTCAAACAGGCGGTTCAGATGCTGAAGCAAAACAGGTTTATCAGTATCGTAGCCATTATCGGTACGGCGTTGGCTCTCATGATGATCATGGCCATCCTGGTATCCGAAGAAGTGAAGAATATCAGTGTGGCGCCGGAGGTAAACCGTGACAGGACGTATTATGTGACTTATCAGACAAAAAGCGATACAGTCAATCATCGGATGGAGGCCGGATATGTAGCGTATGATATCATGCGGCAATATCTTGTCGGCATGAAAACGCCCGAATGCGTATCCATCGTAAATACTCCTTTTGCCTGGAATCTTACGTTGATCAACAAAGAAGGCGAAAGCAATTATATCAACACGACTGTCCGGATTACGGATGCTAATTATTGGCGGATCATGGCGTTCTCGTTTATAGAAGGAAAACCGTTCGCACAGGAGGAATACGAGTCCGGCATGCCTGTAGCAGTCATCAGCCAAAGCACGGCGCGTAAACTGTTTAAAGGAGAAAAAGCAATCGGCCAGACTATTATGGTTAAATTCAAACCGTACCGCGTGATCGGAATAGTGAAAGACGTATCCCCCGTATTCAATATGGCGTACGGGCATGTATGGATACCTATTACTTCCCGGAAAAGACAAACAGGCGATTCGGGATATCATGTTTTGTTGCTGGTACAGGATAATGACGACTATCCTGCCCTATACGAAGAGGTGCGTAAAATCGAACAAGCGTACCAGACGCAAAATCCCCCTTGGACGCTTTACCTCCGTGGGCCGGAAAACCACCGGGTCTTCCGAATGGATAATATCCGGGGAATAAATGCGACAGCCATTGCTAATATGATTAAGATACAGGAACGGAAAATGGTTTTCATCCTGCTTATCCTGCTCATGGTGCCTGCCATCAACCTCTCGGGGTTCAGCCTTTCACGGATCAAAAAACGGACAGCGGAGATCGGTGTACGGAAAGCCTTCGGTGCCAAAAGGCATGTTATCCTGGCGCAGGTGCTTTGTGAAAACCTGATCACTTCGCTGATTGGTGGTGTTATTGGGCTGTTCCTCTCTTACCTCGTTGTTTTCCTGATGCGGAGATGGTTGTTGGGAATCCCGTCCGGTAGTGAGATCCCCGGCAGCACACTCCTTTCACTGCCGGTCTTTATTGCCGTGTTCATTGTGTGCATGCTGATCAACCTACTCTCTGCTGGCATTCCGGCCTACCGGGCTTCGCGGATGAAAATAACGGATTCACTCAATCAAAACGATCAAGCATCATGATACGACATATCTTCACTATTATCTGGAACGAACGAAAAACGAATGCCTGGATCGTGGTCGAATATACCCTTGTGTTCTGTATCCTCTGGTTCTGTTGCGATTATCTCTATTTTATGGGGAAGTCATACCTCGAACCATTGGGATTTGATATCGAACACACCTATACAATCCAGTTGGGCGAAAAAGACGAAGAGGAAAACACGGAGACAGAGGAAGAGAGGTATGCTAATGCCCTCACCTTACTGGATCGTATAAGTCGTTATCCGGGTGTCGAAAGCGCCAGCCTCAGTTCCGCAGCCACTCCCTATTCCATGAGTTGGATGAATGACGAGTTCATGATTAATTCGGACTCGCTATGGCTGGGTATCCAATTAAGAAAAATAACACCTGGTTTTCTGGATGTATTCAAGGTAAAGATAGAAACGGGACGACCCTTCACCCCGGAAAGCAGCCATGATCAACATGCACTTATCAGTCCGGACAGGAGCAATATGTTTGGTGAATACCCCAAAGTCACCCTCCCTGTTTCCAACGTACGCACCCTCCTTCACGGCAGCGAAAACAAGGAATTACTTACTGTCATTGGCCGTACGGCTAAAGTGAAGACTACATTCTATCAGCCTTACGGTAGTAGCGTATTCCAGCCATTCAGCAAAAATGACTACAACCTGGTGTGGAATGAGATCGCTGTCCGGGTACATTCGGATGCTGATAAAAACTTTGCCGAACAATTCACACGCGACATGCGTGAACAACTGATGATTGGACCATACTTCCTTGCATCCGTTACTTCCTTGGAAGACAGGCGCGATACCGCCGCCGAGTGGGAAGGTGTATGGGCAAACCTGAACAGCGTGTATGCGATCACAGCCTTTCTTATTATCAACATCTTCCTTGGCATCATCGGCACCTTCTGGTATCGGACACAGGCACGCCGCAGTGAGATTGGACTGCGTATGGCATTGGGGGCTTCTAAGCGAAGCATTCAGACGATGCTTTGTTTGGAAACACTGTTGCTCTTACTACTCTCCAGCATAATCGGCCTTAACATCTGCCTCAACATCGACCAGACAGACTTGTTACGGACATTGGGCTTGCCGGTAGCCGACAGTGTAATGGCAGGTAGTGGCATCGAACAGTACTTCATCAACTATGCCCTTACCTTCGGTTTCCTGGCGTTGGTATCCTTGGGTGCTGTATGGTATCCGGCACAGCAGGCGGCAAGTGTTCTTCCGGTGGAGGCGTTACATGAGGAATAAGGGGAATGTATAAATGGCAGGGTAGTTAGTAGCTCATAGTTAGTCGTTAGTAAAGAAAACAAAAGTATGTACAAGATCTATTTCAAGCAGGCGGTTCAGATGCTGAAGCAGAACAAGTTTATCAGCATCGTAGCTATTATCGGTACGGCCTTAGCCATCATGATGATCATGGCGATACTGGTATCCGAAGAAGTGAAGACGATCAGTGTGGCGCCGGAGATCAACCGCGACAGGACATATTACATCAGTTTCGTGGCAAAATACACGACAGATGATGGCGCGATGGAAGGTGGATACCTCTCGTATGACAACATACAGCAGTATCTTGCAAACCTGAAGACACCGGAATATGTCTCAGCTGTCAATGTCATTGACGAGAAGACATCCACCCTTGTCAACAAAGAAGGCTCTACTGAATACATCCCTTCCGTCGTACGGTTCACAGATGCCAATTACTGGAAAATCATGTCGTTCCATTTTCGGGAAGGGAAACCGTTTGTACAGGAAGAGTTCGAATCCGGTATCCCGGTGGCGGTCATCACTCAACGTACAGCGCAACAACTGTTTAAAGGCGAGAAAGCGCTCGGCCAGACAATCATGGTTGAATTCAATCCCTACCGGGTAATCGGCATTGTGAGTGATGTGTCTCCTGTATTCAGTATGGCCTACGGCGATGTATGGATACCTTATTCATCGCTGCCGGCAACGAAAAATAAGGGAGGATACCTGGCCCTGTTGTTGGCACGGAGCAACAACGACTACCCTGCCATCTACCAGGAAGTGCGAAAAGTGGAACAGGAATACCACACCCGGAATGCACCCGAGTCCCTCTACCTCAGGGGGCCGGAAAGTCACCGGGTGTACCGCATGGATATCCGTGTCAACAACCCTACCTCCCTGGCAAACAGTATCAAGGCGCAAGATCTGAAAACAGTGTTCATCTTATGCATCCTCCTGATAGTGCCTGCCATCAACCTGTCCGGGTTCAGCCTTTCACGGATCAAAAAACGAACGGCAGAGATCGGCGTGCGAAAAGCCTTTGGAGCCAAAAAGCATATCATTCTGATACAGGTACTTTGTGAAAACCTGATCACTTCGCTCCTTGGAGGTATCATCGGGTTGATCCTATCTTATGCAGTTGTATTCCTGATGAGAGACTGGCTGCTGGGTATAGAAGACAGCCTGATCCCTCTAAGCACACTGTTCTCGCTACCGGTATGTATGGCTGTATTTGTCGTGTGCCTGCTGATCAACCTCCTCTCTGCCGGCATCCCGGCCTGGCGGGCTTCCCGGATGAACATAATCGATTCACTCACTCAAAACGATAAACAATCATGATACGGCATATTGTAACGATTATCTGGAACGAACGGAAGGCGAATGCCTGGATCGTGGTTGAATACACCCTGGTATTTTGCATCCTGTGGTTCTGCTGCGACTACCTGTATTTTATGGGTAAATCCTATATAGAACCTTTGGGGTTCGACATCGAACACACGTACCTCATCCAAATGGGTGATAAAGGTACCGGGGCGGAAGCCGGACAGCAGGAGGATGCATACGCCAATTTCCAGCTCTTTCTGGACAGGGTTAAACGCTATCCAGGTGTTGAAAACGTCAGCCTTAGTCAGGCGTCCGTGCCTTATTGCCTCAATTTAACAGCTGGCCGGTTCTTTATCAATGCGGATTCCCTTTGGCTGTACGCGCAAATGCGGTATGTATCTCCGGAGTTCTTCGATGTATTCCGGATCAAGCTCGCATCCGGGCGCATCTTCAACGAGCAGGAAGACCGGACAAATAGTGCGGTACTGATCACGCCCGACCGGAACCAACAATTCGGAGGAATCAATCAGGAGGCACAACCTGCCTCCCAGGTAAAGACGCTGACCATGAAGGAAGAGCAGACCATGCAGGTGACCGGCATTACCACGCCGGTGAAGTCCGGGTTCTATGAGCCCTACTCAAACAGCTTGTTTGCCCCCATCAACCTGCCTCAACGCAACTTATCCCGTATTGAGATCGCCGTTCGTGCCCGTCCGGAAGCCGACAGGGATTTTGCCGGACAGTTCACGCGCGATATGCGCGAACAATTGATGATCGGTCCGTACTTTCTGGCCAATGTCAAATCGATCGCGCAATTGCGCAAAAGCGCCATGAAGTGGGAAGGCGTGTCCGCCAACCTGAACAGCGTCTATGCCATCACCACCTTCCTGATTATTAACATCTTCCTCGGTATCATCGGTACGTTCTGGTACCGCACGCAGTCGCGGCGAAGCGAAATCGGGCTGCGCATCGCCATGGGTGCCACGAAACGACAAATCCAGTCGATGCTGTTTTCGGAAACGTTGATGCTCCTCTTCCTCTCCAGTATGATCGCCATCAACATCTGCCTGAACGTGAGCCAGACCGATCTGTTGCAAACCCTCGGCATCCCGCAGTCCAATCATGCGCAGGCTGGTATCGGCATCGAACAGTACTTCATCAACTACGCCCTCACCTTCGGTTTCCTCGCCCTCATCTCCCTCGCCGCCGTATGGTATCCTGCACGGCAGGCGGCGGGCATACCCCCCATTGAGGCGTTGCGGGAAGAATAGCATACATTAACACAATCGTATTCAATAAAATCCCTATTTTTACGTGCAGAATGTGAAAAGCCCATGATATTGATTTGTGACGACGATGCAACTGTCCGTACCACGCTCACGCTGGTGCTTAAGCGGGCAGGATATGAAGTAGCCACGGCTGCCACACGGCAGGAGGCGATCAAGGTGGTGCGCCATACCGAGCCGCAACTTATCCTGATGGATATGAACTACAGCCAGACCACCACCGGTGAAGAAGGGCTGGAGCTGTTGGCGCAGGTCAAGGTGTTTCGTCCCGATGTACCGGTGATCCTGATCACCGCCTGGGGATCGATCGGACTGGCGGTACAGGGCATACGTGCCGGTGCTTTCGATTTCGTCACCAAGCCATGGAACAACGTCGCCCTGCTGAACAGTATCCAGACCGCCATCCAACTGAATGAAGAAAGCCGGAAAGAGATTCCCGACAACATCGCATCCACGGATAAATCCCTCCGCAACAATAAGATCATCGGTCGTTCCCCCCTCCTGCAACAGGTGCTGAATACTGTTGCCCGCATCGCCCATACGAATGCGCCCGTGCTGATTACCGGTGAAAGCGGTACAGGGAAAGAATTGATTGCCGAAGCCATCCACGAAAGCAGTAACCGCCATAAAGGCAACTTCGTGAAGGTAAACCTCGGCGGTATCTCCCAGTCGCTGTTCGAAAGCGAGATGTTCGGGCACAAGCAGGGCGCCTTTACCGATGCCCGGCACGACCGGATGGGACGGTTCGAGCTGGCGAACAAAGGCAGTATCTTCCTCGACGAGATCGGCGAGCTTGATCTCGTATGCCAGGTGAAGCTGCTGCGCGTGTTGCAGGATCAGACCTTCGAACAGCTGGGCGACAGTAAGCCGCGGCAGGTGGATACCCGTATCATCAGCGCTACCAACCGCAACCTCGCCGAGATGGTAGCTCAGGCAACCTTCCGCGAAGACCTGTTCTACCGCATCAACCTCATCACCATCCGTATGCCGTCGCTCCGCGAACGGCAGGAAGACATTCCGCTGCTGGCAGATCACTTTGCCCGGAAACAGAGCGAACTGAACGGGTTGCCGCCGGTGGAGATCGCCCTCGACGCCATCCGTTTCCTGCAACAACTCCCATTCCCCGGTAATATCCGCGAACTGAAGAACCTGGTGGATCGTACGCTGTTGGTATCCGGTCATCAACGGATCACGGAAGCTGACTTCCGGGAACAATATATAGAGATACCCGCCGGGAACGAACCAGAGGCAGACTCCATTCAATCGCTTGAACGGATCGAGCGGAACATGATCCTCCGGGCGATCAGGCTCTACGGATCGAACCATTCCCGGATCGCCGCCGCGTTGGGAGTCAGCCGCCAAACACTCTACCGGCGCCTGGAGAAATACGATATCAAACTCCCCGAATAAGATGAAACGGAAGTGGTTGTTCTGGATCATCGCCTGTACCCTGTCTGGCGCACTGATCGGTATCGGTTGGGTGTTCTTCCGGGAAGACGTCACATCGCTGTGGGTGATCGAAGGGATCGGGGTAATCGCTATCCTGTTGTCCGTATTGCTTTATCAAAAACTGATCAAGCCCTACGACCTTATCCTGAGCGGCATGCAACTGCTGAACGAACAGGATTTCTCCACCAACCTCCGCCCGGTGAAGAACAAGGATGCCGACCAGTTGATCGGCGTATTCAACCGGATGATCGCCCACCTGCGGCATGAACGCTTGCGGGTGCGGGAGAAGAACCAATTCCTCGACCTGCTGATCCATGCTTCGCCGCAAGGGATCATCATCCTCGACTTCGACCGTAAGATCACCGAAGTGAATACATCGGGACTCAAACTGCTGGGCGTTGATTGTCTGGCCGACATACAAGGCCGCCGTTTCGATGAACTAAGCTTTGAACTGGCGTCCGCCCTCACCATCCTGAAACCGGGTGATGATACCGTCATCCGCGGCACGGGCGGTTATGCCTACCGGTGCGTTTATTCCTCGTTCGTGGACAACGGTTTCGATCATCCTTTCATCCTGATCGAAGAACTCACCCACGAATTGCTCAAGGTGGAAAAGGCATCGTACGACCGTATCATCCGCATGATGTCGCACGAGGTGAACAATTCCGTCGGCGCTATCGGCGCTACGCTGAATGTGGTGTCTGATATCTTCCGCCACGACGAGGCGAAGCAGTGGGACGATGTGCTGCCTGCCGTCGAGGCATCGTATGAACGGTGTGGGCGGCTGGCCCATTTCATCGGTAACCTGGCGGATGTGGTGAAGATACCTGAGCCTTCACACTCCGATATCTCCCTCAACGAACAGGTGCGATCGGTCTATGCCCTCACCGGCAGTGAGTGCCGGCAGCGCGACATCAAACTAACCCTGACGCTGGCCGATCCAGACGCCTTGATCCACGTGGACGGCATCCAGTTCGAACAGGTATTGGTGAATATCATCAAGAACGCCTACGAAGCCATCGGTTCCCACGGTGAGATACGGATCACGGCGTCGGCGTCTCCCCTCTCCATCCGGATCGGGAACAACGGGCCGGTGATCGACGAAGCTGTCCGCCAGAAACTATTCACCCCATTCTTTACCACCAAGCCCACCGGGCACGGTATCGGGCTGATGTTCGTCCGCGATGTCCTCATCAACCACCACTGCAAGTTCAACCTCAGCAGCCACGACGGGTGGACGCAGTTCGAGATCTTCTTTATCGAAAGCTGAAAGCCTTTGATATATTAACTATCCAGCTTATGCCGGTTGTACGACGGGCGGGTAAAGAAGATATAGACAACCAGGGAGAGCAGGCAACACCCGGCGCCGGTCAGATAAGCGGTAGCCAGGCTGAACCAGGAAGAGATGAAACCGGTAGTCAGCGTACCGATCCCCACACCCAGATCGAAAGAAGTAAGGTACGTGGAAGTAGCCGTTCCCCGCAGGTGGTGGGGAGCTACGTTGACAAACAAACACTGGAAGGCAGGCACACAAACACCGAAACTCAGTCCGATCGCCAGCGCGCAAACAAAGAAAGCCACCTGTACGTGCCACAACGCAAACACCGCAAACGATACCGCCAGGCAGAAGATGGAACTGATCGCCACATGATGGATCTTCCCCCTGTCCACCAACCGTCCCGATATCAGACGCGCCACACCTACCCCGCCTGCAAAGAAGATAAAGAAATAACCCGGATCAGGCACGTTGATCTCCCGCCCGTACAGGACGACAAAAGAGATAATCATCCCGTACGGAATAGCCAACAGCATATAGGAAAGGGCGGCGGGCAAGGCTTTGACAAGGATAAATCGGTCGAGCGAAAAAGGCGGACGTTCCACCTTCTCACGCTTCGGGTATTGGATCATCCCCACGGAGAACACCCCGGCGACCGCCAGCAACAGGCTCACCGCCACTAACGGGTGGAAGCCGTGGGCATTATAAAAAGCGACGGCGAATAAAGGGGCGAGCGACATCGAGAGGTTGACCGTCAGTCCGTAATACCCCATCCCCTCACCTCTTCGTTGCGAAGGGATCACGTCGATGGCGATCGTATTACCCGCCACCGAAGTAAGCCCCATGAAACCACCCTGGAGAAAACGCACACCCATCACCGTCAGTACACTCGCCGCAAAGAAATAACCGCCGAACATCGCGGCAAACAGGATGAACGACAACAGATACAACGGCTTTCGTGAAAACACATCCACTATATATCCGGAGAACGGACGGACGCACAACAGCCCGATCGTATAGCTCGACAAGGCAATCCCTACCTTCGACGTATCTATACCTAACTCTTCCACCAGATAGACCGGCATCGTAGGCATCAACATATAAAAGGATATATTCATCAGGAAGTATGATACACAACACTGAATGAAGTTCTTATTCCAAAGTACCGGTTTATTCCCCATCTTATCTACTAACTACTCCTATACAACCTTACGCCAGTTCACTCAGTTCAAGCCACCGCATCGTTTTTTCATCGATCTCATCGATCACCTGCGCAATACGTGCCGATTGAGCCATCAGATCGTCGTTAGACAATGTGCCGCTGCTCATGGCGGCTTCCAGGGCGGCCTTCTCCGCCTCGAGACGGGGAATATCCGCTTCCAACTGTTCAAACTCCCGCTGTTCCTTGAAAGAGAGCTTCTTTTTCGGTTCGGTGGCCGGGCGTTGGGGTTTTTCCGTGGCTACAGGCTGCCGGGCGGCTTCGGCTTCCTTTTCCTGCAAGAGTTGCACTTCCTGCCATTCGCGGTAGAGGGTATAGTTACCGGGGAAATCCTTGATATCGGCATCTCCGCGGAACACCAGCACATGATCTACCACCTTATCCATGAAATAACGGTCGTGCGAGACCACGATCACACAGCCCTTGAACTGTTGCAGGTATTCTTCCAGCACGTTGAGGGTGACGATATCCAAGTCGTTCGTCGGTTCATCAAGTACCAGGAAGTTGGGGCTGCCCATCAGGACGGTACAGAGGTAGAGGCGGCGTTTCTCACCCCCGCTCAGTTTATAGACATAACTATGCTGCTTTTCCGGCGTGAAGAGGAAGTAGTTGAGGAACTGCGAGACACCCATCTTCCGTCCATCACCAAGATCGACAAATTCGGCGATATCCTGTACGACATCGATCACCTTCATCTGTTCGTCGAACTGCAGGCCGTCCTGGCTGTAATAACCGAAGCGGACGGTCTCGCCGATATCAAAATGGCCGCTGTCCGGCGCTACTTCGCCCATCAGCATCTTGATAAAGGTGGACTTACCCGTACCGTTATTCCCCACCACGCCCAGTTTCTCATAGCGGGCGAAGGTATAATTGAAATCTTCCGTGATGCGTATCCGATCGAAACATTTGGACACATGCACGGCATCAAATATCTTGGATCCGATATACGCCGCTTTCACATCGAGGTTCACCCGGGCGTTGTCACGCCGTTGTTTGGCCTGTTTCTCCAGTTCGTAAAAAGCGTCGATGCGGTATTTGGCTTTCGTACCCCGCGCCTGTGGCTGGCGGCGCATCCAGTCGAGTTCCTTCCGATACAGGTTGTTGGCGCGTTCCACATCGGTATGGAACGCGTCGATCCGTTCCTGCCGCTTTTCCAGGTAATAGCTGTAGTTGCCTTTATAGGGGTACAACTGCCCGTGGTCGATCTCAATGATCTCGTTGCATACCCGGTCGAGGAAGTAACGGTCGTGCGTCACCATCAGCAGGCTGATCGTGGAGCGGCTGAGGTAGCCCTCCAACCATTCGGTCATATCGAGGTCGAGGTGGTTGGTCGGCTCATCCAGGAGGATCAGTTCGGGTTCGTTGATCAGCACATTAGCGAGCGCCACCCGTTTCAGTTGGCCGCCCGACAGGGTTTCCACCTTCTGGTCGAAGTCTTTGATCTTGAGTTGGCCGAGGATCTGCTTGGCGCGTTGTTCATAATCCCACGCTTTCCGATGATCCATCTGCGCGAGGATCTCTTCCATGTGCGAAGCATCCCCCCCTGCCATCGCCGATTCATAGGCGGCGATCAGTCGCACGGTGTCGTTGGCGGCATGAAAACAGGCCTGCAACACGGTCAGCCCCGCCGGATAGGTCGGCGACTGTTCGAGATAGCCCACCCGCAGGTCGTTGCGGAACACCACCGAGCCACTGTCGTAATCTTCTTTACCGGCGATGATGTTCAGCAGCGTGGTCTTGCCTGTCCCATTCTTTGCGATCAGTCCGATCTTCTGCCCCTGCGCCACCCCGAAGGTCATCTCTTCGAAGAGGACGGTATCACCAAAACTCTTTGTCAATTTATCAATCTGCAGGTAACTGACCATATCCTTTCTTCCTTTCTTTCTTCGTTTTGGAAGGCAAAGGTAGGCAAATGGGGGCGAAGAAGGTAAAAAAACAGGCGGGAAGTTTCGTAAAAAACGACAAACAGCCTCACAGTATGCGTGATAATACCTACCTTTGCCCTGTTTTGAAACTCATTTAAAAAGAAAAGACCGTCATGTTGACAGTAATGATTCTTGTATTCCTGGCCGGTTACCTGTTGATCGCCCTCGAACACCCGATCCGAATTAACAAAGCGGGGACAGCGTTGCTTACCGGAACGATTCTCTGGGTTATTTACACGCTCATTGCGCACGACTACATCCCGACCGTCTCCGCAGAAGCCTTCCGCCTCTACCTGGAAGCCAATCCGGTGATGAAATCCCTTCCGTTTGTTGACCAATGTTTCCACTTCGTCGTTGAACACCAGGTACTGGAAACGATCGGAGAGATCTGCGAGACGCTGATCTTCCTTGTCGGAGCGATGGTTACAGTGGAGCTGATCGACTCCCACGGGGGCTTCATGTTCATCATCAACCGGATCACTACGCACAATAAGCGGAAACTACTGGCGCTGATCGCCTTCATTACCTTCTTCATGTCGGCCATATTGGATAACCTGACGACTTCCATCGTCATGATCATGCTGATCCGCAAGTTGCTCGGCAACTATAAGGAACGGTGGGTATTCGGCAGTATCATCATCATTGCCGCCAATAGCGGGGGGGCCTGGTCGCCTATCGGTGATGTGACCACCATTATGTTATGGGTACGGGGGAATATATCCACATCGGCCACCATTCCCCACCTGATCCTGCCGAGCATCGTCTCGGCATTGATACCGATATTGCTCATCCTGCCCCGTTTGCATGGTTTGATCACCCCGCCCAATGCATTTGCACACGACGACAACGAGTTGTTACTGAAAGAATTGCCCAATAAGGACAAACTATCTATCCTCATCCTTGGCGTAGCCTGCCTGTTGTTCGTGCCCGTCTTTAAGACGGTCACACACCTGCCTCCGTTCATGGGTATCCTCATGGGGGTAGGCCTGCTGTGGGTATATACCGAAATCATGTATAAACGCAGCACGATGGAAGAAAGTATGAAACTGCGCCTGTCGAAAGTAGTACAACGCATCGACGCGCCCACCCTGATGTTCTTCCTCGGTATCCTGCTGGCAGTGGATGCGCTCCGGTGTAGCGGTATCCTGGGAAGTTTCTCTACCTGGATGGATGATACGATTGGGAATGTATATGCGGTCAACCTTGTCATCGGAGCCATGTCGGCCATCGTCGATAATGTTCCGCTGGTGGCCGGCGCCATCGGCATGTACCCCATAGCCAATGAAGCCATGGTATCCGCCGCAGCCGATCCCACTTATATGGCCCACTTCATGCAAGATGGCGCTTTCTGGCAATTTCTGGCTTATTGCGCCGGTGTGGGCGGTAGCATGCTGATTATCGGATCGGCAGCGGGTGTAGTGGTGATGGGACTGGAACGGATCAACTTCATCTGGTACCTGAAACATATTTCTTGGATCGCCGCCGTCGGATACTTTGCCGGCGCTGCCGTCTATCTGTTGCAGGAATACCTGCTGGCGCTCTAAATTTCCATTTCATATCCGATGATCCTTATCGCAGACAGCGGCTCCACCAAAACCGAATGGTGTGTATCACAGGACGGGATACCTGTCCGGCAGATCCGGACAAACGGTACCAATCCCTATTTCCAGTCGGCAGCGGAGATCGAAGCGGAGTTGGATCGTGTATTGCTGCCTGCCATCGGCGACCTGCCGGTGGAAGCGGTCTTTTTCTATGGAGCCGGTTGTGCTTTTCCGGAACAACACAAACTCATTTCCGATTGCATACAAGCCCACATACCTGTTGTTGTAGAGGTGTATAGTGACTTGACGGGCGCCGCCCGCGCCCTGCTCGGCAGGGAAAGAGGCATCGCCTGTATCCTGGGTACAGGCTCTAACTCCTGCCTGTACGACGGGAAGGAGATCATCCAACAAACACCGGCGCTGGGTTATATCCTGGGCGACGAAGGAAGTGGCGCCGTACTGGGACGACTGCTGGTGGGCGATTGCCTGAAGAAACAATTCCCCCGGCACCTGGCCGATGCCTTTCTGGAACGTTACCAACTGACACAGGCCGATATCCTCGAACGGGTCTATCGGCAGCCTTTCCCCAACCGCTTCCTCGCCTCGCTGGTTCCCTTCCTGCACGAACACCTGGAGGAAGAAGCCGTTTACCGGCTGGTGTACAATAGTTTCTGCCAGTTCTTTATCCGCAACCTTCTTCCGTATGCCGATGCACGGACGTATGCGGTGGGCTTCACCGGCTCGGTCGCCTGGTATTTCCGCGACGTGCTCAGGGATGCCGCCCGTTCGCAGGGATTCCGCACAGGCGTTATCCTGCAGTCGCCGATGGAAGGATTGCTCCGGTATCATCAACTTAACACACGCTGAACAATGGCTTTTATCAAGATCACCGAAACAGAATCACCTTATCGCGACCTCGAACAGATGCCGGTACACGAACTGCTGGAGAAGATCAACCAGGAAGATCAGAAAGTAGCCCTTGCCGTACAGCAGGAACTGCCGAAGATCGAAGAGTTGGTCAGCCTCATCCTCGAACGGATGAAGCAGGGAGGCCGGATCTTTTACCTCGGCGCGGGCACCAGCGGACGGCTGGGTGTGCTCGACGCCTCGGAAGTACCGCCAACCTACGGAATGCCCGACACGCTGGTGATCGGCCTGATCGCCGGTGGCGATACCGCCCTGCGCCATCCGGTGGAGGCGGCCGAAGACAATGAGACCAAAGGTTGGGAAGAGCTGGAGGCACGGCAGATCAACGACACCGACACCGTGATCGGTATCGCCGCCTCGGGCACCACCCCTTATGTGATCGGCGCCTTGCGCGAAGCCCGCAAGCGGGGTATCCTGACGGCATCTATCGCCTGCAATCCCGATTCTCCGATGGCAGAGGCGGCGGATATCGCCATCGAGCCGTTGGTAGGGCCGGAGTTTGTGACCGGCAGCACGCGGATGAAGAGCGGGACGGCACAGAAAATGGTGCTCAACATGATCACCACCTCCGTCATGATCAAGCTTGGACGCGTGCAAGGCAACCGGATGGTCAACATGCAGCTTACCAACCTGAAACTGATCGACCGGGGTACACGGATGATCATGGACGAGCTCCGCCTGGATTATGAACAGGCAAAGCAATTGTTGCTGTTGCATGGCTCCGTACGCGAAGCCGTCGATTCCTATCATCGCCAATGGCGATTAAATCAGTAGCGAACAGTGACACTCCAGGATGTTTTTCCTATCTTTGCCTCCCGTTAAACCATACAAAAACAGATAGAGATGAGTATATTCTCCGCATTATTCGGTAAAAAGAAAAGCGAAACAGAAGGTCCGGGCGAAGGCTCGGTGGAAGAGTTTATCATGTTGATCCGTGTGTATTATCAGGGAGTCATGGCGAGCAACCTGGGTATCACCAACCTACAGATGTTGCCCGACCTGGCGCTGTTCAAGCGCATGCTGAAGATCCCGACGCAGAACAACAAACTTGGCGTGGCCGAAAAATCGCGCGTACGTAAGATATTGATCCAGGACTACGGCCTGAACGACGAGTTCTTCCGGGAAATCGACGCCTCCGTCAAGAAGAACTGCAAGACCCAGCAACATGTACAAAGCTACTTCTTCCAGTTCCAGGGTTTCTGCAACGACCTGTTCACCCAACTGGAAAGCCTGATGGGATTGAAGTTCCGTTTCTCTATCCTGGTGAAGAAACTGCTGCGCGCCCAGACCGAAAAGACCGTCCACGAGATCATGACCAAGCAGGAATGGAAAGAGGTAAAAGACCAGAAAGCCGCCTGGGCGATCCGTAAATACGCTGAAACACTCGGCTTCTCCGAACAATGGATCACCGACCTCATCTACAACATCGTCCTCCTCGCCCGCAAAGCCTCCAAACAATCCGGGAATAAACAGGAAAAGTAAGAAGCTTCGGCAAATTGAATCGGATGAAACAAGGAAATCGAGTAGGAGGAAACAAAAGCAGTTTCCTCCTACTCGATTTCAGGCAGATGCGGGGAAAGCCCGGGAGGGTATTAAAAATCGATGTTCATCTGCATTACATAAGTACGCGGGGCCGCTACATCCATGGGGCGGGCGCTGTATTCGGTATTTAAGAGATTGTTGATCAACACCTGCATCCGCACCACTTTCGACAGCTTGACACCCATCCGCAGGTCGGCGGCAAAATAGCCCGTATTCTGATCGATCCAGTAATCGTGCAAGTCGCCGAACATCATACCGCGGACATAGTCCATCAGGTTCGGCCGTGCTTTGGTCCGTTCGTCCACAAAGAAATAATCCACGGCCAGCACCTTGCTCTTCCAGGCCAGGTTGGTACCGATGCTCCAACGTTTCCATTCGTAATCGAATACCCCCTTGAACGAATGTTTCTGCCGGTATTTCAAATACTTGGAGTCGTTGGATTTGGAGCGCATGGCGAGGATATCCGTATCCGCTTCTTCCATCGCGTTGCGGGCGTCGTTGTCAAGGTCGATCGGTTCGGTATAAACATACCCCAGGTTGAAAGTCAGCTTCGACTCCGGTGTAAACTCATACATCCCCATGACGGATGCATCCACCCCGTATATCTCCGCGCGTCCCACGTTGTTGAACTGCGCGCCGATACCCAGACCGTTTCCTCCCTGGATGGCGGCGATGATATCATCCAGGCCGGTGAGGTAATCGAACGTTTTCTTATCAAAGAGGCCGATCCGGAATTCGATCATATCGTCGTAATGGGTATAGAAACCTGCAAGGTCCACGAACCCTTTCAGTCCCCCGATCTTATAACCCTGTTTGAATCCGATCTCGGCATTGTAGCCCCGCTCGGCTTTCAGGTTGGCATTCGGATAAGCGCCGATACCACCAATATCCTTCAGCACATATTTCTCCACCACCGACGGATAGCGGTAACCCTGCCCGAAAGAAGCGCGGAGGAAGCTGTATTCCGCCAGTTCATAGTTCAATCCTCCCCGGAAAACCGGTTTAAAAGGCATGGAAACGCCGAAGATATCCGTCTCGGCTTCGCGGTAATGCTCGTCCACCCGGTAGTATTCCATCCGGACACCGGCCGATACGTTGAGGCGGTCGAAAAACTTATGGTCGTACTGCATGAACAGTCCGATATTGTCGCTCCGGTGCTGTCCGGTCACTTTCGAGTCGGCATAAACATGCTCGTAGGTCGTACCGGCGGTGAGTTGCGCGTTCGTATATTTCTTGCTGAACTGGTAGTCCACATAATACGAAGTAGTATAATCGGTCGGCGGAGTCACCGTTTTCGGTTCCCCAAGGATATTGTTCACCGCCCAGGGAATGAGTTCATCTGTCGTGGTCGGTATCGGCGTATGCCCCATCACCCACGAGATCATATCCATATAATCGGCGGGTTTGGCGGTGGGGAAATACCGGTTACCCAGGTTTTCGATCTCCTTCACGATACCGGCATAATCCCCGTTCAACACGTTGGGCAGGTAAGGCAAGGCGATGGGGAGCAGCTTCGTTTGCCAGTTCTGTACCAGATCAGCTACTTCATTGATATCGCCATAATTGAATCCCATGTTATCCACAATATCCAACACCGATTTATCGCTCGACCCTTTGACGATCTGGTTGCCCTGCCGGTATATGCGGCTCTTCAACTTATGCGAGGTATTGTTGTTGATATTGGTATAGTTGAGGAAGGGAGTGATGTCGAACATATTCGCCTGCCGTCCCATATTTCCCATCGACGACTGCACATAGGCCTCTTCCGGCGAACGCCAGATAAAGAACCCCGCATAATCATTGGCGAGGAAGTTGAGGTTCAGCCCGTAGTTCAACCCATACACCCGCGGGTCGTGATAGGTGAGGTTGCCGCCTATCCGCAACCGGTTCGTGTAATTCCCCGTCCGGTACCCTTCGTCGGTGAAATAGTTGATCCCTGCCGTCAAGTCCAGGTTACCGATCCGCCGGCTGTGCGATACATCGATACCGTCATAGATCGGATTCTTGATACTCTGGAGCAGGCTACGTCGTCCGAGCGGTGTAACAGGATATTTACCATCCTTCCAGAAGCTCTGGTCCCACCAGATATAACTGTCTTTATCGGGGTTTCCATAGATTCCGAGATAAGTCTTGATGCTCGTTGTCGGTTCTAACGCAGGGCGTTTGGTACGTACATTGATCAGGCCGTTCAGGGCCGACGAGCCGTAGAGCACCGAAGAGGCGCCTTTGATCACTTCGATCTGATCGACGTTTTCCATCGGCACCACGTTCCAGTTGATTTCTCCCGACGCAGGAGTGAGGACGGAGAGGCCATCCACCATGATCAGCGAGCGGCTGCCTACGCCATACGTCCATCCGCTGCCGCTCCGGATACTGGGTTGGCGGTCGGTGATCTCCACGCCGGGGATCGTCTTCAGCGCCGCCGTCAGATCGGTAGGCGCCTGCCGGGTGATATCACCGGCTTTCAACAGTTCCATCGACACGGTGATATCGCTTAGTTTCTGCTCGTACCGGCCGACGCTGACCACCACCTCATCCATCAGTCCGGCTTCCAGCTTCAGATACACATTTACAGTACGCGTCTGGTTGCGGTTGACCACCACCGGTATATGCTGCGTTTCAAAACCGAGGAAGCTGTAGCTGATCGTCACGCTACCGGCAGGCACATTCAGTTCGTACGAACCGTCGGCATTGGTAACCGTGCCCTGCAAGCCGGTTGCATCCTTATAATATATATTCACACCGGGTAACGACTCCTGCGTCGATTCATCATACACAAATCCTTTCACTTGTTGAGAATTAGCAAATTGCGCCAAACACAAAAAAAGGAAAGTCAACTTAATAATGCCTTTCATATCTATCCATTTTTTAAATAATACCTATCGAGAACTACGCAAAGATAGCGTATTCTCCACGAATACAGGCGTATTGATTTAATTTAAACCAACTACGCAGCAAAAAAGACAAATTGGATTATTGCGCCAGCGAGAAGCGGATACTCACCCCATAGTTGGAATTGGAGGTGGGGAAAGACGCGCTGGACACCAGAGGCTCATTGATCTGCAGGTCATAAAAGGCGCGCAGGGAGAGGGCGCGGCTCAACCCGTAATCGGCGGAGAACGTGATTGTCTTGCGGATATTCCCGCTGGTAGCCTGTGTCAGGTTCTCTTCGATCTTCCGGATAAGCGACTGCATCTTGTCGTACGCGAAATCAAGCCGTACCGTCAGGTCGTTGCTGAAGTTCTGCGTCGCTTTCATGCCCATCACCTTGTTGAACTGCGTCATCTTATAGCCCAGCCCCACCTTGATGCCGTTGCTCAGCCCTTCCACGATCTGGAAAGACGCGATGTTCAAACTGAGCGTGCGTGCTTTCTGCAGGTCGATGGTTCCCGTCACATTATTCAGCAACGTGGCATTCACCCCGAACAGCGGGTTGAACGCTTCGGTGATACTCACCGTCGATATCTCAAAGGGTGACGAGGGTACAGGATTACCGGTCTGCACATTCCGGATATACCCCAGTCCGTCGCCCGCATCCGCCCAGTTGAGGTAAGAATTAAACGAACCCACATTATAGAGGCTCCGGTATTGGTGGCTAAGGATAAAACTCTTGAAATACTTCTTGATGAGCGGCACCTTGATCAGTCCGTCGTACGTCACACGCCAGGAGGGGAAAAGGCTCGAGAGCGACGGGAAAGCCGTCGTCGCTATCTTATCCGGGCTCTTACCCGAGTAGGCTGCCAGGAAGGCGGGGATCAGTACATCGGTAGAATTGCGGCTCACCTTTCCATAGGCCTGTTGGTAGTCGGCTCCGGCGAAGGGCGTTCCCGCCATCCATCCGTTGTCCGGGTATCGGCCACTGTTATCGTAGCTCGACTGTAACCGTGAAGCCAGCACATCCCGATAGGCGAGGAAGTTGTTGAAAGCCTTTGATTTGTAGCCGTTCTCCAGGTCACCTCCCCCTTCGAATGCCGTTTTAAGGGTGGATACCGTCATCATGAACAATCCGCCGGTACGGTCGGGCATTCCCGCGTACATGAAATTGATCTCCGAGTTACGCGTATCCGTCCGGTCGGCGGTAAGGTCTATTTTGAATCCGGAGAAAGGCTCCAGCAACGCACGTGCCGTCAACCGCTTGCTGCTGCTGATCATGGCTGGTGTCACGTTGGTCTGGCTCATCACCAGCCAACCTCTTTCCGCCGCCTCATCCACATATTTCCTATCCACTCCTCCGAAGGCAAACCCGATGCCGGGCGCCCAGAGGTTGCCCATCCGTTCCTGTCCGAATATGTCGCCGATCTCCGGACGGAAGCCAGGCAGCATCATCCCGTCATTCAGTGAATAGTCGATATTGAACCGACGTACCATCATCAGGAAGCGGGTGGAATATTCGGCGATATGGATAAAGGTATTCTCCGTCGCTTTCGGCCCCGGCATGATCGTCAATGTCAGCGTGGCGGTATCTTTATTCTCTACCCGGATCTGTCCGAGGTTCAACGATTTATACTTGATGGCATACATACGGCCATCGGCGCCACGCGCCACGACGCGCACCTTCTTGCTGAACAGGCCGTGATCCACCACCGTACCGCTATCCCGATTGAGGGTGACCTGCTTCTCCACCTTCAATTGCCGTTTGGTAGCCGCCGCCTGCCGGGCAGGGGTCCGTGTATCCGAGAACTTTTGGTTTATCTTTCGCAGGTACGGGTTCTTATTATATAACGCGATGAGGTTGAACACGCTGTTGGTGCTTACCACCCGTTGGTTGCGGATTGTATTCCCGATCTCCATATCCACGCTGCCGGTATTGGCGCCACGGTCCCAGTTATAGGTGGCATTGTAAGAAGCCGTGGCATTCACCCAGTCGAGCACCGGGATAAACTGCAGGGGCAGGTTCCAGGTGGCCATAAACTGCTGGTCGTATTTCATCGGCGTACCCAGGTCGCGTATGCTTTGCATCACCGTATCTTTCCACAACTGATACTGGTCAGGGTTCACCTGTTTGTTCACCTGCACATACGGTTCTTCGATCCGGGCATTGGTGCCGGAGCTGAACGAGGCCGTCAGGTTATTGGTAAAGTTCCACGTCAGCCGGAAAGCACGGTCCCACATGAAGTTCTGGCTGAAGGAAACAGGGATGTTGTTCGGTTGGCCGGAGTTGAGGTTGTTCAGGTCGCGCAACTGGATTTCGTAATAATTACGCATCATGGCGGTCTGGAAACTGATATTTGACGGCAGGTAGTTCAACGCGAATTGCTTGACATACCGGGTATAGCCATTATCCTGTTTGACCTTCGCGAACGGACGGAACGGCTTGACATAGGGCGTATAGCTGTAGGCGAAGTTACCCCGGTAGTCTTTCGTCGTCTCATATTCCGTTTCCGGATTCTTCTTGTTGTTTTCGCTATACGAATAACCCAGCGAGAAGTTGGCCGGGTCGTACGGCATCGGTGTTTTACTCCGGATATCCACCTTCACATTATTAAATGAGATACTCTTGGTGGTGGACATATCCTGCGAGAAGTTTTTGATCGAATCTTTTTCGGCCTGTGTCTCCACGTCATCGAGGGCATCCTTCAATTCGATATCCTGATCCAACGGATTATACTTGGGACTGATCGTTTCCTTCGAATAGGCGTAATATACCGGGATGTTCACCTTCGCCTGTTCGGGGAAGAACTTACCCAACTGGATATTGGCGGAGACGTTGTACTGCGAGTAGTCGTCCAACCGCCGTTCCATCAGCGACTGGTCGAGGGCGCCAAATCCCGCCGTCTCGATCCGTCCGGAGAGGTTGACCGATCCGAGATCGGACAGTTGCACGTTCAGATTGGCATTGGCAGCCCATCCACCGTCTTCGTTGAAATCGGTGAGCCGCAGCTCATTCACCCAGATCTCACCGCTTTTGATGTCTTTCGAATGGTTACGCACCCCGATCATAATGGTTTTCACTTCCGACAAGGAGGGATTACCGATGATACTGACGGTATTGCGCGCATTGTCCGGGTCGTATTCCGAGAACACCTTCTGGTAAGAGACGCCCGCCGCCCCTTCACGTTTGGCTTTATTCCGTTTGAGTTTGAGGTTGGTCAGCACTTCCAGATTGAAGTTCAGCATATTCGGCGACGGCCATACTTTCTCCCGGTCGGCTTCCGAATTCGAGGTATAGTGACTGTCCGGCGGCGTCAGGGTAAGCGGCACTTCATATTCATAGTAGTTGTTCTTATAGTCGGAACCCAAGCGGATAAAGACCGACAGGTCGCCGTCACGCAGTTCGGTATCGTTCATCGGCAGCGCCTCGGCGTGGGTGAACAACTGCATGCGCTTATACTGGCGGAGGTCGTAATTGGTGCTCTTATAGACGGCACGGGCGTCGAGGGCTTCCAGGTTGGTGACCTTCATCGACAGCGCCTGTTCGTTCAGCTGCACCAGCTGGGGCTGTCCGGGATCCTGTTGGCGGGAAACACCCGGAGGCAATACATAGTTGACCGGTTCCCGGTCGCCATTCTCTTCGATATTGACCGACGACACCTCCACCTTTCCCTGTCCGGTAGCCAACATGGCCGGATCGGACAGATCCTGTTCATAAGTACGCCATTCGCCGCGGACAAGTTCGAAAGAACCGAAGCGCATGAATGTGGAGTCGCGGAAACCCGTCATATACATACGCATGAAGCGGATGGTCTTGAAATCGCGTATGCCTCCGATCGTCCGATCGAATTTCTTGACGGGGATTTTGAAGAGGTACCATGTCACCGTTTCATCCTTCGTTCCATTGGCTAAGGTCGGCGTTACTTTCCGTATCTCGGTGATGTAGTTGCTGCCCACCGCCTTCATGGCGTCCGGACGGATGCTTACTTTATACTCGAAGTAGCGTTCGTTCTTGTTCAGGTTATTATCCTGGTTGATATCTTCCACATCGGGAACATTCTTGGCCGAAGAGTCATAGCGGTCGGTCGATTCACGGGAATTACCCTCCGTACCATTGTAATGTTTGTAGCGGGTAAGGATATCGGCACCCTGGTTATCATAATAACCACCCCGGTAATACATGAAGTCATCACCCGCTGGGTCGTTGAAGGGCGAAAACGGATCGGCATTCATCTTGGCAATGGTTTCGCCGGACAGGCGGGCGCGCAGCTTATCCATATAATCCACATAGGTGACAAAGCCTTTTTCCTCATCGGTAGAAAGGCCGTTCAACCCCACATCCTGCTTTTCACGGGCGCCAGCCGTGTTATCGAATGCATAGACCGTGCTTTGGATACGGGGCACTTTCCCCCAGACGGTATAATCGATCTTCGTCGTATCCCCATCCACCGGCAGTCCGTTTTCGAAAAATTTCTTTTCGTCTTTCAGGATATCTTCGGATATCTCCCCCAGGTTGAAATAAAGGTCGCCCCCCTTACTGTCCGGGTTATAGATAAAAGGGTCAAGGAGCCAGAACTCGATATACTCGATATTGGCTGTTTCGAAATCGCTTTGCTCCACCTTGCGCATGATACCGCCCCACCGTTTTTCCGGATTCATCAGTGTACCATCCGGATTGACATGTTCGGCATCCAGGTTGTAGGGACCGCGTTCTTTCGGATAATAGGCCAGGTTCAGGACAGGCAGCGTGGTGGCATCGCTGATACCGGTTTGTTTGTTGGGATACAACTCCTCCACATACACCGCGCGGGCGTAATGGTTCGACTGGTCTTCTTTCGTGATTCCCGGTGGCAGCCGCGATGAGTTCTTACGGGTGAAGATACCATCCACATAATACCAGGCCAGGAGGGAACGGTTCATCCCGTACTCGATCTTGTTCACATATTGCGATCCTGCTTCCGGAAACAAGGGATTCGGTCCGTCATCGTAAGGCGTGCCGGACAGGTTCCACGCATAGGGGCTCTGGACATTGAAGCCGCTCTGGGTAGATTCGAAATCGTCGAGGTATGAATAGCCTCCGGTATATTTATTCTCGTAATGACCGGCGATCAGATGCGCAAATTCGGCATTGAACGAAATCTGGCTGGGCTGGGTAAGCGTCAGCAGCGGCAGTTTGTCGAACACACTGGTCAGCCACTGGCTCTCTGTCTTATAGGACGTATTCAGCCCCCACAAGGTGTTTTTAATGGATTCATCCCCCCAGGCCGTCTTCGTGGTCAGCGGCATCTCCGACATGTGCATAATCGTAGCACCCAGGCTAAAGTCTTTGCTGAAGGTATAGTTCAGGTCGAGCCCCATCATGGTTTTCCGTTGCATACCGTATGTGCCCTGGTTTTCGAGCGAGGCGCTGACCGGCGTACCACTGGATATAATCGCCTCGTTGAGAATCGTCACCCGTCCGGCGGTATAATCTACGATATAGTCCACATTCTCCGTCAGCAAAGCCCCTCCCGCCTTGACACGGACAGAGCCACGCGCCACGTTGGTAGCGCCCAGATCCAGCTCGGCGCCTGAGGAAGCCTTGTATTCACCCCGGAAGATGAATTTGTTTTTCTCGGCGATCTGCCGGGCAACGGTCAGTGTGGAATCATACAATTCCTGGAATACGTATTTATCGGCGATGGCATCACTCCCGATTTTCTTCCGGAGATGTTCACCAAAGGGTTCGACCACGGGGAAGATGATCCGGCCGGTTTCCGACTGGACGGTATAGCCTTCCACAAAGTCGAAGAAGCCGTCGGCACGTACTTCATTCCGGGAGTCGAGCCGGTCGAGGTTCATCACCCGCAGCAGGATCGTATCCTTGATCGCCCCTTCAGGCAGGTAATTCACATAGGTACCCGTCGTATCACTCTGGAAGAGGATATCCAGGCGGAATTTTTCTTTCTGGATGGCGAAGGCATCCAGCGAATAGATGTTTTTCATCATCAGCTTCCAGAAAGGCAGGTTGGGCGACATGACCGTACCTTTCAGCAGTTTAACGTACAGGCAACTGGTGGTGTTCTCCGGGTTATCCGTCGAAAACTCACCCACCTGGTAGGTTTGTCCGTTGTACGTATATGAGTAAGCCACCGCCAGCACCTCATCCGGTTGCAACTGCGCTTTCAGCGAGAGGTAGCCCAGTTGTTTATTGATCGTATATTCCGACTCTTCGAGGCGGCGCGCGCTTTCGATATCCTCATAGTCAGACCCGCCGGTAAGCACGCCGGCGAACGCCTGGGTGACGGTACTGATCGTACGGGCGTTGGGGTAATTATCCACCACGTTCTTGTACAGGTTATTGGCCTCGTTGTAGGGCAATGAAAGGGAACCGGTAGGAGTAACGAAAGCATCATTGCCGATATCCGCCCGGTCATGTTCGGCCAGGTCGGTGAAGGCGACAACGTTACGCGCCTGGTTGAAGTTCGCCCGTTTATTCGTGATCCACACCTCTACGCGGCTGATATTAACCGGGGTATTGACGAATGGGAGGGTCCTCATCGCTCCGTCGTACTGGTCGTAAAAATAGTGCGCGAGGAAGAAATGCCTGTTCTCGTCGTACTTATCCACCGTCTTTTCAAAAGGCTTGGTCTGTACGCCTCCCCTGGAGTTCACTGTTTTGGATTCCGACTCCTGTTGGGCAAAGAGCGCGTTGACCCGCAGCTTCCCGAACTGCAGGTCGGCTTTCATCCCAAACAAGGCAGCGCCGCCATTGATGAGCGAGTTGCTGGTGTTCATACTCACATTCCCCGCTTCGAGTGATTTGATGATCTCATCTTCTTCACCGGTATAGGCCAGCTTCAACTTCTTCGAGTCGAAGTCGAACGACGACTGGGTATTGTAATTCATGTTGAAATTCACCTTGCTTCCCACCGAAGCCTGCATGTTCAACTGCACATTCTCATCGAAATTGAAGAAGGTACGGTTGCGCGCCCGTTCAGGCAGCGAAGGGTCTTGCACCTTGTTGTTCTTCAGCCCCATGGTGATCTCCGCCGATCCCTGCGTACGTACACGTACACCACCGGGACCGAAGATCCGCTCGGCAGCGCCGATACCGAATTGCATATCCGTAAGCGACAGGGTGCTGCCGGTCTCCTTCGCATATTCTTCCGCGTTCTTCTGCCGGAAATACGAGTGCAGGGACTGCTGGAGGTTGTAGTCCTGGTATTCTTCGGGGGTGAGTTTCAAGGGAGTAGCCACATCCATCTCTCCCACCTGTGTACGCAAGAGGTATGAATTGGTCAGGATATCATATTCCACGAATGTCCGAACGTTTTCCGGATCCTGCAGGTCGGCAGGCAACGGTTGGGTAATATCCTTATACCCCTGCGGGCTGGTTTTCGAAACGGGGAAACGGGGTACCGTATCCTGCGGGACAGGCAACGGTTCCAGTTCAGGGGTATGAAGGGCATACGCCAAGAAATCGGCATTCAGCGAATACATGCCGATACCGAATAAAAAAAGTACTAACCAGAGAATATGTTTACGTATCCTTTTCTTCATCCCGTCCGTGACATCCGGTCTTTACTTGTTACAACATGCGAAGCGCCGCTTTGATTACCTGTTCGACCGATAACAAGGGTGAACCTTTCAGGATGGAGGCGACCGCTTTCTGCGAAGCCGTTTTCTGGAAACCAAGCATGGTAAGTGCCGCTACTGCCTCTTCCACGATCGAGTCACTGCCGGCAGGTATCGACATATCGGATACCCCTTCCGCTGTTTTCACCTTTCCTTTCAGGTCCACCAGGATCCGTTGCGCGGTCTTTGCCCCAATGCCCTTGACAGCTGTCAGCGCCGCTTCGTTACGCGAACCGATCACCTGCACCAGTTCGGCCGGAGAGAGTGAAGAAAGGATCATCCGGGCTGTATTCGGCCCTACACCCGAAACAGAGGTGAGCTGCAGGAACAATTCTTTCTCGATCTTTTCGGCAAAGCCAAACAACAGGTGGGCATCTTCACGGATCACTTCACAGATATAGATCTTTCCGCTGGTTTTTCCATTGAAAGCGCTGAACGTGTGTAAGGAAATATGTATTTCGTACCCGATCCCATTCGCTTCCATAAGCATGCGCGCCGGTGCAAGTTCCGCTATTTCACCCCGAATATATGCTATCATCGTGTTTTGATATTTTCTTATTTGTTATTTACTTAAAATACATAAAATTCCTGCAAACCGGAACCTCAGGAAGTCAGTTTGCAGTAAATTGCTGTTGTAATAACGCAAAAATAAGTAAAAGCGTATATCCAACAGGTAAAAATAAGGCGCTGTTCCGGATTATTGTTTCCAGAAGCCAGGCAACAGGATCGTCAGGACGGTAAAGATCTCCAGACGCCCGGTCAGCATCAGGAAAGAAAGGAACCATTTACCGATATCCGGAACATCGGCGAAGTTGCCTGCCGGGCCGAGCGTACCCAGTCCGGGTCCCACATTCCCCAGCGAAGTGATCACGGCGCCAATCGATTCTTCGAAATCCACCCCGTTGAAGGTGAGTACCAGGCAACTGACGATGATCAGCGCCATGTATGCACAGGCAAAAGCCAGCACGCGTTGCACGATCTCACCAGATACCACATGGCCGTTCATCCGGACGGGAATGACCGCATGCGGATGGGTTTGTTTCATAAAGGCATTCGACAAATTCTTGCTCAGGATCACTACGCGCCCCATCTTCAATCCGCCGCAGGTAGAGCCCGAACAACCGCAGATAATCATCAGCAGGATGGCGATCCACCAGAAGAAAGCGCCCCAACCGATATAATCTTCGGTCATGAACCCGCTGGTGGAAATCAGGGAAACCACATTAAACGCTGCCGCCCGGAACGCGTTCTCCACCCCTGTCTCGTATCCGTTCACCCATACCCACACTGCGACGATCCCGATGATGCCCGCCACAAAGCAGACGAACCACCGGAATTCCTCATCCCGGAACAGTTTCTTTCCCTGCCGGTTGAAGCAAAAATAAATCAATGTCATATTGGTGGAACCGATGAACATGAACAGCGTGATGATATATTCCGTATAAGACGAGTGGAAATACGCCACACTGGTGTTCTTCGTGGAATAGCCACCGGTGGAGATCGTTGTCAACGCATGGTTCACCGCGTCAAACAAATTCATCGGACCCGCCCAGAGCAGACCGACCAGCAACAGTGTCAGAAAGATATACACCCCCGACAACCGCTTCGCCACCTGCGCCACACGCGGCCGGAACCGTTCGTGCGTGATACTGGGTGTTTCCGCGTCGAACAACTGGGAAGCGCCTCCGCCGAAGATAGGTAATAACGCTACTGTAAATACAATCATCCCGATACCTCCCTGCCACTGCGTCATACTGCGCCAGAACAGGATTCCTTTGGGTAAGGATTCGATATCGGAAAAGATGGAAGCCCCGGTCGTGGTATAGCCCGACATGCTTTCGAAATAAGCATCCGTCACACTCTGCGCATATCCCCCCAGGTAATACGGCAACATGCCGAAGAAAGAAAACATCACCCAGGTAAGGGTCACCGTCAGCATCCCCTCCTTCCGTCCCGCCGCATACTCGTTCGCCCTGAACCCGATGAGATAGAGAGCGATTCCCGAACCTGCCAGTATCCCGTTCGCAATCAGAAAGGGAATAAAATCACCGCCATCGCCGAAAAAGGCTACACCTGTTGCCACCAGCATGATTAATGTCTCCAGCAGGAACATCAATCCGAGCATCTTGCATATAAATCGAATGTTGATCATTTAGTTGAAGTAGTCTTCCAATTTGCGCATGGCCGAATCCATACAGAACACCACCACATGGTCGTATGCCTGTATCTGCATATCCCCGTTGATCATCATGGGCTCACCACCGCGGATCAGTCCCCCCAGCGTCATATCATGCGGGAGGCGGAGGTCTTTCACCAGTTTCCGGGTGATCTTGGAATCCGGGCGCGCCACCAATTCCGCCACATCCGCATTGGCAAAAGCCAGGCATTTGACGTTCGACACATCCGCATCCAGCAACAACTGGTAGATATGGCTGGCGGCGATCTGTTTCTTATTGATCACGGCGCCGATATCCATATTCTCCGCCAGGGGGATATAGTCGAGATTCTCGATGGAGGCGACCGACTTGAACACCCCGAACCGTTTCGCCGCCATACAGGCCAGGATATTGGTACTGGAGTTTTCCGTCAGCGCGACAAAAGCCTGCGCGTCTTTGATCCCTTCCTGCATCAGCAGCTCGGTATCACGGGCGTCGCCGTTGATAACCAACACATTGTTAGGAACGACTTCAGCGATCCGGTGGCTCTTCTCCTTATCCGTCTCCATGATCTTGATCCGAATATTGCTCGGCAGGTACTGGCTGGCACGGACGGCGATGCGTCCGCCGCCCATGATAATCACCTTTTTCACTTCCGGGTCGCTCTTTCCCGCATGCACGCGTACATCTTCTATATGCGCCTTCGTGCAGGTGAAGAACACCAGGTCGCCCGGTTCGATCCGGTCGGCACCCCGGGGAATGATCGTTTCATTCCGCCGTTTGATGGCTACGATATGGTATAGCTTATCATCGCTCGACAGCTCGTACAACCGTTTGTTGATCAGCTCGGAGTTCTCGCGTATCTTGACGCCGATCAGGATGATGGCTCCCCCGAACAATTCCCAGTACTGGCGCGCCCAGGGACGACGGATAGCCGTCACAATCTCCTTTGCCGCCAGCATCTCCGGATAGATCATCGAGTCGATACCCAGCTTTACGAAGAACTCCTTGTTCTTGGGCAACAGGTATTCGTAGTTATTGATACGCGCCAGTGTTTTACGCGCTCCCATACTATGCGCCAGCACACAGGCCGTAATATTGGTTGTTTCTTCCGGCGTCACACTCACAAACAGGTCGGCATCACGGATACCCGCCTCATCCAGGTCGCGGAGGGATGTCGGGTTACCCACAACAGGCAGGATCTCCATCGACGAACGGGAAAAGGCCAATCGTTCTTCGTTCGGATCCATCAAAACAATATCCTGCTTTTCCTTGGATAACATTTTGGCCAGATACGTGCCTACTTCGCCGGCACCGGCAATGATTATCTTCATAGATAAATTAAAAAGTCATTCTCATTTTAACTCCATAAGCAGGAGCCAGCATTCGGTTACCGGACGGAGTCATTGTCAACATACTCAAATCGGGTGTAACAGTCAGCCTGTTTTTCTTATTGATCTTATTGGAAACGATCGGGGCATCAATCATGGCCCACAGTTCAACCAGCACAAAGACGAACATGGAACTCAGCGCCAAGCCGGTATCTTCATGATGACACATATACTCCTCCCCATGGTCGCGATGATTGGACCGGTAGAGCGCAATGGAAAAACCGGTGATGGAACCGGCCCATATTCCCGTCATGATACCCCCTTTCACATATTGTCCGTTGTAGTATTGCCCGGCTCCCGGTACTACCAACGACATGAACCAGGCCAGCCCGGGATCTTTTGCTTTCACCGTATCCTGCGCGTTGGCACACAGGAATAAGCATAAACATGCCAAAACCATCAAACACTTTTTCATACGATTAATCATTATGTAAAGTCAACAACAGTTCTTTTATGCTTTGGGCGTCCATGCCGCAACGTTTGTATAATTCGGGGATGGAGCCATGTTCGATAAACTGGTCGGGGACACCGATCCGTTTCACGGAGGTAAGGTATCCGTGCTCGCAGAAAAACTCGATCACGGCGCTGCCCAATCCTCCCTGGATGACTCCGTTCTCCACGGTGACCACCTGCCGGTAGTTCTTTCCCACCTCGTGCAACAGTTCCTCGTCGATCGGTTTCAGGTAGATCATATCATAATGGGCGGCGTTTACCCCTTCCAAGGCTGCCGCGTCGAGCGCTTTCTTCACTTCGTTCCCGATCGGGCCGATGGAAAGAACCGCGATTTCATGTCCGTCACGCAGCTTCCTCCCCTTACCAACAGGTAACACCTCCATCGGGTTCCGCCAGTCTTTCTTCTCACCTTTTCCGCGGGGGTAGCGGATCACAAACGGGCTTTCCACCGCCGAGTAGGCCGTGAACATCAGGTTGCGCAGTTCGATCTCATCCAGCGGGGAAGCGATGATCAGGTTCGGGATCGGACGCATATACGCCAGGTCGAACACCCCGTGGTGCGTCGCCCCGTCTTCGCCCACCAGTCCCGCCCGGTCCAGGCACATCACCACATGCAGGTTCTGCAAAGCCACGTCGTGGATCACCATATCGTACGCCCGTTGCATGAACGAGGAATAGATATTGCAGAACGGGATCATGCCCTCCTTCGCCAACCCGGCAGAGAAGGTCACCGCATGTCCTTCCGCGATACCCACATCAAAGGTCCTGTCCGGAAATGCTTTCATCAGATACGTCATCGAACAGCCCGAAGGCATCGCCGGAGTAATCCCCACGATCCGCTCGTCGGCTTCCGCCAGTTCCACCAGCGTATGTCCGAATACATCCTGATACAGTTGCGGTTCATCCAGGTTCTTCAGGATGATCCGTTCACCCGTTTGCTTATTAAACCGGCCGGGGGCATGCCATTCCGTAGCCGATTCTTCGGCAGGTTTGAAGCCTTTCCCCTTTTTCGTTTTGATATGCAACAGCTTAGGTCCTTGCATGTCCTTGATATCAAGCAGTATCTTTACCAGGTTATTGACGTCGTGCCCATCCACCGGGCCGAAATACCGGATACTGAACCCTTCGAACAGGTTATGCTGCTGGGTAAGTAGCGCCTTGAGGCTGTTGTTGAAGCGCAGGATATTCTCCCGCCGCTCTTCGTTGATCAGCTTCATCTTTTTCAGGCTCTTATAGATATCGTAGCGTACCTTATTATAGGTCTGGCTGGTGGTGATGTCCACGAGGTATTTACTCAGGCCACCGACCGGTTCGTCGATCGCCATATCGTTATCATTCAGGATGATCAGCAGGTTGTTCGGATTGGCAGATGCGTTGTTCAGCCCTTCGAAAGCCAGGCCGCCTGTCATGGAGCCATCACCCACGACGGCTATTACCCGCCTGTCGGCTTCTTCTTTCAGGGCAGAAGCCACCGAGATACCCATCGCCGCCGAGATCGACGTGGAAGCATGGCCGGCGATGAAACTGTCGTATTCACTCTCCGTCGGGTTGGGGAAACCGCTGATACCTCCCAGGGTGCGCAAGGTATGGAATATATCTTTCCGTCCGGTCAGTATCTTGTGTCCGTACGCCTGATGCCCCACGTCCCACACAATCCGGTCGTACGGCGTATTGAACACATAATGCAGGGCGACTGTCAGCTCCACCGTACCCAGGCTGGCGGCAAAATGGCCGGGATGTTCACTCAACACATCAATGATGTATTGGCGCAACTCATCACATACTTCTTTCAGTTTGTCCGGTGACAACTGCCGTAAGTCCGACGGATAGTGGATACTATCCAGCAAATGTGTATTATTATCTTCCTCCCTCTTCTCTGTCATGACGGGATAATTTCTGCAAAAGTAAAGAATAAACGGGATATAAAACAATCGGGATACAACATTAATCCTTTTTTAGTACGTTTGCAGCAGACGGGGGCATGACCCGTCGGCAACGAATCCGTTCTTAGAGCAAACAGAATATTTGTATGAAGAAGGCAACAAAAATCCCGTTACTACTCCTGGCGATACTCGCCGTCCTGCTGATTATCGCGCAAACAACCGTTTCACCCATCACCCGCCATTACCTCAACACCCACGGTCCGGAACTGATCGGGCGGCGTGTGGCGGTGGACAAACTATGGATCAACCTCTTTACCGCCAGTATCGAGGTGAAGGGGATCACCCTGTATGAGAAGGATGGCGGCGAGGCGTTTGTCGCCTGCGGCGAGTTTGCCACGCAGATACGCCTGCTTCCCCTGCTGCAGAAACAGTTCATCGTATCCCGGATCGCTTTCGACCACCTGGTTACCCGCCTTACCCAACAGGGCGACACCTTCAATTTCGACGATATCATCACCCGTTTCTCCGGAGATACCGCCACAACAGCATCCGCTGAACCGTCCGAATGGGCGGTCGGGATCTATAACATCAGCCTGAGGAACACCCAACTGACGTACAACGACCTCTCCATGGGCAGCCATTGGAACATGGACCATATCACGCTCGACATACCCGGGTTCTACTTGAGCGGGCAGACCACCAATGCGGGACTGAACCTCGAATTTCCCGACGGGGGATCATTAGCGTCCAGTATTGGCTACGACCATGCGGCGGGAACGTACGAGTTATCCCTTGCCTTGCGCGACTTTACCGTGGCGGGACTGCTCCCCTACTTCCGCCAATCCCTCAACATCTCTTCCCTCAACGGATTACTAGGTGCCGATGTACGCATCAAAGGGCAGACCGCCAGCGTACTCAATTCGGACCTGAGCGGACAAACCTGGCTGAAAGGATTCAGTATGACCGACGTTGAGAAGGAGCAGGTCGTATCCATCGACAGCCTCACCCTCGCCGTCGAACAGCTCAACCTTGTGCAATCGCGCTACCTGCTGAACGACCTCAGCCTCTATGGGGTACGTACCCGCTACGCCTTATATGCCGACAGCACCCACTCATTCAGCCACCTCTTCCCGGAAGAGAAGGTGGCCGAAACAACGGCGGTGGCCGATACGTCGTCCGTACCCTTTACCTTCCGGCTGGACCGGTTGTCGTTGCGGAACGGGCAGGTGGACATTACCGACCATACGCCCGTCACCCCCTTCCTCTATGCGTTAAGTAACATCGAACTGGATGCCACGCAGATCGACCTGGCAAACCACTGCGCACTGACCGCCAAGGCTACGCTGAACAATGCCGGCACCGCCCGTATCCGGTGGACAGGAAGCGCCTCCGACATGAGCTACCACAACCTCACCATCGAACTGCGCAATGTGAACATGACGCACTTCAGTCCCTATACCCTGTCCATATTCGGCTATCCGTTCACGCAGGGCACGCTTTCGTTCTCCGGACAGAACATCATCCGCGACAGGAAATTGCAGGGCACCAACCACCTCGACATCTTCACGCCGAAAGTGGATAAGAAAAACAAAGACATCAAGGCCGAATACAACATCCCGCTGCGTACCGGCCTGTATGTGCTGACCGACCGTTCGGGACGGATGAAGATGGACCTGCCCGTAGCCGGCGACATCGATTCGCCCGCCTTTTCTTATAAGCATATCATCATCAAGGCAATCGTCAATACGCTGGTGAAAGTCACCGTCTCTCCCATCAAAAGCCTGGCGTCCGCGATGGGACTGGCTGCGGACGGGATGGAGTCTATCGCCTTTGATCCCCTGCGCGTGGACTTCACCTCCGAACAATACACCCAAATGGCCACGCTCAACCGCATATTGCAGGAGAAGCCTGAACTGCGGATGACGCTTACGCCCCGGTATAACTACGACAAAGCCCTGGCCGACGAATCCCTGGCCCAACTGAAACTCGCCTGTTACCTCGCCGCCAATCCGACAAAAGCAGCCTTGTCGCTCGAAATGCTCGAACAGGAATCCGCCTTGTCGGTGGACAGCCGCTCACCGGCATTGAACCAGTTTGCCGACTCCCTCCTCCTGGCGGCAGGCAAACCGGCGGGGAAAGAGATCGCCGCCAAAGCCCTTGCCCTGTACAGTCCGACGGCCGCAGACAAACTGACGGAGCGCATGCAGGTACGCAACACGCTGATGGCCGATCACCTGAAAACAAGCCTCGGACTGCCGGATTCGCTGTTCACCATCCAGGCAGTCGCCCCCGATTCCCTGCGAAGCTACCGGGAGAGCAACCGGTATGAGGTGTCGCTCACCATCGAAGGCGAAACGAATCCTACCGAAGCGGAAGCCGAAGTTATCCTGCGGGAAGAATAAGCGGCGACACGTCTATTGTTTCTTCAGGATGTAATTCATCCGGGTGTCGGTGTGGAGTTCCCGCCCGATGGTCAGCGCATGCAGTTCACCGGGCTGGATGCTGTAATGCATGTAATACGATTGCTCGCTCTCCGGCTGGTCGTAATTCAGCACGATCACCGTGGCATCGTTATCATTCCCATAGCCCCGTTCGGTATTGAAACGGCCGGAGGTAACGAAGGTGTCCCGGTCGATATACACTTCCGTCAGTTCAAACCGGTTGTCGCCCCCGGTGGTTTTCGTGTAATACAGTTTCAACGTGGTATCAATTCCCGGACAATCGGCACAAGGCAGAATTCCTTTATAGACAGCGGTGGAAACAGAATCACCTGTCACAACGACAGGTTGTCCGGCCTGCACTGCCCCAGGTGTGCCGGTTGTTGTTTTCGGACGGGTACATCCTACCCATACCAGGACTGCCAGAAGCAACAGGCCGCCCATCATTTGCATCTTTTTCATAAGACTCCTACAGTTTATACGTTTAAGAGTGATTACAATCATCGCAGCAAAGATAATCCATCTCTACGTATATAAACTATAAGCTGCTTTGAATTTGTTTTCTAATTTTCTTAAGCATGATCTGACAGAAGGTTATTTGCAGCCTCGCTTCCGCAGATTGGACTCGGATGTCCTGTGATTTTGGTGTATGCGTATCAATACAGGGAGATTATCGGGGGAAATGATCCGGATGGATTTTTTTCCTTCCACTGCTTCCACGCCCTATCATAATCAGCCACTTACTGTGGAAGGATCCTTGTTTTTGGGCGGCTCCTTCCACACTTCCTTCCACTGGCTGACTTCCGCCATTTGCCGGGAGCAAAAACGTTGTCAGAATTTCAATCCGCATCTGGATGTTGTGCTGTCAACGTCTGGATGTTGGTTGAACAACATCCAGACGTTGTGGACACGAGATCCAGATGAAGATTTATCAACATCCGGTTGTTGGAAAAACGCCTGAGAGTTGTCGGCGCAACTCCCGGATGCGATCAGCTCAAATTATTAAGCGCTGATAAAGAGGCTATTAGGTGCTGAAATCTTCCATAGGTAAACGTTTCAACAAACATAGGTGGATGTTCAAACAAACATAGGTAGATGTTTGAACAACCACCTATGATTGTTTTGGCCTTCCAATAGCGGGAATACGGTCTCATATCCGCTCATCGGGTTCTGTTTTTCCCGGGTCACCTCCTCCACAGTAAGCGTTTTCTTTTGCAGCGAGTCCGTTTGCTGGGCTTTGACCTGCTGGCCGGCGACGACCGCTACCGATATGATGCTGAGAAATTTGACGTTCATAAGGATTGGATTAAAAAATAGCCTGACAGGAACTGAAACCTGACAGGCTATCGGTGCTTGATACATTACTTCACTTCCTCAAAATCGCCGGGCTTCCAACTGCCATCGAATGCAGGAGCTTCCGGGCCGTAAATGCGGAAATAGCTGAACCAGCCTTTGTTCGGAAGAGTTTGAATCCATACATTTTCTTTACCGGCAGGCGCTTTCGGGCCAAAGTAGAGCTCCACGGAGGGCTGTGCGGCAAACTCTTTCAACTCGAACAGCGAACGTAGGGCAGCCTTGTTCTGCGCGGCGGCAATCTCGCTGCGGGTTTCGTTGTCATAGATGGTTATCGACCAGAACAACTTACCCGGAACCGGTTGCGGAACGGTCAACTTGTAGGTTTTGCTTCCATCCAGATATTTGCCTGTATTATCCTTTAGTCCCAGCCAGTATAACGAGCCTGCGCCCGGTGCCCGGTTGAACATGGCGGGCGATTCGATCTGCGCCTGATAGAACCATTTTTCGCGAGCATACAGATCGACATAGTTCTCTGCATTGAATTTCCCGTCGCCTGCATAACGCAATACAGCCCATTCCCATTGGCGGTCTTTCCATACAATACGGTCGGGACTGCGGTCTGCGAAGGATTGCACGCGCATGATGGCGTTAGCCTTTACAGCGGCTTTTTCAAGTATGGTTCTCGTGCGGGCATCGGGATTGAAAGGTTTTCCTTTTTCGATCCCCAATTGGGCTAATTCGCCATACCAGGTGCTGTATTCGGGATTAGCGGGTTCTTCGTTGATGAATCTGGCCAAGCGTTCCCAATAACCGATATTGTCTTCCCATCGGACAGGGGTAAAATCACCCGGTTTATCGTTCAACCTTATCCAGCCAAGTTCCGGTGCGGGTTTTCCCAAAGGATATACTTTGATGGATCTCATCAGCTTTTCACCTGTTTCGGGATTATTATCCAACGGAATGGCGCGTAACAATACCAATACCTGATTGGTTGTTGATTTTCCCTCATAATATCCGGCCGGTACTTTCCCTGTGTAGTTCGGCGGCAGGATGATATGCTTGCCTCCCTTGCCCTTATCGGGGCCGGGCATGCCGATATCCATCACCCACAGTTGGTTCATATCGTTCACCGCCGACATAATGGGGCCTGC
>JAVBUE010000079.1:0-15002 GCA_031555735.1 Tannerellaceae bacterium
ACGCGATGACTAAAAAGTTTCATCCTGATGGCACAAAAAGTTCCATTAAGTGAAACAAACAGTTCCAATAAGTGAACCTTTTTGTTCCAATAGGTGGATCTTTTTGTTCCAATAGGTAGAAACCCGGAGAATCAGGTTTCAGATGTGAGTTTTGCCAAAATAAACTTCGTGTAGAGGATAAGGACGGCTCATGGAATCAGACGGTTTGTCGAGATTCAACTGATTTATCCTGCAAAAATACCGAGAAATAGGGATTGTGTAATACCGTGATGATCCGTTACTTTGCATACTGAAATGAACAATGTTCCCTATTCTCTATGAGGATTCTGAAGGACGATAAATATAACTCCATTCTGCATCATGCCCGGCGTGAGTTCATCCGGTGCGGGTTTAAGGATGCCTCCATGCGTACTATTGCCAAACAATCGCGTGTGGGGCTAAGCAATATCTATAACTATTTCAGGAACAAGGATGAGATATTTATGGCGGTTGTAAAACCGGCGAAAGAAGCTCTTTTCCGGTTTATTACCGACAAGCATACGGAAAAACATCTTGATTTCAGTCATTTATCGGCATTTGGGCACGAAGGAGAAGCGATAGAGTGCTACATCGATTTGATTGGAAGATACAAAGAAGAACTTCGTTTGTTGCTTTACCATTCGCAGGGTTCCTCTATGGATAACTTCCGGGATGTATTTACTGACCATATTACGCAAGTCAGCCATAATTACAGGAAACTGGAAAAGAAATACTTTCCCGAATCAAACGACGTTTCCGATTTTTTCATCCACGCAATGGCTTCGTGGATGACAAGTATTTTAGGCGAGATTGTTACCCACGACTTGAACATGCGGAAAATACGGGAGTTCTTCCGGGAATATTTACTATTCAATTTTGCCGGATGGTGCGAATTGACAGGAATCAGGAAGGAGGCTGGATAAGCCTCCTTCTTTTTTTGAACAAAATCGAACATTGTTCGCTATTGAAACGAGTATAATAAAATAGAAACCAGATTAAAATGGATAAATATGAGTAATAGTAAATCTAAAAAACCGAAGCAAGGCTTTTCCCGTTTGCTGGAAATAGCCGGAACCAAACGCTGGTGGCTTATCGGATCGGTCGTACTGGCAATCGGTAGTACGCTGGCGCAGTTCGTGCCTTATGTAGCCATCCTGAATATACTGAATGAACTGGCTGCACACGCCGTCCACCCTGAAAATGTTTCGCAGGAACTGATAAAACATTGGGGAATCATCTGCCTGATAGCCTTTGGCTGTTACGGCGTGTTGATGTTTGTCTCATTAATGTTTTCGCACATTGCTGCCTTCAATATCCTGTATGAATTACGTGTGGCGATAACCCGCAAAATGGCAAAACTGCCGTTGGGTTTCTTTACCAAACGCACCACGGGCGATTTGAAGAAAATCATCGGCGAAGATGTGGAACGGGTCGAATTGTTCGTCGCCCACCATATCCCCGATTTGACCAGCGCCATTGTTTTTCCGTTACTGATCATCGGCTGGCTTTTCACTATCGACTGGCGGTTGGCGCTCATTGTACTTGCTGTGATGCTGTTTGCCTTTTTCTTCCAGTTCTCAACCACTTGGTCGAAAAAGGCTACCGAAGAGATGAAAGGATATATGTCGATTATGGGAAAACTGAATGCTTCGATTATCGAATATGTACGTGGGATGCAGGTTGTGAAGATTTTCAACCGCTCATCCATTGCGGTGGAAATGCTAAAAAAACAGATCTTCGGTTTCCGCGATTATTCCAATACGATCACAACTAACTATGCCGTTACCTACCTCGGCTTTTACAATATGCTGTCGGCGGCATTGCTGTTTATTATCCCGGCAGCCATTTATTTTCTGCTGAAAGCGCCTTCTTATACCAACTATATTTCCACGGTATTGATATTTCTGGTGTTAGGGGGCGGTATCTTCTTTCCCATGCTCAAATTGATGTGGATGACCAATATGTTGCGCCAGAACAGTATCGGCGTGGATTTGATGGACGGCATTCTGCAAAAGGAAGAAATCTCTGATCCCGAACAACCGCAAACACCCTGCGATGCTTCTATTGAGTTTGCCAATGTATCATTTGCGTATGAAAAAACGCAAGTCCTGAATAATGTATCGTTTATCGCCAACCCCGGAACAGTAACGGCATTGGTCGGTGTTTCAGGTGCGGGTAAATCGACTATTGCCATGCTCGCCGCCCGTTTCTGGGACATTGAAGATGGTGAAATCCGCATCGGTGGAAGCAATATCAAACAAATTCGCACGAAAGATTTGATGAATACCGTATCCTTCGTCTTTCAGGACAACATCCTGTTCTTCGACACCATTGAAGAAAATATCCGCATGGGAAATAAAACGGCGACAAAAGAAGATGTCGTAAGTGCGGCCAAAGCCGCCCAATGCCACGACTTTATCATGCAACTGGAAAAGGGATATGATACATTGGTTGGTGAAGGTGGAACCTACCTTTCCGGCGGTGAAGCGCAACGGATAGCGTTGGCGCGTGCTATTTTGAAGGATGCGCCAATCGTGCTGCTCGATGAAGCGACCGCTTATGCCGACCCTGAAAATGAAGGAAAGATACTGGCTTCATTTTCCCAACTTATCAAAGGAAAAACGGTAATGGTAATCGCACATCGCTTGTCCACTATCCGCAATGCCGACCAGATATTGGTCATTGACAAAGGAACTGTCGCCGAACAGGGCAAGCACGATGAATTAGTTGCCTTCGGCGGATTATACGCAACCATGTGGGATATCTATTCCCGCTCACGTGAATGGAAACTTAACAGATAATACGCGATGAACATCATAAAATTAATGAATGCCGCCACGCAGGGAAAACCGCAGCGGCTATACCCGATGATAGGTTGGACTTTACTGGAATATATATTCCGCAGCGCCCCTTACTGCATTATGCTGGGGGTGGTTTGGGAAGTTTTCAAGCCGTTGCAATATCCGGGAACGGAATTGAATGTGAAACTGATTGGCGTTTACTGCGCCGTATTGTTGGTGTGTCTGTTGTTGCTGGTGTTTTTTAACTATAAATCCTATATGGCATCCTACCGTGAAGGCTATAACATTTGTGCCGACGGACGGATCAGCGTTGCGGAACACCTTCGTAAGTTGTCGATGGGATTCTATAACACCAAGGATCCCGGCACGATTGGTGCTTACATCGTAAGCGACTTCGACAATGTGGAACTGTTGGTTACGCACCAGCTTCCCCAGATTATCGGCGGAATCATAGGTCCTGTGGTTATGATTATCAGTCTGGCATTCTTCAACTGGCAACTGGCGTTGATTGCCGCACTGGTTATCCCGTTGGCATGGCCTATGGTGTGGATTACCCGCAAACTGATAGCCCATACGGGAAAGAAGCAACAAAAGTCGAAGACCGATGCCGCTTCCCGTGTTATCGAATACATTCAGGGTATCCGGCTGATCAAGGCGTTCAATTTGGGCGGGACGAAATTTGAACGATTGGAAAACTCATTCCGTAAGCTGAAACAGGACTCCATACGTTTGGAAGCCGGTTCCGGCCCCACGTTGGTTTTAGCAACATTCGTGTTGAATGCCAGTATTCCGTTGATTATTTTGGTGGGGTTCTATTTCTTTACACATGGAGAAATGAGCCTGCCTGTCTATATTCTTTTTCTTTTACTCGGAACCAAAATGTGCGAACCGCTGATGCAGGCGTTGATGTTCCTCGGATTAGCTACCTATATGGGATTGAGTGTCGAACGCATCGAAGCGTTGCGCAAAACTCCCGTCATGCCTGACGGTTTCGATACCGGAAAGATTACCAACTTTGATATTGAGTTTAAGGATGTGGACTTTTCGTACAAAAATGTTCCTGTCATCCAACAACTAAACCTCAACATTCTTTCTCACAAACTGACCGCTTTGGTTGGTCCCTCGGGTTCAGGGAAAACTACGCTCACGCGATTGATTGCCCGTTTTTGGGATGTGGACAAAGGCGAAATCCGATTAAACGGAAAAAATATCAAGGATTATCCGGTCGATAACCTGTTGTCGAGCATTTCTATCGTGTTTCAGGATGTGTATCTGTTCAACGATACCATTTACAACAATATCAAGATTGGGAATGCCAATGCGACAGATGAACAAATACTGGCGGCTGCCGAAAAAGCGCAAGTGATGAACTTTGCCTGGGAACTGTCCGGAGGCTTGCAAGCAATGGTCGGCGAAGGCGGTTGTACGCTTTCGGGTGGCGAGAAGCAACGGATTTCCATTGCCCGTGCCATGCTGAAAGATGCCCCCATTATCTTATTGGACGAAGCCACTGCTTCGCTTGACCCCGAAAACGAACTGCATATTCAGGAAGCGATCAACGAACTGGTAAAAAGCAAAACAGTAATTGTAATCGCTCACCGGCTTAACACGATTGTCCATGCCGATAATATCGTAGTGTTGGATGAAGGTAAGCTGTCCGAGCAGGGTACACATGAACAACTATTGGCGAACAATGGCCTGTATAAACACATGTGGGACGAACAGCAACGGATGAAAGGTTGGAAATTTTAAAACAAAATAATTATGAAAGCAAACTTGACGGGAATACCCGAAACATTATTTGTTACCCTGCGCGCCCGCGCTGCGGAAACCAAGCGTCCCGACGCTGCCGTGAAAGATCCTTACGCCGTGGAAATACTGGAACAGATGGAATTCGACGAATCACCCAAAAACAAGGTTTCGTCGGCTTCACAAGCCGGCATCATTATCCGCACCTTTGTGTTCGACAAAATCGTGACCGAATTCATCTTAAAGAACCCTCAAGGTGTTATCGTCAACTTGGGCTGTGGCCTCGATGCGCGCTGCAAGCGGCTTCCGCTGAGGGGTTGCCGGTGGTTTGACATCGACGTCGAAGAGTCCATCGAAATCCGCAGGCACTTTTTCAAAGAAAGCTCTTCCTGCCAGATGATAGCCAGATCAATGTTCGACTACACCTGGATGGACGCCATCCCCAAAGATCGCCCCGTGCTGATTGTTGCCGAAGGCGTGATGATGTTTTTCCCCGAAAAAGAGATTAAAGCATTGGTCTGTAAGCTGGCAGAGTTATTCCCAAAAGTCGAAATCGCCTTCGATACGGTGAGCGAGTGGGCTGTACGCAACAACAACCGACACCCCGACATCAAGAAATTCAATGCGCCGATGAAGTGGGGCATTGATACTATCCAAGAGGTTGAAAGTTGGCATCCACACATTCGCATTGCCAACGTGTATTACTACTCCAAATACCTGAGAAAGCGTTGGCCATTGTTTATCCGGATTGTCATGAAGCTTTATCCACCCATGATGAAGTCATTCCGGATTGCTCACCTCAAGCTATATTAAGATACTGCATCATTACGAATATCATAACCATTTGCATTGCGATCGAGTACTTTACCTGTTCGTGGCAATTGCTGTGGTAGCCTCTGTGCAAAAAAGGTACAGGTAAAGCTGCTGGAAGATGGGACAGATTTGCCTAAATAGAGTTTCTTGACAGTTCACTTCTTCGCTAAAGTGGAGATATAATCTTTAGATATTATTTCTATGCATCCTTCAGCAATACCCTGTATCATCTCTCGCCCTCTTTTTCGGGGAATACGAATGCTCTCCCCGACGATAAGCATATCTTCGATGGTGGGATTTCCGTGATTATTAACAGAGGTGGCGTGTTCGTCATTATAGCCGTTACTGCACCGGGTGAGGTCGTAAGCCGGAGCTAATGACCAAATCCCCTCTTTGCAAGTGAAGCTGAAGTTCTTGGCATGGTCGTCTTTGTTCTCCGATGCATTATATAAATAGATACTGAAAATCAGTTAATTGACAAAATTTAGATGGATTATAGGTGTACCAATTTCTTTGTTGCAACTAAAAATCATCCAACTATTGATAAACGTGATTATTTCGCCTGTTATCTCTCCAATATTGTGCATCGGCGTTTGTTTATCAATAGCTCATTCCAAACTGCCACAGCGGAATAACATTCAAATACCCGTTTTCGATATCATCTTTAACGACATATCCGTTTTCCACCTCTTTAATCTGCTTCTGTCCTTTATTCTTGCCCCCGACCTCAAATGTTTTTTCATCAACCAGAAAATCGGCAACAGGAGATGCAAATACGTCATACTTAACCCGCATTTGGTTTAGGAAGAAGGTTTCTCGGATGTTTCCGATATTGGAAGTGTCGTCAGCAAGATTATAAATAAGATTGGTGTTATCCAAATACACTTTATCGACCTTGCCTAATCCACGAATACCTCCGGTATTATCTCTTAATTGAGCAATCATACCCGCCTCTTCAATATACAGGCAATAGTCCGAAATATTGTTGCGACTAGCAGATAACATATCTGCTATTTTACTCATGTTCGGTTTGAATGGTGCGCTTTTAGCTATAATCGCAAGTAGCTGCTTTAGCTTTCTTCCTGTTGCCACATTCATATCAGCATACATCGGAATATCGTTCTCTAACGTTTGGTTTATAATCTGTCCCAAACGTAACTCAAAATCTTCTTCCAATGCGAACGGATAATACCCCTTTTTCAGATAATCAGAGAAAAGAGGCAACGGGTGCTTCAAATCGGGCAACTCGACTTTATGCTGCAATATATCTTCCAATGAATAGGTTTCTGCCGATATATTGTGGAATAACCGTAAATACTCCCTGAAAGACAAGCCTTGCATATTGTAGATTACAGCTCTACGGCTTAGATCGGAAGCACCTTTCTTGATATCAAGCACAGAAGAGCCGGTAAAAACAACACTCAGGTCTTTATGATAATCATAAATTAGCTTTAGTTCCTTTGCCCAATCCTTATATTTATGGATTTCGTCGATAAACAGATATTTACCGCCTCGCTTCACAAAAGTATCGGCTAAATCGGCGAACCTATTGTCTACGAAATAGAAGTCTTCCGCTGTCACATAGAGCGTTTCAGCAGGATTCAGATGTTGCTTGATATACTGAAGAACCAATGTCGTTTTCCCGACACCTCGCGGGCCGATAAGCCCGATCATCCTGCTTTTCCAATTTATCTCGTCATAAATATATCGGAAAAACGATGTATCAGTCTCTTTTATCAACTTATTAGAATATTCGAATAACTTGTCCATACTATCACGTTTTTTGCAAAGATAGCAATATTCGCACTGTCAAAGTGCATTTTTGTTTATTTTTCGCACTATCAGGGTGCGAATGGTCAGGGTCAATAGCCTTCCGTCTTATAAGAAGCTGTTTTGAATTTTAAAAATATGATATAATAAACTGAATATCAGCTGATTGATTGAATATTGTTTCGTAACTTTATGGTTATCAAGACATGAGTTATGAGCAACTATCCAACCAACCTCACTGATAAACAGTGGCAGGTTATAAAAAACAGAGTGGAAACCAAAGAAAGAAAGCGAAAACATTCCTTACAAGAGATGATCAACGCTATGCTATACACCTTTAGCGTAATCTTCATATTATTTCTATTTTTGCAGAGGTGGACAAAAGTACACCTTAAAGCGAAACCTTCGAAGAAAGGTGTACTATTGGAGTACAAAAATAGAAATAATCATCCAAATATGCAACTACAAAAAGAAAACTGATTTCAATTAAATGCATTGAAATCAGCTATTTATATTCTTTTTATTGGATGATATCTTCCTTTGATTTCTAAGGTCACTTCCCGATGCAGAACCGTGCAAATATATTCCCCAGCACCTCATCCGTGCTGATATGCCCGGTGATTTCGCCGAGGTAGTGGAGGCATTCGCGGATGTCCTGGCTGAGGAAGTCGCCGGAGATGCGGGCGTGGAGGCCGTCGATGACACGGAAGATGGCCGTGTGGGCGTGGGTGAGGGCTTCGTAGTGGCGGAGGTTGGTGACGATGATATCGCCTTGCGACACTTCGGGGAGGGAGGCGGCGCGAAGGATTTCGCTTTGCAGTGCGTCGGTGTGGAGACGCTGTTTGGCGGAGATGTAGAGGCGGCGGGTGTGTGGGTTGGCGAAGCCGCCGGTTTCGGTGCCGGGCAGGTGGTGTTGGCGAGCGGCCAGTTCTTCGGCGGTGAGGAGGTCGCATTTATTGAAGACGAGCACCAGGTGCTTGCCTTCCGCTTTCGGAATGATTTGTGCGGCGAGCGCATCAAGCTGGTCGGCAGGCGAGGTGAGGTCGATCACCCAGAGCACGATCGTGGCCTGTTCCAGTTGGCGGAACGTACGTTCGATGCCCAGGCTTTCGATCGTGTCGGCCGTCTCGCGGATGCCGGCGGTGTCGATAAAGCGGAAGGTGATACCGCCGAGGCTGATCGTGTCTTCGATCACGTCGCGTGTTGTACCGTGGATATCGGAGACGATGGCGCGTTCTTCACCCACGAGCAGGTTCAGGAGGGTGGATTTACCGGCGTTCGTTTCGCCGATGATGGCTACCGGGATCCCGTTCTTGATAGCGTTTCCCACCTGGAACGAGTCTGCCAGGCGGCCGATCACCCGCTCGATATCTCCTGCCAGGGAGGTGAGGTGGGTTCGGTCGGCAAATTCTACCTCTTCTTCACTGAAATCCAGTTCGAGTTCGATCAGGGAGGTGAAGTCGAGGAGTTGGCTCCGGAGCCTGACCAGCTCCTGACTGAATCCGCCGCGCATCTGTCCCATCGCCAGTTTGTGCTGGCCGGCGGAGGCCGAGGCGATCAGGTCGGCCACCGCCTCTGCCTGGCTCAGGTCCATCTTCCCGTTGAGGAACGCCAGTTGGGTGAATTCGCCCGGCAGCGCCAGCCGTGCGCCGCGGTCTATCAGCCCTTGCAGGATCTGTTGTTGGACATAGACGGAGCCGTGGCAGGTGATCTCCACCGTGTCTTCTCCCGTATAGGAGTGGGGGGCGCGGAAGATACTCACAAGCACCTCGTCCACCACTTCCCCCGTTTCCCGGCGTATCTCACCGAAGTGGACCGTATAAGCCGGGCAATCCGCCAGTTTTTTCCCTTTGGGAGAGAAAAACACACGGTCGGCCAGTCCGATACAGCCTTTCCCTGAGAGACGGACAACAGCCACACCACCGCTTCCCGGCGGGGTACTGATGGCACAGATGATGGGGGAGGTCATAAGTAATGATTAATGATTAATGATGAATGTGAATAGGGGTTAGTTGTTGTCGATTCTTGTCCATATCCCTACCACTTCGATCGGTTGCTTGATCCGTTGGGTGAAGGTGTCCATGTATTGATACCAGGCTTCGGCGTTGGGGAAACCCCATTTGCTCCAACCGCCGCCGGCGTAATAAGTGTAAGTAGTGCCGGGCTGGTAGATGCCGTATGCCAGCAGTTGGCCGTTGGCATTGCCACGTTCTTTCTTTTCGGTGTCGGAGAAATAGATCGCTTTGGCCTCCTTCAGCCGGTTTGTTACCGGGAACGCCGCTCCCACGAAGAGTTGGCCGTTGGCTTCCGAAGCAGGTTCGGCATAGGCGATATAGCCTTTGCCGGCCTCCGTCATGTATGCGTCGCTGGGGGCGTGCAGCACGATGCCGGTGACGATCGGTGCGGGTTTCGACAGGTTTTCGTAGCCCACGGCGATGCGGTTCAGTTGCGAGCCGGCGTCGAGCGTGATCAGGCGCGTCTCCACCACCGCTGTGTCTCCATCCACCGCCTGCGGATGGTAGGTGAGCTTCACGGTGAAACGCAGTGGGCCGTTATCCAGTATCTCGTACGTCCGGTAGCAGTAGGGATAGACGATCGAGCCGTCGGCATCCATCAGCGCCGAGGTGCCCGCTCCCAACGTCGGGCCTACGGAGTAGAAGTCCATGCCGTCGCCATGGTCGTTATGGTAGGAGATCGATTGATATAGCGCATTGGCGGCTTCCGGATCCGTTTTCCGCAGTTCGGCTATCTCTTGTTGCTTCGCCGGATCCAGTTCGCGGGCATAGCGGACTTCCACCACGGGGGTGGGCACCCGTTTCGCCCAGAGGTCGAGGCCGAAAGCACGTTCGCCCGACGCCTGTAGGGCGGGGCCGTAGGTGCGGAAGGCGATGCGGTCGTTCTCCCACGCGATGTCGTCGAGGCGTTCGGGATACTGCTTCCCGTAAGCGATAGTGGCGGGATGCTCCGGATTGCCCGGTTTGATATGGAAAACCGACTGATCGCCGGCTTTGATGGTGGCGGGGAAGATCAACTGGTTGTCGTACGTCCACTGCCAGGGCAGTTCTTTCCCGGTAGCGTCGGTCAGCACGAAGGCGTTGCCGTATCTGCCGGTAAATGCGGTCAGTTGTCCCCGGTCGATGGCGACAATCTCCTGCTCCCTGTCGAACGGCAGTGCGTTGGAGAGCGTGATCATCATACCATCTTCCTTTTGGCAGGAAACGATGGCCAGGAGGCATATAAGGCTGAAAATCTGCTTCATCTCGGTTGCTTTTTTATAGATTGGCTACAAAGTTACAAATTATAGCCACTGCACCGGTGTGGCGGGCTCATTTTCTTTCCCTTTGTTCACCCCGCAAAGATGCACCTCCTGGATTTCCGGCGGCAGGAATAACTATTTTTCATGTATGCATCATCCAAACGGGCTGGGAATAAGGTCGGTTGCTCCGGATTAGGGCTTCTACAGTAACTTTCGGAAAACTGCTTCCACCTTCCACTCATTAGGGTTAATCCGCTGTTTATTATATGGATTACGAAGTGGAGGGTGCTTTCATTTTCCTTCCACTATCCTCTTCTCCTTCCACTCGGGGATAGTAAACCTACCATAGGTGGATGATTTGACAATCATAGGTTGAAAAAATGATGTCAGCATGTCAATCTGCATCTGGATGTTGTTCAGCCAACGTCTGGTTGTTGGTTGAACAACATATAGACGTTGTTGACACGAGATGTAGATGAAGATTTATCAACATCCGGTTGTTGGAAAAACTGTTAAAAACTACCATAGGTGAACGTTTCATCAAACATAGGTGGATGTTCAAACAAACATAGGTGACGGATTGAACAACCACCTATGATTGTTTTGGCCTTCAAATTTCGGTGTCCTTTCCTGAAATCAGTTTACAGTTTGGGGGATGTCAGCCAGTGGAAGGAAGTGTGGAAGGAAACGCCCAAAAACGGGGGTCCTTCCACAGTAAGTGGCTGATAATGATAGGGGGTGGAAGCCGTGGAAGGAAAAAAGGGCAAATCCCCTGTATATATAGCAAGAGGGTGCGCCAATAGAAGTACACCATAACTTTCCTTATTACCGGCGGGCGGACACCCCTGTTTATCCGGGGATAAGCGGATTCTGACCAAATTTCCCTACCTTTGCCCCTTTGAACATCCGATCGTTTATGGAAGATATACTTTTGCGTGCCCTGTCCAATATGGGTATTACGGAGTTGAATGAGATGCAACGTGCTGTGCTTGATGCCGGTACGACGAAAGACATGGTGCTGCTCAGTCCCACCGGATCAGGCAAGACGCTGGCGTTTCTGTTGCCGTTGTTGCAGGTGCTGACCGGCGACGACCGCAAGACGCAGGCGCTTATCATCGCCCCGTCGCGCGAGTTGGCGATGCAGATCGAGGGCGTGATGCGCTCGCTCGGTACCGGCTACAAGATCAACTGCTGTTATGGCGGCCATCCGATGCGCACGGAGAAGAAGAGCCTCGAGCACCCGCCGACGGTACTGATCGGCACGCCCGGCCGTATCCTCGACCATATCGAACGGGACCATATCCAGCTCGACTACATCCGGACGCTGATCCTGGATGAGTTCGACAAATCCCTCGAGCTGGGTTTCCTCCGCGAGATGAAAGCCATCCTGTCCCACCTGACGGGTGTCCGGCGGCGGATCCTGACATCCGCCACGGCGGCCGTGGAGATCCCAGCTTTCACCGGCATCATGAACCCTGTCCGCCTTTCTTTCCTCACCGAAGAAAAAACGCTGAAAGGGCTGAGGGTACATGTGGTGCAATCGCCGGTAAAAGACAAGCTCGACACCCTCTACGGCCTGTTGGGAGAGCTACGGGGCGAGCAGGCGTTGGTGTTCTGCAACCTCCGCGAGGCGGTGGAACGGGTAAGTGCTTACCTCACTTCGCGGGAGGTGGAGAACGCGTCGTTCCACGGCGGCATGGAGCAGCCCGACCGCGAGCGGGTGCTGGCGCAGTTCCGCAACGGCAGTGCGACGGTGTTCGTATCCACCGACCTGGCGGCACGCGGCTTAGATATCCCCGACGTGCGCCATGTGATCCACTACCACCTGCCGCTGAACGAAGAGGCTTTTATCCACCGCAACGGACGGACGGCGCGTATGGGTGCTGAAGGGGATGCCTTCCTCATCCTCAACGAAGTGGAGACAGCGCCCGAGTATATCGACCGTGCGCCCGACGAGTTTTTTCTCCCGGCCGAACCCCGGCATCCGCAACCTTCGCCCTGGCGTACGCTGACCGTCAACCGTGGCAAGCGCGACAAACTGAGCCGCGGCGATGTGGCGGGTTTCCTCCTGCAGAAAGGCGGGCTGGAGAAAGACGACGTGGGTCGGATCGAGGTGAAAGAAAGTGTTACGTTTGTGGCGATTAATCGAAATAAATACGCATCTTTGTTGCCACGTATCCGCGACGAACGGATCAAAAACCTGAAAGCCATCTATTCATAGGAAATCATGATGATATTGATCAAAGACGCGCAAGTCAACGGGAAGGAAACAGATATCCTGATCGATGGAAATACGATACGCGCGGTCGTTCCCTCTTCTTCATGCACCCTCCCAACGGATTGCCGGGTGATCAACGCCCGTGGTAAAGTGGCGATCCCCGGTTTCGTGAATGCCCATACCCATGCCGCGATGACACACTTCCGCGGGTATGGCGACGATATGGCGCTCATGCCCTGGCTCGAACAGAAGATATGGCCCAATGAGGTGAAGATGACCGACGACGATGTCTATTGGGGCGCCCGCCTGGCGTGCCTGGAGATGATCAAAACGGGAACTACCACCTTTTTCGATATGTACCAGCGTCCTGCCGCTACGGCGCGCGCCGTGGAAGAAATGGGGCTGCGGGCGGTGCTGAGCCTCGTCTGCTTCGACCATTTCAACACCGCCCTGGCCGAGCGCGCCAGGCAGCAGATCACCACGCTGTATGCCCAAACGGCGGGCTACAGCAGCCGGATCCGTTTCGCCCTCGGCCCGCATGCGATCTACACCGTGTCGGGCGGGATGCTGCAATGGATCGACGCCTTCTCGCGTGAACACGGGCTGATGATCCACCTCCACCTGGCGGAAACGGCGCAGGAGGTGAGCGATTCCCTCGAACGTTTCGGGCTCACGCCGGTGCGCTACCTGAAGAAACTGGGCGTGCTGTCGCCCCGCCTGATGCTGGCGCACGGGATCTATATCGACGACGACGAACTTCAACTACTGGCCGACCACGGCGTTGGCGTGGCTCATAACCCGGCTTCGAACATGAAGCTGGCGTCGGGTCTCACCTTCAAATTCGACGAGATGCGCCGCGCGGGTATCCGGGTGGGGATTGGGACGGATGGCTGCGGCTCGTCCAACAACCTCGATATGGTGGAAGCCATGCGGCTGGCCGCTTTCCTGGGCAAAGCCTGGCGGAATGATCCCGAAGCAGTGAAGGCTGCGGATGTGTTGCAAGCTGCCACGGCCGACGGCGCCGCAATTGCCGGATTGAACACCGGACGGATCGAGCCGGGGTACCTGGCCGACCTCTGCCTGATCGACCTCGCCCAACCGGCGTTGGTGCCGAACTTCAACTTCACCTCCAACCTGGTGTATTCCGCCAACGGTAATTGCATCGATACCGTGATCTGCGACGGGAAGGTGGTGATGGAAAACCGGATCGTGCCGGGTGAAAAAGAAATTATGGAACGGGCGGCGCAGGCTGCTTACCGATTGATGGCTGACTAACTATTATATTTCAAACGAAAAAACACATGTTATGGAAATGACGCAATCCAACCCGTATCGCGAGGCGGCCGATTATATCGCTTCGCGGCTTACTGAACGTCCTGAAACCGCCATTATCCTGGGCAGTGGCCTGGGGGCATTGGCCGACCGTATCGCCGACCCGGTGGTGATTCCCTACGGGGAGATCCCCCATTTCATGGCTTCCACCGCCGCAGGACATAAAGGCAACCTGATCGCGGGGGCGCTGGGCGGTAAACCGGTGCTCGCCATGCAGGGACGGTTCCATTTTTACGAAGGGTATTCGATGCAGCAGGTGACCTTCCCCATCCGGGTGATGAAGCTGTTGGGTATCCAACACCTGCTGGTGTCTAACGCCGCCGGAGGAATCAATACGTCTTTCAAGGTGGGCGACCTGATGCTCATCCGCGATCATATCAATATGATGCCGAACCCGCTGGTGGGGCCGAACAATGCCGATTTCGGCACGCGTTTTCCCGATATGACGCGGGCGTACGACCGGGAATTCATGGGAATTGTGGAGGCAATCGCCGGTGAGCGGGAGATCCCTCTCCGCAAAGGGGTGTATGTGGGACTGACCGGCCCATCGTTTGAAACGCCTGCCGAATATGCAATGTACGGCCGGGTAGGGGGCGACGCGATAGGGATGAGTACCGTGCCCGAAGTGATCGTTGCCCGCCATGCAGGGATCCGGGTGTTCGGTATGTCGGTGATCACCAACGAGGGCTATCATTTCGCCGACGATTTCGTGAACGACGGCGCCGATGTGATCCAGGCCGCCAACCGCGCCACCGAAGTCATGAGCCTCCTCTTCAGTGAACTGATTGCACGGATCGGGTCGCAGGCTGATTTGTCCAGGTGAAGAAAAGGGGTTGTGAGGAAATAAAAACCGGGCAGATGTTTTGGCGAATTAAAAAATACCGCTATATTTGCACCCGGTTTCGCGAAAGTAGCTCAGTTGGTAGAGCATAACCTTGCCAAGGTTAGGGTCGCGGGTTCGAGTCCCGTCTTTCGCTCCACTCTAAAAAGACACTTTAGAGAAAACAAAGTACAAAGCCTTCCAAACAAGCAGTTTGGAAGGCTT
>JAVBUE010000011.1:0-3324 GCA_031555735.1 Tannerellaceae bacterium
CATCGAATGCCCAGTCGCCCGCCCACCTGTCTTTTTACATTCACATCCCTTTCTGCCGCCATCTCTGCCATTACTGCGGATGCAATTCGTTTCCGGCGATGAAGCAGGCGGAGGTGGATCGCTATGTATCCGCCCTTCATCAGGAGATAGATGCCGTGATCCGGATGATCGATCCTTCCCGGCAGATCGCGCAGATCCATTATGGCGGAGGATCGCCAACCTTCCTCCCGGTGGCGGTGTTGAAAGCGTTGAACGACCATTTGCTATCGGCTTTTTCCTGTATCGATCATCCGGAGATCGCGATCGAATGCCATCCGGGTTATTTGGACGAGGCATACTGGATGGCGCTGTCGGAAGCGGGGTTCAACCGCTTCAGCATCGGGATTCAGGATACGCACGAAGAGGTACTGAAGGCTGTCAACCGCCGTCCGTCGCTTTTGCCGATGGATACGATACTATCTATCCTCCGTTCCGCCGGGGGATGCATCAATATGGATTTCCTGTATGGACTGCCTTTCCAGACGCGGGAGAGCTTCGCACGCACCATCGGGCAGGCCATTGCCTGGCAGCCCGACCGGCTGGTTACGTTCTCGTATGCGCACGTCCCCTGGGTGAACAAGCAGCAACTGATCCTGGAGAAGGCAGGTCTGCCTGCCGGTGATGAAAAGAGTGGGATGTTCAGGGAGGCGGAAGCGTTGTTGCTGGCTGCCGGTTACCGTCCGATCGGTCTGGATCATTTTGTCCGTCCGGAAGACGAACTGTTGCTGGCGTTGGAACGCCAGCAACTGCGCCGCAACTTCCAGGGATATTGTACCGGACGTACCACGGGGCAGGTGTATGCGTTCGGTGTGACCGGTATCAGCCAGTTGCAGGGTGTATATGCCCAGAACGCCAAGGATATCGGCACGTATATCGAACGGATCGAAGCCGGATCATTGGCCACCGTCAAAGGTTATCGGCTAAACCGGGAATAATACATCACGAAAGAAGTGATTGAGACCCTGATGTGTAACTATGCCATTGATTGGGAGGAGTTGTCGGAGCGGTTGTCCCTTCCCGTCAGTACCATTATCGCTGCGACGGCGTATGATGAACAGAAACTGCGCGCATTGGCAGAAGACGGTGTGATTACCTTTGATGAGCGGCAGATATGCGTCACTCCTGAAGGCAAACTCTTTGTCCGGAACGTGGCCGCTTCGTTAGACCGGCTGATGATACAATCCCCAAAAACATTCTCCAAACCGGTATAAGCATACAATGGAAACCAAACAGATCGACGTGGCGGTGATAGGCGCCGGGATTACCGGGCTGACTACAGCCTTTCTTCTCCGGCAGCAAGGCAGACAGGTGCATGTGCTGGAACGCTCCAACCGCATCGGCGGGCAGATACAAACCTTCCGGGAAGCCGGTTTCACCTTCGAAAGCGGACCGAATACCGGAACGGTCTCTTGTCCGGAAGTGGCCGAATTATTTGCCCGGTTACAGCATACATCCTGCCTGCTTGAAACGGCTTGCAGTGCGTCGAAACGAAGACTGATCTGGAAAGGCAACCGTTTTCATCCGCTTCCCTCGGGGTTGTGGGACGGGATCACCACACCTTTATTTACATTCCCGGACAAAATCCGCCTGTTGGGAGAACCGTTCCGCAGGAAAGGAACGAATCCGGATGAGTCGGTGGGCGAACTGGCGTGCCGGCGTTTGGGACGATCGTTCTTCAACTATGCCGTCGATCCGTTTATCTCCGGCATATATGCGGGCGATCCGATGAAACTGGTTACCCGCTACGCGCTTCCCAAGCTCTATAACCTGGAGCAGCAGTATGGTAGTTTTATCCGGGGAAGTATGGCGAAGATGAAGGAACCTAAATCGGCACGCGACCGGCTGGCAACCAAAGAAGTGTTTTCGGTTACCGGCGGACTGGAAAACCTGCCGATCGCCCTGGCCGGTCAGATCGGGACGGAACAGATCACCCTTTCGGCCGGTGGTATCCGTATCCATCCGGCGGCAGAGGGTGGATGGATGATCACGTATTCGACGATCGAAGGTGAACGATCGCTTTCCGCCCGCAAGGTGATCACTACCGTAGGGGCATACAGCTTGCCGGATCTGCTTCCTTTCGTTTCTCCGGTGTTGATGGAGAAGATCACGAATCTGCGTTATGCACCTGTGATACAGGTGTCTGTAGGTATTCGCGATACCGGATCCCTGCGGTGGGGTGCGTTCGGCGGACTGGTTCCTTCCCGGGAACAGAAGCCTGTGTTGGGTATCCTTTTCCCATCGTCATGTTTCACCGGAAGGGCGCCGGAGGAGGGTGCGCTCTTTTCTTTCTTCATGGGTGGGGTCAGGCATCCGGAGATGCTGGCATGGACAGATGAGGAGATCAGGACGACTGTGGTATCCCACGTACAGTCGATGCTCCGGTTTCCGGCGGATCTATCGCCCGACCTGATCCATATATTCCGCCATCCGCTGGCGATCCCGCAATACGGAACAACCAGCGGCGAACGGTTCGAGGCGATCAATCACATCGAACACCAATACCCGGGGCTTATCCTGGCGGGCAATATACTGGGCGGTATCAGCCTGGGCGACCGTATCCGCCAGGCCACACAGATAGCAAACACGGAAGGCGACTACTCGCTTTTCACTACTTCTCCCGGATTTTGACGGGCTGTTTTCCAAACCATAGAGACAATGGACAATATGGTCACAACAAACACAATCAGGATAATCAGCAGATACAGCCATAGATCCATCGAAGTCTGTTTGGCATAACCCTCCAGCCATCTCTTCATGATCAAATATCCCACGGGGAAAGCAATAAGCCCTGCCATTCCAAGCAGTTGCATGTATTCCTTGAAAAAGATATTCATAATATCAAACACTTCCGCCCCATTGACTTTCCGTATGGCTATCTCCTTACGGCGTTGTTCACATGTAAGGCTCGTCAGCGAATAAACCCCGAAAATGGCAATCAGGATACAAACAATGGACATCACAGATAAAAGGGAAAGTAACGCCTGTTCTGATTTTAATGCATCTTCAAAATAGTCTTCCATATAGTGAAACCCGATTTCAAATTCGCCATTGCCGGGAAACTCCTTATGCAGCCATTCAGTAATAGCCTGTTGGGTTTGTTCACGTTGGCCCTCTTCGTATTTGTAGTAGAACGAATAAAAAATGCCGGGATCGGGAGGAGATGCTATGATTACAGGTTTCATTTTGAGAGTTGGCATTATTAAAAAATCCTTTGCCACACCTACTACGTTCATGTATTTTGCAGCCTCACCAAATTCTTTCATCGCTGTCTCATTGAGCACCACC
>JAVBUE010000005.1:0-10684 GCA_031555735.1 Tannerellaceae bacterium
CATCGAATACAGAACGGAACATCGCCAGCTTACCCCCTTCTTCGAAGTTAGGCTTAATCTTGTCGAGATAATTCCTTAACGCTTTCAATGTATTCTAATTTTAATATGTTATTAATTCATTTCCTTATAAAGCAGATCCAAGCCGTTGCGCACGATCTTCTGCAATTCGATCTTCGACGTATCCACAAATTCGCAGAGGGCGAAATCTTCCGGGGCTACTTCGTAGATACCCAGGTTTTCCATCTTGTCGATATCAAAGGCGATGATCGCTTTCAGCAGGTATTCGGGCAGGATATCCATCGGGAATACCTTGTCGTATTCGTTCGACATGATCATGGCACGATGGCCGCCGCGTACGCGGGCGTCAATCACATATTCTTTCCTGTTGCCGGACAGCCAGGAAAAATACATGCGCGAGGTGCTGTATTTTCCGAAGCCGGGGGTAGCCCAGCCGAAGAACTCATGTACATCGTCGCCTTCGGGAATGGCCGTGATCTGGTTGTCGTAAGCGCGCAGGTAATCCGTTGTGGCTACTTTGGTACCGGACAACACGTTCCCGCTGATGATACGCACATGATCCTTTCCCAGTATCTTACCCGATACAAGGCTGTCGATTGTACATCCGGCAACTGTTTTAATATATCCTCTTTCGGTGGTTTCCGATCCGGTGATCGCCACCAGACGGGTAAAGTCGGCAATGCCTTTGTTGAACAGACGTCCGATGATGATCACATCGTCGGGATTCACCGTCCATACCACTTCACCCTTGTTCACCGGTTTCGTTTGATTGATCAGTACACCTACGTTACCTGCGGGGTGCGGACCTTCCACTTCCACCACTTCTACTCCTTTCGGGGTATAAGCGGCTCCTTTGCGGATACCTACATACACCTTACCGGCAGTCATTTTAGCCAGCGCATCCAACCCTGCCTGGAAATCAGCTTCCTGTCCTTTGACGATGAAGTTGAAATCCGGTGCCAGCGGAGCTGAATAGAAAGCGGAAACATAAATGTCGCGGGGTGCATCGGCGGGGGTAGCCACCATGTCGTACGGACGCTGTTTGATCAGTGGCCACAGACCGGCTGTAAGGATCATCTCCTTCACTTCGTCGCCTTTCAATGCAGAGAGTTGTTTTTTGCCGAAATCAACGTAATCATTTTTTCCATCGGCTTTCACTTCGATACTCAGCACTTTGCGCTTTTCTCCACGGTTAACTGCAGTCACTTCGCCACTGACTGGCGAAACAAACCTGATTTCAGGACGGTTCTTGTCAATCATCAAGACCGTACCGGCCTGGACTTTATCACCTGCTTTGGCTACCACTTTCGGATAGATGCCGTTGTAGGAATCCGGAATAATGGCGAACATATCGCACTTTTTCCCGGCCAGCAACACATCCGAAACCTTGCCTTTCAGATTGATGTCCAACCCTTTTTTAATCTTTATCACATTTGCCATGATATAACTGAAAATAGATTTTTAAAATATCCGGCAAAAGTACATATTTTTTTATGCTAAAAAGCAGAAAATCGAAATAATTAAGGAAATAATTCCATAATTTTGCAATGTCTTTAAACAGGTACGTCAAATGAGAGTTGTCAATTGGTTATTCATACTGATATTCATCCCCTTAGCTCCTTTAAATGCCCAACAGGCCTATCGCACGGATGTGATGGATAAATTAGTAAAGACGCTTCAGATCCGGGCAAACGGCAAATCGGCAACCGTCCCCTGCATCTCCTTGTATGGGAAAGAGTTTGTCGAGATCAATTTCGATATGCTGCACGACGGGTATCGTCCCCTGTCGTACTCGATCATCCATTGCGACGCCGACTGGAAACAATCCGAACTGTCTCCCATCGAATATATGGCCGGATTCCAGGGAATGCCCCTTGAAGATTTTGCCAATTCCATGGCAACGACTACCCAGTATGCCAATTACATTTTCAGGCTTCCGAATGAAGATATCCGCTTCAAGGTGTCCGGTAATTACGCCGTAAGGGTATATGACGAAGACCATCCGCAAAAGACACTCCTGACAGCCTGTTTCTCCGTCTATGAGCCACAGGTGTCGATCGCGGCATCGCTCAGCAGTAATACCCTGATTGATACCAACCAGTCCCATCAGGAGGTTAGTTTTATGATCGACCACAGCCGCTTTCCCATCACCTTCCCGGAGACCGATCTGAAAATCAGGGTCATCCAGAACGGCAGGCAGGATAATGCCGTGACCGGACTGCTTCCCACCACGTTGCTGAGCAGCCAGGTTATCTATAAAAACAACCGCAACCTGATCTTCGAGGCGGGCAACGAATACCGCCGGATGGAGTTCCTCACCACCCGCTATAACGGGATGCATGTGGACCGTATCTCTTTCCATAATCCGTATTACCATGTGGAGCTGATGACCGACCTGGTGCGCCGGAACATGACCTATCAATACGACCAGGATCAAAACGGCCGGTACCTGATCCGTTGTGTCGGTTGTACCGACGCGAATACGGACGCCGATTATAACATCGTACACTTCACCCTCCAGTCGGCTCTTATTCCTGACGGCGACCTGTACCTGCTCGGTGACATATATAATAATGTATTGGACGAGAAAAGCAAGATGGGGTATAACACCACCACCGGACGGTATGAAAAATCCGTCCAGTTGAAACAGGGACACTATAACTATATGTACGTGTTCGTTCCCAATGGCGAAACACGCGGTACCACCCGCATCACAGAAGGCAACTACTATCAGACAGAGAACGAATATGACATCCTCGTCTATTACCGCCCGATGAACACCCGCTACGATCGCTTGATCGGAATACAACATATCACGAACCGGGTGAATCATGGACAACAATAAACTGAAAGGACATATCCTGATATTGGTCGCGAATATCCTGTTCGCAGTCAATATGCCCGTCTCCAAATACCTGCTTCCGGATCATCTGTTACCCGAAGCGCTGACGATCCTGCGTATTACCTTCGCCTGCGTCTTATTCTGGATCACCTCCCTGTTTATGCAACGGGAGAAGGTCTCACTGAAAGATCTGGGGATCCTTTTTGTCTGCGCCCTGTGCGGAATCGCATTCAACCAGAGCCTGTTTATCTACGGGCTCACTATCACTTCGCCCGTGGATGCGTCGATCATTGCCATCGGTGTGCCGATCTATGTCATGTTGTTGGCCGCCCTTGTCCTCAAAGAGCCGATCACACGGATGAAAGCGTTCGGGGTATTGCTCGGTGTATGCGGGGCATTGATGCTGGTGATGCAATCGTCGCATGCCGGCGGACAGGTAAGCAGCCTCAGGGGCAACCTGATGATCATCATCAGCGGCCTCTCCTATTCCGTCTATCTGGTCATCTCCAAGCCGATCACCCTCCGCTACTCGTCTGTAACGATCATGAAGTGGATGTTCCTTTTCGGCACCCTGGTACTGTTGCCCTTTATGTATAACCAGGTATTTGATTCGCCAGCCTTTAACCACCAGGGGATCGATGGGAAGGAAGTGTGGGCGATCGCATTCGTCTTGTTTGGAGGCACCTATATCCCTTACCTGCTGATCCCGATGTCACTCAAACGGATCCGTCCGACAACAGTCAGCATGTATAATTATGTACAACCTATCATCGCGTCGTTCATCGCCGTAGCCATCGGGCAGGATACCTTTACGGCCGACAAATTCCTATCCGCCGCCCTTGTATTCGTGGGTGTGTATCTTGTTACCCAAAGTAAGAGCAAAGCGGATATGGACAGGGAAAAAGCCCTGGCGGAAAAAACCGGGGAGTGAACTTATTTCAGTTTCCAGATCAATGAGACACCCGCCTGTGTCGGCCCGATGATGTTCTTTTTCAAACGGGCCTCGTTTACCTGGATGCTTTCACAGTTTTCCCGGTAATACTCGTCATAATCGGCATAAATATATCCGATCCCCAGGCTGAAGTCCATATCGAAATAGCGGCTTAACCGGGCACGGTAACCACCGGTAAATCCACCTCCCATAAAGTTACCCTGGTAACCGGTATCACTCAGTTTGATATTGAATTTGCCCATGTGGCCTTCCACGCCAAGGAACCAACGGTTATCATCCCCCAGGTACCGACGTATCTCGGGCGACACCATCCAGAGGCGCAGCTTACGGTCGCCTCCTTTCCATTCCGTACCCGACCAACCGGCATTGAACAGGAATCCCCAGTCTGTCGGTCGCCATTCCACACCGGCGTTGAGCATGTTGGCCAACCGGTACAACAGGTTCGCACGTAACGACCATTCCCCTTCCCGATCGCGCAGTTGCGCTTTCTTATTGGTTTCTCCGAAATACGATTTGACGATCTTTTCCCGTTCAGCCAGTTCTTTTGCCTTTGCTTCGGAATCGATATCATGGGTGAGGTCTTCCACCTGCGCAGTAGGTACAACCAACGGCTCGGGCGTAGCCTCCAAAGGCTGTTCAATTACCGGGACGGGGATGGAGTCAACCGGTGCAGCTACCGTCTGTTTGACCTCCTCTTTCGCTTCTTCAACCACTACCACCGGTTTCTCCTCCGGGAGGATGGGTGCAGGTACCACCGCTTTGCCGGGCACATGTACGGTAATGATTTCCAGGTCGGTTTCGCCTTCGTAGGCTACCGTACGGTTGGTGGTCTTGAAATAATCTTCCTTGAGTTTCCGGTAACGGATCAACACGGATTTCACACTGTTGGACCGGGTGACGGCCATCAGGCGATTCGCTGCCGGTGTTGGTTCCGAAGCACAGTAACCATCCACAAACAAGGTGATTTCCTTCCGTTCGATCTCGGGACGATACCGTTCGATCAGATCGGACAGACGTTGTAATTCTTCCCCATTGGAGAAAACATTATCATACAGGATACTGTCGCCCGGGTTAAATTTGAAAACGAACACCTGCTTCGTAGTTTCCGGGGTGGCTTGCGTGGTCTGCGCATGCAGTGACAAAAACGGCATAAAGAGCAATACGGTCAAAAAAAGCTTCATATCATTGATTTAAGAGTGTAGATACTACATAATTCTTTCACATAGCAAGTCACAAAAATACATCATTTCCGATAACTGGTACCAATAAAATCACTTCTTTTTGATCTAAACGACAGTTATTCACCCCAATTGTCTTGCATATTAGAAAAAAAGCGTAAGTTTGCAACTCCTATACGACAATATGAATACGAGAGAATACATATTGACTGCCAATGTAGCCTACTATACATGGGCGTTGATGACCCCCTGGGGGGTTCAAATTCACAAATAACAATGGCAGAGGCAGGCCCTGCGTTGTTGCAATCTTCCGCATTGCATCTCTTTTTTTATCCTTTTCCAATACATTAACAATTTCAACATTCAGTATAATGAAAGTATTGAAATTCGGCGGGACATCAGTAGGTTCCGTGAATAGCATTTTAAATGTCAAAAAAATAGTAGAGGCTATTGATGAGCCTGTGGTCGTGGTTGTTTCCGCCCTTGGCGGCATCACCGATAAGCTGTTGCTCACCGCATCCATGGCATCCCAGGGAGATGTGGGATACGAAAAAGAATTATCCGAGATTATCACCCGCCACCTCGACGTGATCGAAGGCGTCCTCCCCGACCGTTCCGTGCGCAGGGAAGTGCAGGAAAAGGTAATGGCCTTGCTTGACGAGCTGGGCAACATCTTCCGGGGCGTTTACCTGATCACCGACCTTTCGGCTAAGACATCTGATACGATCGTGAGCTATGGCGAACGGATCTCATCCGTGATCGTCGCCAACGTGATTGCCGGAGCACGGTTGTACGATTCGCGCAAATTCATCAAGACCATCCCCCAGTTCAATAAGCATATTGTCGATTTCGACCAGACCAACCGGCTGATCGCCGAGACGTTTGCCACTTTACCGAAGGTGTCATTGGTCCCGGGATTCATATCATCCAATGCCAACACCGGTGAAGTGACCAACCTGGGACGTGGCGGATCAGACTATACCGCAGCCATCCTCGCTTCTTCCCTAAGCGCTTCCGTGCTGGAGATATGGACGGATGTGGATGGGTTCATGACGGCCGACCCGAAAGTGATCGGTTCGGCGTATGTGATCGACCGCCTGAGCTTCACCGAAGCGATGGAACTTTGCAACTTCGGCGCCAAAGTGATCTATCCCCCTACGATCTATCCCGTCTATCATAAGAATATCCCCATCCGTATCCGTAACACGTTCAATCCCGACGCTCCGGGTACCTACATCTCCAAGGAGAAGATCGTGGAAGAACGGAAAGCGATCATCAAAGGGATCTCTTCGATCAACGATACCTGCCTGATCACCGTACAGGGACTCGGTATGGTAGGTGTGATCGGGGTGAACTACCGCATCTTCAAGACCTTGGCCAAGAGCGGCATCAGCGTGTTCATGGTATCTCAGGCCAGCTCGGAAAACAATACCACCTTCGCCGTACGTAACGCCGACGCCGACCTGGCGGTACAGGTACTGAACGAGGAGTTCGCCCTCGAACGTTCACAGGGAGAAATCACCGATGTGATCGCCGAGAAAGACCTGGCCACCGTAGCCATCGTAGGCGAAAACATGAAACGTACGCCGGGTATAGCCGGTAAGCTGTTCGGCACGCTGGGACGCGCCGGGATCAGCGTGATCGCCTGTGCGCAGGGTGCGTCGGAGACCAATATCTCGTTCGTTATCAAACTCAAATACCTCCGCAAGGCGTTAAACTCGATCCACGACTCCTTCTTCCTTTCCGAATACATGGTGTTGAACCTGTTCATTGCAGGCGTGGGGACGGTGGGCAGCAACCTGCTGGAGCAGATCCGGGTGCAACAGCCCAAGCTGATGCAGCAAAACGGATTGAAACTGAATGTGGTGGGAATCTCCAATTCGAAAAAAGCGCTGTTCCTCCGCGAAGGGCTGAACCTGGAAAACTGTGTGGAGCAGATGCGGAAAGAGGGAATTCCCTGTACACCGGAGATCCTGTGCGAAGAGATCAAGAACATGAACATCTTCAATGCGGTGTTCGTGGACTGTACCGCCAGCTCACACGTAGCCTCCATCTATGAGAAGCTGATGAACAATAGCGTATCGGTGGTGGCGGCCAATAAGGAAGCGGCCTCCTCGTCGTACGTCAATTATATCAGCCTGAAGGAGACGGCGCGCAAGCGGAATATCAAATTTCTGTTCGAAACCAATGTGGGAGCCGGACTGCCGATCATCAATACGATGAACGACCTGATCAACAGCGGCGACCATATCCTCCGGCTCGAAGCCGTCCTGTCGGGCACACTCAACTATATCTTCAACACCATCAGCGCCGATATACCGTTGAGTAAAGCCATCCGTATGGCGAAGGATGCCGGTTATTCCGAACCCGATCCGCGTATCGACCTGAGCGGCAAGGACGTGACCCGCAAACTGGTGATCCTCGCCCGTGAAGCCGGATACCATGTTGAGCAGGCGGATGTCAAACAGGAGTGCTTCATCCCCGAACAATACCTGGAAGGCACGCAGGATGAATTCTGGGGGAAGATCACCCAACTGGATGCCGAATTTGAAGCGTTCCGCCAACGGGTGGAAAGCGAACATAAACGCATCCGCTACGTGGCGCGGATGGAGAAGGGTTCATGCCGACTGGGGCTGATGGAAGTGGATAGCCACCACCCGTTCTACGAACTGGAAGGCAGTAACAACATCATCATGATCTCCACCGAACGGTACCACGAATACCCGATGATTATCAAAGGATATGGTGCCGGTGCCGGTGTAACCGCCGCAGGCGTGTTTGCCGACATCATCTCCATCGCAAATATCCGGTAAAATGAAAAGCATCATCATCCTTGGCGACGGCATGGCCGACGAACCGATTGAAATGCTGGGTTACAAAACCCCGTTGCAATATGCCCGCACCCCGCACATGGACCACCTGGCCCGAATGGGGGTGACGGGACGGATAAAAACCATCCCCGACGGATTTCATCCTGGCAGCGAAGTGGCCAACATGGCGGTATTGGGATACGACCTGCCTACCGTCTATCAGGGGCGCGGCGTGCTCGAAGCCGCCAGCATCGGCGTGGATCTTTCTCCGGGAGAAATGGCGATGCGTTGCAACCTGATCTGCGTCAAAGGGAATATCCTCGTCAACCATTCGGCCGGCCATATATCCACCGAAGAGGCGGATGAACTGATCCGTTTCCTCGACGACGAATTGGGAAACGAACGGGTGAAGTTCCATACCGGCGTATCCTACCGCCACCTGGTGGTGGTGAAAGAGGGTGACGCCCGCCTGGATTGTACGCCGCCGCACGACGTACCCCTCCATCCCTTCCGTCCCCTGCTGGTCAAAGCGCAAGCGCCCGAAGCTGAAGAGACAGCGCGGTTACTGAACGACCTTATCCTCCGCTCACAGGAGATACTTCCCTCCCATCCCATCAACCGGAGGCGGATAGCAGCCGGGAAAGATCCCGCCAACAGCATCTGGCCCTGGTCGCCGGGCTACCGTCCGGCAATGCGTACGCTGATGGATATGTATGGCATCGGAAGCGGAGCCGTCATCTCCGCCGTGGACCTGATCCGCGGCATCGGACGGTATGCCGGCCTGGAAGTGATCCACGTGGAAGGAGCCACCGGCCTGTACGACACCAACTACGAAGGAAAGGTGCAGGCGGCCTTGGAAGCCCTCCGGCGGCACGATTTCGTCTATCTCCATATCGAAGCCAGCGACGAAGCCGGACACGAAGGTGATGTCAAGCTGAAGGTGCGGACGATCGAGAACCTCGACAGCCGTGTGGTCGGGCCTATTTATAAGGAACTGCAATCGTGGGACGAGCCCGTAGCCATCGCCGTGCTGCCCGACCATCCTACGCCCTGCGCCACCCGTACGCACACGAACACGCCCGTTCCTTTCCTGATCTGCAAACCGGGACAGGCGCCCGACGCCGTTGTCCGATACGACGAATACACCGTGTCGGAAGGCCAATTCGGCATCCTTGAACACGACACCTTCATCCGCCACCTCCTCTCCTAATCCTAATCCTCATTCATCACTAATCACTAAACATTCATCATTACCCCATGTATTACTACAGCACCCACAAACAAGCTCCCCTCGCATCCCTCGAAGAAGCGGTGGTGAAAGGCCTCGCCGGCGACAAAGGACTCTACATGCCCGAACAGATCATCCGGTTGGACGAGCAGGCGATTGCCAACCTCCGCAACCAGTCGTTCCACGAAATTGCCTGTACGGTAGCACGCGCGTTCTTCGGCGAAGATATCGAACCGGATACCCTTGATGGGATTGTGCGGGATACGCTGTCGTTCGACACACCGGCGGTTCCGGTGACGGATTCGATCTACAGCCTCGAACTGTACCACGGCCCGACCCTTGCCTTCAAGGATGTGGGTGCGCGGTTCATGGCGCGGATACTGGGCTATTTTATCCGCAGGAACGGATTGAAGGATGTGAACGTGCTGGTTGCCACCTCCGGCGATACGGGCAGCGCTGTTGCTAACGGTTTCCTCGGCGTGGAAGGGATCCGGGTGTTCGTGCTCTACCCCAAAGGGAAAGTAAGCCCGATACAAGAATGCCAGTTCACTACCCTGGGACAGAATATTACGGCGTTGGAAATAGACGGCACCTTCGACGACTGCCAGGCATTGGTGAAAGCCGCCTTTATGGACGGGGAACTGAACCGGCGGATGCTGCTCACCTCGGCTAATTCGATCAACGTTGCCCGGTTCCTCCCGCAATCGTTTTACTATTTCCATGCCTATGCGCAGTTGGACCGGGAAGGGAAAGCCGGTAACCTGGTGGCCTGTGTACCGAGCGGTAACTTCGGCAATATCACCGCCGGTCTTTTCGCCCACCGGATGGGACTGCCTATCCGGCGATTCATAGCGGCCAACAACCGTAACGATGTGTTCCTCGAATACCTGCAAACGGGCACATATCGTCCCCGTCCCTCCGTATCGACCATCGCGAATGCCATGGATGTGGGTGATCCGAGCAATTTCGCCCGTATCCTCGACCTTTACGGGAATAATGAGCAAACGCATGCGGCTATATCCGCACTGATCGGCGGCTACCGTTTTACGGACGAGGAGATTGCCCGCACCATCCGTCGGGTGTATCACGACTCCGGCTACCTGCTCGATCCTCATGGCGCTTGTGGTTACCAGGCTTTGGAGAACGATCTCCGTCCGGGTGAAACCGGCTTCTTCCTTGAGACAGCCCATCCGGCGAAATTCAAAGAGACGGTTGATCGCATCCTAAGCACCGATATCGATATCCCGGCCAAGCTGCGCGCCTTCATGCAGGGAACCAAACAAAGCACCAGCCTCCCCCATTCATTCCCTGCCTTCCACGATTACTTGCTTAACGCATAAATTGGGTGGATGCGCTTCCCCCCCGTATAGTCACCTATTTCTATTCTTTGGCAAGAAGCTGTTTTGAATTTCGATCAACCGTCTGAATCCATGAGCCGTCCGTATCCCCTACACGAAGTTTATTTTTGCAAAACATCTGCCACGGTTCCACGCAACAGGTGTTATCTTATTGTTCATGAATAGGTTAGATGTGTGGCAGATACCCGTGGCAGATCCGTTTTTCCGCCTTTTTGCTGCCACATCTGCCACGCGATGCACCCTTGACACCTCTTGTCTAAAAAAGTTTTTTGTCCTGATGGGACAAAAGTTTCATAAG
>JAVBUE010000081.1:0-10114 GCA_031555735.1 Tannerellaceae bacterium
AGTAAAAGCTATCATCGTTGACAAACTGAGTGTGGAAGAAACAGAAGTAACTAACGAAGCGAGCTTTACTAACGATTTAGGGGCAGACTCTCTTGACACTGTAGAGTTGATCATGGAATTCGAAAAAGAATTCGGTATCTCAATTCCCGATGATCAAGCAGAAAAAATTACAACTGTAGGCGATGCGATCGCTTATATCGAAGCTAATCAGAAGTAAATCACTTCAAGCTACAGTATGGAATTAAAAAGAGTTGTGGTAACAGGCCTTGGGGCTATTACTCCTCTTGGGAATACCCTCTCAGAAACCTGGGAGGGTCTTGTCAATGGTAAGAGTGGCGCCGGACCTATTACGCTGTTTGACGCATCCCGGTTTAAGACACAGTTTGCCTGCGAAGTGAAAGACTTCGACCCGGCTCAGGTGATGGATCGCAAAGAAGCCCGCAAATGCGACCGCTATGCTTTGTTTGCCATCAAGGCTGCCAGGGATGCCGTTGCCGATTCAGGCCTCGACGTCGAAAAGGAAAACCTCGACCGCATCGGTGTTATTTTCTCTGCCGGTATCGGTGGGATCAAGACGTTTGAAGACGAAGTACGCGGGTACGACAATGAGCGCGGACCCCGTTTCAATCCGTTCTTCATCCCGAAGATGATCTCGGACATCGCTGCCGGACATATATCGATGATGTACGGGTTCCGTGGTCCGAACTTTGCGACTGTTTCCGCCTGTGCCTCTTCCACCAACGCGATAGCTGATGCGTTTAACTACATCCGTCTGGGGAAAGCGAACGCGATCGTCACCGGAGGAGCCGAAGCCGCCATTACGATTGCCGGCGTTGGCGGGTTCAATGCCATGAACGCGTTATCCACCCGTAACGAGTCGCCCGAAACCGCTTCCCGTCCGTTCAGCGCCAGCCGCGACGGATTCGTGATGGGTGAAGGCGCCGCCTGTCTGATACTGGAAGAGATGGAACATGCCTTGGCGCGTGGTGCACGTATCTACGCCGAAATAGTGGGTACCGGTATGTCTGCCGATGCCTACCACCTTACAGCCTCCCATCCCGATGGGCTGGGTGCCAAGCTGGTGATGCGGAACGCGTTGGAAGATGCCGAAATGAGACCGGAGGATATCGATTACATCAATGTCCACGGGACATCCACCCCGGTTGGTGACCCCTCTGAAGTCAAAGCGATCAAGGAAGTGTTTGGCGCACATGCCGGTAAGTTGAATATCAGTTCCACCAAGTCCATGACCGGACACCTGTTGGGTGCCGCTGGTGCCGTGGAAGGAATTGCTTCCATCCTGGCGGTGTACAACGATCTCATTCCGCCGACGATCAACCACGAAGAAGGTGACAATGATCCGGAAATTGACTACGAACTGAACTATACGTTTAATAAAGCCCAGAAACGGACTGTCAATGCAGCCTTGTCGAATACTTTCGGATTCGGAGGACACAATGCCTGTATGATCGTCCGGAAATTTGTCAAATAACGTGTTACGGCAGTTACATAAAAAAATAAGGCTCCTTACAAACAAAGGCAAGGAGCCTTATTTGTCTTTATACAAGATGCTCGGGTTTTATCCGGATAACATCCAACTGTATGAACAGGCTTTCCTGCACAAATCCTCTTCAGTGGAAGACGACAATGGCAAATGGCTCAACAACGAACGCCTGGAATTTCTGGGTGATGCCATCCTCGATGCGGTGATCGCCGATTATGTCTATGCCTATTTCCCGACCAAACGGGAAGGATTCCTCACCAACACACGTTCCAAAATCGTACAACGAGAAACACTGAACCGTGTAGCCATCGAGCTGGGTATCGACAAGATGGTGGTTTGCTCCACCCGGTCGAATACGCACAACAGCCATATGGCGGGTAACGCTCTCGAAGCGCTGATTGGGGCCGTTTACCTCGACCAGGGGTATGCCTGCTGCGACCGTTTCATCCGGGATATGATCATCCGCAAGCATATCGATATCGATGCCCTAGCCCGGAAGGAGGTCAATTTCAAATCCAGCCTGATCGAATGGAGCCAGAAAAACAAACTGGCGATCGCGTTCGACCTGATCGAGTCGTTCGTCGATCCCGACGGTAACCCCGTATTCCAGACCGCCGTTACCCTGGCTGATATCCAGATTGGTATCGGCATCGGCTATTCCAAGAAAGAATCCCAGCAATCCGCAGCCAAGATGGCGGTGAAGAAACTGCGCACCGACCGTGATTTCCAATCCCTTATCTCCTCCCTGAAACAAAAGGAAAGCAACGGGCAGACCGATGATAGAGGCTTCGAGGAACTGCCCGACGAATCATCCCCCGCGGTCGACGATTAAACGGCGCCTGGTTGCCCGAACGAGCGGAGGGCAAGGGTTTCCCCATCCCATTCGATATAGGAGAAGAGTGTCATCCAGTCGCCGGTCACCAACAGACGGCAGCCGGATGAGAGCGCTTTGTCAAGCATCACATGGCAATGGCCGAAGAGAAAGAAACGGATATTGGGATGCGTTTGCAAGTAATCCGTGGCGAATCGGACCAGATAGGCAGAGTCGTCTCCCTTATACGTGCGGACGGCTTGTTTCTCCAACCCGCTTTTCCGGCTGCTGTGCGACCATCCGAGGGCAAAACCGAATGTCCACCGGGGATGGATGCCCGCATACAACCATTGGCAGAACCGGTTGCGGAAGATGGCGCGGATCAGGCGGAAGCTGAGGCTGCGGTCGTCCACCTCATCGCCATGCCCCAGGAAGAAGCGGGAGCCCAGGAGATCGATAGTTAGCGGTTCCCGATGGATCGTGGCGCCGATCTCCTGCGGGAGGTAATCAAACATCCAGATGTCGTGGTTGCCGATAAAGAAATGGATGTCGATGCCACTGTCGGCCAGTTCGGCTACCTTGCCGAGAAAGCGGACATGCCCTTTGGGTACTACGTATTTATATTCGTACCAATAGTCGAACATATCCCCCAGGAACCAAACGGCGGCGGCATCCTCCCTGATCTGTTCGAGCCATCGCACCAGGTGCTTCTCTACCCCACGCGGATCCTGATGGAACCGGGCGCCGAGGTGGGCGTCTGATACAAAGTAGATTTTCTTCCGGGTGGTATCCATGCGCTGTATCCGTTTAGAAGAAACCGAGTTCCAGCTTCGCTTCTTCCGAAAGCATATCCTTCGTCCATTCGGGTTCGAACACGAGGTTGATATCCACCCCCTTAACCCCTTCCACCGACTCTACTTTCATCCGCACATCTTCCACCAGGAAATCAGCGGCCGGGCAGTTAGGGGCGGTGAGGGTCATGTCTATGCGGACGTGCATTGTGTCATCGACTTCGATCTTGTAGATCAGGCCGAGGTCATATACATTGACCGGGATTTCCGGGTCATATACGGTTTTCAGCATCGCGACGATCGCTTCTTCTGTCTGCAGGAATTCGTTGTTCATTTCTTACTGTTTGCTTGATTGCAAAGATACATGATTCTGTTTATTAAAACCGGAGGGCGGGTGAAAATGTTTGTCGTCAGAGCTTCCCCTCATCAGCGTAGCTGTAGTAACACTGGTCGGCGATAATGAGATGGTCGAGCAGGCTGATATCCAGCAGGGCGACGGCTTTTTGCAGGCGATGCGTCAGCTCGTCATCTTGCGGGCTGGGTCTGTTGTTGCCCGACGGGTGATTATGGAACAGTATGATGCCGGATGCACGGACGTCGATGGCCGATTTGAGGATGATGCGGATATCGGCCGTTGTTCCCGACAGCCCTCCCTGGCTGATCCGTGTTTTACCGAGCACCTTGGCGGCTCGATTGGTGAAGGCGGCCCACAACTCTTCGTGCGGAAGGTCGCTCAGGTGCGGATGGAGTAGGAGGTAGGCGTCTTTGCTGCTCCGGATGGTCTGCCGCTGGATCGGTTCACCGGCATTACGCCGTTTGCCCAGTTCGAGTGCGGCGGCGATGGTCACCCCTTTGGCCGTGCCGATTCCTTTGAAGCTTCCGGTCAGTTCACAGACTGATCGTTTACCCAGTTCATTCAGGTTGTTATTAACGGAGTGCAGGATGCGTTGAGAAAGCTGTACGGCCGATTCATTGCTGTTACCCGATCCGATCAGGATGGCCAGTAATTCAGCATCAGTAAGAGCATATACTCCTTGTTGAAGCATTTTTTCACGAGGCCGGTCTTCTTCTGCCCATTGGTTGATGGGTAGTTGTCTGGAGGTTCTTTCTTTCACAGGGAAGGGGGAGTAATGATTAATGGTTAATGATTAATGATCAATGATTAATGGGGGTGACCATACGGCTTGCCCCATTAATCATTGATCATTAATCATTAACCATTGTTTTTGTTAGTCTCTCACGCGGCCTACATAAGCGCCCGTGCGTGTGTCTATCTCGATTTTTTCTCCTTCGTTGATAAACAGGGGAACGCGTACTTCGGCGCCTGTTTCAACGGTGGCGGGTTTCAATGTGTTGGTGGCGGTGTCGCCTTTGAGTCCCGGTTCGGTATAGGTTACCTGGAGTACCACATGAGCCGGCAGTTCGCAGGTCAGGATGGTCTCGCTGGCCGCATGTACCATTGCTTCCACCATATCGCCTTCACGCAGGAACTGTACGCCGTCGATCACATCCGGGTTGATCGTGATTTGTTCGAATGTTTCCGGATGCATGAAGTTAAGCCCCATATCGTCTTTATATAAGAATTGGTACGGGCGGCGTTCGATGCGTACTTCATCCACCTTGACGCCGGAGTTCCATGTCTTGTCGAGGACGCGGCCGGTGGTGACGTTTTTCAGTTTGGTCCGTACGAAAGCCGGTCCTTTCCCTGGTTTTACATGCAGGAATTCAACGATAAAGTAGTAAGCGCCATCTATATCGATGCACATTCCGTTTCTAAAATCAGCAGTAGTTGCCATAAATTCTGAACTATAGTTTTAATGAATATAATGCGGTGTATAGTGGGGATCAACCCCGAATCGACTGCAAAAGTAAAACATTCATCTTACAACCACAAGAAAACCACCTCTTTCCGGTGGTATAAATTACCAAAACCGTATCAGAGGAGCATGGAAACGATGTACATATAGACCATCATCCCGATAATGTCGTTCGTGATACTGATAAAAGGACCCGTGGCTAAGGCCGGGTCGATTTTCATCCGATCCAGCGTCATGGGCACCAGTGTGCCGAACAAGCTGGCGAAGATAACCACCGCGAACAGGCTCAGGGAAACTGAAGCCGTGATCGCCCGGTCACCCAGGGTGAGGAAGTTATAAATGAACACCACCAGGCTGATGATACTGGCATTGATAAGGGCCACCACCGATTCTTTCAATATCTGCGGGATTATGTTGCCTGCCTTCAGTGAATTATTGGCTAACCCCTGTACCACGATGGCCGACGACTGGATACCTACATTACCGCCCGTACCACCGATCAGCGGAATGAAAAGCGCCATCTTCGGGTTGGTGGAGAAACTGCTTTCGAACCCGCCCAGGATGACGGAATTGCCTAACCCGCCGATCATGCCGATCAATAACCACGGCAGGCGGGCCGCCGTTTGGATAAACACATTGTCGGTCGTTTCCACGTCTTGCGAGATACCGGAAGCCAACTGGTAGTCGCGTTCATGCTGTTCGCGTATTTCGTCCATCACGTCATCGATGGTGATACGTCCGATCAACCGTCCGATGCTGTCCACCACGGGCAGCGCCACGAGGTCGTACTTCTCGATCGCTTGCGACACCTCTTCAATGCTGTCGCTGTCGCGCACGGCGATGGGCTCTTTCTTCATCACATGTTTGATTTTGGAAACAGACGGGTTGGTGATCAGGCGCTGGAGCGGTAATACGCCACGCAGCCGTTCGTCGTCGTCCACCACATACACGTAGTAGATCTCGTCCATATCTTCGGCCTGTTTACGCATTTCATCGATACACTGGGGCATGCTCCAGTTCTCGTTGACCACGATCATTTCGGTACCCATCAACCCTCCCGCCGTATCTTCGTCGTATTTCAAGAGGTCCACAATATCGCCTGCCTGTTCCACGTCTTCAATGTGCGACAGGATCTCTTCCTGTGTGTCTTCGTCCAGTTCGCGCATCAGGTCCACGGCGTCGTCGGTCTCCATATTGTCCACGAAGCGCTTGGCGATGAATTCCGGCGGCAGCTCCTTCAGCAGTTTATGGCGTTCTTCTTCGTCCAGTTCCATCAACACGTCGGCGGCTTTCTCGCCATCGAGCAGCAGGTAGAGGTATTTGGTTTCGGGGAGATCGAGTTCGTGGTATAGCTCGGCGATGTCTGCCGGATGCAGGTCGTCGAGCAATACTCTCAACTGATCGTCTCCTTTTTCCCTGATCAGCGTGCTCAGGTGTTCAATATAGTCTTTTGTAATTTCAATCATCCTCGTTCCCTTTTTCGGTGGTTCCTGTTTTGTTGATGGTTCTCAGGTAGGCGTCCGACAAATGGGTCAGCTCGATAAACTGCTCGATGGAGAGTTGTTCGGGACGTTTGTCGAAAATCGGTAAGGCGTAATGCGGACATTCTTTGCCTAACAGCGGTTTCATGGAATTGCGTAATGTTTTCCGTCGTTGGTTAAACGAGGTTTTGACCACTGTCTTGAACAGTTTCTCATCACATTCCAGTTCGGTCCGTTGGTTCCTTACCATGCGCACTACGGCGCTTTTTACTTTCGGCGGAGGGTCGAATACCTTTTCACTCACGGTGAAGAGGTATTCCACGTCATACCATACCTGGATCAATACACTCAGGATACCGTACGTTTTACTGCCCGGCCCGGCGGCCAGGCGTTCGCCCACCTCTTTCTGGATCATGCCCGAACAGCAGGGGATACGGTCTTTATAATCGAGTACCTTGAAAAATATCTGGCTGGAAATATTATAGGGGTAATTGCCGATCACGCAGAATGAACCGGGGAATAAACGGGAAAGGTCGAGCCGCAGGAAATCGTCGGCCACGATCTTTCCGGCCAATGCGGGGAAATGTTGCTCGAGGTAATCCACCGAATCCATATCCAGTTCCACCACGGTGAGGTCGTGCCCGGCCTCCAGCAGGTATTGGGTTAACACTCCCATGCCCGGCCCTACTTCAAGCGCCGGAAGAGAGAGGTAAGCCTCCAGCGTATCCGCGATGCGCCGGGCAATCTGCAAATCCTTCAGAAAATGCTGCCCAAGGGCTTTTTTCGGCTTAACGAATCTCATTTGAACGCTGGTGTTTAAAATTAATGTATATCTTTGCGGGTGTACAAAAGTACAATAAATATTTAAAGTACTCTATTCGGGATGGATATAAAAAGCATACTGCGTACTGCTGCCAAGGTTATTGTGCCACTTACTTTCGGCTGTTTGTTGCTGTGGTTCCTGTACCGTGATCTGGATCTGACGGAGATCTGGCTGGTGATTAAAAAGGGCGTACGTTATGATATCATCCTCTTCTCCCTGTTGTTCGGTCTGGGTGCCAATATTGCGCGGGGTTTACGTTGGGGTTTGCTGATCGATTCCCTGGGTGAACAGTATAAACGAAGCAACGCGATCCATGCCGTACTGGGCAATTATGCCGTCAACCTCGTCCTGCCCCGTATCGGTGAGGTATGGCGCTGCGGCGTACTGACGAAATACGATAAGATCTCCTTTACCAAACTCTTCGGAACCCTCCTGATCGACCGGGTGAGCGATACGCTGATGGTCGGATCGATCACCTTCTTCATCTTTGTATTCAATATCGGTTTCTTCAAACGGTTCTTTGCGAAGAATCCGGATCTGCTGGAAGGCTTCTACACGATGTTCGACTCCATGTGGATCTACCTGGTGGTGATCATCGTCGCCACCATCATCTGGTTTGTGTTTACCTATATGCAGCATTTTACCTTTGTGCAGAAAGCGCGTAAGATGTTGGGCAACATCTGGGAAGGGATCAAATCGGTGTGGCTGATGGAACATAAGCTGCGTTTTATCCTTTATACGCTGCTGATCTGGACGGGCTATTTCTTTTATTTTTATATCACCTTTTATGCCTTCGGTTTTACGAAAGACCTGGGTATCGTGGTAGGGCTCATCGCATTTACAATGAGCAGCATCGGTGTGGGTGTACCTGTGCAGGGAGGAATCGGTCCCTGGCATTTTATGGTCATCGCCACCCTGGTCTGCTTCGGCGTGAACGAGAACGATGCGGCTGCCTTCGCACTGGTAGTGCATACCACGCAGACGATCTGGATCGGCTTGTGCGGATTATTCAGCATCGTTGCGTTGCCGATCACCAATAAAAAAGTGGAGCGCCTGGAGCCTGCCCTCGAAGCCGAGTGAGCGGATGTCCGGCCGTCGTCATATAAACTTTTAAAACACACTTCTATGTCAACTGAAATCAAAGAACTATCTCCGAAACCTGTGTGGGGTTATTTTTACGACCTTACGCAGATCCCGCGTCCGACCGGACAGATGGAAGAAGTAGCCCGCTATATCGTCGCCTTCGGGAAAGGGTTGGGACTGGAAACCTTGCAGGATGAAGCCGGCAACGTCTTGATCCGCAAACCGGCAACCGCCGGAAGGGAGGGGCGTAAGACGGTAGTCCTGCAGTCGCACTTGGATATGGTTCCGCAGAAGAATGCCTCGGTACGCCACAATTTCGCCACCGATCCGATCGATGCGTATGTGGAAGGTGAATGGGTGACGGCACGCGATACCACCCTCGGAGCCGATAATGGCATTGGCGTCGCTTTCGCCCTGGCTGCCCTGGCGGACAACACGTTGGTCCACGGACCGCTGGAAGCATTGTTCACGGTGGACGAAGAGGTGGGCATGGACGGCGCTTTCGGCCTCAAGCCCGGTTTTCTGAAGGCGGATATGCTGATCAACTGCGACTCGGAAGAAGAGGGCGAACTGTTTGTGGGCTGTGCCGGTGGCGCCGACCTCAATATCTCTTTCCAATACAAAGAAGATACGTATATACCCGAGGGGGATGTGGCGGTGAAGCTCAGCCTCACCGGACTGAAAGGCGGCCATTCCGGCGTGGATATCCACTTGGGGCGCGCCAATGCCAACAAGCTGATGTTCCGTTTCCTGAAGGAGGCGGTCAGCGATGGTGCCCGCCTGTCGTGGGTGGAAGGCGGATCCTTACGCAACGCGATCCCCCGGGAAGCGTTTGCCCTCATCACCGTCCCTGAAGGGGAGATCCAAACGTTGTGGGAATTGGTCGCCGATTATGAAGAACTGTACCGGACGGAATACGCCGGTATCGAAGACCACATCCGTTTCATCGCCGAAATGGCGGATTTACCCGCCACCCTGATACCTGAACAGATTCAAGACGACCTGATCAATGCTGTGGAAGCATGCCAGAACGGAGTAATCAGCATGTTGCATGATTTCCCGGGAACGGTAGAGTCGTCGTCCAACCTGGCCGTCGTGAAATCGGCGGAAGGGATGATCGAAGTGAAGCTGTTGATCCGCAGTTCGTCCGAAAGCCGGAAGGATGCGGTATGTTCCAGCCTGTCCAGCACCTTCTCCCTGGCGGGCGCCCGGGTGGAAGAAGGAAGCGGTTACAACGGCTGGCAGCCCAATATCCAATCGCCCGTCTTGCAACTGATGAAAGATACATATGCCGCCCTTTACGGTAAGGAGCCTTCCGTGAAGGTGATGCATGCCGGCCTCGAATGTGGCATTATCCAGGGTGCCTACCCGAAGATGGATATGATCTCCATCGGTCCCGACCTGCAATTCCCGCACTCCCCGGACGAACGTGTACATATCGCTTCGGTAGGCAAAGTATGGGAATTCCTGAAAGCCACATTGGAACGGGTATAATCCATTGCCGAGACATTGTGTATCGGATCTAAGAAGCTGTTTATACAGGGGATTTGCCCTTTTCCCCTTCCACTGCTTCCACTCCCTATGATAATCAGCCACTTACTGTGGAAGGGTCCTCGTTTTTAGGCGTTTCCTTCCACACTTCCTTCCACTGGCTGACTTCCGCCATCTGCCGGGGGCAAAAACGTTGTCAGCATATCAATCTGCATCTGGATGTTGTTCTGTCAACGTCTGGATGTTGGTTGAACAACATATAGACGTTGTTGACACGAGATGTAGGTGAAGATTTATCAACATCCGGTTGTTG
>JAVBUE010000058.1:0-67741 GCA_031555735.1 Tannerellaceae bacterium
GGATTCTTGATCGAAGAAAAATTAACTCTTTGATTTTCAGTTGTTGAGGACATCTGATAGATATTTATTGAACTTAATGAAATTATAGACACAAAAAGGTTAAGAGTCTTCGTCGTCGGAGACTCTTAACCACTTTCACCTGATTACCAGGTTATAGAGACTACTTAAGCTCAACTTCGGCGCCTGCTTCTTCCAAGCTCTTCTTTAATCCTTCTGCGTCTGCTTTAGCGATACCTTCTTTGATGGGGCTGGGAGCACCGTCCACTAAGTCTTTAGCTTCTTTCAAGCCCAGACCGGTCAGTTCTTTTACCAACTTAACGATAGCCAGTTTATTAGCGCCCGGTGATTTCAATACTACGTCGAAAGAAGTTTTTTCTTCTTCTACCGGAGCAGCAGCTGCGGCAGGACCAGCAGCAACAGCAACAGCTGCAGCAGCAGGTTCAATACCATATTCTTCTTTCAGGATAGTAGCCAGTTCGCTAACTTCTTTTACGGTCAAGTTCACTAATTGTTCAGCAAAAGCTTTCAAATCTGCCATTTTTGTATGATTTAAATGTTGTTTTATTCTAAAAAAATTAATTATCTTTCTTCAAGCGTCTTCAACAGACCATGAATTGTTTGTCCTGACGACTGCAGGGCAGAAATAACGTTCTTGGCAGGAGATTGCAACAAGGCAATAACATCGCCAATAAGTTCGTTCTTGCTCTTGATATTCACCAATGCAGCCAGGTTATCCGCACCCACGTAGAAGCTTTCCTGTACATAGGCAGCTTTCAACTGTGGCTTAGGTATTTCACCTTTCTTGGCATCTTTGGTAAAATCTTTGATCAGGCGGGCGGGAGCATTTGCCGCCTGTGAAAACATCACAGCGGTATTACCCTTCAATGCAACGTTCAGCGGAGAAAAATCCCCTACGTTCTCCAATGCTTTCTTAAGCAGGCTATTTTTCACAACCACCAACTTGATGTCCTGTTTGAAGCACTGCCTTCTGAGTGAGCTGGTCTTCGTCGCGTTCAACGCTTCGATGTCCGTCAGATAGAAATTCGGATACTCCTGTACAGTAGCTGTCAGTTGTTCAATAATCGCGCCTTTATCTTCCTTCTTCATTGTTTAATCGTTTATTAGTTTTCATCCACTGATTTCGGGTCGATTTTGATACCCAAACTCATTGTGCTGGAAAGATAAATGCTCTTGATATAGGTGCCTTTCGCAGCAGTCGGTTTCAACTTGTTCAGCGTAGAAACGAATTCTTTTGCGTTATCACGGATTTTTTCCGGTTCAAAGGACACTTTGCCGATGGAAGTATGAACGATACCGGTCTTATCCACTTTAAAGTCGATCTTACCTTGTTTCACTTCTTTCACTGCATTACCTATTTCATTGGTAACCGTACCACTCTTCGGGTTAGGCATCAAGCCACGCGGACCCAATACTCTACCTAAAGCACCGATTTTACCCATGATGGAAGGCATAGTGATAATCACATCAATATCGGTCCAACCGCCTTTGATCTTATCAATATACTCATCCAACCCAACAAAGTCAGCTCCGGCGGCAGTAGCTTCCGCTTCTTTATCCGGAGTACACAATGCAAGAACTCTAACCTGCTTACCAGTACCATGAGGCAGTGATACAACACCACGCACCATTTGGTTCGCTTTACGCGGATCCACACCTAAACGGACATCAATGTCAACAGAAGCGTCAAACTTCGTCAGGGTGATTTCTTTCACCAACGCAGACGCTTCTTTCAACGTATATGCCTTCCCAGGTTCAATCTTGCTTAAAGCCAACTTCTGTTTCTTTGTAAGTTTACTCATCTCAATTGAATTTATTAATTAGCACCCGGGAAAGTCCCTTTAACTGTGATACCCATACTTCTGGCTGTACCTGCTACCATTGTCATGGCTGCATCGATTGTAAAGCAGTTCAGGTCGACCATCTTGTCTTCGGCGATGACGCGTACCTGATCCCAAGTAATTTCTGAAATTTTCTTGCGATTCGGTTCGGCAGAGCCGCTCTTCGCTTTGGCCACTTCCAGTAATTGGATAGCCACAGGAGGAGTTTTGACAACAAAGTCGAAAGATTTGTCCACATAGTAAGTAATTACTACCGGCAGAATCTTACCAGCCTTGTCTTGAGTTCTGGCATTGAATTGCTTGCAAAACTCCATAATATTGATACCCTTCGAACCCAAGGCAGGTCCAACAGGGGGAGAAGGGTTTGCTGCTCCTCCTTTAATCTGCAATTTGATTTGTCCAGCAACTTCTTTAGCCATTTTTGTACAATTTAGATTTTATAACATCAGAAACGGAAAAAGACGGGAACTTCTCGTAACAAAAGTCCTATTCTTTCTCTACTTGCATATAACCCAACTCAAGGGGGGTCTTCCGTCCGAAGATTTTGACCATCACTTTGAGTTTCTTTTTCTCGGCATTCACCTCTTCGATCACACCACTGAAACCGTTGAACGGTCCGAAGGTGACTTTCACATTCTCACCCACATAATACTGGATATTGGTTTCTTCCTGCTGTTCCTGCAGTTCGTCAACCGTACCTAAGATACGGTTCACTTCAGCCGGACGCAGGGGGACGGGATTATCCGAACCACCCAAAAAACCGATTACATTGGGAATGTTTCTTAATCGATGGGCGACCTCTCCTACCAGAGCGGCTTCCACCAATACATAACCAGGCAGATAGGCTCTTTCTTTCATTACCTTTTTGCCGTTACGGATAGTAAAAGTCTTTTCTGTCGGGATCAGAACCTGCGATACATACTCACCTAAGTCAGTGTTTTTCAGTTCCGCTTCCAGATACTCTCTTACTTTGTTCTCTTTGCCGCTGATGGCACGAAGAACATAAAACTTCTTCTGGATTTCAGACATGCTAAATACGGATTAAAAAATTCGCTCGTAGATGAAACGCATCACGCTTTCGAAACCAAAATCGATCACGAAGATCACTGCAGCAATGATAAGGGAAGCAATCATAACCACTACAGCACTGCTCGAAAGCTCGATCCTTGTAGGCCAAGAAACTTTATAAACAAGCTCGTTATAAGATTCCTTAAAATAATTAAATATCTTTTTCATCGAATCTATGATTAAGCACGGAAGGAGAGGCTCGAACTCCCGACACCTGGTTTTGGAGACCAGTGCTCTACCGACTGAGCTACTTCCGTAAATCAGCCAGCCCGTTAAAGAGCTGGCTGTGAACTATCGTGTATTAATTTAACAGTTCAGTAATCTGGCCGGCACCTACCGTACGTCCACCTTCGCGGATAGCGAAACGCAAACCTACGCTACAAGCAACCGGGTAGATCAGTTCTACCGTGATGGTTACGTTGTCACCCGGCATTACCATTTCAGTTCCTTCCGGCAGTGTGATTTCACCGGTGACGTCCAATGTACGGATATAGAACTGCGGACGGTATTTGTTGTGGAACGGAGTGTGGCGACCACCTTCTTCTTTCTTCAGGATATACACCTCTGCTTTTACCAAAGAGTGAGGTTTCACCTTGTTCGGGTGGGTAATAACCATACCACGTTTGATTTCGTTCTTGTCGATACCACGGAGCAACAGACCTACGTTGTCACCAGCCTGGCCTTCGTCAAGGATCTTACGGAACATTTCAACACCAGTTACAACAGATTTCAAACCTTCAGCACCCAGACCGATGATCTGAACTTCTTCAGATGTTTTGATGATACCTGTTTCGATACGGCCGGTAGCAACAGTACCACGACCTGTGATTGAGAACACGTCTTCAACCGGCATCAGGAACGGTTTGTCCACTTCACGCGGAGGCAGCGGAATCCAAGTATCGCAAGCATCCATCAGTTCCATGATCTTTTCTTCCCACTGGGCATCGCCATTCAGGCCACCCAATGCAGAACCGCGGATCACCGGAGTATTGTCGCCATCGAAGTTATAGAAAGAAAGCAATTCTCTCATTTCCATTTCAACGAGTTCCAGCATTTCTTCGTCGTCAACGCTATCGCATTTGTTCATGAAAACAACCAGCTTCGGAACGTTTACCTGACGAGCCAGCAGGATGTGCTCGCGAGTCTGAGGCATAGGACCGTCAGTAGCAGCTACTACGATGATAGCACCGTCCATCTGGGCAGCACCCGTTACCATGTTCTTTACATAGTCGGCGTGACCCGGGCAGTCCACGTGCGCATAGTGACGGTTAGCCGTCTGGTATTCCACGTGTGAAGTGTTGATCGTAATACCTCTTTCTTTTTCTTCCGGAGCGTTATCGATCGAGTCGAATGAACGCAATTCAGAAAGACCTTTCTTTGCCAGCACTGTAGTAATAGCAGCCGTCAAAGTAGTTTTACCGTGGTCTACGTGACCAATCGTACCGATGTTTACGTGCGGTTTCGATCTGTCAAATTTTTCTTTAGCCATAACTTAATTGTTCTTTATTATTAATTAATGATCATTCACCAATTTATCGTGTTACCACTTGAGCCGGTGCCGAGATTTGAACTCGGGACCTCTTCCTTACCAAGGAAGTGCTCTACCACTGAGCTACACAGGCAAAAAATATAGAAGAGCGGAAGACGGGACTCAAACCCGCGACCCTCAGCTTGGAAGGCTAATGCTCTATCGACTGAGCTACTTCCGCGTTTGTTTTGTGGGCAGTGATGGATTCGAACCACCGAAGTCGAAAGACAGCTGAGTTACAGTCAGCCCCATTTGGCCACTCTGGTAACTGCCCCTATTATATAATAATGTATATCGTATCAGTTGAACGCTATCAACCCATCCTTTTTTAGATCCCTCAGACCTCCGCCTTTGTTGAGCCTCTTGTCGGATTCGAACCAACGACCCCGAGATTACAAATCACGTGCTCTGGCCAACTGAGCTAAAGAGGCGATCGGGCTTTAAAAAAGCCGTCCCGCCCGTGAAGGCGAAACGGCTGCAAATTTAGGCATTATTTCTTACACACCAAATATATCGGTTGTTTTTTTTACTTTGCTCTGATTTTTTCCTTGAATTTTACCAGCTGTTTTTCCAGCGCTACCACGCATTCGTCAACAGACTCCTCAAAGGTGTCGTTTACCTTTTCGGCAAAACAGTCACCACTCTTGATTTTAAGCAGAATACCAGCTTGTTTATTCTGGGCAGACTCTTTCTTTACCACCTTAAGGGTAACTTCCGCCAACAGTATGCCATCGAAATACTGTTCCAATTTGGCCACTTTTTTCTGAATAAACGCTTCCAATTGAGCTGAAACATCGAAATGAATCGCCTGAATTCTAACTTCCATAATTACCTCCTTCTTTTTTTGCTCTGGGATGAGCATGATACACTTTTTTTAATTCCTCAAATGTGGTATGCGTATAAACACTGGTCGAAGCCAGGCTGCTATGTCCTAACAGTTCTTTCACAGCACTCAATTCGGCCCCATTATTAAGCATACTCGTCGCAAACGAATGTCGTAATACATGCGGGCTGCGTTTAGCCAAAGCCGGAACGTTCGCCAACGCCTTCCGTACAATAGTATAAACATCCTGCGGCTGTATTTGTTCGCCGTTTTTACGGACGAATAACCATTCACCGCATGCACCCACTTCCTGTTGACGGATATCCAGATACGCGTCGATTTGGCTTTTCAGCCCTTCGGCAAAAGGGATAAGCCGCTGCTTGTTCCGTTTGCCCGTGACCTTCAACAGCATCGCGCCCCTATCCACATCGGCTGTGCGGAGACCGGTCAGTTCCGAACGGCGGATGCCCGTATCATACAGCATCTCCACCACCAGCCTGTTGCGGACGGACTCAAAGCCATCCCCCGGATCCCCCTCATCGAGCAGCAGCTCCATCTCCTTTTCTTTCACAAACGAAGGCAAAGGCTTCCGGGTTTTCGGACCAGACAGCAAAGTGGCCGGATTGGCCGCAAGCACCTTTTTCTTCATCAGGTATTTAAAGAACGACTTCAAAGAGCTCAGTTTCCGGTTCACCGTCACCGGGGATACGTTTTCGTCCATCAACGCCACCATCCAGTTGCGGATCAGGTCGGAGTCTATATCGGCGGGCGTAAAAAAACCAGCTTGATGAATTTTTACATACGCCTCGAATTGACTCAGGTCATTTGCGTAAGCCTGGATCGTATGGCCGGAGTAATTCCGCTCATATCGAAGGTAATCTAAAAACTCATCAAGTAGCATAACTTCGTCACATCAACTTTAATGCAACGAATATAGCAATAAGTATTTAATAAAACAAATCCCGAAGAAGGATTTTATTCCTCCATTTGCTGCAGATGCTGTACATACTCAGCACGCATACGTTGTTTTCTCTTCTCTACAGAAGGTTTAGCGAAGGCCTGACGGCTTCTCAGCTCTTTTACAACACCTGTTTTTTCGAACTTTCTTTTGAACTTCTTCAGCGCTTTCTCGATGTTTTCGCCTTCTTTCAATGGAACAATAATCATACGTTATCTTTATATAATGTTATTAGTACATACCTGAAACGGGCAGCAAAATTACGGATTGTTTCTTTATTCTCAAAACTTTCTCCGGTTTTTTTCTTAATACGTTACCGGGCCTACGGCAGCCTGCACGGCAATACCGACCACTCCGACAGCGATCGTACCCAAAATCAGACCTGTATCCGCGCCTTTCACCTTATGGACATAAAAGAAATCACCGTCTTCACGGGCGCCTTCTTCAAAATTCGCGGGTGGGATATTGCCTGTTTTCAGCAGACGGGAGAGGTAGAAGCTACGTTCCAGATACAACACCTTCCGGTTTGCCACATCCTGCGCATCCGTATAGAGGGTCAGGTAACTGCGGAAATGCAGCGGCGAATCCTGCTCCGTGAATGTGATCGATTTCACTTTCCGTTCATTGGAACGGGTATCCATATAAACAACCTCGGTGAATTCCTTATCCGGGATTTTATCGAAAGAGAAATGCGCCAGGCTGACCGGCGTATGCTCCACCCGTGAGCGGGGAGGAATAAAGGAAACGCCCCTGGGCAAGGTCGCTTCACCCATAAAACGTTCGTAGGCCGAAATCGACGACGACGAATAGCCTTCCCCCCATTGAACGCTGCTAACGGAACCATCCATGGAGATATTCCCCCGGATCGAAAGGGTATTCGAATCAAAACCGGACGCCACATCGTCCATAATCACGCCCGAACGGGTCCAGTCCACATACAATGGTTTGTCTAATTTGTTATGCACCGTGATCTGCACGGGAGCATTCTCCCCGTAAAAGCAGTAGATGACCCCCACCGTATCGTTTTCAATCACAAAATCACGGGTAGAATTGCGGACATTGATCCGGTCCTCGGAATCCAGTTTGGCGTAATAATAAGAAGAACAACCGGAAAGCAACAGGATCAGTCCCAACAGCCCCATCAGATTCATCCACATTTTCATAACGTTTGAGGTTAAGCGTACTTCATTATAAACCGGGTTTGTCAGGTAAAGATAGGCGTTCTGTCCGCAAAACTGCACCTTCTTTGCATCTTTTAGATTACATTAACAGAAAGCCATTCCCTGCATCATACTCACAACCTTACCGTGGAGGAATGCTGCTTACACAGGTTTGTAGCCGACGATATCGAAAACGGATTTTTGAATGAGATAATTTTTCCCCGATTATCCGGGTCATCCAAGTAATGTTTCTATCTTTGCGCCGACAGAAAATTTAACATATAACTTTGAATATGGAAGATAACTTTGACTATCTATCAGTCCCTTACGGGTTTGCACACTGCTTTATCCAACAATGTGCCCAAAGTACAAACTGTTTGCGCCACCTGGTTGCAGCACATAGCACTCCACAAAAGGAGACCCTGAGTATTGTAAACCCCCTTTGCTTTCCTGCCGACACCTCCGCGTGTCCCTATTTTAAAAGCGCCCGGAAGCTTCACATGGCTTGGGGCATCAAGCATTTGTTAGACAGCGTGCCCTTCAAGTACGGTGTAGCCATCAGGCAAGATCTGATCGGACATTTCGGAAAAACGATGTATTACCGCATCTATCGGGAGGAGCGAATGTTGCTGCCGGCAGACCAGGAGTATATACGGAAACTCTTCCAACAGTATGGTATAGAGGAAGAACCGCGCTTCGAGAAGAATAGTGACGAATACTACTACGGTTAAGTATCCCACCCCCCTACACAGACTTTTTTTTTGAAATTATCTGCCACGCTGCCACGGAGAAGGCACTATCCCGTTGACAGCAAGCAAATTACATGCGTGGCAGATACGTGTGGCAGATGCCTTTTGACGCCTATTTGCTGTCACATCTGCCACGCTACAAAACGTTGGTTTCAACGTTTTTAGTTCCATTGGGATGAAACTTTCAGTTCCATTAGGTAGAACTTTCAGTTCCATTAGGTAGAACTTTTAGTTCCATTAGGTAGAACTTTTAGTTCCATCCGTATGAAACTTTTTTGAGACAATGCATCGGATTATAAACTATGTAAACACACAAACGACCAAATGAAGGTTACCCAACAAAGAGACAGTGAAACAAATTCAGCACTGAGCACGATGGATATAGACACTTTCGTGCAGAAATTAAAGACGGAGACCAAAGCGCAACCCGTTTCTTCCTTTCGGGAGCAACTGAAATACACATTGCCCGGTGAGCAACTTGCTGAAGGGAGTAAACCTCCTAAGATAATACCTGCGGCTGAATTTCGTAAAATAAGCAATGTCAAACAGTTGAAGGCATACAACGGCATTGTGGAATTGACCGTCGGCCCGCTTTCGGGAAAAGCCGAAATAGCGCTCGTGAAGCGTTTGGCCCGGGAACAGCCGCAGACAAGGCTGGTATTTACCGGTTCCAGCGGACGGACGGTGAAGATATGGACAACCATCACCCGTCCGGACAACTCACTACCTGCCAGCCGCGAAGAGGCGGAAGTATTTCACGCCCATGCCTACCGCCTGGCGGTGAAGTGTTATGAGCCGCAACTTCCTTTCGATATCCTGTTGAAAGAGCCGACACTGGAACAGTATTCACGCCTTTCTTTCGATCCCGAGGCCATATACCACCCGGATTCCATCCCGTTTTATCTGGCACAGCCGGTCTCCATGCCCGATGAACAAACGTACCGGGAGGCCGTACAGACCGAAAAATCACCGCTGACACGCGGTCTTCCGGGATATGAAAAGGAAGAGGCTTTCATCCTGTTATTCGAAGCGGCTTTACGGAAGACCTATGCCGAATTGGCGGAAGCGGAAAGCAAGGGGGCAACTCCTGTCGGAAAAGACTTGCAGCCTGTCGTTACCCGGTTGGCGGAAAACTGTTTCCGCACAGGTATTCCGGAAGAAAAAACAGTACAACGTGCCGTTTTCCACTTCTACCTCCACCTGAAGGAAGAAATCATTCGCCAGGTGGTACGGACGATTTACCAAACATGCACCGGTTTCGACACACAATGCAGCCTGAGCAAGGAACAACGGTTGGCGATACAAACAGATGAATTCATGAAGCGGCGATATGATTTCCGCTACAATAGCCAGATGGGAGAGGTGGAATTCCGTGAGCGCCATTCATTCCGCTTCCGCTTCTCTCCGATCGACAAACGGGCGCTCAACAGCATTGCCATTGATGCGCAGGGCGAAGGCATCCCGCTGTGGGACAGGGATATCAGCAGGTATGTCTATTCCAACCGGGTACCCGTCTTTAACCCGCTCGAAGATTATCTGTACAACCTTTCCGGTTGGGACGGGAAGAACCGCATCCATGCGCTGGCGCAAACAGTTCCCTGCCGGAATCCGAACTGGGCGGAGTTGTTCCACCGTTGGTTCCTGAATATGGTGGCTCACTGGCGTGGCAATACGGACAAGAAATATGCCAATAGCGTTTCACCCTTATTGGTCGGTGCGCAGGGTACACGAAAATCCTCCTTTTGCCGCAATATGGTTCCACCTGAACTGAGAGCTTATTACACGGACAACATTGACTTTTCACGTAAACGGGATGCAGAACTCTACCTGAACCGCTTTGCGCTGATCAATATCGACGAGTTTGACCAGATAAGCCCGACGCAACAAGGATTTCTAAAACATATCCTTCAAAAACCGGTAGTCAATGTTCGGAAACCATATGGCAATACGGTACTTGAAATGCGCCGCTATGCTTCCTTTATCGCCACAAGCAACCAGAAGGACTTGCTGACCGATCCCAGCGGGAGCCGCCGTTTTATCTGCATTGAAGTGACAGGTGTGATTGACACTACCCGCCCGATAGACTACAACCAACTGTATGCCCAGGCCATGTATGAACTGGATCACGGTGAAAGATATTGGTTCGATCAATCGGACGAACGGATCATGACTGAAAACAACCGTGATTTTGAACAGGCACCTCCCGAAGAGCAGCTTTTTTATCGTTACTTCCAAACCGCCCGGAACGAGGAGGAAGGGGAATGGCTGTCACCTGCCGAGATATTGCAACGCATGAAGCGGCATAGCGGCATTCCGCTGTCTGAGAAGAGGGTAAGTATGTTCGGACGAATACTGCAGAAGCACGAAATACCCTCGCGCCGTACCCGTTTCGGCACACAGTACCACGTGGTGGAATGCGTGTGATGGGATTGACTTTATACGGCCTATTATTTCCTCCTTTCGTCGGGCTCTTCTTAACGATATTTCTTTACATTTGCACAACTGTCCAAAAACGACAGCGGTTTGTTTGTTATATATACAGGCATCAGGAGGAAATACAGATATCATAATATAAGGAAAAGACAGATGGCAACAACAATTCCCCAACGCATCTCCGCTTTGCGTGAGCAGATGAAACGGCATCAGATCGATGCCTATATTATCCCCGGTTCAGACCCGCACCTGAGCGAGTATCCCGCCGAACGCTGGAAAACACGCCGATGGATATCCGGATTCACCGGATCGGCAGGCACCGTGGTGGTCACCGCCGACAAAGCCGGGCTGTGGGCAGACTCACGCTACTTCCTGCAAGCCGCCCAACAGCTCGAAGGCACAGGCATCGAGCTATACAAGCTGGCGATCGAAGGCACGCCCTCGATCGCCGGTTTCCTGCTGAAAGAGTTAGGCAGCGGTTCGATTGTCGGCATCGACGGGCAAAGCTACAGCGCACTGGATGCCCGTACGCTGGAAGGCAAGTTACAGAAGAAAGGCCTCCGCATCGAAAGCGGCTTCGACCTGCTCGAAGAGATCTGGAGTGACCGTCCCGCGATCCCCTCCGCCCCGTTGTTTGAAATGCCGGTCAAACTGAGCGGTCAATCCGTGGGCGAGAAACTGAACGAGATCAACAACCGGTTGCATGCCGCCGGCGCCGACTGCCTGGTATTGGGTGCACTGGATGAAGTGGCGTGGACATTCAACATCCGGGGCACGGACGTAGCCTACAATCCGGTCGTGATCAGCTTCGGATTCATCTCCGAACAGGAAAGCGTCCTCTTCATCGATCCCGGCAAAGTCACCCGCGAAGCGGCCGAGCACCTGCAGCGCGAAGGGGTTACACTGGCCGATTATACCCTGATATACACCTACCTCTCCCGGCTGGCGGGAGGGACGACGGTATATATCGATCCGGCCAAAACCAACGTGGCGCTCTACAACGCCATCCCCAAAGAGTGTACCATCATGGAAGGTATCACGCCCGCCAACCACCTGAAGAGCATCAAGAACGAGACCGAGATCGAAGGTTTCCGCAACGCCCTGCTGAAAGACGGCATCGCACTCACCAAATTCCATATCTGGCTGGAACAGCAGATGGATGCCGGAGAGAAAGTGACCGAACTGAGCGCCGCCGCCCGCCTGTCGGCATTCCGCGCCGAACAGCCGCAATATGTGATGGACAGTTTCGAGACGATCTGCGGATATGCCGCCCATGCCGCCAGTCCCCACTACTCGGCCACACCGGAAACCGATGCGATGCTCCGCCCCGAAGGCATGCTGCTGATGGATTCGGGGGCGCAGTACCTCGACGGCACCACCGACATCACCCGTACCATCGCCCTGGGCGAACCCAGCGAGCAGATGAAGAAAGACTTTACCCGCGCATTGAAAGGGATGATCAGCATCGCCAAATGCAAATTCCCCGAAGGGATCCGCGGCTGCCTCATCGACGTATTGGCACGCAAAGCGCTGTGGGATGCCGGGATCCAATACCTCCACGGTACCTGCCACGGCATCGGCCACTGCCTCAACGTGCATGAAGGTCCCCAAAGCATCCGCATGGAAGAAAACCCCGAACCGTTGCGGGCAGGGATGGTGATGAGCGACGAGCCCGCCATGTACCGCCCCGGTGAATACGGAATCCGTACGGAGAATATGATCCTGGTGATTGAAGACAGCGAAACCGAATTCGGCAAGTTCCTCACCTTCGAGACGCTGACGCTCTGCTACATCGACACCTCCCTGGTAGTAGCCTCCATGCTTTCCGCCCGCGAACGTGCCTGGCTGAACAAATACCATACACAGGTGTATGAACGGATCAGCCCGCACCTCACCGAGACGGAAGCCGCCTGGCTGAAGGAGAAAACGAAAGAAATCTAAAATAATCATCACTCATTTATATGGCAATCATACGATCAGTACGGGGCTTTACCCCGCAGATAGGAGAAGATACATTCCTGGCCGACAACGCGGCCATCATCGGAGATGTGGTAATCGGCACGGGATGCAGTATCTGGTTCGGGACGGTGTTGCGCGGCGACGTCAACTCCATCCGCATCGGAAACGGTGTGAATATCCAGGACGGATCCGTGCTGCATACCTTATACCAGAAATCGACCATTGAGATCGAAGACGATGTATCTATCGGCCACAATGTCACCATCCACGGCGCCAAAATATGCAAAGGTGCGTTGGTAGGCATGGGATCGGTCGTGCTCGACCAGGCCGTGATCGGCGAAGGGGCGCTGATAGCCGCCGGATCGGTGGTACTCAGTGGCACCATCGTCGAACCGGGCAGCATTTATGCCGGTGTGCCGGCTAAGTTCATCAAGAAGATCGACCCCGAACAATCGAAAGAGATCAACCAGAAGATCGCGCGTAATTATCATATGTACGCCTCCTGGTATAAGGAAGAAGAAAGCAACGTACCGGAAATGTAAATCGAATGGCATGGAGAACACCTCGAAAAAACGGTTGACCGGCAAAGCGATAGCCTGGATGACGGCAGGCATTGCAGTGCTTGGCATAGGTATATACCTCGCACTGCCGGGGAATTATTACCTGCGGCAGTCGCTGATCCATCTCCATCCGAAGATCGACCAGTATCCGATCTTCGCCAACCGGATGGTGGAAGCGGGTGCGCCGGTTCCCTGGGAATTGGCGCCCAACTACAATACACAAGCGATCCCGGCATCGTACCTGCCCCGTTTCGACGAGTGGGGGACGGTGGCCTATGTCATCATTCAGGATGGCCGGTTGCTGTTTGAGCAGTATTGGGAAGATTACTCACCGACTTCGCACAGCAATTCCTTCTCGATGGCGAAAAGCATTGTGTCGCTGGCCATCGGGTGCGCCATCGATGAGGGATTCATCCGCAGCATAGACCAACCGGTAAGCGATTTCTTTCCGGAGTTCCCCGGATACAAGGGGAAGGTGCTGACCCTCCGCCACCTGCTTACCATGAGTGCGGGAGTCGATTTCCAGGAAGCCTATTCCACTCCCTTCTCCCCTACTACGCAGTTATACTACGGGGATGACCTGCAGAAGGTGACCTTCGGCATGAAAGAAGTGGAGGAGCCGGGGGTGAACTTCCTCTACCAGAGCGGCGTCACCCAACTCCTGGCATTTGTAGTTGAGAAGGCGACGGGTGAATCCGTCAGCACATACGTATCCCGCAAGCTATGGACGCCCATGCATGCCGAAGAAAACGCATTGTGGAGCCTCGACCGGAAAGACGGCATGGAGAAAGCGTATTGTTGCTTCAACAGCAACGCCCGCGACTTTGCCCGGTTTGGCCAACTGTTGCTCAACCGGGGCGAATGGGACGGCCGCCGGCTTATTTCGGCGTCTTACCTGGACGAAGCGCTTACGCCTACGGCAACCTTGTTCAACGTGGCCGACGGCGAACCGAATAAGATATACGGTTTCCAGTTCTGGCAATTGGAGTTCAAGGGGATGAAGGTTCCCTATATGCGGGGGATATTGGGGCAGTATGTGTTTGTGTTGCCCGAACAACGCGCCGTGGTGGTGCGCCTCGGACATAAGCGCAGCGAACAGCGGTCGCCACAGCATTATCCCGACGACATCGATACCTGGCTGGGGGCAGCCTGGGAAATCTTACAGGACAAATAACCCGGTTTGAGCTTTCACTCTTTGACAAATCCAACCCATCCATGAAGCAGATTCATTTTACCCTCCTTTTATTGGCTGCCGGCGTATGGCTGACTGCTTGCGGGCAACCAGCCCCGGCCGGTAAGGAAGTAGCATTCACCGAACACTTCCCGCTGGCTCCCCCCACATATGTATCGTACCAGGTTCCGGGCGCCATCGTTATCGACGGGAAACTGTCTCCCGGCGAATGGGATGCCATCCCCTGGACATCCGAGTTTACGGATATCGAAGGCGACAAGCGGCCGGCGCCCCTTTATCCGACAAAAGCCAAGATCACCCACGACAGCCTGGGGCTCTATATCGCCGCCTGGATGGAGGAACCGCAGGTGTGGGCAACGATCACCCGGCACGACGCCGTCATTTTCCAGGACAATGATTTCGAGTTCTTCATCGACCCGACGGGCGATACGCATCATTACCTGGAATATGAAATCAACGCGCTGGGTACCGATTGGGACCTGTTGCTTACCAAACCGTATCGCGACGGAGGCAAGGCGCTTAATAACTGGGAACTTGCCGGCATACGGTCGGCCGTTTATGTGGACGGTACGATCAACAACCCCGGTGATACGGACCGCTTCTGGAGTGTGGAGCTGTTTATTCCCTGGTCGTCCGTCTATCAGGTGACACGCCCCAAACGCATGCCAGAAGAAGGCGACCAGATGCGTTTTAACTTTTCCCGCGTGGAATGGACTACAACAATAGAAGATGGGAAGTATGTCAAAACACCGATCCCGGGGGAAGATAAGGTCAGGGAATACAACTGGGTATGGGCGCCTACGGGAGTGATCAACATCCATTTGCCCGAGTATTGGGGCTATGTGCAGTTTACCCGTACGGTGGCCGGGACAGCCGATATCCCTTTCACTCCCGATCCGGAGGAAGAAATCAAATGGATCCTTCGCAATCTGTATTACCGGCAACGGGAGTATGTAGCCGCCTACGGCAGTTTTGCCGACGATATCACCCGGCTACAACCGGAAGCGGTGTGTCCGCCAGCTTACATCGACCAACTGGCGGTGCATACGACACCTTCCCTGTATGAGATCACGTTGCAAGCCAACGGAAAAACATGGCATATCCGGCAAGACGGGCTGGTATGGAGCAGCAGCCCTAAAAAACAGCGATAAGGCCGGGAGCGTTAATCAAAGGTCAGGCGAATCACTTCGCCATAGGCGGGTATATGGCTGAACGCATCTTCCATCCCATACTCGCCGGCATAGATGCGGGCGCAGGTAAGCACCCCACCATGGGCAAAAAGGCATACTTTTCGGAAACCGTTCCCCCGTATCTCATCCAGGAAGGAAGAGACGCGCCGGTATTGATCCATCAACGACTCTCCGTTAGGCGTACGGGCATTCACCCAGTCGGCAAACCAACCGGCCGATCGCGGATCCGCTTCCAAGTCGGTCCATGCCGTCATTTCCCAATCACCGAAATGGAGCTCTTTGATACGGTCGTCGCGCTCGGCATCCGGATAGTCGCAAAAAGTAGCCAGGCGCACACAGCGGGTGAGCGGGCTGGTCCATACCTTATCGAACCGTTCGTTTTCCAATACGGATTTAACTACGACTGCCTCTTCTTCAAAGGAGGGACGAAGGGACACATCCGTCTGTCCATAGACATAGCCTGCAGGAACATCCACCGACGTATGCCTTACTAAATAAATATCGATCATCTATCTAACATTGTTGGTGCAGGGCAACCACACCGAGGTAAAAACTCAATTCGCACAACAGGAACAACGCGCCGCAACAATCACCGGTATAACCCTGTATCTTCCGTTTCATCAACCGCGTGAGCAGCCACCAGGCCACACAGGGACATACGGCAGCCGCCAGATACACCGGCGAAGGCAGCCATCCCAAAGGCAGCAAACCGCAACAGGCGCATATCACCCATTCCCATGTATCCATCGGCTGATACGAGGAGCCTGTCTTCGACTCTTCCTCCCGGCGGGCATACGGCAGGCGGTTGATCACCATCGCCGCCACTCCTTTCGCGTACGGTTCACCCGCCAGCCAGATACATCCGATCAGCGTGACAGGCAATGCGGACAACGTGAGGTAAAGCAACCCGAAATAGACGATCAGTCCGATCACCCCATAGACACCGGTATGGGAGTCTTTCATGATCGCCAGGATACGATCCCGCGACAAGCCGCCGCCGAATCCATCGCAAAAGTCGGCCAGGCCGTCTTCATGCAGGCAACCGGTCAATAACAACCGCGTCAGGATTGCCAGCAATAAAGAGATACCGGCAGGAAACACATACGATGAAGCGAAGAGCACACCGACGGAGATCCCAGCCGTGAGCCATCCCGTCAGCGGCCAATAAGGTACTACCCGTTTGAAATACGCCGCCGGCACATCGCACCACCGGCCGATAGGCAAACGGGTGAAAAAGAGCAATGCCGCCAGTACCTGTCGCATATCAGAAATATTTGGTCACGGAGGCTTGTGCGAAACTATGCATCTCATTCAGCATGCGTACCGCCGACTCTACAAGGGGATAGGCGCATACCGAACCGGTTCCTTCACCCAGACGAAGGCCCAGGTGCAACAGTGGCTCAACACCCATCGAATCAAGCAAGCGCTTATGCCCCGCCTCATCACCGCAATGGCCGAACACACAGTAGTCTATCACCTCCGGTGCCAACCGGGAAGCAGCCAGCGCACAGTTGGTCATGATAAATCCATCCACCAGGATCAGCATCTTCCGTTCGGCCGCTCGCAACATGCCGCCCACGGCCATCACCATCTCATACCCTCCGAACCAACGCATGATGTCTGTCACATCCGAAGTTCCGGTATAGTTATCCAGCGCCTTCTTCAATACATTATATTTATAGGCGACTCCTTCGGCATCCAATCCGCTTCCGGCGCCTACACAGGCGGACAAGGAGATACCCGTCAGGCAGGTCATCCACATGCTGGAAGCGGCGGTATTGCCGATACCCATCTCACCGAAGCTGATCACATTGGCATGATCCTGATCCCGGCAATCCGTCACGATCCCGGCGCCATACGCCAAGGCTTGCACCATCTCTTCCTCCGTCATGGCCGGTCCGTGGAGGAAGTTACGCGTTCCTTTGCGTACCTTCCGGTTGATCAACTGAGGGATGGGAGGGAAATCAAAATCCACCCCGCCGTCCACGATCTTCAGTTTGAACCCATGTTGGCGGGCTAAGAAGCATATACCGGCACCACCACTCAGGAAATTATGTACCACCTGGCGGGTGATCTCTTTGGGCGACCGGCTCACACCTTCATCGGCTATCCCATGGTCGGCGGCAAAGATCACATTGATGGGGTTACGTAATTCTGGCGACAGCGTCTGCTGGATCCGTCCGATCTGTATGGCGAGCGTCTCCAGGCGTCCCAACGATCCCTGGGGCTTCGCCAGGCAATCAATCTTTTCTTTCAGGGAGGCGACGATGGCATCGCCCGGCTTTTCAATCTTCGTGTTTTTCATGTTTTGTTCGTTTCATTGCATTGTTTGACGTTCAAAGGGATACCGCTTACCATCAGGATCACTTCATCCGCACGGGCCGCGATGTATTGGTTTAGCCATCCCTGCAGGTCGGTAAACTTCCGTTGTACCTCATCGGGAGAGGTTCCTCCCATCCCGATCTCGTTGGTGATCAGCAGCAGGCAGGCGTCTTGCGTGAGCAGGTTGTCAAGCTCCTCTTTCAACTGCGACAGGGAGGTGGACACATTCCCTTCGTTGTCGAAGAAGAAATTGGTTGCCCATAAAGTCACACAGTCAACGACCACGACCTGGCCGGACAGGGCATGCCGGCTCAGCCACTTCTCTTCTTCCAGATTGATCCATTCCGGTCCTCTGTCCTGCCGGTGACGTTCGACACGCCGCCGAAACTCGTCATCCCATATCCGGGAGGTGGCCAGATAGACCGGGTGGGCGGCATACGTCAACGCCAACCGCTGCGCATAGCTGCTTTTGCCAGAACGTTGTCCGCCCGTAATCAAAATCAATCGTTTCATGGGAGGCAGGGGTATATCAGTTGTATCCTATTTCAATAGCTTGAAGGCTTTCCCCTGCATCTCAATAATATCGCCGGCGACCATGCTTTCTTCCGAATGGGATACCGCCGCCAGATCACCCGCTGCACCATGTAGCCAAACACCCATCAGGGCGGCGTCCTGCGGTTCATACCCCTGCGCCAGCAGGCTGAGGATCATGCCGGTCAGCACATCGCCGCTGCCGGCCGTAGCCATACCCGGGTTACCGTTACTGTTAAAGCAGATCACGCCATCGGGCAGGCAGGTTGCCGTATAGGCTCCTTTGAGTACAATAATCAGTTGGTGTTTGGCGGCGAGGGCGCGTACTTTTTGCAGCCGTTCGTACGTGGTGGCGCTTTCGCCTGCGATCCGGTCGAACTCCTTGGGATGCGGGGTCAGAATGCTGTTCGCCGGGATATGGGCAAAGAGGTCGCTGTTGGAAGAGAGGAGATTGAGTCCGTCGGCATCGATCACCATCGGTTTGGACGATTGCTGCAACAGCCGTTCGAACGCATAGGAGGTTTCCAGGTGTTGACCGATCCCCGGCCCTACGCCGATCGCCGTGTAAGCGGCAATATCGGGGATCGTAGAGAAATGGTTGTTGTGGTTATCCAGGCTGATCATCGCTTCCGGGAAGGTGGTTTGTAAGGGTAACTCACCCCGTTGTGGGATGTGGACCGTCAGTAATCCCACTCCTCCCCGCAGGCAGGCACGCGCCGACAGGATAGCCGCGCCCATTTTTCCACGGCTGCCGGCCACCAGTAAAGCGTGACCGAATGTTCCTTTATGTGCGAACCGGTTCCGTGGTCGGTGCAACCGGGCGATATCTTCTTCCTTCACCCACATCCAGTTTGTCGCCATCTGTTCAATGCCCTCCGGATGCATGCCGATATCCAACACCTTCCATTCGCCTACATACGCTGCGGTTTCGGCCATGAAAAAGGTGATCTTCGGAAAACCGAAAGAGAAGGTCATATCCGCTTTCACCACAGCATGCATATTGTTTGTCCGGTTGTCTTCGCCAAACAGGCCGGAAGGGATGTCTATCGCGACGACTTTGGCTTCCGATTGGTTGACATAGTCTATTACCGCGGCAAAACCACCGGTCAACGGCCTTGTCATTCCCGTACCGAAGAGACCGTCGATCAGTATATCTTTCCGGGTGAGCGCGGGAGGATCGAAATCGTTGGTCACCTCCACGAAGGAGGTCTTATCTATCGCTAGTAAGCGTTCTTTGTTTTCCGCACATTCGGCAGACAATACACCCGAAGGATTAAAGAGATACGTCTCTACCTGATAGGATTCTTCGATCAATAATCGGGCTATAGCTAACGCATCGGCGCCGTTATTTCCCCTTCCGGCAAAGACGACCATCCGGTACTGCCTGGAGTAATAGCGGGTAAACTCACGGACAAAGGCATAGGAGGCGCGTTCGACTAAATCAATGGGGTGTATCGGTTCATGTTGAATGGTATATTGATCCAGCTCCCTGATCTGTTCGGTTGTGAATATCTTCATCATATGGTTACATCTTTTGGAAATTTACAATGAAGGCAAAAGTACAAGAATCTTTGCTATGTTGATATCACTTTGTTGTGATAGATTTAAAAAAAGTTGTACATTTGCTACCCTTAAAAAGAAAGGCTATGCGCAGGATTCGCTTAAAAGACAAAGAGTTTGAGCTATTTATCACCGAACAACAGTTGTCGGACGCCATTGCCGACATGGCTGAACGGATCAAAGCAGACATTGCCGGCTCAGACCCTTTATTCGTCAGTATCCTGAACGGGTCTTTTATGTTCACTTCCGAATTGATGCAATGCCTGGACGGACCGTACGAGATCACCTTTGCCCGTTATTCTTCCTATATGGGCACGTCCACCACGGGACGGATCAAGGAAATCACGCCGGTACGCGCCGACTTTCAAGGCCGGACGGTCATCCTCCTGGAAGACATCATCGATACGGGACTCACCATGCACTATGTGGTAAACAAACTGTTGCAGGATGGGGCAGCCGAGGTGAAACTGGCCACCATGCTATTCAAACCGGACTCCCTGAAATGTCCGCTACAACCGGATTACGTGGGGATCTCCATTCCTCCTGATTTCATTGTGGGGCATGGATTGGACTATGACGAGATGGGACGATGCTTTAAAGATATCTATAAATTAGTAGCGGGCAAGGAAGGAAACAGTCATCCGATTTGACTTATACTTAAACATATATATATATAAAACAAAATGCTGAACGTTGTTATTTTTGGTGCTCCCGGATCAGGAAAAGGAACACAAAGTGAATACATCATCCGGGAATTCGGACTTGACCATATTTCCACAGGCGATGTGTTACGCACTGAAATAAAAAATGAAACCGAACTGGGCAGGATCGCCAACGGATACATTGAAAAAGGACAATTGGTACCTGATGAACTGATTGTGGATATGCTGTCCCAAACATTGGACAGCCGCAAAAACGCCAACGGGGTTATCTTCGACGGTTTTCCCCGCACCATCCCGCAGGCTGAAGCCCTGAAAAAGATGCTCAACAAACGGGGCACCGACGTAACGGTCATGATAAACCTCCAGGTGGAAGAAGAAGAGCTGGTAAAACGGCTGCTCGAACGCGGCAAGATATCCGGCCGTTCGGACGACAACCTGGAAACCATCAAATCCAGATTAGACGTCTATCATAAACAAACAGCCCCGCTGGCTGATTATTATATCAAAGAAGGCAAGCATCACGCGATCCAGGGCACCGGAACGATTGAAGATATATCCAACCGCATCAAAGCCTGCATCCGCGCTATTCATAACTGACCCCCCATTTTCAATAAACAACTATGGCCGAATCGAATTTCGTAGATTATGTAAAGATATATTGCCGTTCTGGCAAAGGCGGAAGAGGATCCACTCATTTCCGCCGGGAAAAGTACATCCCCAAAGGAGGACCGGATGGTGGTAACGGAGGCAGAGGAGGACATATCTACCTGCGCGGCAACCGTAATTATTGGACTCTCCTGCACCTGAAATTCGAACGGCATATCCTCGCAACCCACGGGATGGGAGGCACAGCTAAACGCAGTACCGGAAAGGATGGGGAAGACAAAGTGATCGAAGTACCCTGCGGCACCGTTGTCTATGACGCCGAGACCGGAGAATTTATCTGCGATGTCACGGCGGACGGCCAGGAAGTGCTCCTGCTGAAAGGCGGACGGGGTGGGTTGGGCAATTTCAATTTCAAATCGTCCACCAACCAGGCGCCAAGGTATGCACAGCCGGGCGAACCGGCACAGGAACGCACCATCATCATGCAGCTGAAACTACTGGCTGACGTCGGTCTGGTTGGTTTCCCCAACGCAGGCAAATCCACCCTGCTGTCTGTCGTCTCCGCAGCCAAGCCCAAAATAGCCAATTACCCGTTCACGACACTGGAACCCAATCTGGGGATCGTCAGTTACCGGGACAACCGCTCGTTCATCATGGCTGATATACCGGGTATTATCGAGGGAGCCAGCGAAGGGAAAGGATTGGGGCTGCGGTTCCTGCGGCATATCGAACGTAACTCCCTGTTGCTGTTCATGGTTCCGGGTGATACCGATGACATACGCCGGGAATATGAGATCCTGCATAACGAATTGGTCAAATACAACCCAGACCTGCTGGATAAACGGCGTGTATTGGCCATTACGAAAAGTGATATGCTGGACGATGAATTGATCGAAGGGCTATCACAGGACTTACCGGAAGGGATCCCGTATGTATTCATCTCATCTGTCGCACAAAAAGGATTGACCGAACTCAAAGACCTGTTGTGGATCGAGCTGAACAGGGAAACATTCCATGAACCGGAACGTATCGTACACAAGAATATCGATATCAGCCAGCTTCCTCCCGATGATTTCGAATGGGTTATCCCGTCGGACGACGACGATGACGATTGGGAAGATGACCTGGAGGAATACGACTGGGAGGAGGAAGGAACGGATGAAGACCCTAATCCATAAAGGAATCCGGATGTTGCAGTTTGACGGTCTGAGCCGATGCTGCAACATTTCTCATTTTATTACTACGCGTCACGGAGGTACGGGTACGGGAACATACACCTCATTCAACCTGGGTGCGTTCTGCAAAGATGATCCGGCAATTGTTAGATCCAACCGCCGTTTGCTTTGTTCTGTCTTCGGACTGGAAGATAACCGGCTGTTTGTCCCCTGCCAGACACATGCAGACAACATCCTTTACATAGACTCCTCATTCCTGTCTCTTTCTGCCGATGAGCAGGAGCAGGGACTGTATGGGAAAGACGCGCTGATCACCAACCAACCGGGATTGGTGATCGGGGTGACTACCGCAGACTGTGTGCCGATCCTGTTGTATGCACCTGACCAACAAGTCGTAGCCGCCATCCATGCCGGTTGGAGGGGCACCGTCCGCCAAATCGCACGGCGTACCATCGACCTCCTGATACGGGACTTCCACTGCGATCCGGAAGTGATGATAGCAGGCATAGGCCCGGCCATCAGCCAGGAGTTGTTTGAAGTGGGAGAAGAGGTGGGTGACACCTTCACTGCCGCTGGTATCTCCCTGAAACCTATAGCCATCAGGCATCCGGAAACCGGCCGCCTGCATATCAACCTTTGCGAAGCCAACCGCCTGCAACTAACGGAAGCCGGTATCCTTCCCGGGCATATCGAGATCGCCGGAATGTGTACCTGTACGGATGCCGATCTGTTCTTTTCTGCCAGGCGACAGGGAATCGACAGCGGCCGGATGCTGTCGGGCATCGGGATAACAAACCCCATCCCTATCCTATCCACTGATTTCGACTCATGATCCCCATATCCATATCACCAGCCATCAGCCGGGTATGTCCCGACATGCACCTGATCGCTATCACCTGCGAGGTGGTGAATACCACGCCCGACCAACGGCTTTGGAGCCTGATCGAAGAAGAGGCAAGCCTCCTGCAACAGACCTCGCGGCTGGAAGAGATCAACAAACTGGAGCCCATACGCGCCACCCGCCAGGCATATAAACAATTGGGGAAGGATCCCAACCGGTACCGCCCGTCGGCGGAAGCCTTACGGCGCCGTATCCTGCGCGGCCTCCCCTTATACGCCATCGATACGTTGGTGGATATCATCAACCTGGTATCCATCCGGAGCGGTTATTCCATCGGCGGGTTCGATGCCGGCAAGATATCCGGTGCGTTGACACTCGGTGCAGGGGAGGCAGGAGAGAAATATGAGGCGATCGGCCGGGGAGAGATGAACATCGAAGGGCTGCCTGTTTACCGGGATGCACAGGGAGGGATCGGCACACCCACCAGCGATGAAGAACGAACCAAAATTGATATTCACACCACCCAATTGTTAATGATCATCAACGGATATTCCGGTAAAGACGGATTGGAAGAAACAGCCGGAATGGCCATCAGCTTATTAACGGATTATGTATCAGCCTCACAAATGGAAGTCTGCCTGATCAATCCCCATGAACAAAAAAGCATCACCTCCTTTTTGCGTTAATTATACTTAATTCAGCCCCAAACGGCTATTTTTATGCTAAAAAACATATAAATTCTTTTGAAGTATCTGATTTATACCTACTTTTGCTGTCGTTAAACATATTAATAGCCCTAAAAATGATTGAGTTAATTGGAACAAATGCCGGTCTTGTATGGAATGCGTTGAGCGAAGGCGGCAAAATGAATGTGAAAGACGTAAAGAAGGCAACCAAGATTAAAGCAGACAAAGATTTGTATGCCGCAATGGGTTGGTTGGCCAAAGAAGGCAAAATGTCTTTTGAAGAAGTAGAAGGCGAACTGTTCATCCAGTTGGTGTAAGCACCCGGACGAACCCGTCAACAAAAAGATGAAGAGGCTGTTCGATTTAGTTGGACAGCCTTTCGTGTATCTGTACCTTTATTTAATAAGCCGCCCTCCTGTCCATTTTTTATTTTTATTCCGTGTTTGTTGGTTTATTCGATTCTTAATCCTACTTTTGTGTAGAATTTGGTGTGAAATGACCGAGGATGAGAAAAGACTGTTAGCCGTATTGGAGGTGCGAGTTCGTGATTTGATGGCCAAATGTGATGTGCAAAGGCATCGAATAAACGAGCTTCATCTGGCATTGGATAAAAAAGAAGATGAAATACAGCAGACAAAACAGACCATCGAACAACTTAACACCAGATATGATAACATATTGACGGCGCACGCTGTTTCATTAGATGAAGGAGATATCAAAAACGCCCGAATGCGGTTATCAAAGTTAGTGCGGGAAGTTGATAAGTGCATTGCACTATTAAACGAATAGACGCAATGAACGATAATGTTTTTAAAATACATGTTGACATTGCCGGAAAAAGTTACGGGCTTACCATCAACAGAAACGAAGAAGCCTTGGTTCGCGAAGCAACCAAGCAGATTCGCCACCAGATGATGCTATACCGGAATGCCTTTTCCGATCCGGATCTAACCGACAAAGACCGGTTAGCCATGGTAGCGTTGCAATTGTCCATTGAGAACCTGAAGTTGGAAAACAGGAACGACACAAGTCCTTTCACAGACAAAATAACTGAGCTTACCCAGGAGTTGGAGGCATATTTGAAAGACGAGTGATCACTCACGTATGAAAAGACATGCGACCCGCACTGCTATTGCACCGGTTTACGGTTGCAACAGGAGTGTTTTTTTATATCTGTAAATACGAACTTAAATTATTTGTAAAATGGAATTGTATATCATATTACCGATTGCCGCCTTCCTCGTGGGAGGCCTGTTGGTATGGATTGGAACCCGATTCCTTTTCAAGTCGAAGTATGACTCCATACTTCAGGAAGCCGAAAAGGAAGCCGAAGTGATCAAAAAGAACAAACTGCTCGAGGTGAAAGAGAAGTTCCTCCACCTGAAAGCCGACCTGGAAAAGCAGGTATCACAGCGCAACGCGAAGATCCAATCGTACGAGTCGAAGCTGAAACAAAAAGAAATGTCGATCAACCAACGCATCGACGACCTCCAACGGAAAAGCAGCGAAGTGGATACCGTCAAAGAAAACCTCTCCGTCCAGCTCGAAGTCATTGAAAAGAAGAAACAGGAACTCGACCGCATGCACCAGCGTGAAGTAGAACAACTGGAAACACTCTCCGGGCTGTCGGCGGATGAAGCCAAAGAGCGCCTGATCGAATCACTGAAAGACGAAGCCAAGTCGCAAGCCACCTCCTACATCAACGAGATCGTGGAAGAAGCCAAACTCTCGGCCAATAAGGAAGCGAAAAAGATCATCATCCAGTCGATCCAACGGGTAGCCACCGAAACGGCGATCGAAAACTCCATCACCGTATTCCATATCGAATCCGACGAGATTAAGGGACGCATCATCGGGCGTGAAGGACGTAACATCCGCGCACTTGAAGCCGCGACAGGTATTGAGATTGTGGTGGACGACACCCCCGAAGCGATTGTCCTTTCCGGTTTCGACCCCGTACGCAGGGAAGTAGCCCGCCTGGCCTTGCACCAACTGGTGCAGGATGGACGTATCCACCCGGCACGTATCGAAGAAGTGGTAACCAAAGTACGCAAACAAGTGGAAGAAGAAGTGATCGAAACAGGCAAGCGCACGGCGATCGACCTCGGTATCCACGGCCTGCATCCCGAACTGATCCGCCTGATCGGTAAGATGAAATACCGTTCCTCCTACGGACAGAACCTCCTGCAACATGCCCGTGAAACCGCCAACCTCTGCGCGGTCATGGCATCCGAACTGGGACTGAACCCGAAGAAAGCCAAACGCGCCGGACTCCTGCACGACATCGGCAAGGTGCCCGACGACGAACCCGAATTGCCACACGCCATCCTCGGGATGAAGTTGTGCGAGAAATACAAGGAGAAACCGGATATCTGCAATGCCGTAGGCGCCCACCACGACGAAGTGGAGATGCAGACCTTACTGGCGCCGATCGTCCAGGTATGCGACGCCATCTCCGGAGCACGTCCGGGAGCACGCCGCGAGATCGTGGAAGCCTACATCAAACGTCTGAACGACCTCGAACAGCTTGCCCTCTCCTATCCCGGCGTTGTAAAGACCTATGCCATCCAGGCGGGACGCGAACTGCGGGTGATCGTGGGAGCCGATAAGATCGACGACAAAGACACCGAAAGCCTGTCGGCCGAGATCGCCAAGAAGATCCAGGATGAGATGACTTACCCGGGACAGGTAAAGATCACCGTGATCCGTGAGACACGCGCGGTAAGCTATGCCAAATAAACGGTGAGTACGCAATACGGAAAGGCTGTACCGCAGAGGTGCAGCCTTTTTTTTACGGAAAAAACAGCCTGCACACCTATTCATTCAAATTAACACGTATCTTCGTAACGAAAAGTCAGAGGAATGGTCACAGAAGAACTTAGCAAACTATACGCATCTTATACCGGTTCACCCGTTGCCGACATGATCGAATTACCGTCATCAGGATCCAACCGCCGATACTTCCGGCTGTATGGAGAGAAGGTATTAATCGGTGTAAGCGGTACCTCCCCCGAAGAAAATAAAGCCTTTCTGTATATGGCGAAACATTTCCGGTCGAAAGGCCTGCCTGTGCCCGAAGTGTATTGCTGGTCGGACAACCAAGCCTATTACCTCCAGGAAGACCTCGGTGACACCCTGCTGTTCCACGCCATTGAAAAAGGGAGGAAAAGCTGTGTGTTCGACGAGACCGAACGCACCCTGTTGCATAAGACACTTGCCCTGCTGCCGTCGATCCAGTTTGCCGGCGCCGATGGGATGGACTTTGCCTATTGCTACCCCCAACCGGCATTCAATGAACGGTCGATCCTCTGGGACCTGAACTATTTCAAGTACTGCTTCCTCAAAGCCACGGGGATGGATTTTCAGGAAGACCGGCTGGAAGACGATTTCAAGCGGATGAGCGACGTGTTGCTCCAAAGCCCCTCCGGCACCTTCATGTACCGCGATTTCCAATCGCGCAACGTCATGATCCGGGAAAACGAACCCTGGTTCATCGATTTCCAGGGAGGACGGAAAGGACCGATCTTTTACGACGTAGCCTCCTTCCTCTGGCAGGCAAAAGCCAACTACCCCGAAGCGCTCCGCAGTGAACTGCTCCAGGTATATATGGATGCGTTGAAGCAATACATCCCGGTGGATGAGGCCCGCTTCCTCGACCGCCTCCGCCATTTCGTCCTTTTCCGTACCCTGCAGGTACTCGGCGCCTACGGCTTCCGGGGGTATTTTGAAAAGAAGCCGCACTTTATACAAAGCGTACCTTTCGCCCTTGAGAACCTGCGGCAACTGTTGCGCGACAACTATCCGGAATATCCCTACCTCTGCCAGGTGTTACGCGAACTCACCAACCTCAAACAGTTTTCCGACGATATCCGGAAACGTACCCTCGAAGTCAAGATCGTGAGTTTCGCTTATAAGAAAGGGATACCCAACGACCCCTCGGGCAACGGAGGCGGGTTTGTTTTCGACTGCCGCGCCATCAATAACCCCGGGAAATACGAACGGTACAACCACTTTACCGGGTTGGACGAGCCGGTGATCCGCTTCCTGGAAGAAGACGGGGAGATCACCGGATTCCTGGAGCATGTCTATACGATGGTGGACTCCTCCGTACAACGGTATATCGACCGGGGATTCACCAACCTGATGGTGTGCTTCGGTTGCACGGGCGGACAGCACCGTTCCGTCTATTCGGCACAACAACTGGCCGAACACCTGAACCGGAAATTCGGCATACGGATCGACCTGGTTCACAGAGAACAGAATATAGAACAAACGTACGACGCTACTTTATGAATGCAATGATCTTCGCAGCGGGTTTGGGCACACGGCTCAAACCGCTCACGGACAATACTCCCAAAGCGCTCATCCCCGTCGGGGGCAAGCCGATGCTTGAACATATCATCCTTAAACTGAAAGCGGCAGGCTTCGACCACATCGTGATCAACATCCATCACTTAGGACAACAGATCATCGATTTCCTGGAAGCCAATGACAACTTCGGTATCGACATCCATCTCTCCGACGAACGGGATTACCTGCTGGATACCGGCGGCGGGATCAAGAAAGCCGCCTCCTTCTTCCGGAAAGACAAGCCGATCTTGGTACACAATGTCGATATCATGTCCAATGTCAACCTCACCGACCTGTACAACGCGCACCTGCATACCAAACCGCTGGCCACCCTGCTGGTCAGCCAGCGGGATACGTCGCGCTACCTGCTGTTCAATAAAGAGAATAAGTTGTGCGGCTGGCGAAACCGTGATACAGGCGAGGTCAAATCTTTCTATCCCCAGTTCGACCCGCGGCAATATACGGAATTTGCTTTCGGCGGCGTACACATCCTTTCCCCCCAGATATTCGAATGGATGGAAGAATGGACGGGAAAATTCCCCATCATCAACTTCTACCTGTCCATTTGCGCCCGGACAACCATCCAGGCTTATCCGGCAGAAAACCTCAAACTGATCGATATCGGCAAACCCGACGCCATCGAAAAAGCCGAAGAATGGCTGCGCTCGGATGGCATCCGCTGATCGGTTGATCCTTCCTGCAGGATCCCTGCGCGGAAAAAGTGCATCCGGATAATTTCTTACCGGAATATAGATGCGTAGCGGAAAAGATACCTTCTTCTATTGCAGCGATTAGGAACCTTTAGTTGTTCCACCCGGGTGGGACATGTGTACCACCTGACTGGAACATATGTCCCACCTTGGTGGAACACGTGTCCCACCCGGGTGGAACAACTACCCCTTCCGTATGGCGACAACAACTCATCCACTGGATTGCAATACCTGCATTAAATGGATGCAATAGATGAACAAGAGACGGATCAGCACATGCCCTGTCGTGATCCGTTTGTCCACAAACCATTGATTGGATATGAAAAAGGGCGCCCCAAAAAGGCGCCCATAAATAGCTTATTTGTACATTTTACTGTATGGAAAGCTTCCGGCATCACGATGCCACTTGCATAACAGGCGATCAGCCCTGGTCTTTGAGGATGACGTCGTGGGCGCCGCCTTCCACGATACTGGTGGATGAGACGAGGGTGATCTTGGCATTTTGTTGCAAGCGGGGGATGGAGGTAGCGCCACAACTGCACATCGTAGCCTTCATCTTGCCAAGCGTAATATCCAGGTTGTCTTTCATCTTTCCGGCATAGGGCACATAGCTGTCCACGCCTTCTTCGAATTTCAACGATTCGGTACCTCCCATATCATAGCGCTGCCAGTTCTTGGCGCGGTTGGAGCCTTCGCCCCAGTATTCCTTCACGAAGCTGTTTCCGATCTTCATCTTTTTGGTAGGCGATTCATCGAAGCGGGCGAAGTAACGTCCCATCATCAGGAAATCGGCTCCCATCGCCAGCGCCAGCACCATGTGGTAATCGTGTACCAGCCCGCCGTCGCTACAGATAGGGATATAGACCCCTTTTTCCCGGAAATAGTCGTCGCGCGCCTGCGCCACATCGATGATGGCGGTAGCCTGTCCGCGTCCGATCCCCTTCTGTTCACGGGTGATACAGATCGAACCGCCGCCGATACCCACCTTGATAAAGTCGGCCCCGGCATCCGCCAGGTAATCGAATCCTTCCTTATCCACGATATTCCCGGCGCCGACAAACACTCTGTCGCCATACGTTTCCTTGATCCAGCGTAAGGTTTCGTTTTGCCATTCGGAATACCCGTCGGACGAGTCGATGCAAAGCACATCCACACCCGCGTTGATCAACGCCGGCACACGTTCCTGATAATCCCGCGTATTGATACCGGCGCCTACCAGCAGTTTTTTATCCGTACCGCAGAGTTCGTTGGGATTATCCCGTCGGCTGTCGTAATCCTTCCGGAAGACGAAGTACTGCAACCGCTGGTCGTCGTCGATGATCGGCAGCTGGTTCACCTTATGATCCCAGATGAGTTGGTTGGCATCTTTCAACGACATACCCAGCCGTCCCACAATCAGTTCGGAGAAGGGGGTCATGAAATCTTTCACTTTCATATCCAGGCTGTCTCTTTCCGGGCGGTAGTCGCGGCTGGTCACCAGTCCGAGCAGTTTGCCGTGCGGCGTCCCGTCGTCGGTCACGCCAATGGTATTGTGTTCCGTGTCGCGCACCAGCAACAGCACATCCTTCAAGGTCTGTTCGGGGGTGACGTTGGAATCGCTGATCACGAAGCCCGCTTTGAATTTCTTCACCCGGCGCACCATTTCCACCTGGTTCCCGATCGTTTGCGATCCGAAGATGAAAGACAGTCCGCCATTGCGCGCCAGTTCGATCGCCAGTTCGGGACCGGAAACAGACTGCATGATGGCAGAAACCACCGGGATATTCAATACAATCGGGGATGATTCGCCTGTTTTATGCTTCACAAGCGGGGTTTGCAACGAGACGTTCGTCGGGATACATTCTTTCGTAGTCAGACCGGGGATAAGCAAATACTCTCCAAACGTTCTTGACACATCGTTCAAATAAATTGCCATAAATCTATTATTTTGCCAGATATAAGTGTACAAAGGTAATGAAATTCGGATAGGCAACCTGCATTTTGTTAAAAAAACATGCGTATATCCGGCATAAATAGCCGGTTCGGCGCGCTTAAAAATGACAGGTCACCGTCAGCCAGGCCACCCGCGCGTCGCGGTTGCGCACCTGTCGCATCTGCATGGCGTCGGTATCAATATGTGTCACTTCCTCCAGACTATCGAAGAGGTTGTTGATACTCAGGTTCACCCGCAGTTTCCGCTGCATGAAGTACTGAACCAGGCCCGCATTGACACTGGCGCGGCTGTCGATATGCCCCTGCGGCGTCAGTTGGTCGGACACGATGAATCCATCCACCTGCAATTCGGTGGAGGGAGTGATCGAAATACCGGCAAACCCTTTCACGTCCCAGCAGGTCATCGTTTTCCGTTCGTCGTATCCGGCGATACGCCCGTCGATCTCATCCCGATAGACATTCCCCGAGACACCTGCGGCGAAGAAGGAGGCCGGTGTCCAGTTCACCGACAGTTCGGCGCCTATGGTCCGGCTGTCGCCCACATTGGCTTTTTCCCAGATGGTGAGGTTGTCTGTTTCCTGTACCACTTCCATCAGCCGGTTGGTGCGATAGCGGAAATAAGCCGCGGGGGCGATCCGCAACCGGTGCAGGTTGATCGGCCATCCCAGTTCGAGGGCATGGATAAATTCGTCTTCCAAGCCGGTGTTTCCCTGTTTGATATGCGTGGCATCCGCCCGGTCGATAAACGGATTCAGGTCGGCTCCATACGGGCGGATCACCCGTTGGATATACGACAGCCTGACCTCGCCCAGCGGACCGGTCTGGTAGGAAAAGCACCAGCGCGGGTAGAGATGGAAACGCGTATGCGTATCACCGGCAGCCTGTTGGCGGGAGAGTTCGGCCTGTACGCCCGCTTCGGCGGAGAACCGGTTCCAGGTCGCCGCCGCCGAGAAAAAGAGGAGATTCGTCAACCTGTCGAAGCGGAAGGTATCCGACTTCAGGGGGTTAGGCACCCAGGCATCGGCTTTCAGGTCGTTGGCATCAGCGTCATACGCCTCATCCCGGTAGCGGCCGATATATCCGGCTTGTATGCGGAGATTCCCTCCCAGCGCCCGTTCATACGACGCCGACAGGTAATAGTTATTTTTCCGCTGGCGGATAAACAGGTTGTCTTGCCCGACGATAGCGCCCGTCTGCGGATTTTCGTTAGCGAAGTCGTTATCCTCGTCGTACCCGAAATTGTTGTAATTGAAGACGACGGCCAACCGGTCCGTCGGACGGCCAAACTGATGGTTCCACCGGGCTTCGGCGGCGTAGGCATCCTGCCGCTGGTGGTTGTAGCGATGGCGAAGCATGCGGTTGATCACCTGGCCGGCCGGGTTATACCGTATATTATTGATCTTTCCGTGCCGGTCGTAGTCCATCGCGTAATACAGTCCATATACCGAGAGCAGGTCGTTCGGACTCAGGTCGTACCCCACCGCCAGGTCGGCCACATGCACATCGGGACGGGCGGAAGCCGAATTATCCATCTCTGTAGTACCGGCAGCCGTCGTGGTGGTCTTGTTGAAGCTTCGTTCCCGGTACTCGTGCCGGTAGTTATACTTGGCATTGATATGCCAACGGCGGGGATGCAGGTTTACCACTGCCCCGGCGTTATAGCGTTCGTTCCATCCGGCGCCCAGGGTGACGATCAGCGGGGACTCATTCGCGGTATAGCGTTTCGATTGGAGATTAAACGCACCGGCATCCCCATCGGGAACCCAATCGATGGGCGGGAAAGAGGTTACGGAGAGTTGGTCGAAAAACAAAGCCGGCAGCTGGATCAGCACATCGCCATTGTATTCTTCCAGCAAGCCATAGGGTATTCCGTTAATCAGCAAGCCCGAGCGGCCTGATCCGCGGAATACCACCCCGCCTTCGATATCCGTGACAACCGACGGGAGTTGGCGAAGGGCTTCCGCCGTGGAACCGGTGAGGCTGGTCAGGTTGTTGTCCACATCCAACCGTTTCACCTCGCCGATACCCACCCCGGTGAGGCGTTTACCCAACACATCCACCCGTTGCAATACAATGGTTGTATCCACAGGCGTTTGTGACATTGCGGCCCCTGCCAGGGAAAGACAGGCGACCCATAAACAGACTGCTTTTTTCATGTGATTTCCGTTTAGATTAAAAATAAAAAAGTCTGTATGGTATAAGCATACAGACTAACGCATAAGAGCTCGAGCTACGATTAGTTAGCGGGAGTCACTTCTTCTACGGTTGCAGAATCTGTTGCAGCTACTTCCACAATGGCAGAATCAGCTTCTGCTACTGTTGTTTCTTCTACTACTGTTTCTGTTTCAGCCACTGCTTCAGTTGATTCAGCAGACTTGTTGTTTCCGCAAGAAGCGAATGTGAATGTTGCCACGCAAGCAACAAATGCGACGAACTTTTTCATTTACCCAATTTTTTAAATAACTATTAAAAACCACTGTGATTGTAATTCGGCACAAAAGTATGGATTAAGTATATATGTTGTACAACATAAACCAAACTTTTTTTAAAATATTTTTTAATAGCTTGACAAATGGGTAATATCGGCCTGTTCTGCCTTCAATAATTACTATACAAATACCGCTTAATACTCTTTTTAGGCGTTTTTTCGAACTCGGTCGGATACAACTGAAGCGACGACACAGCCTCGTAAGGAGCGAGTAATTTGTTCAGTTCGATCCGGTTTTGTTCCATGATAGTCCCCAGGTCGCTGTGGGATATACCGGTCATATCCACCGCTTCGTAATCGGGATACACGAGGCCGACCAGCTTACGGTCTTTCTCGATCACCAGGCTTTCCATCACAAAGGGCAGGTTGTTCAGTTTCGACTCGATCTCTTCGGGATAGATATTCTGTCCGCTTGATCCGAGGATCATCGTTTTACTGCGGCCACGGATAAAGATCCGCTTTTGCGGGTCGATCGTTCCCAGGTCGCCGGTCTTCAGCCATCCATCTTCCGTGAACACTTTCCGGGTCGCGTCTTCATTCTTATAATACCCCTTCATCACGTTCTCCCCGCGCACCTGTATTTCTCCTACCTTATTATAGGGGTCGGACGAGTCGATGCGCACCTCCATGATCTGCTTCAGTATCTGGCCGCAGGAACCGGGAATATATTCCTTGTTGCTGTCGTAGCTGATCAGCGGGCCACATTCGGTCATCCCATACCCGATGGTAAAGGGAAACTTGATCTTGTAGAGGAAGTCGGTCACCTCCTGGTTCATCGCCGCACCGCCTACAATCACTTCACGGAAGCGTCCGCCCAACGCGTCAGACAGGCTCTTGCGTATCTGCGCGTAAATACGGGTATCCAGCAAGGGAATACTCATCGCCAGCTTCAACGTAAGTTTATTAAGTTGCGGCAGGATCATCTTCTTGTATATCTTCTCCAGGATCAGGGGTACGGTAATGATGAGGTTGGGCTTGATCTCTTCAAACGCCTTCATCAATATCTTGGGAGAGGGCGACTTGCCCAGGAAATACACATGGGCGCCAAATGCCATGGGAACCAGGAAATTGAAGGTACAACTATACGCATGCGCCAACGGGAGGAAGCAAAGCATCCGTTCGCCCCGGAAGATCACGTCCAGCGTCCGGGCATATACCACGTTGCCCGCCAGGTTGTTGCCCGTCAGCATCACGCCCTTGCTGAAACCGGTTGTGCCGGAGGTATAATTGAGCAATACTACTTTATCATTATCCAACTCGGCATATTTGATGTCTTCTTTCGTAAAACCGTTGGGATATTTCTCCGCCATCTTTTCATCCAGCGCAAGCATGAGCTTCTGGATATTCTCCCCGTCGCGCTGATGCAGGCAACGCAGGTCCGACAACGAAAATACCGCGCGTATTTCTTCAATCTTGTCTTCTTCGAGCGAATCCCAGATCCGGTCGCTCACAAACAAAAAGACCGATTCGGAATGGTTGATGATATGATGTACATCATTCGGACTGAAATCCTGGAGGATGGGAACAATGATTGCGCCATAGCTGACCGCCGCCATATAAACCACGCACCAGCGGGAGCAGTCTTTGCCGATCAGGGCGATTTTATCTCCGCGCCGTATCTGGCATTCATGGAAGATCAGATGGATCCGGGCGATTTCTTTGGCTACGTCGCCAAAGGTATAACTGGTGGATTTGCCGTAGTCAGACAATGCAGGAAGCGACCAGTTTTCTTTAAAACTGTGTTCGTACAGTTTAATAAAATTCTCGTTGATCATAGCACATTTATGTGATTTATGTGCAAAATTAGATATAAAAAGCGTAGATTACAATAAAAAGGAAGAAGAACATCCGCCTTTTATATAACTTTGCCGCCGAAACGTGAGATAAATGATAGACAATACCGTATTTAATAATAAGAAAGCCGCGTATTTCACCCTGGGATGCAAGCTCAATTTCGCGGAGACATCCGCCATCGGGAAAACATTGGCAGGGCAGGGCATACGTAAAGCCCGGCCGGGTGAAAAAGCGGATATCTGCATCATCAATACCTGTTCGGTGACCGAGCTGGCCGATAAAAAATGCCGCCAGGCTATCCGGCGGATCGGGAAGCAACACCCGGGCGCGTTCATGGTAGTCACCGGTTGCTACGCCCAACTCAAGCCGGAAGAGATCGCTACGATAGAAGGGGTGGATCTGGTCTTAGGCTCCGAACAGAAAACAGATATACTCCCCTACCTGGAAAAGCTGGACAAAGCCACGGAGAAAGGGTGTATCGTCACCTCCTCAACCAAAGACATCCGTACGTTTGTCCCCTCTTGTTCGGCCGACGACCGTACCCGCCACTTCCTGAAAGTACAAGACGGCTGTGATTATTACTGCAGCTACTGCACCATTCCCTTTGCCCGGGGCAGAAGCCGGAACGGGACGATCGGCAGCCTGGTTGCTCAGGCGCAGGAGGTAGCGGCGGCAGGTGGGAAAGAGATTGTGCTGACTGGGGTGAATATCGGTGATTTCGGCAAAACAACCGGCGAGCAACTGATCGACCTGATCCGCGCCCTTGATGAGGTGGAAGGTATCGACCGCTATCGGATCTCTTCCATAGAGCCGAACCTGATCACCGACGAAGCCATCGAATTTGTTGCCGCCAGCCAACGGTTCGCCCCGCACTTCCATATCCCGTTGCAAAGCGGTTGCGATGCCGTCTTGTCCCTGATGCGCCGGCGTTACGATACCTCGCTGTTCCGGCATAAGATCGAGAAAATCAAGGAAATCCTTCCCCATGCATTTATCGGGGTGGATGTGATTGTAGGCACACGCGGCGAAACCGACGCCTGGTTTGAAGAAACCCGGCAGTTTATCGAAAGCCTTGCCATCAGCCAGCTGCATGTATTCAACTACTCCGAACGGCCGGGTACGCAGGCGTTGCAGATCGACCATGTGGTCGATCCGAAAACACGGCAGACCCGCAGCCAGCAGCTACTCGACCTGTCCGAACGGAAATGGAAAGCCTTCTACGCTTCCTGCCGGGGCAAGGAAGCCCGGGTATTGTTCGAACAGACCAAAAAGGGAGCCTTCATGCATGGGTTTACCGAAAACTACGTCAGGGTGGAAGCACCTTACGACGCCAGCCTCATCAACCGGACACATCCCGTGACATTGGGTGATTGGAACAGGGAACAAACGGCTTTACGCATCAACAGCTAATCATGGGAAACAAAATCATCTACGGCTTACTCTACGGCTGGGTTAAATTACATGCCCTGCTTCCTATACGCGTACTATATATATATGCCGACCTGCTGTATGTGCTCATCTATTATGTGGCGCGTTACCGGCTGAAGGTAGTGCGCCGCAACATGAAAGCCTCTTTCCCCGACAAATCCCCGGCAGAGCTTCGTCAATTGGAGAAAGCGTTCTACCGCCACTTTGGCGATTACATCGTGGAAAGCTTCAAGCTGGCACATATCAGCCTGGAAGAGATACAGCGGCGCGCCTGGATAAACAACCCGGAGGTAGTGGACGAGTTGATGGCGCAAGGACATACCTGCCTGGTTTTACTGATGGGACATTACGGTAACTGGGAATGGTTCACCGGTTCGGGATCCCAGTTTGAAGAGGCCTGCATCTATCAGATATACCGTCCGCTGAACAGCCCGGCCATGGATCGCCTGTTTATCAACCTCCGCACACAGTTCGGCTCGCGGGGGATCAAAAAGAACGATACGATCCGCGACATCATCAAGCTCAAACAGGAACGGACACGTTCGGTGGTGATCTTCCTCGCCGACCAGACACCCAGCAAAGGCAACCTGCATTACTGGACGAACTTCCTGAACCAGGAATCATCCATCCTGAACGGCCCAGAACGCATCGCCCGCAAACTGGATCTGCCGGTTATATTCCTCGACGTACAGAAAAAACGGAGGGGATATTATACGGTGGATATGCAACTGATCACGGCAGAAGCACGGAATACGCCCGAGAACTGGATCACCGAACAGTATGCCCGCCGGATGGAGCAGAGTATCCTGCGCAATCCGGCCTTCTGGCTGTGGACACATAAGCGCTGGAAGCACAAACGGCCCACATCAACCCCCTGATACGCATGGATCAACCTGTTGCCCACATACCCGCCAAGCGCGTATCCGTCGTCATCCTGAACTGGAACGGACGATCGCTGCTGGACACCTTCCTTCCCGGCGTATTGCGATACAGTCCCGACAGCATCGCCGAGGTGGTGGTAGCCGACAATGGATCTACCGATGATTCCGTCGCCCTGCTGCAAGAACGTTTCCCTTCCGTCCGCCTGATCCGGCTGGATCGGAATTATGGTTTTGCGGAAGGTTACAACCGAGCGATTCAACAGATCACATCCCCCTATACCGTGCTGCTAAACAGCGATGTGGAGGTGACCGACGGTTGGCTCGACGCCCCGCTGGCGACTTTGGACAGCACACCGGCTATCGCCTGTGTACAACCCAAGATACGGTCGCACCGCCACCGGTCGGCCTTCGAATATGCCGGCGCCTGCGGTGGATACCTCGACAAATACGGCTATCCATTCTGCCGGGGACGTATCCTGCATGTGGTGGAAGAAGACAATGGGCAGTACGACGCTCCCGCCGATCTGCTGTGGGCCAGCGGAGCCTGTTTGTTTATCCGCACCTCCGTCTATCTGCAGGAAGGCGGATTAGACGCCACCTTCTTTGCCCATCAGGAAGAGATTGATCTGTGCTGGCGGCTCCGGAACCGCGGTTACCGCATCCTGTGCACGCCCCAATCCGTGGTTTATCATGTGGGAGGAGCCACGTTGCAGACGGAGAGCCCGCGGAAAACCTTCCTCAATTTCCGCAACAACCTGTTGATGCTGTACAAGAACCTGCCCGAAAAGGAATTAGCCCCGGTAATGCGCCGCCGCTTCTGGCTGGATTATATCGCCGCCGCCAAGTTCCTGGTCGCCGGGCATCCGGCCAATGCCAAAGCCGTGTATGAGGCGCGCCGGGCGTACCATGCACTGAAGCCACACTATGCCGACATTCGGAAAGCGAACCTGAGACAAACAATAAGCCCGATGTTGCCCGAACTGCTTCCACAAAGTATGCTTGCCTTGTTTTATCTGCGCGGAATCAAACGTTTTTCCGCCGTCCCGTTCGTCCAAAACATGCCAAACAATTGATTGCAAGGTTTTATTAATGGTTTGAAGGCTATGTGGAGGAAGTACCGTTTACCGTAAAAGAAGGAACGGTTACCCATTGTGACATCGCACTGATTGAAAAGCAGTAAAAAAGCGGTACCGGCAATCACACATCCCTCCTTCAATCCGCATAAGCGGCATCTACTACCAGATCAGGAACCTTCTCTTGTCAACAACAGGCACTTCTTTTGTCAACAACAGGAAAAAGAAATGTCGCGATAAGGATGCTTTAATCTTCCCACCCTTGTGGGAACATGTTTCCACAAGGGTGGGAAGATGTTTCCACAGTGGTGGGAAGATGTTTCCACCCTTGTGGGAAGATTAGTTCTTCCGCATGCCGGTAACAGACGATCCGTATGTTGACGATACTTCTTCCTGTAGTGGACGATAGTGGCTCCCTCATCCTGCCATTCTCCCGCCTATGTAGGGTTCAGGTACATTTCTTTTGATAATAAACACATAAAAACGCATCTGTCCACTCATCAAAAACCAAAATCATCTATATTTGCCTCTTATTATATACTAATAAAACGATCCTGTTATGAGAACTATCTTTCCGTTTCTGTTATTTTTCCTGTTAGCTTCCGTCGGTTGCCAGGCGCAGGGCGACTTTGACAAATATTTCGAGAAAAAAAGCCTTCGGGTTGATTTCGCGTTAAGCGGCAACAACCGGACACAGGCTGCCGCCCTGCAACAAATGAGGGAAGAACCTTTTTGGGGAGGCCCGGTAAAAAACCTGATCGACGAGCTCAATTACGGAGGATACCATGTCAATGTGTATGACAAAGCATCCAACAAGCTGATCTACTCCCGCGGATTCAACACGCTGTTTGAAGAATGGCGCACCACCGAACAGGCGGCCGTGGAAATACAATCGTGGACAAACAGCGTATCCATCCCCTACCCCAAATCGCCCATTGTGCTTGAAATAACCGGACGGGAAAAAGAAGACATGCAATTCCATCCCCTGATGAAACTGGACGTGGATCCCACCAGCATCTTTATCGACAGAGGCAAACTGAAGGATAACAAAGTAACCCAGGTACAATACAAAGGCGAACCGGCGAAGAAAGTGGATCTCGTATTCATCGGCGAAGGATACACCGCTGCCGAGCAGGAGTTGTTTTTGAAAGATGCCAACCTGTTCACCGAGTCGCTGTTCAAGACCGCTCCTTTCCATAACCACCGTGAAGACTTCAACGTATGGGCCGTGAATGTGGTCTCCGAAGAATCGGGTACCGATATGTCGGGTGAAGGCATCTACAAGAATACCGCCCTGAACTCCGGATTCTACACATTCGGGGTAAGTCGTTACCTGACGACACCCGATATGAAGTCGATCCGCGACGCCGTATGGAACGTCCCCTGCGACGCCATCTTCATCCTGGTGAACGAGGAACGGTACGGCGGTGGCGGGATGTATAATTTCTATGCGATCGGTACGGCACACAACCAGAAAACACAGGAGGTATTCGTGCATGAGTTCGGCCACAGCTTTGCCGGCCTTGCCGATGAGTACTTCCAATCCGAAGTGGCATACGACGAAGCCTCCTTCTACAACATCAAGCATGAACCCTGGGAACCCAATATCACCACGTTGGTGAATTTCGACAAGAAATGGAAAAACATGTTGCCCGCCGGACTCCCCATCCCCACCCCGCTGGACGATGCCCATAAAGACTCTATCGGGGTGTTCGAAGGCGCCGGGTACCTGTCCAAGGGCATTTATCGCCCGATGGATCATTGCATGATGCGCGACCTGGTACCCTTCTGTCCGGTTTGCAGCCGCGCCATCGTCAACATGGTGGACTTCCTGAGCGACCGCGCTTACACGAAATAAGGAATGGAAGGGAGGAACCACGCCCTCTGGTATCACGGGATGGCCCTGTTCACCGTCGTCGTTTGGGGAACGACATTCGTTTCCACCAAGCTACTGCTGGAACAGGGTCTTAGCCCGGCCGAGATCCTGTTGTACCGTTTCCTGCTGGCATATGTCTGCATCTGGTTCTTTACCGGCAGACGACTGCTGGCGAAAAGCGGACGCGACGAGCTGTTGATGGCGGGCGCAGGTATCTGTGGCGGTTCCCTGTATTTCATTGCCGAAAACACGGCGCTGAAGATCACATTGGCGTCCAACGTCTCCCTCCTCCTCTGCACCGCTCCTATCCTGACGGCTTTCGTCCTCTATTTTTTCCGGAAAAACGAACGGTTGGCTTCCCGGCTGATCACCGGCTCGCTGATCGCATTGGCAGGAGTATCCCTGGTGGTGTTCAACGGTAGTTTTATCCTCCGGATCAGCCCGGCTGGCGACCTGCTTACCATGCTCGCCGCGCTGGCCTGGGCATTCTACGGGCTGATCCTGAAATTGCTCGACACCCGCTATCCGATCTTATTCATCACCCGGAAGGTATTCTTTTACGGGATGCTGACCCTCCTGCCGGTATTCCTTTTCGAACCGATCACTACCGCTCCGGCCACTTTCCTGCGACCAGTAGTGGGACTGAACCTGCTCTTCCTGGGGCTGGTCGCATCTTTCCTCTGTTATTTCCTGTGGAATACCGCCATGAAGGAACTGGGTGCTGTCACCACATCCAACTACATCTACTTCATGCCCCTGATCACCCTGCTCACCTCCGCCATTGTATTGCACGAAACGATCACACCGATCGCCATGGCCGGCTCGGCGTTGATTATCGGTGGCGTCTATATCGCCGAAAGGGGATTGAAGCGGTTATAGCTGCGCCTGGCGGATAATATCCGTCAGGATCGGACGGACGCCGCTCACGAAACATTCGACGGCGATCACCATCAGGATCAGACCCATCAGGCGCATCATCACGTTGTTGCCCGTCTCACCGATCAGTTTCACCAACCGGGTGGAAGCACGAAGTACAAGGAAGGTAACGAAATACACGAACGCGATCGACCCGACAAGGATCCCTTTCCGGGCAAGGGTAGTCGCATCATCCATCAACATGATGGCGTTGGCAATAGCGCCTGGCCCGCATAACATCGGAATGGCGAGGGGTGTGACGGAGATATCGTCGGCATACGTCTTGATCTCCTCCTTCCGCAGTTTGACACTGGTATATTTCGCCTGCAACATATCATAGCCGATGGCGAAGATGATGATCCCGCCCGCGATGCGGAATCCATTGGTGGACAAGCCGAACAGTTGGAACAGCAACTGTCCGCAGAAGGTAAAGGTGATGATGGTGATGAAGGCAACAATCGTTGCCCGCTTGACGATACTCTTCCGTTCGGCATCCTCCATCCCACTTGTCATGGTGAGGAATACAGGCATCGTTCCCAGCGGATTGGTAAGCGTGAAGAACGAGGTGAAACAAAGCAAGGCAAAAGGTAACAGGTTATCCATCTGGTAATGTGTGTATGATTTAGTTTACGTTAGTTCTTTGATTAACAATTTCTGCGCCGGTGTGCTCTCGGCGTAGGTACACGGGCCGGTTACGCAACCGCCTTCACAGGCCATGACTTCGATGAAACGGGCGGGAGCCTTTCCTGTCTTGGCGTAGGTACGCAGCAGGGCGACATTTTTCTTGGTGAGATTGGCCACCTGCACGGCGTTCACAGTGTCGTCTTTCAGGTAGGTTTTCACGGCGTTGATTACTCCTCCGCTACGGGCATACCCATGCGCTTCCCGGCTGGAGGTGAACAACACGGAGTAGGTTTGCGTCTCCTCAAACCGGATATCCAGCCCTTTCAGGATGGAGCCCAGTTCTTCGAAAGTCATCGCGTAATCCACATTCGGATCCATCCGCACCTCTTTTCGCTTGGCCACGCACGGACCAACAAACACGACTTTAGCATCGGGATACTGTTTCTTCACCCGTTGGGCGGTATAGTACATCGGCGAACCGGTGGACGAAATGTATTTCTTCATATCCGGAATGTGCTTCTCGGCTAACTGGATATAGGAAGGGCAGCAACTGGTAGTCATAAAGGGTTGTCCTTCGTGCAGTTTTTCCATCAACTCCGCCCCTTCGTGGCAGGTGGTATCCATCGCCCCCTGCGCCACCTCGACCACGTCGGTAAAACCGATCGCTTTGATCGCGCCATAGACCTGTTCGATCGGCGACTTGAACTGCGCCAGTACCGCCGGCGCCACAATGGCCACCATCCGTTCCCTGTTGCGCAGGCTCTGCAGGATATCGAATACCTGTGATATTTCGAAGATCGCCCCGAACGGACAGGCGTTGATACATTTACCGCAGTAGATACATTTGCTTTCGTCGATATGCTCCACCCCGTATTCATCTTTGCTGATGGCTTTTACCGGGCATACTTCTTCGCAGGGGATGGGGATATAGACGATCGCGTGATAGGGACAGCTCTGGTGGCATTTCCCGCAACTGATACAGGTATCATGGTCGATCTCCGCCTGCCCGTTCTTTTTGAAGCGGATGGAATCCTTCGGGCAGGACATGTAGCAGTTACGCGCCACACATCCCCGGCAGAGGTTGGTGATCTCATAATTGACCGACACACACGACGAGCAGGCCTCATCGATTACGCACATCAGATTCTCCTTGGTGATCTTGTCGCGCAACAGCGCACGGCGGGCAAACTCGGAGAGCGGGGTCAGTTCATCCTCTTCGTCCTGCATGTCGAACCCTAACAAAGGAAATGATTTGTATCTCCATACCGCCCGTTCCTTGTGCACGCAACAACGGCCCTGCACTTTCGCTTTCCGGGGCGTCAGTTCGATCGGCAACCGGTCTATCCGTTCTATCAACTGGTTCTCTTTCCAGAGCTTTACTAAATTTGCCAATAACTCGTGGCGGACAATCATCACGTTGTTGGTAAATGCCATAGGGGTTCTTCTTAATGTAAGGCTGCAAAGATAATGGATTTACTCCATACGTTACCCATATTTTTCGATAAGAATCACGGAGGCCGAACGAACATCCCCGCCGAAAGGCGGACAGGCTTTCGACACCTTCACTTCCACCTCAGCCAGTTGCGGGAAACGGCGTTTCAGCGCTGCCAGGATTCGTCCGCCCACATGCTCCAGCAAGGCGGAAGGGACAGCCATCTCCGCCTTCACCACCTCATAAGCCTGTGCGTAATGAATCGTATCCTCGATACGGTCGGAGGCAACCGCCTGCCGGAGATCGGCCGTCATCACCAGGTGAACCGTGAACCGGTTGCCCACTTTCCTTTCCTGTTCGCCTACGCCATGGTAAGCATAAAAGCGCATCTCTTCCAAAACGATTTTCGTGATCATCCGTCAGTCTGTTTAATGAAGTAAAAATAATGTTCCGTTTTTGTTCCACCAAGCAATATCGGTTTTTTTTGGCTGTCCGGACGATCCAACACAACTCCGGGAGGAAGATATCCACATCTTCCCCCCGGATTACTTCATGGCAAAAAGTGCTTTCGTCCACTATCACGCATGAACGGGAGGTGTTTTTTGGTTGGAACGTCAACCTCCCGGTGATTAACCTTCACAGGTATTCGTATTTGGATTCAGGTTAGCTAAACGAATTAAACAGTTGTTTTATGCTGTCTGACTCGTATGTAAAAGTAACATCTTACCAAATACGACTTGTAACAATTGATCAATTGTAACCACATTTTTATCAATCGGGAGGTTTTCAGGCCTCACCATCCCGGTTTTTCTTAAAATCGGAAGGCGAAAGGCCGGTCGAACGTTTAAACACTTCATACAAGGTCTTGCGGGTGGCGAAACCCGTATCGGCGGCAATCTGGTCGATGGAGTATTTGTCACAGGCCGGATCGGACAATTTGCGGACCGCTTCCTTCACCCGGTACTCATTAACGAACTGGTTGAAGTGCTTGCCGGTAGTCCGGTTGATCGTATCCGACAAATAACTTCGGTTGGTATCCAGCAGATCGGCCAGCATACTCAGGGAGAGGTCTGATTCGGTAAACAGCCGGTGGCGATCAAACTGTTCATACACCTGCTCCATCAGCTTGGCCTGGCTGCTGTTCACCTCATCCACCGGAGCGGATTCCTCCGCATGGTTCAGGTCGTACGCTTTCGCCCATTCCTTGCTTTTGCGTGCCAGTTCGCGGTAAGCCGCCCGTTTACGGGTATAAAGCAACAGGCAGATCCCGCCGCCGATCAGCAATACGATGGCGCTGAAAAAGAGCCATGCCATCCCTTTCCGGTAGTAGTCGTTGTGCAATTGCTCGGTCATCAACGCTTCTTCCTGAAGTTGATGCTCCAACGCCCATTGATGCTGCTGGGTGCGCAGTAACTGGAGAGCATTGTTCTTTTTGTAGTAATCCCGTTCGGCCATAATCACCGAATCCTGGTAGAGAGCCGATTGCCGTACCTGACCACGTAAGAGGAAATAACGGCTCATGCCGGCATACCAATCGCGCATCCAGTCGAGCGACCAGGCCCGATCGCGGTAGCGGTCCGCCAGTTGCAGCAACCTGTATGCTTCCGGCAGTTGGTCCTGCTGCATGTGGATCATCGCCAGGATAACGGCCGAAGCGGCCGCGAACCCATAATCGTCGTACTGGGGCATGTTTTCTACAGCCTGCATCAGGAGAGGGATCGCCTGTGTATAATCGCCCCGTTTGTACAAACATTCCCCCAGGTTCGACCGCGCGATCACCTTCCATACATGGTTGTCCGGGATGATCTTTTCGTCGATGATCATCTGGTAGTAGTATGCCGAAGAATCCGGCATTCCCAACTGAAAAAAACAGCCGCCGATAGAGTTGAACGTGGTCATCTGGTCGTTAACCAACCGGTCGACCGTCATATCCACCTGTACCTCCATCGCCCTGCGAAAGTAGGCCATCGCCGTTTCGTATTCCTGAAAACGCCGGTACAGGGTACCGATAAAATAGAGGCAGTATTTTTTATCGGGAAAAGCCTTATCGGGGATGTGCTCCAGGATCTCAGACATCCGGTAACAGCAGTCGAACGAAGCATCATAGTTCGCCAACTGCCAGTAGTAAGCCTCCGCCATCGATTTCAGGCATAACGCCTGTACCTCCGGGAAGGCTATTTTCTCCGCGGCATCATACAGTTCCTGGTAGTACATGATCAGGGAGTCGATCATGGCAGGTTCATCCGTCATATAATGATAGCGATATACATGCACGCGAAACAGCTGCCCCATCACTTCCAAGCGGCGGTCTCCCTGTTTGCGGGCGAAGGCTTTCACCTCCTCCCATGCGGCAAAATGAGCTTCCACCTGCGGATATTTCTTCTCAAATACGGATAGACAACTATCGAGCGACGGACGGCATTCCGCATACGATTTGTGCAACAGTTGCTCGTATTGGGCTGTTGCGACGGCGACATTCATCCATTGTAAACAACAACATGTCAGTAGTAAAGCATTCCGGTTTTTCATATGTATTCAATTGTTGGTAAATGTGTGTCAGGAAAAACAGGCTTCGTTTATTTCCTGTCAGCAACAGCAATCATGGATCGGATAGACGCGTTCAGTCCGTCGGCATCCAGCAATTCTTCCAGCGTCAGGTGCATACGGTAACACCAGTAGTTGAACGGATTGGCGGGCACATTGATACGTTCCGCCTCACAGTCGGCGCGCCTCAGGGCATCGTTCGTCGCCAACCAGTCCTGCAATGGCAGGATGGTGAGCATGGACGGTGCATCAAGATGGTTTTTTACGATTTGCGCAGCCACATCAGCCGTACACTCAACCGGCGCCATACCTTCCCGGTGCAGGACCTGGTGATAATACTGCTGTGTTTTCTCCGGATCTTCTTTCCACCAGCTTCTGAGTGGCGACATATCATGGGTAGAGGTGGTGCAAACGGACAGATAGGGAAGATTGGGCAGGTCGGTGAATGCGCGATGCGAAACCTTCGGCATCCGTTCGATCTCCAGAGTCAGTATCTGCAGTTTATGCATCACTTCGGGAACCGATTGCGGGATCATCCCCAGGTCTTCCCCGCAGATCAGCATCCCGGTGGAAGCTACCAGCGGTGTCAGGCGCTCATACGCTCGCGCTTTCCAGAAATCGTTATGGCGATGATAGAAAAAGTCCCAGTACAAATGATCGAAGGCATACCTGTCCGTCACGTCCAGTTCTTTATAGATATACGACTGGCTGGCTGATATGCGGGGGTGGTACGAATCCGCCTTGTACGGATCGAGCAGGAACAGCACCTCATTGGCTATCGTATATAATCCTTCCCGGATGCGGAGGGAAGAGGGATCGCCTTTTCCGGCAAACAACCGTTCGATCTTCTGTTGTGAATCGCAGCAGGGTTTCAGCGTCAGATAACCGTCCGGAGCCTGTGCCAGCCAGGTTTGTTCCACCTCGTCCGACAGGTCGCCAAACAATTCGGGCAGGTATTTCCGGTGCAGGTGCGGCGTGGTATATGCTGCCCGATGGAAGGGAACGCCATACTGCTCGATCTCTTCCGGTGACAGCGGCAGCGCCGGGTTGAAATGGCCGCATAACCCCTGCACATACCCGGCAGGGATCTCCCAGATACGGAAAAAGCCCAGGATATGATCGATCCGGAAACAGTCGAAGTAATCTTCCAGTTTCCGGAAACGGCTTTTCCACCACCGGAAATGATCGGTCTCCATCACCTCCCAGTTGTAGGTAGGGAACATCCAGTTCTGACCGATCAGGGAGAAATCATCGGGCGGAGCACCCGCCTGGCCGTTCATATTAAAGTAGTGCGGTTCGATCCAGGCATCCACACTGGTACGGTTAACGCCGATCGGCAGATCGCCTTTCAGCACCACACCCTGTTGGCGGGCATAATCGGACACGGCCTTGAACTGTGTGTGCAGCACGTATTGCAGGAAAAAGGTGAAAGCGATCTCCGGCCATGCCTCCGTCCCTTGCGCCGTCAGACGGGTGATCTGTCCGGCATCATAGGAGGCATACCCTTCCCATTGTGAAAAGTCGGAGGTATGGAAACGGTCCCGCAGGTAACAGTAGGCGGCATAGGGAACCAGCCAGTGTTCGTTCTGCCGGAAGAAAGCGTCGTAGGCCGGCGTTTCCAGCCATGCCTTCCCTTCCTGTTCGAAGAAGGCGCGGCAATAAGCCAGCTTATGTATGTTCACCGCCTCATAATCCACTGTATCTTTTGCGTTCAGCTCCCGGCGGATGCCTTCATACCAAGCGGCGCGTCCGGGATCGGCCAACCCGCCCATCATCGGCAGGCTGATATACATCGGATGAAGGGCATAGATCGAAATCGCGCTGTACGGATAGGAATCCGACCAGGTATGCGACATGGTGGTATCATTCACCGGCAGCACCTGGATGATCCGCTGGTGCGTGAGCCTCACCCAGTCCACCAGCAGGTGCAGGTCGCCCAGGTCACCCACGCCGAAACTGTTTTCCGAGCGCAGGGAGAAGACCGGGATCACGGAACCGGCACACCGCCAGGGAGGGAGGTCGTCACGGAAAGCAAGACCGGATACGACCACCGTTTCACCCGCCTGCTGAGGAGGGAGGGAGAGGACACGGTTCTCGTTCTTCTCCCAATAGTGCGGTTGGGGCGTATCCTTCTCCCGGACCAGGAATTTATATTCCAACGGCCAGGAGATCTCATCCGCATCCAGTTCGATCTGCCATTCAGGACAGGCATTGCAATGGAGCGCCAACGCCTGTGCCGGTTGCCAGTGTCCGAGGCAGGCCTGATTTCCCGTAATGGCAACCTGCTGATGCTTCTCCACCCGTGGGGCATATATTTTGACGATCAGTCGTTTGCCGCTTCGCACCACCGGCTCCTGCTCCGAACCGGAATGGGCGAACAGGCTCTTGGTGAAGGCCGTCGTGTAAAAAGCCGGGGTAGCCGGTCGCGTCTGCCAATAGTCGTAAAGCGCATAAGCGGATGAACGGCAGTCGAACTCCACCCGGTGAGGTTTCTCCCATTCTTCGAAAAACTGCCTGTCGTTCACACGCAGAAAATACGTATATTCGATAAAAGGCACCTCATCCCGCAGTTCCAGCCGGAGCATCCAGTTGCCATCCCCGGTATATTCCATCTCCTGAGCCAAGGTTGGTTCCCACGATCCCAACTGCGGGACAGACCCCACGATGCAAACCTTTTGTCCCCAGACCGTATGAAAGTTGATATGAAATGTAATCTTCATCATAATCGTGTTAGTTCAATAGCGAAAATACAAACTATTCTTTATAGGGAAAAGAAAAAGACGGATAAAGATTGCATGTGCATGCACCTTTATCCGTCTGATGGATCTCATCCCGCAGGATCAGCCGCACTTGGAAGCCCCGCAGTTGAGGCAGGTGAGGCAGCCCTCCTGGAACACGACGGTCTCCTTGTCGCAGACCGGACATCGCTGCCCTTTTGCCTCCATTCCTTCCGGCATGTATTTTTTCAGTGCACGTTCCACCCCGTTCTTCCAGGTGTTGATGGTCTCGTTGTCGAGTTCCATGCCCTGTACCAGCTTGATCACCTGGTCGATGGGCATACCGTAGCGCAACACCCCGGAGATCAGCTTGGCATAGTTCCAGAATTCCGGATCGAACTTACCGTCGAGGCCTTCGATCGTCATCTTATACCCACGTTTGTTACGGAACTGGAAGTCGTAATGCTTCACGCCGTTCTCATCATAGCTCTTGAGGATCGTTCCTTTGTGAACATTCTTCGGCAACATGATCCCTTCGTCGTCGTCGGCCAACCCGGTGAAGATCTCATACGGCCGTCCGTTCAACAGGCCGATGAAAGCGATCCACTTCTCGCGGTTGTTCTGGAAGCGTACCACATCGGCTTCAAGCTCCCGGGGACGGGTATAGACAATCACCGGCGGTTCCATGCAGTTGCAATCGTCTTTTTTCTTTTTATCGTCGGCAGCCAGCAGCACACCCGAACGTGATCCATCCCGATACACCGTACACCCTTTGCATCCGCATTTCCATGCTTCGATATAGAGGGAGTTCACCAGTTCTTCGGTAGCGTCGGCCGGCAGGTTGATCGTTACGCTGATCGAATGATCCACCCATTGCTGCACCCGTCCCTGCATGCGAACCTTCTGCATCCAATCCACATCATTGGAAGTCGCCTTATAGTAAGGCGATTCGGCGATCAGTTGTTCGATCTCTTCCTGTGAGTACTTTTTGGTGACCGAATGTCCCGTCGCCTGCATCCAGGTGACGAACTTATGGTGGAACACCGTAAATTCTTCCCAGGCATCCCCTGTCTCGTCCACGAAATCAACGCGCACGGAAGTGTCGTTCGGGTTCACTTTGCGGCGGCGTTTATACACCGGCAGGAACACCGGTTCGATGCCTGAAGTAGTCTGCGTCATCAGGCTGGTGGTGCCCGTCGGGGCGATGGTCAGGCAGGCGATGTTACGACGCCCGTATTTCACCATATCGTCATACAACTGCGGATCGGCTTCCCGGAGGCGGTTGATGAAGGGGTTCTGCTCTTCCCGCTTCGCATCGTATATCTCAAAGGCGCCCCGTTCTTTAGCCATATCCACCGACGAACGGTAGGCGGCTATCGCCAATGTTTTTTGGATATTCTCCGCACATTCGATCGCTTCTTCCGATCCGTAACGCAAGCCCAGGGCGGCGATCATATCGCCTTCGGCAGTGATACCCACCCCCGTACGGCGTCCCATCAACGTTTTCCGCTGGATCTTCTCCCACAGGTGGCGTTCCGCATCTTTCACCTCATGCGATTCGGGATCCGAATCGATCTTTTCCAGGATGTGGGCGATCTTTTCCGTTTCCAGATCGATGATATCGTCCATGATGCGTTGCGCCAGCGCCACATGTTTCCGGAAAAGGTCGTAATCAAAAGAAGCCTCTTTGGTAAACGGTTTCACTACGTAGGAGTAGAGGTTGATCGCCAACAACCGGCAACTGTCATACGGGCAGAGCGGTATCTCGCCGCACGGATTGGTGGATACGGTACGGAATCCGAGGTCGGCATACGAGTCGGGAACCGATTCCTTCAGGATCGTATCCCAGAACAGCACGCCGGGTTCGGCCGATTTCCAGGCATTGTGGATAATCTTATCCCACAATTCGGCGGCATCTATTTCTTTTACCGTCATCGGGTCGGCGGCATTGACCGGGTATTGCTGGCGGTAGGGAGTACCGTTTATCACGGCGTTCATAAAATCGTCGTCAATCTTTACCGACACATTCGCGCCGGTCACCTTGCCTTCCGTCATCTTCGCGTCGATAAACGATTCCGAATCGGGATGCTTGATGGATACGCTCAGCATCAGGGCGCCGCGCCGCCCATCCTGCGCCACCTCACGGGTGGAATTGGAATAACGTTCCATAAAAGGCACCAGGCCGGTAGAAGTGAGCGCCGAGTTTTTCACGGGTGATCCTTTCGGGCGGATATGCGACAGGTCATGCCCTACCCCGCCCCGGCGTTTCATCAGCTGTACCTGTTCTTCATCAATCCGGATGATGGCGCCGTAGGAGTCGGCTTCGCCATCCAGGCCGATCACAAAACAGTTGGACAGGGAGGCGATTTGGAATTCATTCCCGATCCCCGTCATCGGGCTGCCTTGCGGTACGATATACCGGAAATGGTCAAACAGATCAAACAGTTCCTTTTCGGACAAAGGGTTCGGATACTTCGCCTCCATACGGGCAATCTCGGAAGCCAACCGATGGTGCATATCAGCCGGCGATCCTTCGTAAATATTACCGAAAGCATCTTTCAGGGCGTACTTGTTCACCCAAACCTTAGCGGCCAATTCGTCACCGGTAAAGTACTGCAGGGAGGCTTTGTACGCTTCGTCAAAAGTAAAAATCTTTTTATTCACGGTATAAAATTAATTTGAGTATGTTCACTTCAGATTGAGACTGCAAGTTTAGGAAGACTTTGCCTCATTGCCAAATAATAACAAAGAAAAAAGCAGTTCTGTTGAAAAGTTTTCCAAATAATTTCACAATACACTAACAGACAGCTATTTAAATTTTCATTCAACTTGAAATGTTTTCCATTTAGAAAACCACTCTTCTTATCCGCTGTATAAAAAAAGAAAGGATACACTCATACGAGCATATCCTTAACATATTAACATACCTAACTGAATCTATAATTTCAACATACATTCGATTTCTTCCACGGAAGAACGTACCGCCTTGCTTGTTTCGATCTGGTCTTTGATCGTCTTACACGCATACAACACGGTCGCATGGTCTTTCTTCCCCACCATTTTGCCAATCAGGGAAAAGGAACAATCGGTATATTTTTTCGACAGATACATGGTGATCTGCCTGGCCTGCACAATTTCCTGCTTGCGCGAGTTTGTTTGCAGCAACGACATCTCCAGGTCGAAATACCGGCATACCACGGCCTGGATATCCTGCACGGAATATTGTTTTTTCTCTACGCGTACCACCTGGCTGATCACCCGCTTCGCCAATGCCATATCGATTTCTTTGTTTTTGATAACGGCATGTGCGTTCAACGACACCAGGATACCTTCCAGGTCGCGGACATTCTGCGTGACACTCTCGGCGATATAGTCCACCACTTCATCCGGCACCGGGATCGCGTCGTCGCTGATCTTTTTGCGAAGTATCTTTTTCCGCAGTTCGATGTCGGGACGTTTCAGTTCCGCCGTCAGCCCCCATTTCAGGCGGGTAATCAGGCGCTCTTCCATCCCTTGCAAGTCGATGGGAGCCTTATCCGACGTCAGCACCAACTGCTTTCCCAACTGGTGGAGGTGGTTAAATATATGGAAGAAGGTATATTGCGTTTTCTCCAACCCCGTCAGTTCCTGGATATCATCCAACAGGAGCACATCGATGCTCTGGTAGAAATTCAGGAAATCGTTCGTCGTATTCCGGCGGATCGCATCTGTATATTGTACGCGGAAGAGATGCGACGACACATAGAGTACCCTTTTCTCCGGATAGAGTTCGCGGATACGCGTCCCGATCGCATGGCAGAGGTGCGTCTTTCCCACGCCCGACGGCCCGTAGATAAACAGCGGGTTATAGGTGGTCTTTCCCGGATTGGCGGCCACAGCCTCACCCGCCGAGCGTGTCAGGATATTGCTTGCTCCTTCAAAAAAGTTGTCGAAGTTGTTCTTGGGATTCAATTGCGGATCCAGGTCCTGTACCATAGGCTGGGTAAAGGTATCCGGCACTTTGTTCGCATTTTTGGGAGTAACCTTCTGGACGGCTGTCGAGCTTTCATCACCCGGATAATCGATCGTCCGGCCATTGGAACGGTCCACCATCACCCGGTAGTTCAGGGTCGCGCCTGTACCGATGACCCGGTGCAGCGTTACCCGTAAGATATTGACATATTTCTCTTCCAGGTATTCATAAAAAAACTGGCTGGGAACTTGTATGGTCAATTTATTCCCTTCGATGGCCAGGGGGACAATGGGCATAAACCAGGTATTAAAAACTGCCTCAGAGACATTATCTTTAATAACTGCCAGGCATTGCCCCCACAATATTTGATGGTTAGTTTGCATAGCTGATTACTCCTTACATAACTTGATCGAGAGGACAAAGTTTGGAATTAAAATCTTAAAAAAAAAACGTTTTTTCCGCTTAAAAAACTTGCTTTTTAATACCGCATTTAGGCTCAAGCACTTACATGCATCCGTCTGATTACCAAACACTTGAAGCAAACCACCAGGTGCAACGGCTTTGTTTACGGTGGTTTTCGGGAGTGTTTATCCCTTATTTTTTTCCAACTATTTACTTATGAAAAAAGACGTATGGAACTAACCGTTAACGCCTTATAGACGCTTTTTCCACAGCCGACCGCTTGTTCTTCCTAATTAGAATGATTCTAAATTACGCAGAAAGCAGCCCGAAAATTTCTTTTTTCAGAAAACAGAGAAATGGACGTAACGCTTCGGGTTTTGCCGCAAATCCAACAACAATTGCGACGCATTATCCGTGGCGCTGTTGAGGTTATTATACAGCCCTTTGTCGTTCAGCAGCAGCCCCAGTGAATTGTCGGTAGCGTTCAGCTTATCGGTAGTCATCTTCAGGTTTGCCAATGTGCTATTGACCAAATTAAGCGTCATGGCCAAATCCAGGTCTTTCAGGTGCGCACTCACTTCGGTGAAATTGCCGGTGACGGTTTTCAGGTTGCCTACGATCACAGGCACGTCATCCGCCAACAAGCGGTTCAACTGCCGGGTGGACACTTCCAGGTTTCCCGTCGTCTTTTCGATATGGTCGAACGACTGCGCCAGGGCGGGATGGTTCACCAGCGTCTGCAAGCCCGTCATGATAGAGTCGATCTTCGGCAGGAGCGCTTCCACACCCGGCAGGAGCTTGTCCTGTACGGCCTGCATCATGTCATCACCCATCCGTCCTTCGATCACCGCGCCGGGTTTCAGGTACTCCGACACGTATTTATTCAGGTGGATATGCAGCTCGGCGCCGCTCAACAAGGTTTTCACGATGGTGATATAGCTGTCTTTATTGATACGCATCGCATCATCCAGCCCGATCTCCACCCGGATCTTATCCGTGGTCGAATAGTCGTATTCGATGCTTCGCACCAACCCCACCTTAAAGCCTTCCACATAAACAGGACTGGAAACAGTCACATCCTTCACATTATTGAAGGTGACAAAATAGTGGTTGGATGGCTTGAACAGGTTGATCCCTTTCAAATAATTCACACCCACATACAGCAATGCCAGACTGAAGACAGACACTAACCCTATTTTTGCCTCTTTGGAGAAATTCGTTTTCATTACGTCACAAATTAGTTGTTACCTGGTTACTTTTTTACCGTCACGGAAAGAGATGACAAACGCGCCCTTGAATTTGCCGGCGAGCTGCCGCCTCAGTTGCAGGATCTCTTTTTCATTGGTTGAAGACCCATACGTATATTTATACAGACCGTTCTCCACATAATAATCGGCCTTATAGCCTTTCAGCAGGGGAGATTTTTCGGACAGTTTCTTTTCGGATGCCAGAATCTGTACTTTATAGAGGATGACGCCTGGCGCCGCCTGCGATGCTGCCGGAGGAGTTGCCGGCGCATCCGTCAGCACGGCCTCTTCCTGCACATCTGTATCCACCGGAAGATCGGGAAGGCCGGACACCATACCCTGCTTCCGGTCGTATTCGCGCTTATACCTGGCAAAAGCCTTATAGAGCGATTCCGCCAGCTGCTTCTGCCCGTTGGCAGAGTTCATGTACCGTACTTCTTCGGCATGGGTCATATACCCCAATTCCACCAATACGCTGGGCATACTCGTTTTCCGCAAGACCAGGAAACCCGCCTGCCGCACCCCGCGGTCGGTACGCCGGGAGGCTACGAAGGCTTTCTGGATTTCGGAAGCCAGGCTGATACTCTGCTCCATATGCCTGTTCTGCATAAACTCGAAGATGATATACGATTCGGAAGACGCCGGATCAAACCCTTCGTATTTTTGCAGGTAGTTGTCCTCGAGCAGGATGGCGGAGTTCTCACGCATGGCGACTTCCAGGTTCTCATCGCTGCGGGCCAACCCCAGCGTATAAGTCTCCGTTCCTTTGATCGCTTTCCCTTTGATGGCATTGGCATGGATGGAGACAAAGAGGTCCGCCTTATGCCTGTTGGCGATATTGGCGCGTTCGTCGAGTTCGATGAACCGGTCGGTATCACGGGTATAAACCACCTTCACATCCCGGCAATTATCCGTAATCAACTTGCCGAATTTGAGGGCGACGGCCAGGTTGATATCTTTCTCATTGATTCCGCTCCCTCTGGCTCCGGGGTCTCTCCCCCCATGTCCGGCATCCACCACGATGGTAAAGACCCGGTCATTCGCATGCGCGACGGGAAGGAAAAAAAGACAGGCTACAATCAGACTAATATGGTGGAATTTCTTGTTACCCACAGCAATATCGTATGTGTTTTGCGGGCAAATGTACTATTTTTTACTGAGTATTCGCCCTATTGGGATCGAAATAATGCCGCTGACGGCGTTTATACACCGGCTGCAACCGGCAAAAACGGGGGGAAAAGACGACAGGGGATAAAAAAAAGGATGAACCCTGCCGGATCCACCCTTTCCCTGTATGTGTATGGTTTCTTATTCGGAAACGACTTCAAACGGGATCTCTACAGACACTTCCTTGTGCAGTTTCAACAGCGCTTTGTAGCTGCCTACTTCTTTCACGGATTCTTTGATGTAGATGATCTTACGATCGATCTCGAAACCCAGTTTTTCCAATGCCTCAGCTACCTGGATATTGCCCACGGAACCGAAAATGGTACCTGTAGAACTGGTCTTGGCACCGATCGTCAGCGATACGCCTTCCATCTTCGCAGCCAATGCCTGCGCATCTTCCTTGATCTTGGCCAGTTTGTGAGCGCGCTGTCTCAGGTTCTCAGCCAATACTTTCTTGGCGGATTCCGAAGCGATCACAGCCTTGCCCTGGGGGATTAGAAAGTTACGTCCGTAACCGTTCTTTACTGTTACGATATCGTCTTTGTAGCCTAAGTTTACTACATCTTCTTTCAAAATAACTTGCATATTCTGTCTCCTCTCTACTTAATTATTTCATTAAATCGGTTACAAAAGGAAGCAACGCCAGGTGACGGGCTCTCTTCACAGCCTGGGCGATACGGCGTTGGAACTTCAGCGAAGTACCGGTGATACGGCGCGGAAGGATCTTACCCTGTTCGTTCAGGAACTTCTTCAGGAATTCGGGATCCTTGTAATCGATATACTTGATACCGTTTTTCTTGAAACGGCAATATTTTTTCTTCTTTACGTCAACCGACGGCGGAGTCAGATATCTGATTTCTGATTGAGGTGCTGCCATAATTAATTCTCCTTTACTGTTTCTTTAGATGATGACTTCAAGTTTCTTCTCTTCGCCGCGTATTCGGCAGCATACTTGTCCTGACGGAAAGTAAGGAAGCGGATCACGCGTTCGTCGCGACGGAACTGGGTTTCCAGTTTGGCGATTACCTCAGGGTTTGACTTAAACTCGACCAACTGGTAAAAACCGGTGGTCTTCTTGTCGATGGGATATGCCAACTTGCGCAGGCCCCAGCTTTCTTCGTTCACAATCTCCGCTCCTTCATTCGTCAGGATCGTCGTGAACTTTTCTACCGCTTCCTTCATCTGTGCATCAGACAAAACGGGAGTCAAAATGAAAACGGTCTCGTAATTGTTCATAAAACGTTTTTTTAACTAATTGATTATTAAAATGCGGGGACAAAGATAGGGAGAATAATCCGAACCGCCACCTTTTCCTGCTTTTTTTATGCGATAAAGGCACTCTTTTTCCAGTTTCTACACGCGGATTGCACGCTCAGAGGATGTGTAACCTTGGCACACCTTCTTGCTATATATATACAGGCGATTTGCCCTTTTTTCCTTCCACTCCTTCCACTCCCTATGATAATCAGCCACTTATTGTGGAAGGACCCTTGTTTTTGGGCGTCTCCTTCCACACATCCTTCCACTGGCTGATTTACGCACTTTGAAGGCTAAAACAATCATAGGTGGTTGTTCAATCTGTCACCTATGTTTGTTGAAACATCCACCTATGTTTGTTGAAACGTTTACCTATGGGAGTTTTCAACCCCTAAGAGTCTCTTTATCAACGCATAAGAATTTGCACTGATCACATCTGGGAGTTGCGCTGACTACTCCCAGGCGTTTTTCCAACAACCGGATGTTGATAAATCTTCATATAGATCTCGTGCTGTCAACGTCTGGATGTTGTTCAACCAACATCCAGACGTTGACAGCACAACATCCAGATGCAGATTGAGATTCTGACAACGTTTTTGCCCCCGGCAAATGGCGGAAGCCAACCAGTGGAAGGAAGTGTGGAAGGAAACGCCCAAAAATGAGGGTTCTTCCACAATAAGTGGCTGATTATCATAGGGAGTGGAAGCAGTGGAAGGGAAAAAGGGCAAATCCCCTGTATATAATGGATAGCCGGTACTACTGCCTCATTCCCTGTCGGGCATATCTCTGTACCGGGGACGCAGCACAATCAATTGCAAGGCGATGACCAGGGCAACCACGCCTCCCATCAAAATGAAGTCGCGACCCAGATGCCCGGCATCAACCGACCGTCCCAGCAGGCTGGTGATGAATGCCCCGGAGCAAATACCCGCCATATTCATCAATCCATAAGCGGTAGCCCGGTAACGGGAAGAGACAAACTGGCATACGATCGGCATATTGTTCGCATCGAACATACCAAAACCAAGACCAAAACACAGCCCGCCGAGGGTAACGCCCGCCAGCGAATGGCTGAAGCCAAGCAACAGCAACGCAGGGATCGTCAGCCCCAAGCCGAGGGCGCCGGTATAAACACGGCCGCGGACGGTACGCATCACCCAGCGATCAGACAATAATCCGCCTGCTACGACACCGACTAAGGAAGCGCCTGCGGTAGTCATCGTCGCCAGCGGACCGGCCAGCGGCATCGGGATGGAAAGGCTGTCGGACAACAAGGTGGGCAGCCAGTTCTTAACCGCCCATCCTGGCAAACTCGGAACCGTGAAATAGAGGAGTATCACCCAGAAAGAGATGTTCGACAACAACAGGGTAAGCCCCTTCAGGACAGGAGGCTTTCCTTGCGGCGCGGACGGCAGGGGTATATCCGCCGGGCGTTTATAATCCTTGAGCGCCACCATCAACACCAGGCTGTAGCCAATCCCCACAGCGCCAAAGCCATGGAACACGGTGTGCCAGTCGGACATCGCCGCCCAGGTAGCGCCAAAACCACCCAACGCCTGTCCGACATACAGCCCCGTCAGATGAAGGCCCACGGCCAGCGAACGGGTTTTATCCCGGTGGTAATCCGCGATGAGGGATAAACCGGCGGGCATGTACAAGGCTTCACTCACCCCCATCAGGGCGCGTAACAGATAGAGTTCGGTATAACCGGTGGCGTACCCCATCAGGAAGGTGACCAGCGACCAGATGAAGAGGCTGCCGACGATCAACCGTTTCCGGCTGATCCGGTCGGCGATCATACCGGCCATCGGGCTCATCAAGCCATATACCCACAGGAATACAGCCATCAGTCGCCCGAAATTGGCGGCAGAATGGAGGTCGTCGATATCGATCATCATGGAATCGCGCATGGTGGCCAGCATCTGCCTGTCTAAATAATTCAGCAGCGCGACGAACCACAGCAATCCCACTACCACCCAGGGGTAGTACGTACGTGTTTTCATGGACAGCAAACATACCGCGTTTATTTCACCCGGCAAAATGTTTGGCTGTTTACTTTATTTGCCGGTATCCATATACGGCTAACGCGCCCAGCTCTTCTTCGATACGGAGCAGTTGGTTGTACTTGGCCATACGGTCGGAGCGGCTCAGTGAACCGGTCTTGATCTGTCCCGCGTTGGTGGCGACGGCGATATCGGCAATCGTGCTGTCTTCCGTTTCGCCGGAGCGGTGCGAAGTAACAGATGTATATCCGTTGCGGTGCGCCATCTCGATGGCATCGAGCGTTTCCGTCAGCGTACCAATCTGGTTGACCTTGATCAGGATGGAGTTGGCACATTTCCGGGTGATGCCCATGCGGAGGAATTCGACGTTGGTCACGAACAGGTCGTCGCCCACCAACTGGCATTTATCGCCGATAGCGGCGGTCAGCATCTGCCAGCCTTCCCAATCGTTTTCACTCATCCCGTCTTCGATGGAATCGATCGGGAACTTAGCCACCAGTTCGGTCAGGTAGGCGACCTGTTCCTTGGCAGTACGCTTGGCGCCTTTGGCTCCTTCAAACTTGGTATAGTCGTATGTGCCGTTGCTGTAAAATTCGGAGGCGGCGCAGTCCATGGCGATGGTCACATCTTTTCCCGGCTGGTAACCAGCGCCTTTGATGGCGTCCAAAATGGAACGGATGGCGTCTTCCGTACCGTCGAGTGCCGGGGCGAAACCGCCTTCATCACCTACCGCCGTGCTCAACCCCCGGTCGTGCAACACTTTCTTCAAGGCATGGAACACTTCGGCACCCATCCGCAGCCCTTCACGAAAACTGGCAGCACCCACAGGACGGATCATAAATTCCTGGAAAGCGATCGGAGCGTCGGAATGGGAACCGCCATTGATGATATTCATCATCGGGACGGGCATGACATAGGCGTTTGTCCCGCCGATATAGCGATACAGAGGAAGATCCAGGTAGTTGGCAGCCGCCTTGGCAACAGCCAGCGACACACCCAGCAGGGCGTTGGCGCCGAGCTTCGACTTGGTTTTTGTCCCGTCGAGGGCGATCAGTTTGTGGTCGATCTCCCGTTGGTTCAACGCGCTCATTCCGATCATCGCCGGGGCGATCAGTTGATTAACATTCTCCACGGCAGTCAACACCCCTTTGCCACCATACCGTTTCTTATCGCCGTCGCGCAATTCAATGGCTTCATTTTCACCTGTCGAAGCGCCGGAGGGCACGGCAGCACGACCAAAAGCGCCGGATTCCAGCACGACATCTACCTCTACCGTCGGATTACCACGTGAATCCAAAATCTCTCTTCCTGTAATTTTACTGATTAGCATATCTTATACTGATTTATGTTTGTACTATATGATATAACAACTGATGGCGGGGTATTGTTGCCATTCCGCAACTTTTCTTTTCCACCTAAAACAAGGCGACAGAATGACCAAAATAACGCAGGGAAAACGTGAAAATTATCAAAAATTACTTGTTTTATTCAAAAAAACAATATATTTGTGGTGTGTCTTCCGCAGTATCTTACCTGGACGCAGGTATTTACCGAGCGGACGAATACTGGAAAATGTACGGTTTTATCACGTGAAAACTGTGTAAGGAACTAAAAATGACGAGTATTGCGCTGGGAATCCTTCGTCATGAATGCTGAAACTAACGAAGCCTGCGGGCATCCGGCTCTGAAAGGTCACTCCCTCCAGCGGGAGTATAATTATGTAACACCTAAAATCTTGTAGCAAACGATTAGAAAAACAGGTCATGTAGCTCACTTGCCTGATACACTCTCAGAAGAGCGCTGTTTTCCAATGCAAACAGGCTCACTATTGTTAAAGCATATATATCAACTCGACATCGCGGGGCGTCCCTGCGCAAGGATAGTTATGCCTTTAAGATCTCCGCCTAACTCATATTATGGGCAACCTTATTTATAGCCTTCGCAAACGGCTCTTATACTTGTTTATGTAATTACAAAAAAAAACTTATGACGAATCTAATCACCTGGAAACAATTGTTTCTGACAGCGCTCCTGTCCCTGTATTACACAGGAGACATCCAGGCAACCGGTAAGGGCAGCCATACCCATGCAGATGAGACAAGCATCCCTAATCCCCAACAACAGGGAATAAAAGTGGTATGCACCGTAAACGACGCATCCGGCCCGGTAATCGGAGCCAATGTCATTATAAAAGGAACCTCCACCGGCAATATTACAGATTTGGACGGGCGGGCTATCCTGGAGAATGTGCCGGGAAATGCTACGCTGGTGATCTCCTATATCGGATATCTCACCCGTGAAATTCCGGTAAATAACCAATCGACTATTTCGATCACCCTGTATGAAGATACAAAAGCGCTGCAAGAGCTGGTCGTTGTAGGTTACGGCACTCAGCAGAAAAAAGACATTACCGGCTCTGTGGCTGTAGTTGATACCAAAGAATTGCAAAAATCTTCCGGTTCATCGGCCACACAGCAACTGCAAGGAAAGGCCGCCGGGGTGTACGTAGGACAAACCGGTTCACCGGGATCTTCAACCAACGTACGCATCCGTGGTATCAATACGGTAAACGATAACGGCCCGTTATATGTAATCGACGGTGTATCTACCCGTAACCAGAACCTGAGTACGATCAATCCCAGCGACATCGAAAGCATGCAGATATTGAAAGATGCTTCATCCGCGGCGATCTATGGCGCCCAGGCTGCCAACGGTGTGATCCTGATCACGACAAAGAAAGGGACGAAGTCCGGACAACCTGTATTGACATACGACGGTTATTATGGTATCCAGAAACAATTACGCGACTATGACGTATTAAATGCCGACGACCGCCTGAATCTGGAATGGACAGCAAAAGCGAATAACTATGCAATCAATGGCGTAACAGACAAACTGCCATCCCATGTACAGTTCGGGACAGGCGCTACTCCTGTCATCCCGAATTATATGACACAGGCCGGTGCAGGTGGACGCCAAAATATTGACCCGAACGATTACAGTTATCCGGATAACACGATGGTTCCGTATTCTAACACCAACTGGTGGGATGAAGTAGATCAGGTAGCCCCGGTCCAGAACCATCAGGTCAGCTTATCGGGGGGTACGGATAAAGGTCAGTATATGATGAGCGCCGGTTACCTGGATCAAAAAGGGACCATCATCGAATCTTACTACAGGCGATATACCGTACGTGCAAATACTTCGTTTAATGTCCGTCCCTGGTTGCGTTTCGGCGAAAACCTATCATACACATTTACAAAAGACCAGGGCTTACAGAGCAGTACGGGTGAAGCTTCCGCTTATTCCTGGACCTATCGTTCCTCGCCATGGGTACCGGTGTATGATATCAGGGGTAATTTTGCCGGTTCTAAAATTGCGGGAACAGGGAACTTTCAAAATACCGTAGCCACGCAGATACGCAATAAAGACAATTATTATAGCAATAACCGCGTTTTCGGCAGTTTGTGGGGGGAAGCCGACCTGTATAAAGGATTGACATTCCGCACCACATTCGGGTTGGATTACACCAACAACTATTCGTACCGGATGGATAAGCTAAACCTGGAATTTTCGGAATCAGGCGGACAGAACAATCTGCGCGAAGAATCAGGTTTCAACTTTCGCTGGGTATGGACAAACACATTGTCTTATACCGCGAAATTCAACGAAATCCATTCACTGAATGCGTTGGTGGGCACGGAGGCGATCCGAGACGGGTTAGGCAGGAGTATGATCGGCCAACGCTTTAATTATCTGTATGAGAACGACATAAATACATGGACGCTGAACATGGGGGAGAACAATGACCAGCGCATCGCAGAATCATCCTATAAAGGGGAGTTTGCTTTATTCGGCATATTCGGCCGCGTGGATTACGCATTAAAGGACAAATACCTGCTTACAGGTATCCTTCGTCGTGATGGCGTATCCCGTTTCTCCGAGTCGAACCGGTATGGACTTTTCCCCTCCATCTCTCTCGGATGGCGCCTTTCTGAAGAAAACTTCATGAGTGAGACACGTGATTGGCTGGATGACTTGAAAATACGTGTCGGTTACGGACAAACAGGGAACTCAGAAGTACCACGTATCACGAACTTTGCTTATGAATATACTACCGACCCGGGTAATTCAAACTATGACATCAATGGAAGCAATAAATCCACTATCGGGTATCGCTTGCTCCGCTATGGAAATGAAGATACGAAATGGGAAGCGATCGAAACAACGAATATTGGGGTGGATGCCACATTCCTTGGAGGTAAATTTAGCGTCTCCGGCGAATACTACTTTAAGAAAACAACCGATATGCTGATCGCCGCCCAATACTCCGCATTGGCCAACGCTGAAATTGAAAGGCCATTTATCAACTTCGGAGATATGAAGAATACCGGGTTCGATATCACACTGAACTATCACGACAGCCGTGGCGACTGGAGCTGGGATGTTTCGGCGAACTTCTCTCACTATAAGAATGAGGTGGTTAAGATATCAGAAGCCGATGATGCTTCTATCTGGAGAAGTGGTGCCCGCATCAGTGGTAACATCACACGTACGACTAAGGGGCAGCCTATCTCTATGTTCTACGGATATAAGGTGAACGGATTCTACGAAAACAACGCGGATGTATTAGCCTGCGTTCCCCTGGGACAGAATAAAGAGGTGGATGGCTTTAAACCGGAGCGATGGATCGGCAAATTCAAATTCCAGGATACGGATGGGAATGGCAAGCTGACTACAGACGACCAGACATATATTGGTAATCCGCATCCGGATCTGCTCGCCGGTTTGAATGTGAATGTAGGCTATAAGAACTTTGACTTCACCATGTTCTGGTATTCAAGCATTGGCAACGATATTTTCAACAACACAAAGTACTTTACCGATTTCTGGTTGTTCGAAGGTAACCGCTCTTCCCGCATGCGTGACGAATCCTGGAAAGCCGGTGCCGACAACAGCAAGGCGATCCTCCCGGTACTGGACTACAACGATGGATACTCCGGGACAAATGCCAGCTCGTACTATGTGGAAGATGGGTCTTTCCTCAAATTGAAGAACCTGGTATTTGGGTACACGCTTCCGAAAACATGGTTGCAAAAAGCCACTATTTCCAATTTGCGCGTGTATGTCCAGGCGGAGAATATCCTGACAATCACGGGTTATACCGGGCTTGACCCTGAATTGACGGTAGCTGATACCGGTCAGGGAAATGAAGCCGACCTGAGAAGGGGGCTTGACATGGGTGGCTGGCCTACCCCGATGAGATTATTGTTTGGTGTGAACTTCGCATTCTAACGATCAAGGTATCTACTAACTTTAAAAAAGACAATTATGAAACATAGAATAATCGCCGTTTTAGGCTTTTCCGCCATACTGACGTTAGGTTCTTGCGGAGAGGGTTTCCTTTACAAAGCACCTCAGGGCAGTCTCGCTCCGGGGCAGTTAGAAAATGCACAGGGTGTTAATCTGTTGGTGATCGATGCGTACGCAAACCTGACTGAAAATGACTGGGGTGCATCCATCTTTAACTGGACATTTGGTGGCATGTATGGTGGTGATGCGAATAAAGGATCCGATCCGGGTGACCAATCCGTACTGAATGAAATGGAAATGTATAACACGCTTTCCACAAACGGTTATTTGGATGATAAATACAGATTTACCTATAAAGGAGCCAAACGCGTTAATCTGGCATTACAGGTGATGCCGAAGGCTGCAGATTTGTCTGAGACTGAAAGGAAACTCCGTGAGGCAGAGCTGAAATTCCTTCGCGCACTTTTCTATTTTGAATCCGTAAAGGTATTTGGCCCCTATCTTCCCTGGATTGATGAGAGCTATACGGATAATGACCCGAAGGCTCACAATGACAAAGATATCTATCCGAATATTTTGGCAGATATTGATGTGGCCATTGCCGGCCTACCGAATAAACCGGCCGAAGTCGGACGTGCCTACAAATGGGCCGCCAAAGCCCTGAAAGCAAAAATATTAATGCAAAAAGGCGATCTGGCCGCGGCAAAACCCATTTTGGAAGATGTAATCAACAATGGCACTACCAGTAGCGGATTAAAGTATCAGTTAGCTGATAATTTCAACTGGAACTGGAATACGGCATACGACAATAAGTCTCCCGAATCTATTTTTGAGGTTCAGTTTTCCAGCGATGTGAACAATAATGGAAACGTGGGTATGGCGTTATGTTATCCTCATAACTCCGGACCCGGTGGTTGTTGTGGTTTCTACCAGCCGTCTTTTGAATTGGTCAATTCATTCCAGGTAGATGAGAATGGCCTGCCGTTCCTGAATGGTGAATACCGGACAAAGAACTCGGTATCAGTCCAGAAAGACCTGCCGGACTCCTGGGCGGTAAACGATAATTCCATTCCTGTTGATCCTCGCCTGGATGTGGCCGTAGGTCGTTATAATATCCCGTATAAGGACTGGGGGATGCCCAGGAAAGACTGGGTGCGAAACCCTACAAACGGTGGTATCTTCTTACCGAAGAAGCACGTATATTCGAAAGTGGAATCTGACGCGGGCCTCGGACGTAAAAACCTGTCCGATGGTTGGGCGCCCGGATCAGCCATGAATATACAGTACCTGAGCTTACGTGATATCATGTTGTTATATGCTGAATGTTTGGCGAATGATGGCGATATGACCGGTGCTATGACTTTGGTGAACACCATCCGCACGCGAGCCTCCCGTCCCGAAAATTGGGTAATGACGGAAGATGGGACACCAGCTGCAAACTATAAAATAGCGGTCTATCCGAACACACATGCGGCATTCTCCAATAAGGAAACCTGTATCAAGGCAATCCGTATGGAACGTAAACTGGAATTGGCAATGGAAGGACATCGCTGGTTCGATCTTCAGCGTTGGGGAGGTGATTATATGGCTTCCGAATTGGCCGCTTATATAAATTATGAGGGAAATTTCATCACCAAATTCAAGTCGGCGACTAAGCTCCCGGCCGCTAAGGTGATGTTCCCGTTGCCGAATGGACAGATCCAGACAATGGGTAACGATGAAAAAGGCAACCCCTACCTGGTACAACCTGGCCCATGGAAATGAACCATGAATTATGCAATCGGCAAAACATACAAAAAAGGCGCCTCAAAAGGGCGCCTTTCTATGTGTTTTGCCTGTTTGGCATCATGTTGTATTTACTCTTCAGCAGCATCAACAGCAGCAGTTGCTTCAGTAGCCTTCGCCGGTTCTTCGCCAGTCGTTTTCTTGCGTGAACGTCTGGTAGTCTTTGCTTTCTTAGAAGTCTCTTTCAGCATGTTTTCGTTGAAATCGACCAGTTCAATAAAGCACATGGCAGCGTTGTCACCCAAGCGGTTACCCGTCTTGATGATGCGGGTATAGCCACCCGGACGATCGCCGATCTTCTGTGCTACTTCATTAAACAGTTCCGTCACAACGGCTTTATCCTGCAGGTTGCTGAATACAACACGTCTGGAGTGGGTTGTATCCTCCTTGCATTTGGTGATCAGTGGCTCCACATACTTGCGAAGGGCTTTTGCTTTAGCCGTCGTGGTAAAGATTCTCTTGTGTTTGATCAGAGAACATGCCATGTTCGAAAGCATAGCCGCACGGTGTGAATGAGTACGACCTAAATGGTTGAATTTCTTATTATGTCTCATCGTTCAGTTACTCTTTATCTAATTTATACTTCGTGATATCCATACCGAATGAAAGATTCAGGCTGTCCAGCAATTCATCAAGCTCAGTCAATGATTTCTTTCCGAAATTACGGAACTTCAACAGATCGTTCTTATTGAATTTAACCAGTTCACCCAGTGTTTCCACATCGGCAGCTTTCAGGCAGTTTAATGCGCGGACGGAGAGATCCATCTCGGCCAACTTGCTCTTTAATAACTGGCGCATGTGCAGCACTTCTTCATCGAATTCTTCATTGCCTTCCGCATCCACTGTTTCCATGGCGATCTTCTCGTCGGAGAACAACATGAAATGATGGATCAGGATCTTGGCTGCTTCTTTCAAGGCTTCCTTCGGATGGATAGATCCGTCGGTTGCAATCTCCAGGATCAGCTTTTCGTAGTCGGTCTTCTGCTCTACACGGAAGTTCTCTACCGTGTATTTCACATTGCGGATCGGAGTGAAGATAGAGTCGATCGCAATCACCTGGGTGTCGGCATTCGGGTCTCTGTTTTCATCCGCCGGGATGTACCCCCGACCTTTGTCAATGGTTAATTCGATATGGAAACTTGCACTCGGGTTGATACGGCAAATATGCAAATCCGGGTTCAATACTTCAAACCCCGTCAGTTGTTTGCCGATATCGCCGGCTTTGAACACTTCCGAGCCCGAAACAGTAATACTTACTTTTTCATTCTCGATATCGTCCACCACATGCTTCAATCTTACTTGCTTCAGATTCAGGATAATGTTCTGCACATCCTCAATCACGCCGGGAATGGTACCAAATTCATGATCCACACCGTCGATTTTAATGGATGTAATAGCAAAACCTTCAAGTGACGATAAGAGAATACGACGCAAAGCATTACCTACAGTAATACCATAGCCGGGTTCTAACGGACGAAATTCGAACTTCCCATAGAAGTTGTCCGCTTCCAACATCAATACTTTATCGGGTTTTTGAAATGCTAATATCGCCATGGAAATCAATTATTATTTAGAATACAATTCTACAATTAACTGCTCTTTAATGTTTTCAGGAATGTCGGTTCTTTCGGGCAGATGCAGCAATTTCCCGGTTAACGAAGCCTGATCCCACTCGATCCATGGATATTTACTGTGGTTGAAGCCTGACAAGGCAACAGAAACTACTTCCAAAGATTTCGATCTTTCTCTCACACCGATCGTCTGACCCGGTTTTACAGCATAAGAAGGAATATTTACCACCTTGCCGTCAACCGTAATATGACGATGAGAAACCAACTGACGTGCGGCAGCTCTCGTAGGGGCAATACCCAAACGATACACTACGTTATCCAAGCGTCCTTCCAGCAGTTGCAGGAGAACTTCACCGGTAATACCTTTCGAACGAGAAGCTTTTTCAAACAGGTTTCTAAACTGTTTTTCCAATACACC
>JAVBUE010000025.1:0-10540 GCA_031555735.1 Tannerellaceae bacterium
TGCGAGTTGTCTCAATATAAAGCTTTTGCCTACACGTCTCTGTCCTACAAGGACTTTGATGAGTCGATTGCCTTTATAGGCATATATTTTATCGGTATATTCAGGGCGTATAAATCCCAATGATGGCGTATTGTCGCCCCAAAGATTATAGTTCTTTAGTGTTTCAAATTTTTCGTCCATGACTGATACTTTTTTACAAAGATATAATAATTTCGACTTAATTCGAAACTTTTGATGTATTTTCTTCTTTTGTGGAGTTAACTCTTCAGTTTTGACCTTAATTCTTTCAGCCTGTTTGCTGACCTCAACCTGCGCCCCATCTACCATCAGAAGGATGACCGCAGCGATGCCCACTTGTTTTTCGGGCTGCTTGCTTACTGGATTGTCAACACCATACGCTTCCAACTCAAACAGTCGGGTGAGAATTGTTACTGGACAGAAATCGTGAGGCGTATGTCCACGCAGAAACTGGTCACCACAGAAGCCGTCAATGCGCTGGGAGACAAGGTTACACTGCGGCAATGCAGCCGACCAACAAAGTCGGCAGAACAGATATACGCCGCATTAAAACTAAAACCGGATCCATTCAAAAAAATGAAAATCTGTAGGTCACAGCCGCCACCCGAATGATTGTACTGATAAGGTCAATGCTTGATGGCTGTAATTAATAAGTGAAAGTTGGGTTAACTCGAAACTTCTGATATGTTTTCTTCTTTTGTGGAGTTCACTCTTCAGTTTTATGCGGACGATCTATAGAAGCTGTATCAAGACATGAGTAATGAGTAACTATCCAACCAACCTCACTGATAAATAGCGGCAAGTTGTAAAAAAAGGAGTGGAACCTATTTACATCTGTTTCTCATTCAAACGAAATGTCGTAGGCTTCGTACAAGCATGTGTAAACGTAGCTTTCCCGCTGCTCCCTGCTTCAAGGGCAATTGTTTTCCCCTGGATCGTTACTGTGTATGAACAGGCAGGATTCAATCCTTCGAGGGTAAACTGATAATTATCGGTTGAAGTTACTTTCCAGGAAAGGTTATTTCCCGCATACCGGTTCAGTTCGAGAGATAGCGGTGCATCCGAATTCCCTTTCACTTTCAGGATTCGTTGCTCTTTGTTATGTGGAAATACCGTCAATTCTTTCGCGTTGAATGATAGGCCGAAAGCTTCTTCGCTTTTTACAGCGAAGTTGCCGGTACGCAGTTCATAATTGTTTACGCTTAATTTTACCTGATAGGTGGTGTTCCGTAAGGTGTAATTGAACGTCGTCCCATTCAATATTTTTACCATATTGGGTTCCAGTCCCATACGGTTCCATTTGGGGCGTATGCCATATATATCCCGATAGAGCGCTGTGATACTTGTGCATATTCCGGCAAGGATATCCGATCCTAAACCCAATTGGGTTTCCCGGCTGTAACGTTGCGAAGATAATCCGTCTTTCTTATATTGTTCCAGCAGGTTCCGGATGTATTTCAACGCAATCGCCTTATTGTAACCGGCATAAGCCCTGATACCCATATATCCCCATGTGGGGAAGATATCCCCATTTTCATATTTGGGGAACGGCCAGTTGCCCGATTGCACTTCTTCTCTTTTGAACGAGTCAAAGCACAAGGGCCAATGGAAAAGATTCTCGGCAACAGTTCTCCGCTCAATCTGATCAAGGATTTGAGCGATCCTGTTCTTATCGTCGCAAAGATTAAATGCAATTACGGCAAAGTTGACAGGCGTAACCAGATTGTCTCCATGCACTGATCCGTCTTTGTCGCGCCAGTAAACGTATTGTTTTTTCTCGGGCGACCAGAAGCCTCCTTCTTCAATGGGTTTGTTGAAATTTTCTTTGAGTTGGTCGGCTACTTTACGATAATAGTCCGCTTTTCCCATATCTCCCAAGACTCGTTCACAGTCTGCCCACAGATTAAGTGCTTCATACATTTGCGCATTTACGAATGCATTCTCAAAAGCTGCCCACACAATATCTAACCAGTCGCTCGCCGTTTTATCTGCAATCGTATTATTCATCATCTCGAAGATGCCGTTCCCATTCGAATCGCGCTTTATCAGCCAGTCCAATGCTTTCTCACAACTGGCCTTATGCGATCGCAGCCATTCAAGGTTACCACAGAGGTCAAACTGTTCGGCTGTATTAATGATATAGCCGGTCTGGGAATCAATGGTATATCCCCAACGTGCTTCGTAATATCCGGTCTTGTAGTTGAACGTGCCCGGCATCTGATCCTCATCGGCATTGTGCCAGCGCGACAAGACACGTCCGTCGGTGGTCAATGCGTGGTCTCTTTCCCTGTCCAGGGTAAACGACATATTCCGGGTATAATTTTCATCTCCTAAAGCCATGCCGATCTGGGAGAAAAAGGGCTCGTGCAGGCATTTCCAGTTCGTAATCCAGCCATTGGCTCCAACAATACCCTGATCGACAACACCATACCGTCCGGTTGTATTCATCAGTTCCCGAACGGCTTTTTCGTCAATGCCCGGAAGAGTGCCTCGTGAATATGCCAGATCATAATCCACATATTCCATTTCCAGTGTTACCGAAGTCATTCCCCGCTGCACATCAAACGGAGTAAAGACATCCGAGTGTTGGTGAACGAACCGATTCAGGTTATAACGTGGCTCCAGTTCCGTATCCGTCACGAAATGCGTACACACAAATTCCTGTTTATCACTCTGTGAATAGTTGGCGGCTATATACTTGCCATTTGATTTGGCGCGGATACGGAAGGCATTTCCGTTATCCGGATTCCAGAAGGTGACACCTCCTGTATGAATGCCATAAGTGTCATTCGCATTCTTCAGGTATTTACACCAAACCATTCCTCCGTTATCTAAGATACCGCCTTTCCAAACAGACAGGTCACTGAAGTTCCATTGGGGGAAAGCTGTTTCTTCCAGTTTTGCCAGAGCACTATATTCACGGTCAATATGCCAAACAATTTTATTGCCTGTTGTCTCAAATTGCCAAGTTTCAACCACAGAAATAGAATGGTCGCCATAGACAATATTCTTCACCGCAATTTTATTGGCTTGCTCTTCTACATTTATCGCACCCATGTTGTTGAAGGAAGTAAACGATCCTCCCCGTGTACGAAATCCAGTATATACACCGGAAGGAGAAAGGGTGTTCTTCCCTTTTATCCCCAATCCGGTGATCTTGCACCCCTTGGAGTAATCAATTTGTAGAACAAGGTTTCGAGAGGCATCAGAAAGAGTGATCTTTTTCGTTGATGCATTATGAATGATGGCCTTATTACCTTCATTCGACACACCACTCTCAGCATTAGTCTTTACCGGAAGTAACAAGACCAGCGCAATAATAATGGATAAAACGTTTGTTTGTAGCATCTTTTAGATTGTTATTATTAGAACGCTAAAAATCCACATTCACAAACGAGAATTGCTGCCACGGATCCGTTTTATACGCTTGCTTAGCGGGCGAGTAGGTTTTTACATCGATTCTTCTTCGGACCTGATCAATCGTCACGATCCGCAGATAGCCGTCCTGCCCGTTGCCGGGGCCATTTACTCCTCCCTGGTAATTGGCCAGCATCTGGTACACCTTATTGCCATGCTTTCCTTCGCTGACTAATGTTCCGGCTCCGCGGTGCAGGACATGCCCGCTGAATACAAACATCATATTCGGATGCAGGCTGACAAATTTATCCCACATCTGTTCCCCGTCATTCACCGCATCCGCACCGGTTGCTTTTCCCAGGCCATATCCCTGCGGCAACCAATCGTCGCCCTCTCCCATACGCGTATCATCAGAATACATGTACGCGTGCGTATTCACGATCACTTTGTGGCGGGGATGCTGTTCAACCACTTCATTCGCCCAATCCAGCACGCAATTCCGTGGCCCGAATTCCAGGCAAAGAACCAGCCAGTCGATACCTCCGGCATTGAACGTATGCCAGGTATTATCCATTTTATTCTCCTGATAAGCTCCGCCAAAGTGTGGCATTTTAGCGTATTTCCCATACGGGAAGAAGCGATTGAACAATTCGGAATCACGGACATCGGAATTCCGGCCCAGGTCATGATTCCCCATCACAAACGCATAAGGCACTTTATGATCCAGCCGGTTCATGGCTTCTGCCGCAACCTGCCATTGCGCTTCGACATTATCATCAGTGATATCCCCTTGTTGCAGGACAAAAGCGATGCTGTCGGAATGGGCGGCGATCCAGTCGGTCTGCGCATTGAACACTTCAGGATACAGCCGCGAATAGGTCTGCGTATCAGGCATTAATACCAGGGTAAACGGCTGCGGTTCTGTACAGGAAACAAGTAAAATAATAGGCAATAACAAGCCAAGTCTGAACAGATTTTTCATCATCAATCAAATTACAATTAAAAATTAAACGTATTACATCTCACACGATCACTTATTCTTCTCCACGATCTCAAATAATTCACCGTCATATTCCTTATCCAGGGTAACCCGGAATCCTTTTTCCTTCAGGTCTGCTCCGGATAAAACAGCCATGATCAGGCCTTCCGGCCCTTGCTTTATTTCATACATTTTCTCCTCTTTCAACCAGGGGACTACCACGATCCTGGATTGTTCCTTCGCTCCATGCCTGAATACTCCGAGCAGTCCTCCGGTACCCGTTTCGGTATTGATCCGGCTGAAAGCGTCCCAGCTTCCTTCCGTGGGTTCGCCGAAGCCCGGCAAATCCTGACGGAACGACATATACCCATGTCTTTTTTCCAATCCCTTCAGCCAGTCCGACTCCGTTTTGTACCATGCTTTTTCCGTTGCATTCAACGCCCGGGGATCGCCCAACATAATCGGCACTGTTCCCGCCAGCGATTTGAATGCCAACTGATGATATGCGTCGTTCATTTTCAGATTTCCGATCAGCAGCGAAGTGGCCGGTATGGCAGGACAACGTCCCCAGGCCAGGTTACGCATCCGCAGGGAGCCTAACGGTCCGGGTTGCTGGATATTGGAAAGCCAGTTGCCTTCCGCATGTTTGGCAATACCATAGTCGTTCAGGTGTTGCCTCCCGGCTGTTTCATAGGTGCAGTCGATAAAGAGGTCGGGAGCCTCCCGGTGCAGGTCGTCAAGCAATTGCATGCAACGGTTGTATATGACGGCATACGATTCTTCCCTGTCCTTATGATACGGATGATTATCCGCATGACAGCCTGTGCGGTCTTTATCATAGACATAACAGCTGGTCACAATGGCAAAATCGAGTTTCATGTAAGCCAGTCCATGTTCACGGACCAAACGCAGTACCGTATTTTTAATGTGATCACACCAATCCGTACCCAGGCAGGCGGTGCGGCTTTCCCCATAATCAACATGCAAGTTAGCCAACTGCCCTTTTTTATCTACGACGAAATACTCAGGATGTTCCTTATAAACCCGGCTGCTGGGATCGGAAGAAGAAACGGTAACCCATAATCCGGGCTTCATCCCTAACGATTTGATATAATCAAAAACCGGTTTCAATCCGTTTGGGAACTTCTTTTTATCGACTTCCCAATCGCCGTGGAAACCATGCTTCCCTTCCGGATCATCGATATTGACCTGCCATCCGTCGTCAATGATAAATTCTTCTACTCCACATTCCGAGGCCGCTTTTGCCAGTTCCCGTACTAATTTTTCATCGATATTCCGGTAAAACGGGAACCAGGTGTTGTAGGCAAACATCGGCTTTTTCGGTAATGCTTCCAACCGGATCCCCATGTATTTGCGTACAAAATCTGAAACCGTCGTGTTGAGTACCCATTGCGGGTCGTTTGTTTGATTATATAGGGCGGTAAATACCCAGGGACTTTCCCATTTCTCTCCGGTCTTAAGCCATTTACGGAACCCGAATTCCTGGTCAGGATGAGTCAATCCGGTAGTAACCGATTTTCCATCCAGCAGGAAAGTGGTTCGTTTGGTCACGCTGACCGCTTCATTCCCAATGGCAAACCCCTTTGCTCCGTATATATCATGGATGACAACCAACGGATCATTATGATCGCCCACAAAAGGCTCGAAACACTTATTCCGCCCGTAATGCCGTAAAATATACGATTCAAGCGCATGCCAGCCTGGCTGGAAAGATTCCACGTCCACTGCTTCCAGTTTCAGTTCGCCCGCGCCGGTGTTCCGAATCCGTAACGCTTTATGTACCACCGGCAGTCCGGGATAAACCATATAGATCACTTCCACCGAAAAAGGATTATCCGCAAGGTTATCAAAAGAAATGATAACACCTTTTCCTCCGTTAGGAGCGACCGTATCGCGCCGGACGACATTGCTCCAATCACTGAGTCCCGTAAACGGGATATCGTTGACGCGGAATGCAAATTCAACGGCTTTACTTTTTATGAAATTATCTTTCCCTGAATACATCGTGTAGGAATCACTGGATACATGATTCCCTTCCAGATTAATTTCCCGGCGAATCAATCCATTATCCAGAATGGCTTTATGCTGAGCCTGGACGCCAACGGCCGACAGTACATGCATAAATAACGTCAATTGCAAAACAAATTTCATACGATACCTATTTTTTTATCCATTGGACAACATTGTATAATTTCCCCTTATAACTTCCTTCCCTGGAAACTTTACCCTTCCCTTTTACCCATGAAAGGCTGACACGGTTGTAAACCTCTTTTTCAAAATCAAAGGTAAATCCGTTATCCTCAAACAACTGTACGGAACCGGCAGGAATACCATATACATGGCAGGTTATTTCGAAAACCGTTTCGGGCGTAATAAACTGAACCGGTTTAGCCAACGGAAGGATCGTTCCGTCTTTCACAAATATCGGTATCTGATCCAGGTTCATGGTTATCTCATGGTATTTACCGCCTTCATATTTCGTTCCGGTATTGAAATCATGCCAGATACCCGCCGGGAGATAGACCTTCCGGGAAGATGCGCCATCGATAAACGGCGCGCAAAGCAAGTGGTCGCCCATCATATATTCGTCTTCTATCTTCCAAACTTCGCTCTCTTGGGGAAAGTCCATGATCAGGGAGCGGAACGGGGGAATCCCTTCAAAATGATAACGGGAAAATGCCGCATACAGGTAGGGGATAAGGCTCATGCGCAGCTCGATCAGCTTCCGTGCTTTCTGCTCCAGGTCTTTATAATTCGGCAAGTATTCATTGTTGTTGTTCTTTGCCCGGTCGTAGTGGAACCAGGGAGGATTATTCAGGAACCAACAGTCCACTATCATGTGAGGAGACATCAGAGTGGATTGCAGGCGGCGGATCAGGTCCTCATCCGAGCGGGTTTCTCTGACTTCGGGCGACCAGTTTAACCCGCAAAATCCCGAATTCAGGATCATACGGACATAATCTGTATGATTGTACATATCACTGTAAATCACACTCCCGTAAGGAGCGGCAAACAGGTGCGATGCGCGTACTTCCAGCAGGGTCCGCTTGTTATTCCTGCGGTATAAGTCCCAGATCGTTTTCTGATACAATAAGCCGAACAACTGCCTGTATTGGATCCCGTCAATCCCCGACGGAAACCTGGCGATATCCGGGAAACTCCATTCGGCTTGCGCTTCGTGGTAATAGGCGGCATCACACTCATCCAGTTTAAATGCGGAAATGCCTTTGTCTATAAAGTGCTTCTCATGATAATCCCCGAAAATCTTCCGGGCTTCAGGAGTGATAAAATCGGGAACAGCCCCTTTCCAAACGGCATAATCACCCGAATAAGGAACGATCGATTCAAAAAACGGCGCTGTGGGATGCACATACGCATGCTCCCATAAATTCATCTTGTAATTCATTCCGTGCATAATATGCAAGATACTGTCCGGATTAGGGAAGTTGACCGGATTCCAGGTATATGAGCACGAATAGGCGGTCGAATGCCAGCCCGGTTCCAGACCGAACATATCGCAGGGAATATTGTTTTCCCGGAAATACCGGACAAACTTCAATACTTCCTGGTAATTGAATGATGTTTTAGCACGGTACTTCAATCCCAAGCCCCAGACCGGAGGAATGGCTCCTCCGCCTGAAAACAGGTTGTAGCGCCGCATAACCTCCAGTACCGTAGGTCCTTCCAATACATATATTTCCATTCCTTGTGCTCCATCCACAATAATTTCCACTTCATTCGAAGGTTTGTAGGCCCGGTTGTACAACTGCGCTGGCGAAGTGCCCGGTGTATTCCGGACATCTTCCAGGGTTTGCTTCAAATCAACCGATTGCTTGATTTTTTGTTGGGAACCGGCATAAAAGGTCGTGTACCTGGCGGTATTGACCAGGACACCATATCCTGCCGATGAGATGAAAAAAGGCATGGGAGCATGGCTGAATCCTACATTTCCCACAATCCAACTGTTGCAGCGGATATCCCTCCGCATACCCCTTTGCTGGAAAGAGTTGACCTGTAAACCGAACCCGTAGAGTTTCTCCGACTCACCGATCGTAAATTCGGCAACCGTTCCTTGTGCCATTTGTTTGAAACGGATATTTTCCAGAGGGAACGGAGGTGCCGGGTTATCAGACAGTCTGCGTAACGCTTCCTCGGATGGGGCTTCCTTGAAATCCGTCGGAAGAAATTGTTCCGGAGTACCATACGTCACTTTCCAGATCCCATGCGACACTTTTTCAATGGTCTGCGCTCCGAGACTGCACCATGCAAGCATAAGCGCACACATAAGTAGCTGTTTTTTTTTCATCAGATACATATTAGAAGTAGAACGATCAACAGGCTTTTCCCCAAATGCCCGGTTAGGCTGATTTTTCATGGCAAGAAGCCGTCATGAATAATAAGGGGGCAAGTTAAAGAAAATATGGCAGAAATAATGCAAGAAAATGCAAACATTCTTTACAAGTGTATTCCCGTTCACTGTACGCAGGGATTCTTTCTGATACTTTGGGGCTGTAGGAAGCTGTTTTGAATTTGGATCAACCGACTGAATCCATGAGCCGTTCGTATCTCCTACACGGAGTTTATTTATGCAAAACATCTGCCACGCTGCCACGCAACAGATGTTATCTTATTGTTTATGAATAGGTTATGTGCGTGGCAGATGCCCGTGGCAGATCCGTTTTTTCACCATTTTGCTGTCACATCTGCCACGCGGTGTCGCGTTGCGTCAAGGCAAGGTCTGACACAGGATCAGTTTCATCCTGATGGCACAATAGTTTCATAAGGATGGAACAAACAGTTCCAATAAGTGAAACAAACAGTTCCATTAGGTGGATCTTTTTGTTCCATTAGGTGAGCCTTTTTGTTTCATTAGGTGGAAACCTGGAGAGTCGTCGCGTCAAATATAACAGAGCCTGCGCTCCGTGAAGGCGAAGCGCAGGCTCGGATTTCTGAACCGATGGTCAATTCTTTCCAACTACCACTTTCGTTGTCGTCTCTGCCAGTCGTACGATATAGATACCTGTTGGCAGTGGAATGGCTGTCATTCCCTCCGCTATTTGGCGATTCACAAGTACCTGCCCTGTAACGTTATAAACAATGAGCCGGGAGGCGACAGGCGTCTCAATGATCAGTTGGCCGCCACGGCTGTAAAGACGCGGGGCGTCGGGTGTGACGTTAGCGGTGGGGTTAAAGGAGACGGTAACATTGGTGTATTCAAATATTTCGTCGATGATACAACGCCATTTGTCAATGCCAAGCGGAATAAGCCCTTTGTTGCGACCGTTGACGACGACGGTTGGCGTCTGTCCTTCATAGCCTTCGGCAAGCGTGATGACGAACGCGAAGGGGTTGCCCGACTCTATTTCAAACGTGTTTTTATTTTTGTCAATCACGATGCCTTCGCCCGTGGTGATTGTGAGCGTATGGTAATAGATCACAAGTGGAGCCTTATTCACCGTCCACAAACCTGTATTCCGTTGGGTGATGTTATAGTTGCCGTTTGTCAAATCACCTGCTACATTGAGGGTATAAGATCCTGTAGGGGTCGTAGCGGTGACATTGAAATCATTGCTCAGACCGGTCAGTACGCTTTCCGTTTCACCGTTTACTAACCCTGTAGCTGTAAAGCCGGGATTGGTTGGGCTGTCGCCGTAGGTTGAACTGCCGCCGGTAGCCGTCACTGCAATACCTTTCGGATCGACTGTCCAGGCACCTGTATTCCGTTGGGTGATGTTATAGTTGGTATTGGTAAGCGTCCCTGTTACGTTGAGGGTATAAGGTCCTGCCGGGGTCGTAGCGGTGACATTGAAATCATTGCTCAGACCGGTCAGCACGCTTGCCGTCTCGTTGTTTACTAATCCGGTAGCCGTAAAGCCGGGATTGGTTGGACTGTCGCCGTAGGTTGAACTGCCGCCGGTAGCGGTGCAGGTGATCGATACCTTGCTTACAGTAACTGTCGCCGAATCGCTTTCACAAATCGCCAGCGTATCGTTGCCCGCAAAATAAGCCACCGCTTTGTAGGTTCCTCCATTTAACGGTAAGCTGCCAAGGTCGGAACCATCGAGGAAGTATTTGTAAGCCACCCAGTTCTTTTCCCCGATATCTGTGTTGTCCATTTTTGTGTACACCGAATCCACTTCGTGTGACAGCCCATTGTAAGTGCCT
>JAVBUE010000076.1:0-39248 GCA_031555735.1 Tannerellaceae bacterium
TTCTTGAAATTTGGTCTCATAATGCTTCTTTTAAATACCCAGTTTACCGTTAAACGCTTTCAGTGTTTCAAGCACGTTGCTCTTCACATTGACAAATTCCGTAATACCCTGAGCTTTCAGGTCGTCCATGCAGGCAGGAGCGCCAGCCACTACAAACTGGGCACGTCCGGCCAGCGCTTTGTAAGCAGCAGGAGCCAATTCGGCATACTCATCGTCGCTCGAACAGAGCACAACGATTTCGGCGCCGGCTTTCACGGCAGCTTCCACACCGGCTTCCACGGTATCGAACCCGAGGTTGTCGATCACCTTGTATCCGGCACAGGCAAAGAAGTTACAAGAGAACTGCGAACGAGCCAGTCGCATCGCCAGGCTGCCGATTGTAAGCATAAAGGCTTTCGGCGTCTTGCCACTCTTTTCGGTAGCGAGGCGGAGGTCTTCAAACTCGGAAGCACCACGGGCGAAGTCGAGCTTTTCAATTCCGTCGCCTTCACAACCGCAACCGCAGCAGCAGCCGCAGGCTTCGATTTTCTGGGCGGCTGTCTCGGTGAAGTTGGGGAACTGGTTCGTACCCAGCAACGTTTCGCGGCGGGTAGCGATCGCCTTGCGGCGGGCAGCGGCGGAAGCGTTCACGGCTTTCTGTACGTCACCGGCTTTGGCAGCGGTATAGAACCCACCCTTTTCCTCCACGTCGAGGAAGAGTTTCCAAGCCTGGTCGGCCACAGAGGCGGTCAGTACTTCAATATAATAAGAACCGGCAGACGGGTCAACCACCTTGTCGAAGTGGCATTCTTCCTTCAACAGCAGTTGCTGGTTGCGGGCGATGCGTTCGGAGAAGTCGTCGGATGTCTGATAGGTGGTATCGAACGGAGAAACGGTGATGGAATCCACCCCGGCGATTGCAGCCGACATGGTTTCTGTCTGCGTACGGAGCAGGTTCACATGTGCATCATAAATGGTAAGGTTCCATTCCGATGTCCGGGCATGCGCCATCATCTTGCAGGCACATTCGCAGGCAGGCTGATAAGCAGCCACGATCTCTGCCCACAACCAGCGGGCAGCGCGGAACTTCGCGATTTCCATGAAGTAGTTGGCGCTGATACCGAAGTTGAATTTGATCTTCTTCGCCACTTCCCCGGCATTGCATCCGGCTTCAGCAAGCTTGGCTACTATCTCGTTACCCCATGCCAGCGCGTAGCCGAGTTCCTGGGTGATATACGAACCGGCATCGTTCAGCTGGCAGGCGTCAACGGCCAATACCTGGTAACCGGGCAACGCCTTACCGGCTGTCAGCACGGCAACGGCCTGTGTTGTCCAGTCGTCGGCGGCTTTCCCCTTCACGAGCGGTTTCTTGAACGGGTTGTAATTGACCGATCCGGCGCATTTTTCCACATCGGCGCCAATGCCTTTGTAATAAGCCGCCAGGATACCGATCAGGTTTTCTGCCTGGCAATTGCAGGTCTTGAAGTTGAGTTCCACACATTCCGGGCAAATACCTTTCAGCAGCGTGGCGATGTTTTCTGCTTGAACATCGTCGCCTTTGAAATGGAAGCCGAAGGCATTCACACCCTTCTGCAACAGCGCCAGCGCTTTGGCGTTAGCCGCGGCGAAATCGGTCACGTCGATGTCCTGACGTACCTTCCAGTCGTTGTCTTGCTTTGTGCCGCGAACGAAGGGGAATTCACCGGGCAGCGACGTGGTAGTCTTCATGCCCTCGATGTCTGCCGCCCGATAGAACGGATTCACATCAAACCCTTCGCCTGTTTTCCAAACAAGCTTTTTCTCAAACGGCGCCCCTTTCAGGTCGGCCGTGATCTTTTCCATCCACGCTTCGGTTGAAACGGGAGGAAATTCCGAGAAAAGTTTCTCTTTTAATTCTGCCATAATATTTGTTATTTATAATACTGGTAATTAATAGGATTACATAGACTGCTATGTATTTCTACAACAGGGTGCAAAGGTAAAATAAATAAACAGTACGGACAATGAAAAACTTCCTAAAAAGGGCATCCCAACAGAATAAAAAGTATCTTTGCCATTGGTAAACAGCCTTTATAAGACTACTGTACAAATGAATGAAACGATTCTCAACGGACTGCTGAATCTCTTTGCCATCTTCGCCTCCATTGCCCGGATAGACAACAGGCTGGCGGTACAGACGCTCCATTCGTACTTGTCGAGCCATTTCGGTGTCCGGTCGCACGATGAATATATCGGCCTGTACAACGAACTGAAGGGCATGTATGACGATCCCCTCATCCCCATCGACAAGGAGAATGTGATCCGGAATATCTGCAACCAGATGAAGGTGAAACTCACGGCCGAAGAGCAACTGTTGCTCTTGGTTCGCTTCATCGAGTTCGCCTGCACGCACAATGTCGAATCGGCCGAACAACTGGATGTGTTCCATATCGTAGCCTGCATCTTCGGCGTCTCCAACGATGAATACGCGCAAATCCTGGCTTTCGTGACCCGCCAGCCCTCTCCCGCCCTACTCTATATCGACGGGGAGAATGAGGAACGGGCGCCGGTCAACCATATCACGCGCGAAGGGTTGGAAGGACGAATCGTCGTCTTCTATATCGAACGGTTCGATAAATACATCTTCACGTACCACGGTGATGGGGTGGTTTATATGAACGATATCCCGCTCGCCTCCGGCATGTTCTACACCTGGCAGCACAGCAGCGTACTGAAAAGCCCGCTCTTCCTGCCGGTATATCACAGCGACCTGAAAGCGGTCTTCCACCGGAAAGTACAACGCGACAGCGTACATCTCACGGGACGGGATATCGACTTCACCTTCCCGAACAGCCGGAACGGGATCCATCACTTCTCATTCGATCTCGAATCGGGACAGTTAGTCGCCATCATGGGAGGCAGCGGCGTGGGGAAATCCACCTTGCTGGGACTGATGACCGGCAGCCTGCAACCGGACCAGGGGAGTATCCGGGTGAACGGCCACCCGATCACTTCGCCCGACAGTAAGCAATTGATCGGCTACGTCCCGCAAGACGACCTGCTGATCGAAGAACTGACCGTGTATGAAAACCTCTGGTTCACGGCGCGTTTCTGCTTCGACCGGTTCACGAAAGAAGAGCTGGCCGAACGGGTGAACACCGTCCTGAAAGACCTCGACCTGCTCGAGTTCAGAGACCTGAAAGCCGGTTCACCGCTGCGTAAGACGATCAGCGGCGGGCAACGGAAACGGCTGAATATCGCCCTGGAGCTGATCCGCGAACCGGCCATCCTCTACCTCGACGAACCGACATCGGGGCTATCGTCGGCCGACTCCGAGAAGGTGATGATGCTCCTCAAGGAACAAACCCACCGGGGACGGTTGGTGGTGGTGAATATCCACCAGCCCTCGTCGGAGATCTATAAGCTGTTCGACCGCCTGTGGCTGCTCGACAAAGGGGGCTATCCGATCTACGACGGCAACCCCATCGAAGCAGTCACTTACTTCAAACGGGCGGCGCAATACACCGACCAGGATATCAGCGTATGCAGCACCTGCGGGAATATCAACCCGGAACTGATCCTTACCATTATCGAGGCGAAGAAGATCGACGACTCGGGGAACCAGACCCAAATCCGTAAGTTCAGCCCCGAAGAGTGGCACCGCCAATACCTCTCTCGCCGCCGGCAGCCCCGGAAAGTGAAGGAAAGCCAACTGCCTCTTACCCGGCAACAGAAACCTCCGCGCTGGAAACAGTTGCTGATCTTCATCGAGCGTAACCTCCGCACCAAACACGCCAACAAACAGTACCTGCTGCTGGCGTTATGCGAAGCGCCCCTGCTGGCGATCCTCGTGGCATACCTGACCCGGTTTGCGGAAAATGGCGAATACACGCTTTTCAGCAACAAGAACTTCATCTCTTACATCTTTATGTCGGTGATCGTCGTCACCTTTATCGGACTGAGTATCAGCGCCGAAGAGATTTTCCGCGACCGTGTCATCCTCAAGCGCGAACATTTCCTCCGGTTGAGCCGGGGGAGCTACCTCACGTCGAAGATCAGCTACCTCTTCGTCTTGTCGGGCATACAAACGGCGCTTTTCCTCCTGATCGGCAATACCATTACGGGTGTGCCCTGGGACATGTTCACCACCTGGTGGAGTGTCTTGTGGCTTACGGCTTTCGTAGCCAATCTGGTAGGACTTATCCTCTCGCAGACACTGAACTCAATCGTGGCGATCTACATCACCATCCCACTGCTGCTCATCCCGCAGATATTGCTGTGCGGATTGGTAGTGCGGTTCGATGAGTTGAACCTCGGGGGGCAGGAGAAGAACCAGGTACCGCTGATCGGCGAAGTAATCCCCTCGCGCTGGGCTTTCGAAGCATTGGTCGTGGAACAGTTTGCCGACAACGCCTTCAACCGTCCCTATTTCCCCATCGAAAGGGAAAAATACCTGGCGCAATTCTACCGGAACATCCACCTGCCTGCCGTACGCAGCCTGACGAACCGACTGGCGGTTGACAGCAGCAGCAACCTGCGGCGACTGGCAGGCAATGAGCTGACCATCCTGTCGGCTGCCGCCCGGATCACCCCGATAGCCGACGGTGAATCGTATGATGCCTATTTCGAGCGGGCTGACAAAGCCCTGGCGCAACGTGCCCATAACTACACCGCTTACCTGGAGCAGAAACGGAAAGAGCAGATGGATCAATCGGGTGCGGCGGCCTTCAATACGCATAAAAAACTGAACCATAACGAGGCGATCGAAGAGCTGGTTACCAATGCCGGAAACATCCACCACCTGAGGGAAACCACGGAACGGCTATACCCGCGAATCGGACAGATTTACTTCGAACCCGACAATGCGTGGGGACGCGCTCCGTTCTATTCCTGCGAGAAGAAGGTAGCGGCATACACGCTCCCAACCTATTTTTTCAACATTATCATGCTGATTTTCTTTGTGGTATTAGCCATAATCGCTATATTCGCAGCGTTTCCGGGACGATTCCTCCGAACGGACAAAGATTATTGAATTTCAACTAATTAAAATTAATACAGAGCATTATGAGAACGAATTTATTCCGTGTACTGTCTGTTGCCGTCATCGCATTCGGTATCGTATCCTGTGGAGGTAAAAAAGCACAGGACGACGCGGCGAAGGAAGAAGCTGCCGTTGCCGCCGGAGGTATCACCAAAAGTGTGTTGACTGCAGAACTGAGAGTATCAACTATCGATTTCCTGAATGATATACCTGATTTCGAAGTGCCTTATCGCATCGCATCCGGCGAAGTGGAAGTGAGCGTTGGCAATCTCGGTTATATGATCCCCGCCGCGAAAGCAGCCGAACTGACCACCCCGGTCCAGAAGGCTTACGCGTTCGGCATGTACCTGTCGGATTTCAATGTGCTGAACGCCATGGGACAACCGACCGCCGAAACAGGCAACGTACTGAGCAAGCTGGCTACCGACCTGAACATCACGTTCCTTACTGACATCGTGAAACAACAGGCTCCTGCCGATAAAGCGGGCTTCGAAGCGTTCTACAAAAAACAACAGGAACAGATCATCGTTGCCTTGTCCGACAACGACAAGATCGACGTTGCCATCGAAATGTTGGCCGGCGCCACAGCACAATATGCCTGCCTGATCGCCAACCCCACACTGGTGGTAAAAGGCGATGCCACATCTGCCGGACTGAGCGAACGCATGGAACAACGCCTCAGCATGCTGGGCGAAGTAACCAACGACCTGGCCGCCTACTATCCCGAACTGGCGACGATCGGCACCACGCTGTCGCCCTTATCCGCCATGACCACCTCCATCACAACAGCCCGCGAAAAGAACGCAGAAATCACGGCCATCCGCGACTCCCTGCTGAAATAAACTACTACTTCTCTATATATACGAAAGAAAGATCGCCCATCCGGCGGTCTTTTTTTTTTGAGGGTGTATCAAAAAAGGCCGAAATGCAGCCTATTAGGCTTCGCTATCTTTTCCTGAAATTATTTTCCACTAAAAACTATATTCATTCAAAAACATCCGTATCTTTGTCGCCGTAAAAAGAAAGAAAGCATGAACGACATCTGCGCGATTAAGGATATATATAAGGTATTATACCTGTTCGAGAAAGGCTTTGCCGAGGCAAACGAGCTCACTATCAACGAAGCCATGCTGCTCTGCTGCCTGAAAGAAAGCGAAGCGAAGTCGGCCGGGACGATCTGCGATTTCATCGGCCTGTCGAACTCCCGCGTGTCCAAAGTAATCACCAGTATGGAAGACAAAGGATACATCTTGCGTGAAATCAGCAGGGAAGACAAACGCCAGATGTTTTTTTCGCTCACGCCGAAAGGAAAAGAAAAGGTAGAAAGGATGAAGAATGCCGACCTGAAGTTTGAAGCGTTGTACGGAGAACTGCGCCTGTTGGCGGATAGGGGATGATTCCCTTTTTTACCCTATTATTTTCCATTACGAAATATAAACAATAAACAATAAAAGAAACAACTGTATGAAGTATCTGATTATCGGAGGAGTAGCCGGTGGGGCAACCGTAGCAGCCCGACTGCGCCGGATGGACGAAAGTGCTACCATCATTTTGTTTGAACGGGGACAATACGTCTCATACGCCAACTGCGGACTGCCTTATTATATCGGTGGGACTATCCGCAACCGTAGCAAACTGTTTGTGCAAACCGCCGAAGGGTTTACCGAACGTTTCGCCATCGACATCCGGATAGAACAGGAAGTGAGCGCCATTGATCCGCAACAGAAAACAGTGACCGTACATCGGCTGGCCGACAATACCACCTACACCGAAAGCTACGACAAGCTCGTCCTCTCACCCGGCGCCGAACCGGTACGCCCACCCATCGAAGGGATCGACAGCAACCGTATCTTCACCCTGCGCAATGTACCGGATACCGACCGGATCAAGGCGCATATCAAACAGACGAGCCCAAAACGCGCCGTTGTTGTGGGCGGCGGTTTTATCGGTCTGGAGATGGCGGAGAACCTGCATCAACAAGGAGCCCACGTCGCCGTAGTGGAAATGGCTAACCAGGTCATGGCGCCGCTCGACTTCTCCATGGCATCCATCGTACACCACCACCTGGCGGATAAGGGTGTGGCGCTCTACCTGGAAGATGGCGTCACGCGGTTTGAAGACAATCCGCAAGACACGATCGTCTATTTGAAAAGCGGGCGCAAACTGGAAGCCGACCTGATCCTGCTGAGCATCGGCGTACGCCCCGAAACGAAACTTGCCCGTGAAGCCGGTCTTACCATCGGCAGCCTGGGCGGAATCCGGGTGAACGACCACCTGCAAACATCCAATCCCGATATCTACGCCCTGGGCGATGCCGTTGAAATAACTCACCTCATCACCGGTCGCCCGGCGTTGATCCCATTAGCTGGTCCCGCCAACAAACAGGGACGCATCGTAGCCGACAATATCGTCTTCGGAAATAAATATACCTATCCGGGCACGATGGGTACTTCGATCGCCAAGGTGTTCGACCTTACCGTGGCAACCGCCGGAGCCAATGCCAAGCTGCTGAAGAAAGAAGGGCTCGCCTACCAATCTTCGTTCACCCACTCCGCTTCGCATGCCGGTTACTATCCGGGAGCGGTACCGATGTCTATCAAGGTATTGTTCAACCCCGACGGGCAGGTGCTCGGTGCCCAGGCAGTGGGCTTTGAAGGCGTGGACAAACGGATCGAGATGCTTGCCCAGGTGATCCAGCGGAAAGGGACCGTCTCCGACCTCGCCCGTCTCGAACAGGCGTATGCCCCACCCTATTCATCTGCCAAAGACCCGGTGAATATGGCCGGATACGTAGCCGAGAATATCCTGACAGGAAAGGTGCGGACCATCCATTGGCGCGACATCGCCACGCTGACAGCCGATACGCTCGTGATCGATGTCCGCACACCCGAAGAATACACCCTCGGCTCGTTGCCCAACGCCATCAACATCCCGGTGGATGAATTACGCAGACGGCTGTCGGAACTTCCCCGCGACCGGAAGATCGTAGTCAGCTGCGCCGTCGGTCTCCGGGGCTACCTGGCTTACCGTATCCTTACGCAAAACGGTTACAATTCTGTTTACAACCTCTCCGGCGGCTACAAGACCTGGCATATCGCTACCACTTCGCCGCAAGCGGGTATAGACGACATCGACACACACATCCACGACGACGGCACGGAAGAGACCGCTTTCCTCCATACGCCGGTCAACGAGATACAGGTCGATGCCTGCGGCTTACAATGCCCCGGCCCCATCCTCGAACTCAGGAAGCATTACAGTGAACTGCGTACCGGCGAGCGTATGACGATCACCGCTACCGATCCCGGCTTTGCCAAAGACGTGAAGTCGTGGTGTAGCATGACCGGCGCCCGCCTGGTGGATGTCGAAAACAAAGCGGGCATCATCCACGCCAGCGTAGAGAAACAGGAAACGCCCCCCAATTGTGTCACCACCGGAAGAGGCGACAACAAAACCATCATTGTCTTCAGCGACGACCTCGACAAAGCGTTGGCTTCCTTCGTCATCGCCACCGGTGCCGCTTCAACCGGAAAGAAAGTCACGATGTTCTTCACCTTCTGGGGACTGAACGTGATCAAGAAACGACAGAAGCCGGCGGTTGAAAAAGATCTCTTCGGCAAAATGTTCGGCTGGATGCTCCCCGCGCACAGCAGGCAACTCGCACTGTCTAAACTGAACATGTTCGGCCTCGGCAGCCGGATGATGCGCCATATCATGAAGCAGAAACACATCGACAGCCTCGAACGGCTGATGAAACAGGCGGCTGAGAACGGCGTTGAAATGATTGCCTGTACCATGAGTATGGATGTGATGGGTGTGAAACAGGAAGAACTGCTCGACTGTGTGACGCTCGGCGGCGTAGCTTCGTACCTCGAACAAGCCGAAGAATCGAACATTAACCTCTTTATTTAAGAAGCTGTTTTGAATTTCGATAAACCGTCTGATTCCATGAGCCGTCCGTATCCCCTACACGAAGTTTGTTTTTGCAAAACATCTGCCACGGTTCCACGCAACAGACGTTATCTTATTGTTCATGAATAGGTTAGATGTGTGGCAGATACCTGTGGCAGATCCGTTTTCACGCCTTTTTGCTGCCACATCTGCCACGCGATGACTAAAAAGTTTCATCCTGATGGCACAAAAAGTTCCATTAAGTGAAACAAACAGTTCCAATAAGTGAACCTTTTTGTTCCAATAGGTGGATCTTTTTGTTCCAATAGGTGGAAACCCGGAGAATCAGGTTTCAGAAAATAAATTCAAAACAGCTTCTAAATGTATTGGTTGTCTTTTTGTCTATCTTTGCAGCTTCTTTGACGTAAACAGGCAAACAGACAGCAATGATTTCAATAGACGGATTAACAGTAGAGTTCGGAGGAAGCCCCCTCTTTTCAGACATATCGTTCGTAATCAACGAAAAAGACCGTATCGCCCTGATGGGGAAGAACGGTGCAGGCAAGTCCACCTTATTAAAGATACTCGCCGGCGTGCGTGAAGCGACCCGTGGGAAAGTGTCCGCCCCGAAGGATACCGTGATCGCCTATCTCCCCCAACATCTGATGACGGAAGACGGACGTAGCGTATTCGAAGAAACAGCCCAGGCGTTCTCCCACCTCCATGCCATGGAAGACGAGATCGCAGCCATCAACAAGGAACTGGAAATACGTACCGACTACGACTCCGACGCATACTACCAACTGATCGAGCGGGTGTCCACCCTCAGCGAGAAGTTTTACTCCATCGAAGAGATCAACTACGATGCCGATATCGAAAAGACACTGATCGGCCTCGGGTTCAAACGCGCCGACTTCACCCGCCCGACCAGTGAGTTCAGCGGCGGATGGCGGATGCGCATCGAACTGGCGAAACTGTTACTCAAAAAACCAGACGTCCTCCTCCTCGACGAACCGACCAACCACCTCGACATCGAATCGATCCAATGGCTGGAAGATTTCCTGATCGATAACGGACAGGCGGTAGTGGTCATCAGCCACGACCGCGCTTTCGTGGATCGAATCACCACCCGGACAATCGAGGTGACAATGGGACGTATCTATGACTATAAGGTAAATTACAGTTCGTATCTCCAACTCCGCAAAGAACGCCGCGAACAGCAGCAGAAAGCCTTCGACGAACAGCAAAAGATGATCGCCGAAACCCGCGAGTTTATCGAACGTTTCAAAGGGACCTATTCCAAGACGTTGCAGGTACAGAGCCGTGTCAAGATGCTCGAAAAATTGGAGATCCTCGAAGTGGACGAAGAAGACACCTCGGCCCTCCGCCTAAAATTCCCGCCCTCACCCCGGTCGGGCACATACCCGGTGATGATCGAAGACATGGCGAAAAACTATGGCAGCCATACCGTTTTCCGCAATGCCAACCTCACCATCGAGCGCGGCGACCGAATTGCCTTCGTGGGCAAGAACGGTGAAGGGAAATCCACCCTCGTAAAATGTATCATGAAAGAGATCGGACACGACGGCACCCTCACCATCGGGCACAATGTCATGATCGGTTACTTCGCCCAGAACCAAGCATCCATGCTCGACGAAAACCTCACTGTTTTCCAGACCATTGACGATGTAGCCAAAGGCGATATCCGTAACAAGATCAAAGACCTGTTGGGCGCCTTCATGTTCGGCGGCGAGAACTCAGCGAAGAAAGTGAAGGTGCTTTCCGGTGGCGAACGTACCAGGCTGTCCATGATCAAGCTATTGCTCGAACCAGTCAACCTCCTTATCCTTGACGAGCCTACCAACCACCTCGATATGAAGACGAAAGATATCCTCAAGCAAGCCCTACTCGACTTCGACGGCACCCTTATCGTCGTCTCCCACGACCGTGACTTCCTCGACGGCCTCGTCACCAAAGTCTATGAGTTCGGCAACCAGAAAGTCACCGAACACCTCGAAGGCATCTACGAATTCATGCAACGTAAGAAAATGGAGAACCTGCGGGAGCTGGAACGGAAAAGTTAAATCCTCACCCCCAGCGTCAGCATCACATCATACGTTTCGGTTTGTACATTCGGAAAATCCCGGTAACGGGTATGACGGGCGAAGTTGCGGTTGGTGAACACCAAATTCCAGTTGTTCTTGGAGAAATAAGCGAGGTGCATGGAAAGAACAGTCAACCGGGCATTACTCTGTTCGCCCTGCACATTCAGTTCTTCCAAGTTCACGGTACTGAAATCCAATGCGGGATCATATTCTTTCCAGGTGAAGATATGGTAATTCTCCAGGTTTAGCAGGAAACTCCACCGTTTGTTGTATGTAAGTCCGGTAAAAGCCTTGACACTGTAGCCGCTTCCCAGGTTGTAGTCGCGCTCCTCCAGCTTGAGATAGTCGGACACGCTGGCGCCCAACAAGACCGCATTCACATATAATTCGCCATACACATCCACCTTACTCGGGTCTTCTTTACGGGTATAAATCAATCCCCCGCCGACTGCGGCGGCTTCCGATATCCGGTAGGGCGGGACATAATCCGGGTCGTCCGTTTTCAATTCCGAATCGTAATAATCGAAATGCTGGAAAACACCGGCCGTCAGCGTACGCGTATCTTTACTCCATACCGTCTTACCCCACAATGCGCCGATGGCATTTACCTGGGTGATTAGTGGCTGGGAAGAGAAGAAATCGAACGAGGCGCGCATCTGGAACCATTCGTAGGGCGAATAGTAGTCGTCGTTATACGGATCGCCGTAATCGAGGCGTAGGGAGAGGTTCATGCTGGTCGTCCCATGCCCGGAGTCATCCTGCTCGGACAAAAAGCGGGGACCGGCGTTTACATAAAAACCGATGGGTACCGAGTCGAATGTTCGTCCTTTCGATGCGCTCCACCGCCAAGCATCTCCGGACACCAACCGGTTGACAGCCCGCATGGGCGAGATCAAGCCGGAAAGGACTTCGCGTCCTACCCGTTCCATCCCGGTAGCCCGGTTGTCGATAAACAAGTCCGACAATCGATAGGTGATTTCCCCCAGTTCGATACCGCCGAACGTAGTGGCGAAAAGGTCGTTGATCGAGGGTGGCTCCGTTTCCATAAACCATTCCCACATCAGGCTGCCGCCCACGGTATAGGGGATCGATTGCCAGAAATTCATCCCATTGGAACGCGCCGCGTTGAAATACAACGAGCCGTGATAGGGATGCGACACCAGGTTGGTGGAGAACTTATCCGTATCCCATACCGGTCCTTTGCGGAAATTCTCTTTGATGGTATGTCCGTTGATCCGGGCAAAATCCTCGTTAGTGATGAAGCGGTTAAAACTCCAAACGAACATATTGATACCAAACACCTCACCGGCTGCCAACCAGGGGCGTCGCGGGGTAACCACAGTTGAATCACTGACATACGTACGCGGACTGGCCGTAGGGAAATACTGCCCCCACACTCCCTGCGACAGCAGCAGGCAGAGGAGAACCTTTATCGATGTTTTTATCATGCTTTAACTTTAACCAGGTAACGCCGCAAAATTACGTTAAATATACCAATTCCCATTCGTCAGATTTATGCGAATATTAGCTATTCTTTCTATATCGAAAAGGATACTTTAAAAAACTATTCCTTATTTTTGCATAAAAAAGCAAAATGATAGATTTCATTACTTTCTGCGACTATACCGGGACATTTGCGTTTGCCATAAGTGGCATCCGGCTGGCATCAGCCAAGCAATTTGATTGGTTCGGGGCATATACCGTGGGAGTGGTCACCGCCGTAGGCGGCGGTACGATCCGGGATGTCATGCTCAATACCTCTCCTTTCTGGATGACGCAACCGTCTTACCTTATTATCGCCGGGCTGGCATTGCTGTTTGTGATCGCTTTCCGTAAATATGTGGTCAAACTGAACAATACCTTCTTTATTTTCGACACCATCGGGCTCGGGCTCTTCGTTTCGGTGGGCGTACATAAATCCCTGGAGTTCGGATTCCCGATGTGGGTAGCCATCGTGATGGGAACGGTTACCGGATCTTTCGGCAGTATGACCCGCGACATCCTTATCAACGAAGAGCCGCTTGTGTTCCGCAAAGACATCTACGCGCTTGCCTGTGTTTTCGGGGGAATCATTTACTACGCCTGCATGCTGGCCAACCTCACACCGGCCATCACCCAGCTTCTCTGCGCCGTCAGCGTTGTCGCCATGCGCCTCATCGCCGTAAAATATCATATTAGTATCCCCGTTCTGAAAAGGGAAGAATAAAAATGACTACTTTTGCACACTATGGTTAACGCACACGGGCAACAGGAAAAAGCCGCCATCCTGTTAATCTATACCGGAGGCACGATCGGCATGATTGAGAACCCCGAGACAGGGACATTGGAATCATTCAACTTCCAGCACCTGAAAGACAATATGCCGGAACTACGGAAACTGGGTTACTCCGTTTCTTCCATCCAGTTCGATCCCCCGATGGATTCGTCTGAAATGGGTCCCGACTCCTGGATGAAACTGGTACGTATCATCGCCGAGAACTATACCCGGTACGATGGCTTCGTCATCCTGCATGGAACCGACACCATGTCATATACCGCTTCCGCCCTCAGCTTCATGCTGGAGAACCTGAACAAACCCGTTATCTTCACCGGCTCACAGTTGCCCATCGGTATGTTACGTACGGATGGAAAGGAGAACCTCATTACTGCGATTGAGATCGCCGCCGCCAGGGAAAACGGGCAACCCCTCATACCCGAAGTATGCATCTTCTTTGAGAACAGCCTGATGCGTGGAAACCGCACCAGCAAATATAACGCTGACAACTTCAACGCGTTCCGTTCCTACAATTACCCGTCGCTGGCCACTGCCGGCATCCATATCAAATATGATCTGGCACAGGTATATCATCCGGTCACCCGCAAACCGTTGAAGCCCCATTACCTCCTCGACCGCAACATCGCCGTGCTGAAGATATTCCCGGGAATCTCTTCCTCCATCGTGGAAAGCATCCTCAACATACCCGACCTCAAAGGGGTTGTGATGGAGACCTTCGGCAGCGGGAACGCACCCTGCGACGCCTGGTTCCTCAACCTGATCCGAGAAGCGGTGGAGCGGGGTATCGTGATCGTGAACGTGACCCAGTGCTGCGTGGGCAGCGTAGAGATGCACCGGTATGAGACCGGCCGCAAACTGCTGGAAGCCGGCGTGATCAGCGGGTACGACAGCACGACGGAAAGCGCCGTAGTCAAAATGATGTTCCTCTTCGGACACGGCATGACGCCTGAAGAAGTGAAAGACCATATGAGTTGTTCGCTGATCGGTGAGGTCAGCATACCGGACACCTCCCGTCTGTAATAAAACAGGATTGTTTTCGTTTTACTGTGGATATAGGAGTGAACGAGGGCAGATAAAAGATGAATAAGATGAAACTATCCTTTTTGAGTTTAGCAAGCGGAAGCAGTGGAAACTGCTATTACCTCGGTACCCCCGAATATGGCTTACTGATTGACGCAGGTATCGGCATCCGCACCATACGCAAAGTACTGAAAGATTTCAATATTGATTTCACGCGTATCATCGCCGTCCTTGTGACGCATGATCATGCCGACCATATCAAGACCGTCGGCTGCCTGGGTGAGAAATACAACATACCCGTATATGCCACCGAAAGCGTACATACCGGCATCGTCAACAGCCGTTATGTGGAAGAAACCCTCACAGGTTCCCGCTGTATCATAGAAAAAGAAGTGCCCTTCCAGCTCCGTGATTTCCGCATCACCGCCTTCGAGGTGCCCCACGACAGTACCGACAATGTGGGCTATCATATCGAGTTCGACCACCACCGCTTCACATTCGCTACCGACGTCGGCCACATCACCGATACGGTAAGCCACTATATGAAGCTTGCCAACCATCTGATCATTGAAGCCAATTATGATGAAGAGATGCTCCGCTTCGGCACCTACCCCGCCTTTCTGAAAGAACGGGTAGCCAGTTCCACCGGGCACCTCAGCAACCGTGAAGCCGCCGAATTCCTGGCCGCCCACTACGACCCGCGGCTTAAAAACATCTGGCTCTGCCACCTCAGCCGGGATAACAACCATCCCGAACTGGCTTACAAGACAGTTGATATACGCCTTTTCCAGGAAGGCATCCGCGTCGGCAAAGACGTCAACCTCGTAGCCCTGAAACGCACCACCCCTTCTGATCTCTATGAATTCGACGAATAATTCTGACAAAAATCAACGAAATTGTTTGCATACCCAAATATATCCCCTATCTTTGCACCCGCAATGAAAAACCAACGCGTTGCAAAATATCCCGAAATGACTTGGTAGCTCAGTTGGTAGAGCAAATGACTCTTAATCATTGGGTCGAGGGTTCGAGCCCCTCCCAGGTCACCTCTTAAAGCAAAGCAAATTAAGGACTTACGGAAGTGAGTCCTTTTTTTTGTTTAAGGCTAATCCCTTTGTTCTTCACTTGATTTTGGCAGGTTACCGTGGTTCAATGTCAACACCCAGTGGAGCGGTTTCCTTTCCTTCCTACACGGAGTTTATTTTTGCTGCCACATCTGCCACGCGCGGTATCAGGATGACAGAAAAGTTTCATCCTGTCGGAAAAAAAGTTTCATCCGAATGGAACAAAAAGTTTCTAAGGATGAATCAAAAAGTTCCATTAGGTGGGAAAAACAGTTCCATTAGGTAGATCTTTTTGTTTCAATAGGTGGAAACCCGGAGAATCGCCGCGTCGCTGTATATGCAGTTCCGGGCAGTCTTGCATATACGGTTCCACCGGGTTTTGACATGGATCCATGATGACACGTCTTCCGTGTGTAGATCAGGGTGTTTTGGGGGCAATGCGGTATAGTCGTCCTTCGTCGGTAACGGCGTAAAGGGCGCCGTCCCGTCCTTCGCCCACATCCCGAAAGCGTTGGTTTTCATTGGTGAGCAACCGTTCTTCGCCAACCACTTGATTGTTAACCAACACGAGGCGGGCGATGTGTTTACTATTTAATCCGCCGATAAACAGGTTGTTTTGCCATTCGGGAATAGCCGCGGAACGATAGAACGTCATGCCGCTGGGTGAAAGAACCGGATCCCAATAATACACGGGCTGTTCGAGACCTGCTTGTTGCGCAATGCCTCCACCGACGGGTTGCCCGTTGTATTCGATCCCGTAGGTAATAACAGGCCATCCGTAATTCCGTCCGGGTTTGATCAGATTGATCTCATCCCCTCCGCGTGGTCCCATTTCCGACAGCCAGAGTTCCTGCGTAACCGGGTGGATCGCCAATCCTTGCGGGTTTCGGTGTCCGTACGAATATATTTCCGGCAATGCCTCTCCGGTGTTGACGAACGGGTTACCGCTCACCGGATCCCCATCGGGGGTGATATGGATTACTTTCCCATAACCATTATCGAGCAACTGCGCTTTGGGTCGGGTTGTCCGATCGGAACGTTCACCGGTGGACACGAAGAGATTCCCCTTCGCATCGAAAACGATCCGGCTTCCGAAATGCATGCTGTTATCGTAGTAAGGTATCGCATGGTAGATAAGCCGGAAATCGTCGATATGCTTCTCGTCGGCCGCAAGTCTCCCCCTTCCTACGGCGGTGAGTGAGCCTTGGGGTGTTTTTTCCGCCAACGTAAAATAGAGCACCCGGCTTGTTTCAAAATCCGGGGCGGGAGCCACATCCAACAGTCCGCCCTGTGCCCGGTCGTCCACTTCGGGAAAACCCGTAATGGGTTCGCTCAGCCACCCGTCGGCGGTAACGATACGCAGGGTTCCTGCTTTTTCGGTGATAACCAACCGGCCGTCGGGGAGGGCAGTCACCGCCCAGGGCTTCGACAATCCTTCTGCAAGGATATCCACCTGGATCGGCGTGGTAGTTTTCGCTCCCGCCACCCGTGTTTGCCCTTCAAAGGCCGGTTTATAGTTCGTGTTGGGTTTATTTGTTTCCACGGGAGGCCACGTTTGAGGTGTTTGTTCCTGTGGGAAATCGTTGTCGCAAAAGGCAAATGCGGATACAAAAAGCATCGACAACGCACCGGCAAAGAGTAGGTTTACAGAATTCATAACTAATAATGTGTCAAATGGGTATGTATCCTGCTCCGGCGGATACTATTCTTCATGCATAACTCCGTACTCCTGCCGGATCTTCTTTGGCAGTTTCCTAACCACTTCATCCACCGAATGACGGATCCAGTGCCTGACGGTTTCGTCGTCCATATCCCCGTTCACCCGGATGGTGTTCCAGTATTTTTTGTTGAAATGCCAGGCCGCATCCACACACCGGTAGCGTTCGCGCAGTTCGATAGCTTCCGCCGGATCGCATTTCACCGATATTTTCAGTTCCGGTTCATCCAGGGGAACCACGGCGAACCATTTCTCATACACCCTGAATATCAGCAGATCATCCCCGAAGGGCATATACTCAGTCGCCTCCTTGATAGACAGGCAAAACGCGCGAAGTTCTTCTATATGCATGTTCGTTGCTATCGTATGTGTACGTCGGGCAGCCTATGGCCGTTCCTTTTCAATCTTTTCATGCACCTTCAGATACACCGGCAAGGCGGCCGAACCGTACCAGGAAAACAATTCCGCATCCAACATGCCGGACGTGATGGCCGGATCCGACTGCAATAGCGTTTCCGCTTCTTCCGTGGTTTTCACATCGAAGATGTAAATACCCCGATATGCCCGGTCGTTTTCTCCCAACGGACCGGCTACCACTAATTTCCCGGCCTGCGCCAGGCGGTTGATATTATCCAAATGCCCCCGGAATAGTTCGGCTACCTTCGCCTTGTCGTCCACCGTCACCGGTCCTGTTTTGAGAACGACCAACACATACGATTTCATTCCATACACATCCGCGCCGAGCGAATCGGCCAGAGCCTTGTCGTAACCCGCCACGTTCTGTGCGCGAAGCAGCGGGCTGGCGAGTATTAATCCGATAACCAAAAGAATTGTTTTCATACCGATCCTGCTTTTCCCGCAAATGTAACGGATTATGTATTAAGAAGAGGGCTTTCTGCCGGAAAACTATCCGCGGCATCGGCATCCGGACCGCGGTGTGTTAATTCAACTCCCCTTTCAGCAGTTCCGCCCAGTGTTTGATGCGTTCGGGCGACTTATCCGACTCGTTATCCTCATCCAGCAACAGGCCGCAGAAACCATCTTCCCGTTCAGCCCTCGTCACATCGTACGAATAATCCGACGTATCCATGCCCGTCCCGATCAGAGCAGCGCCCGCCTTCTCGGCCGCATCGGCAATGATACCGACCGATTCGCAGAAGGTATCCGGATAAGACGAAGAGTCGCCCGTCCCGAAAACAGCCACTTTTTTCCCCTCCAGGTTCATGCGTTCGAACCGTTTGATGAACCCTTCCCAATCGTCTTGCAGGTCGCCCAATCCCCAGGTGGACGAACCGAGGACCAGCAAATGGTAGCCCGCCAACAACTCCGGTGTCGCCTTGGCGATATCAAAAACATCTCCCTTGTCAATGCCCAGTTCCCGGGCGATCACACCGGCAACCCGTTGCGTGTTGCCCGACGAGGATCCGTAGAATAATCCTATCTTTTTCATGTCCGTTTTTTTTAATCGGTTCATATCTTCCCATGCACACAGGTGAATGGCCTGCAGCAATAGGAAAACAATCCAATCCCGCCGTATGTTGCGGGTGAGGAAGAAAATTCCTGTAAACAAAAACGACGCGTATGCCACAGTCGTGTAAGCATACGCGTCGAAATATGTCGGGACACTATCCCTTGATCAGGCTTTTTTCGGAGCTGTCTTCCTGGATGCGGCTTTCTTTGCTTTCTCCTCTTTAGGCTCTTCGCCCGGGTCGGCTTCAGCGGCAGCCTCCAACCCCGACAGTTTTTCCAACCGGGCTTGCAAGGTTTGTATCTCTTCGCCCTGGTTGCGGATCGTGGTGAGCAGGGAGTTCAGTTCTTCATTCTCGATCGTTTCGGGGAACTGGGCATTGACACGCAGGATAAAGTCGGACAACACATTCATATAGTTATTGAACGCTTCATACGGATTGTCGTACGGGCTGAATGCGCCGCCTCCCATGTGCTTGGTGCTCATGTAATAGAAGTGGTCGCTGCTCTGCAGGTAATTCCAGTCCTGCTTGATGCGCCGGTCTTCACACAAACGCGTACGTTCGCTGATCCCGTTCACTTTGCGGAACGCTTCCTGCTGGAGGATGTTACCCAGCCATGAGCTGGTATCTTTTTCTTCGTCCACCCACGACATGGGGTAAGGAACAGAAACGGCATCTACCGGTCTCAACAGGTTGAACACCTCAGTTGGCAGAGAGAAGGATACACCCTTCTCCGAAGCATACCGCGGAAGCGCCTTGAAGAAATCGAATATACCGCTTTCGCCCGGATGCAGCGAGCCCAGCACATCGTAGTTCATGAAGAGGCAGATGATCTGTTCGGATTCCGGGGTGGAAGCAATCCACGACATGTATTTATCGGCCGTCAACGGATATTCGCTCCAGGTATAGTTATTGAAACGCATGGAGATATCCTCGCTGAATTTGTCGTTCTTCAACAACAGCTTCAACTGCGGATTGATACAGGAGGTGTACATATAGTTCGGGCTCTTCCAGCCGAGGATATGCTTGGCGCCTTCCGTCAACATCCCGGAGAACCCCATTTCACACACCAGTTCGGAGATATCGTCGGAGTAGATCAGCTCGGTGTTACGGAACACTTTCGGCTTCACACCGAAGATAGACTGTATCTTTTCCTGGTGTTGTCTGACCTGTTGTTTAAATTCGTCGGGATCGCCGAGGGATGACAGTGAATGGCCGTATGTCTCGCTCAGCAGCTCCACATTGCCTGTTGCCAGCAATTCTTTAAAGCTGTCGATCACTTCGGGCGCATAGATCTCAAACTGGTCTAACGCTGTACCGGAAATGGAAAAAGCCACTTTAAACTTGCCGCCCGACGACTTTATCATGTCCAATACCGCCCGATTGGCAGGCAGGTAACAGCGCTCGGCCATGTTGTGCATGATATCCTCGTTCCGGAAATCGTCATAGTAATAGTGGTCGTTGCCGATATCAAAGAAGCGGTACCTCTTCAAACGAAACGGCTGGTGTATCTGGAAATATAAGCAAATCGTCTTCATAATAATATGCATTTTATTTATTTCTGTTTTTATCTGTCAATCACCTGGTCGTATATCCGGCGGACTTTTTGTCCGGCATATTCCCACTTGATGTTGTCCACTTCTTTCTTTCCTTCCACTTTCAGGAATTCGTACATGGCCGGATAAGAGATGATGGAATACATGTGATCAGCCATCGCCTCAATATCCCAGTAGTCCACCTTGATGGCATAATCCAGGATTTCGGCGCAACCCGATTGTTTGGAAATGATCGAAGGCACCCCGCATTGCATCGCTTCCAGCGGAGAGATACCAAACGGTTCGGAAACGGATGGCATCACATACACATCGCTGGCTTTCAACACCTCATATACCTGTTTGCCTTTCATGAAACCGGTGAAGTGGAAACGGTCGGAGATATCACGTTCGGCTGCCAGACGGATCATCTGATCCATCATATCACCACTTCCCGCCATTACGAAGCGGGCATGCGGCGCCCGCGCCAACACCTTGGCGGCAGCTTCCACAAAGTATTCGGGTCCTTTTTGCATCGTGATACGTCCGAGGAAAGTGATCACCTTGTCTTTGACACCCCGTTTGTCGGGTATCGCCAGGATCTCGGGGCTAAGCGGTTCGACCGCGTTATGGACTGTTGTCACTTTGGAAGGATCCTGATGATATTTCTCGATCACCGTCTGCCGTGTCAGGTTACTCACCGTCATGATATGGTCGGCATTGTCCATCCCATTCTTTTCAATCGCATACACATCGGGGTTCACATTCCCGCGGCTGCGGTCGTAATCCGTGGCATGGACGTGGATCACCAGCGGCTTACCGGTCACACTCTTACAATGGATACCCGCGGGATACGTCAGCCAGTCGTGCGCATGGATGATATCGAATTGTTCCGACCGCGCGATCACCCCCGCCACAATCGAATAATTATTGATCTCTTCCAGCAGGTTATCCGGATAACGGCCAGAGAATTCAAAACACCCGAGATCATTCACATGACGGTAACTGAAATCGGCATAGATATGGTCGCGGAGCTCGAAGTATTTATGCGGATCCATTCCATATTTAGCGACTCGCCCATTCACATAATCCCATTGCACATCACGCCATACCACAGGCACATTACACATTCCGACAATCTTGAGGAAGCTCTGGTCTTCGTCTCCCCAGGGTTTCGGAATACAAAATGTAATGTCCATATCCGGCTGCATGGCCATACCACGTGTCAATCCATAACTGGCTGTACCTAAACCGCCCAAAATATGCGGAGGAAATTCCCAGCCAAACATCAATGCTTTCATAGTACTATATTTTATTCAGCATTATACTTCTTCAACAATTCTACCACACGAAGGATGGCCGCCACACTCGGGGCAAAGGAGATCGCTCCCCGTCCTTTGAACGGAGGGTTACCGTCGAACAGCTCGGAGATCGTCCCGATGCAATGCAACGACATCTCTTCTTCCATACTGATCAACATCCGCTCCACAAAAGAGACGCCACTCTTACCAAACACGCGGAGGTACGCCTCCAGGTACGGCCCGAGCAACCAGGGCCAGGCCACACCCTGGTGATAAGCCAGATCACGTTCGTATTGCGGTCCGGCATAATGCGGACGGTAGCCCTCACTCTTAGGACTCAGCGAACGGATCCCCTTGGGGATCAGCAGCTCTTTGGTCACCATATCCAATACAGACCGTTTCAACATACGCGGCAACGGTGAATAGGTGAGCGCCACGGCAAAGATCATATTCGGACGTACGCTCCAATCCACTTTGGAGCCGCTCACGGAGTCGAACAGGTAATTATATCCGTTCACAAACGTTTCCACAAACGATTTATCGATCAGCTTGATGATCTTGTCAAACCGTTCCGTCGATTCGCCCCCTTTCATTTCCCGGATGAAGCAAAGGGCGTTATACCATAGGGCATTGAACTCTACTATATAACCGGAACGCGGGATCACAGGTTTACCATTCACCGTGGAATTCATCCAAGTGATGGGTTTGTCCCGCCCTTCGGCATACAATAACCCATTGTCCATCACCCGCATATCCGGGTGTTTCTGTGCCAGGATGTAATCCAGTATTTCTTCCAGGAAGGCGCCGTAGAGCGAACGCGCGGCATCCATTCCCTGCGAATGCGCATATTGCTGGATCGACCAGGTAGCCCACAGCGGCACGTCGGGCATATTGATCTCGCGGATCACCACATCCAATTGCCCGTCTTCCATAAAGGCGCGCATCGGAGGCATCGCCGTACGCATAATCTTCTCGAAGCGAACGGGATCCTGGATGGAGAGCGTGCTGCCCGGAAGGGATAAGAACAGATCGCGCGCACGTACCTTAAACCAGGGATAACCGGCCAGGAGGTAAGCGTCTTCCTCATTCGGGCGGTAATAGAACTGTTGAGCCGAATTCTTCAGGCAGTTGAAGAAGCTGGTACGCGGCGTACGCGACTGTATCTCTTCTTCATAAATCTCTTTCAGGCGGGAGGTCTCTACCTGGCTGTCGCCGGCGCAGAAGAAAATGGACTCCCCTTTCCGGATCGGCACTTCGAAATAACCGGGTACATACAAGTCTTCCGAGCCGAAATACCCCCGTTCCTGTTCTTTCGGATAAACCATACCGTTGTACCAGTAAGGTTCGAACACGAATGTTGCAGGCTCGCTGAACTGCATATACAGGTCGGGGTATCCCGCATACATACAAGTCTTAATCCCATTCTGCACCTCCGCATACGACTGGTTAACGTTGCCGTTCTGATGCGTCAACTCCTTCACGCTGCGGAAAGCCAGGAAGGGGCGGAACCGCAGGGTAGTGTCCGAATGTGCATCTTCCAACGTATATTTAATAATGATGCGGTTGTCGAACGAAGTAAAAACCTTCTCTTTCGACAGGATCACCCCACCTACCCGGTAGAGGGTGCGGGGAACGGTCTCGGAAGCGTATTCGCGGATGTACTTATGTCCGTTCGGACTGAAGTGATTCCCTTCATACTTATGTAATCCGAGGTTAAACTCAGCCTTATGCTGAATCACTGTCTCATCAAATGACGACAGGAGGACGTGGTTCTCATCATCCAGGCCAGGCACAGGCATGACCAACAGGCCGTGATACTTGCGGATATTGCAGTCCACGACAGTGGTGCAGTGGTAAGCCCCCTTCCTGTTCGTACGAAGAATCTCGCGTGTGAGTGACTCCTCCAGGTTTATCATTATCGTTTTGTCGAATTTCAGATAACTCATACTGCTTTCAGGGTTTTTAAGTAATAGATTTTGTTTTCTACTTTTTTAATGATTAAAAAACCAAATGTATCACAATAATCATACAAAAGCAAATACAAGGGCTTTTTTTTTGCAAAACGCCCGAAAAAGTTACAGAATCGACACCCACAGTCATCCGGCAAGCCTATACCCTCGCTATTTTTGTGTTGTTAAACATAAGAAAACCCGAAATACCAAACATGTTTCCGGGTTTTTGTCTCATAATAAACGCAGGCGGCTGGGAAAATAGGGTGATGTCTTGGCCATCAGCCGCCTGGCGTTTATTATTCAAAAAAGATTGCACTCACATTAACAATTCGTTCGTCAAAGTTATTCACTTATAATAGTCAGGTATTCTTCCAATAGTCCGGTTAGGCAATTCGTTCGTCATACTATATTTAGGTCAGACAATTCCTTCATTCTAAAAAAACATTCATAAAATTTTGTTTAATCCACAAAGACATATTCTATGTATGTTTTTGTTCCCGCAGTGACCTGCACGACATAGGTTCCGGTCCTGAATCCATCGGTTGACACATACTCAAATTGAGGGTTGGTGGCATAGCCGTAATAAACAGGACGCATTAAATGGTCATACACTTTAATAGATACCTCACCGAGTTGTTGATAGAACATCAGGGATATTTCACTCCCCATCAGATCCACTCGCACAGGCGAAAGTTGCACAGGCGGCAGTTGTTGTTGAGGCGCAGACGACCGCATCGTCTTCTTGCTCAACCGTGCCTCCAACAGAAAGTAGTCGTCACTCTTGTCGGCTCTTGCTTCCAAGGCGCTACACAAACACACAAACAAAACCACAGAAATTGTACTGATTCTTGTAAACAACACGTTCATAACATTCACTTTTATTGATAAAACATAGGGTGATTAACACTCTCAAAAGTAGTGTATTCCGTACTGGCAGCCTAAAAAAAAACAATCCATCTTAAGATTGAAGCAGATTGTAACAATCTAATTATCAGCAGTATTTATAAAATTATAGACAGGCTACCAATCCGTTTTTCAGAATGCCTCGAGGAAGTTTTCCAGAGACGCATTTCCATCGATAATCTCCATCTTGTCGAGTATCTGCCGTTTCTTTTTGGTCACGGCATTGGGAGTCATGGCAATGATCTCGGCGATGTTACCCGTCTTGGCCCCTCCCTTCAGCAAATAGCATATTTCCAGGTCACGCTGTTTCAACTGTGGATACCGTTGTTGCAGCCGGTTGGCAAAACCGTTGTATATCTCATTCAGCGTGCGGATCAGTTCCGGAAAGTTGCGGGACGTAAAGGGCTTGCAGGTGCTGTCGATCTTCCGGCTGTCCGTCCCGGCGATCCGGATACGCTCACTCATACCCGTTTGTTCAAAAAGTGTATTTTTAAATGCGTTTTCTTCCCTTCGGAGGGAGATTAAATCATTTTCTGCTTTTAACAGCAATGTATTATAATTCAACAATTCCCGTTGTACGGATTGCAGTACCTCTTCTTTGCTGACCAGCTTCTGGCGGTTTAGTTCAATCTGTTCCCTATTATGCCGGATTTGCTCTTCACTCACTAAACGCAATTCTTTCTCATATTGAATTTGTTTTTCTTTCAATCGAATCAACCGTTCGCGCGACCATCTGTATTTCATATACAGGAAATACCCCACACCCAACACAATTAATAAAAACAAAATACAGGAAGAATAGAAGAAGCGTTCACGCACCGTACGAAGCTCCATTTCCTTCTTCAGTTCCCGCTGCTCGTATTGGTGAGTCAGTTTTAAGATTTCCTCTTTTTGCTCTGATTGTTCGGTTTTGATCTTTTTTTCCTGATAGTATTCGTAATACTGCAAGGCATCCTGAAAACTATGTTCGTCTTTAGACAACCGATATAAATAGTAACTGGCGCCACCTTTGATGTAGGCATTCAAACTACGATGGGCTGCTTCCAGGTAAAAACGGGCGGAATCGGCCTGTTCCGTTTTTAAATACAGGCAGCCCAACGACAAATAATGGGTATAGCGATCGTCATCATCCACCGTCAACGCCATGGCATCATACATCACCCGTAATGCTTCCGGGATATTGCCTGCCTGTTCATATACCAGCCCCATGTCGTTCAGGATAGACACCTGCAGATCCGCGTTCCGTATTTTTTGCACCAGCGTCAAAGCCCGCGCATAAAAGTCGAGCGCCTGATCCAGTTGGTCCATGAAAAGATACACCCCTCCTATTTCCTTCAGGGCGAAAGCAATGCGCACGGTATCATTGGTCAGCAGGCTGTTATCATACGACTTGACGGCGGCGTTCAGCGCGTTATCGAACATCTGCTGTTGGCGGTACAGGTTACTGGTATGTGAATAGATCAGCGCCAGCAGACGAGGTTGCGACGTACGTTCGGCATACGTGATCGCTTTCAGGTAACATTCGACCGCCTTTTCCGCCTGCAGCAGTTCCTGGTTGACCCGTCCCTCGTAATACCAGACCTTGGCTTTGATCACATCATCATTCCGGGAGTCGAAGTAATGGGCGGCCACGGCGATCAGCGAATCAGACCGATGGGGTTTATATGCTTTGTCTTTGGCTTCGGTCAGCAACAGGCAATACATGGCATACTGTCCCGGTTCCATCCGTTCCGGGGAGTCCTCCGCTTCAAGAAGTTGCAGGGCAGAATCAGGCGCCACCTCCATATAGCGGGTTATCGCCTGCCAATCAACCTCATGCGCATGCTTCTCCGAACAGGCGAAAAAACCGCATGCCAGGACGAACCATAAAATACCCGTTAACTTATTCCCCCTCATATATAGATACAGGCATTAGAAAAAAGAAAAGCCGGCCCGCGAAGGGCCAGCTCTTGTATATCAGATCCGGTCAATACACATAATCGGCCTTCGCCAGATAATCGTAGCTTGCCTGTACGCTGGCAACAGGGTCGTTATTGGTATATTCTTCCACTTCCACATACCAGTCTTTGATGTTGTTGGCCTTCATCTGTTCGAAGATAGGCTTGAAGTCTATTTTGCCGCTTACGCCGATTTCCTTTTCGTCTTTGATATGGACCGTCTTGATCTGGCCGGCATAGTTCTTCAGGTATTCGGCCGGGCTGTATCCGCCCACCTGGCACCAGTACACATCCAGTTCGAAGAACACATGGTTCTTGCTTACGTTGTTCAGCATGAAGTCGTAGATCAACTGGTCGCCGATTTTCTTGAATTCGAAATCGTGGTTATGATAACCGAAGGCGATGCTGGCGGCGGCTGTTTTATAACCTACGGAGGTGAAATAGTCGCAATACATCTTCAGGTCGTCCACTGTAGTCTCGGCATTGACCGGCATCCAGGGTTGAACCATGTATTTCACACCCAGTTCATTGTGAGCGGCAATCGCCTGGTCCCACCATGCCATGATCGAGGCTTCGTTTGCTTTGTCATACGCTTGTGAAAGGTGTGCGCTGGTACATTTCATACCCAGGTCGTCCACCATTTTTTTGAATTCGGCGGGAGCCAAACCGTAGATCTTTCCATTGTCGTAACCGGCGGTTTCCAGGTTCTTATACCCCATCTTGGCAGCGGCTTCAAGCACGGCTTTGATACCCGAGTCTTTCACCATGGCACGTAATGAATAGAGTTGGAGACCGATGTATTTGTCCGGTCCGCCACAAGAAGATAATAATTGCGGAGCTACCATACCGCCTGCAAGCAACAAGGAGGCCTGCTTTAAGAAGTCACGTCTGTTTTGCATAATAATAATATGTTTTACTGTATAAGAATACTGGTTTTTAGATTTTTCACAAAAATAGAATTATTTCCGCCTGTTTGCATACTAAATATGTTAAAATCCTTAAAACCGTCAATCTATTTCCCCGTTTAACTATCTTTGAACCATAAAATTAAGCAATTCAAATCAGTATCACATGAAAAAGCTATCTTTCTTTCTAACAGGCGTCATCGCCTTCTTTGCCTTGTCGTGCACCCAATCGGGCAGTGGTGAGTTGTTCAACGGTACGGATACCTCCCAATGGGACACCACGGGCGACGTCGCCGTCCAGGAAGGCGCCCTCACACTGACCGGATCAGATGCACAGGCCGTATTCAAAAAAGGCAACTACAAGAACTTCGCACTCGCGATGGAACTGCGTTCCACCCCGGGAGGCAAGGGGGCCATCTATTTCCATACCGACAAGGGGATGGGTAAAGGGTATGGCGTATCCGTCAACAACGACCTCACCGACCCCGAATGGTGGAAGATGAGCGGTAGCCTCCTCTCCGTACGTAACCTGACAAAGAGTTTCGTCCGTGAAAACGACTGGTATCAAATGACGATCCGTGTGGAAGGCCCGGCGATAACGGTGACGATCAACGGCCAGCCGGTGGTGGAATATGTCGAACCCGAAGCACCCTACCGGACGGCGCCGAACGACAAAGCCCTCTTGTCTGAAGGCACCTTCGGCCTCCTCAGCAGCGGCACCGGGTCGATACAGTTCAAAAGCATCACCGTGGAAGCCCTCGAAGACAAGGGCATCGACCTCTCCCTGCAGGCAAAGGCGGTGGACGAGCAGACCGATGAGATCATCCGCCTGCACCAGGAAGATTTCCCCGTTCTCGACTTCCACGTACACCTCAAAGGCGGATTGACGAAAGAAGTGGCCGCCCAGCAATCCCGCCGCACCGGTATCAACTACGCCGTGGCGCCGAACTGCGGTGTCGGGTTCCCGGTAACCAACGACGCGGATATCTACGCGTTCATCAAAGAGATGCGTACCCAGCCTTACATCCTTGCCATGCAGGCCGAAGGACGTGAATGGCTCACCACCTTCTCGCAGGCAGCCCGCGATGAGTTCGACTACGTATTCACCGACGCCCTCACCTTCACCGACAACAAAGGACGCCGCACCCGCCTCTGGATCCCCGAAGAAACCTGGATCGAGAATGAAGAACAATACATGGACATGATCGTGGACCGTATCTGCATGGTATTGCAGGAACCCGTCGATGTATATGTCAATCCCTGCTTCCTGCCTCCGGTGATGCAAGACCGTTACGACCAGTTCTGGACAGAAGCCCGCATGAACCGCTTCGTGGAAGCATTGGCACAAAGCGGGAAGGCGCTCGAGATCAACGAGCTGTACAACATCCCCAGCCTCGCCATCCTCCAAAAAGCCAAAGCGGCCGGCGTGAAGTTCACCTTCGGCACCAACAACGTGAAGCCTGAAGTGAGCAACCTCGAATACAGCATCCGCATGAAGAAGGAACTCGGACTGAAAGCCTCCGACATGTATCGCCCGAAAGTAAAGCTATAAGTAACAGTCACTATACCTTGTAGTAACGCCAACCGGATGGTTTCCTGTCAGGAACCGGAAGGTTTAGTTGTTCCACCCGGCTGGGACATGTGTTCCACCCAGGTGGGACACGTGTTCCAGCCGGGTGAGACATGTGTTCCAGCCGGGTGGAACAACTAAACCTTCCGGATGCCGACAATAGAGGATCAGGTTGCCTGCACGAATGCATACAATTCCCGTCAGTAAGAAGATAAGATAGCTGTTATTCGGCGAGTGCGAAGGTACGTTTGCCGATCAGGTTGCCATCGGCAAACACATCCACGCGGTAGGTTCCGGGAGAAAGGAACTCCTCGATGTCCCAGTAGAGCGTCATCGGGATCTCTTCGCCTTCGTATTCGATCAGTTTCCGCATGGAGAAATTGAGGTCTTTTCCTTCGAAGGGGAATACATCGGAACGGCTCTTGACCAGCACGTCGTCGTCGGGCTTCATGATCCGCACATAGATCATCTTCTCACCCACAGGAGCGGTGATGTTTTTGGATATCTTGAAGTTGACCACAAACTGTGTCATATCCTTGATCTTCCGGGCGGTTTTACCCCGTTTGTTGACAGGTGAGACGGAGATATCGGTCGCATCCAGGCGGCTTGCCAGGGTGACACGTTCGGATAGTTGTTCTTTTTCTTTCTGTAGATTGGCCGCCTGGGTGGTGGCACGGCGGTATTGGGCGGTAACCTGCTTGTTCTCGTTTTTCAACTGCTCGTTCTCACGGTTGAGGGAGTCGATCTGGATCACGTAACCGCGCATGATCTTGCGTAGTGTGATCAATTCTTTATTCAGTTCGTTGATACGCTTCGTGTCGGTGGCTTTCACCGTACGAAGTTCTTCCTGCAGCCGCTGCACTTTAGCCTGTTCGGTGGTAAACAGGGCCACAAGGGAATCATTATTGACCTTAAACTTGTATCCTTCGTATTGTAAAGAAATCTCATTGTATTCATCTTCCAGCATTTCCTTATCCAGCGCGTATCCTTCCACAAGGTCTTGCATCTGCTTTTTCTGGTGAAAGATGTAATAGAGGCCTCCTCCGATGATCAGCGCAAGGACAATCCCGGCCAGGATCAGGAGCGACAGCTTGTTTATCTCTTTTGTTTCTTTCTTTTCTATATCCATATCAACATGTACGTAATGAACATACAAAAGTACGATTAAATCAGTAGCAAAGAAGCGATTCGCGTCTTTTATACATTTTTTAAGAGGGATAAACGGCTTACCTTTCTATGAAAAAAGGATTTATATGTATCTTTGTGCCGCTCAAAAACACAACAATAAACCATATGCACGAGAAAATTATCATCTTGGATTTCGGTTCACAGACTACCCAGCTTATCGGACGCCGGGTAAGGGAGTTGAACACCTATTGCGAAATCGTTCCTTTCAATAAGTTCCCCTGGCAGGAAGCGGCCCACGTGAAAGGTGTCATCCTGTCGGGCAGCCCTTATTCGGTCTATGACGCGAACGCGTTCAAAACCGAACTGGACGGCATCCGGGGGAAATTCCCGGTATTAGGCATTTGCTACGGCGCGCAGTTTATCGCCTATACCTCAGGCGGTAAGGTGGAACCGGCCAACTCCCGTGAATATGGCCGCGCCAACCTGACGCAAATCAACACATCCGATGCTTTATTCGAAGGGATAACCGCCGGCACCCAGATATGGATGTCGCACGGGGACACCATCACGTCGCTGCCGGCCGGATTCGAAATCATCGCCAATACAGACGATGTGGAAGCTGCCGCCTACCGGATCGAAGGCGAACAAACCTGGGGCGTACAGTTCCATCCGGAAGTATTCCATACCACCGACGGGACGAAGGTGCTCGATAATTTCCTCACCATCTGCGGATGTGCGAAAAACTGGACGCCGGCATCGTTTATCGAATCGACGGTGGCCGAACTGAAGGAACAACTGGGCGACGACAAAGTGATCCTCGCGCTTTCCGGAGGTGTGGACTCATCGGTCACCGCCGTATTGCTGAACAAAGCCATCGGCAAGAACCTGACCTGTATCTTCGTGGATCATGGATTACTCCGCAAATACGAATTCGAAAACGTATTGCGCGACTATGAACACCTCGGCCTGAACGTGATCGGCATCGATGCCAAACAACGTTTCTACGATGCACTGGCAGGGGTGACCGATCCGGAAACGAAACGGAAAATCATCGGCAAAGGCTTTATCGACGTATTCGACGAAGAAGCACACAAACTGAAAGAGATCAAGTGGCTGGGACAGGGAACGATCTATCCCGATGTGATCGAATCGCTCTCCATCACCGGGACAGTGATCAAAAGCCATCACAACGTTGGCGGCCTGCCGGAGAAGATGCACCTCAAACTGGTGGAACCCCTCCGCCTCTTATTCAAAGACGAGGTACGCCGGATCGGGAAAGAACTGGGCATGCAAGCGCACCTGCTGAAACGCCATCCCTTCCCCGGCCCCGGATTGGGTATCCGTATCCTGGGTGATATCACTCCCGAAAAGGTACGTATCCTGCAGGATGCCGATGATATCTATATCTCCCTGTTGCGTGAATGGGAATTGTACGACAAGGTATGGCAGGCAGGTGCTATCCTGCTTCCGATCCAGTCGGTAGGCGTGATGGGCGACGAACGTACGTATGAGAATGCCGTCACCTTGCGTGCCGTCACCTCTACCGATGCCATGACAGCCGACTGGGCGCAGCTGCCTTATGAATTCCTGGCCAAAGTGTCTAACGAAATCATCAATAAGGTGAAAGGGGTCAACCGCGTTGTATATGACATCAGTTCCAAGCCACCGGCAACCATCGAGTGGGAATAATCCCATTTCTTTATATCTGTATCCCTGCGCGTTGCCTTCACTGGCAATTCGCAGGGATAACTTATAAAAGATATTAATTCATCCAAATTCCCAACTATTTCCTTAAATGAATTCATTTATCGCTTTGCGTTTTTCCATTTTTACGTATATTTGCATTATTATTCATTACATATTATAAATCATAATTAGGACTATTAATCATGGCTAGAAAAAAAGGGGTCAAAATGACCGATGAGCAGAAAGCTGCAATGAGAGCAAACAGGATCGCCAACCGAACAGGTAAAGAAAGCGCTTTCCGCCTTGTAGTTACCAACCTAAAGCATCTATCTTATTTTGAATTAAACAATGCGATCGCATTGGCGCATCGTTTCCGGAAAGAAAAAATGGGAACAGAAGAACTGCGACTGATCAAAGAAAAGGAAGAATTGGATTTACAGTTGAAGAAACTCAAGGATGCTGATACCGAAGTGAACCTGTAATACAGGGATTGTAAACGAAAAGCCGGATAGTGTAATTTCACTTTCCGGCTTTTTTGTATGTTTCAATGAACAGCAAGCAATTGAATGGTATGGCAGGCAACCAATGCGGCTGTTTCCGTTCGCAGCCGGCTCTCTCCCAGGGAAACACCGGTAAACCCTTTTTCCCGCGCCAGCGTAATCTCTTCGGGACTGAAATCGCCTTCGGGGCCAATCAATACCACCACATCCCCGCCCGGTACATAACACTGACCCAATGCCACTTTCACATCGTCTTCACAATGGGCGATAAACCGCTGTCCGGTGTAGGGAGCCTGGATAAACGGCTTAAAATCTGTCATCCCCGTCACAACAGGCAGGGTGGCTTTTTGTGATTGTTTCATGGCGCTGACCATGATCTTTTCCAGGCGGGGCACTTTGATCTCCCGTCGTTCGGAAAAACGGCAATTCAGGAAGGTGATCGCATCCACGCCTATCTCGGTCAGCTTTTCCACCAGCCACTCCATGCGATCCATGTGTTTGGTAGGGGCTACGGCGATGTGTATCCTTCCTTGCCACAAAGGGGGTTGTTGCCAACTTTCCAACAGATCCACCCCACAATGTTTCGGATGGGCGGCAGTGAGCATCGTCTTATAGAACCAGCCTTTCCCGTCGGTAATCAGCAACTCGTCGCCTTCCCGCAGGCGAAGCACACGCACACAGTGGCCGGATTCTTCTTCCGGCAGTTCAGGACGCGAGGCGATTTCAGGAGCATAAAAGAGGGACATGACTAACCTAATATCATACCAATAATCGTAGCCGACAACACAGAGACCAGCGTCCCGCCCAACAAGGCAGGAATGCCCAGCCGGACGATCGTACTCCGCTTCTCGGGAGCCAACACACCCAGGCCGCCTAACAAGATACCGACCGAACTGACATTGGCGAACCCGCAAAGCAGATAGGTAGCCATAATGATCGATTTCTGTGATACAAATATCCCGGCATCTTTCCATTGCTGCATCTGGGAATAAGCGACAAATTCATTCAGGATCGTCTTTTGCCCGAGCAATGAACCTACCACCATGATATCCGGTGCAGGAACACCGATCAACCACATAAAAGGAGCGGTGATCAACCCCAGGATGAATTGGAAGGTAAAACCCCGCGCCCTGCCGTCGGACACCTGTACCACCCAATCGTTAAGCCCCGAATAGCGGCCGATAATATCAGAAGTAATGTAGTTCAGCAAGGCAACCAGTGAGATAAACACCAGCAACATGGCGGCAATATTCACCATCAGCCGAACACCGGTGGATGTGCCTTCGGCAATAGCATCCAGCACGGTTCCTTTTTTCTCCAGTTCCACTTTCTTCGCCAGGTGGTCAACAGCTTCTTCCGTCTGCGGACAGAGCATCTTGGCGATCACGATCGCCCCCGGGGCGGCCATGACCGACGCCGACAACAGGTGTTTGGCAAACAGGATACGCTCCATCGGATCGTCGCCCGCCAACATACCGATATAGGTACCCATCAACGAACCGGCGATTGTGCCCATCCCGGAAACCATGATCAGCATGATCTCCGACCGGCTCATCGACGGCATATAGTTTTTGATCAATACCGGCGATTCGGTCATTCCCATAAAGATATTTCCCGAAACCACCAGTCCCTCCGCGCCTGATATATTCATGAACCGCCGCAGCACCCAGGAGAAAACGCCTACGACCCATTGGATAATCCCCCAATGGTACAGCATGGATACCAATGCGGAGAAGAAGATGACGATCGGCAGGGAGTGGACGAGGAAACTGAAACCATTCGACCGCGAAGCCAGCGGCCCCAACAGGAAATTGATCCCGGCCTGCGTAAAATCCATCAGCTTTACAAATCCCTTTCCCAGCCCTTCCAGCAGCCCGCCGACAAAGGGGATATACAATACCGCAAGGGCAAACAGCAGTTGCATGATCAATCCGCCGCCCACCAGTTTCCAGTCAATACGCTTCCGGTTGGAACTGAACAGCCAGGCGATCCCGATCACCACCACCATTCCCAACAATCCGCGCAGTAAAGAGACCAGCCCGAATCCCACCTGTTCTTCCATCATACTATGGTTCCTCCCGGATATCGACGTTGTAATTCGTCTTTGTATAACTTGGCATATTCATAATTCTCATTGGCAATCGCTTCTTCCAGGCGTTCTTTCAGCTCATCATCTTCTTTCAGGCGAAGCCACTTTTTCAATTTGATTTCGTCGTCTATTTCTTCCGGCTCCAGGTCGGAAAGGTAATCATCCTCGCCCGCTTCTTCCCCGGAGATCGATGCTTCTTCCAGCACCACGCCACATTCCTGCACGATCGCTTCGGTGGTATAGATATCACATTTCACCCGCAAGGCAATGGCGATGGCATCCGATGTCCGCGAATCCAGCCGTATCTCCCGCCCTTCATTGTAAAAGGACAACTCGGAGTAGAAAACACCGTCTTCGAATTTATAAATAAACACATCCCGCAAGACCACGCCGAAAGCACGGCCAAAAGAGACGAACAGGTCGTGTGTCAACGGACGGGGAGGCGTAATATTCTCTAAAGCGATGGCGATAGACTGGGCCTCGGCTGTTCCCACGATGATCGGAATCCTGCGCGGCCCGCCTTCCTCGGCCAGGATCAGGGCATACGCGCCCGATTGAATCTGGCTGTTTGTCAGTCCCTGCACCCTTAATTTAATTCTTGAACTATTCACAATAAGCGATTTATGTATTACGCAAATATAAAGCTATATTCGGAAATAAGGTTAATTCAGTAACGATATGTAATCCATCAGTTGATTGAATGACACATCCTTCAGTAACACCTTCTTTTCTTTATCAAGCAGGTATAGGCAGGGGATGGCTTTCAGGTCGTACAGTTCATCATTCTTCAGCGTACCGGCCGTATCATATCCTACGATCCACTCTGCCGGAAGATGATCCAAGTGGTCTTTCCACAATTGCAGGTCTTCATCGGGATAGATGGCAGCGATTACCATCCGCTTGTCCCGAACCAGCTTTTGGATCGACATGGCGTTGGATAGCTGGCCTGTCAATTCCTTGCAGGCTTCGCAATCCGGGTTATAAAAGAACAGGAGCAGATAATCGGCTTTCAACTGAAACAGCCGGGTGGTCTGGCCGTTTGCCTGTGTAAAGGAGAAATCCGTGGTTTTTTCGCCAAGCTTGTTCTTCAGGGCTAGTTCGAGCAGGTGGGCGGGACGGATCTTATGCACTTCGTCGGGCAGCGGCGAAGCCAGCACAGCCTTCAGCACCACGATATACAGCTCTTCATTCCGCATCGGGGAATTGGGGTCATACAGGTATTTTTCACTAAGGCCGGTAAAATAGGCATACATCGTACTGTCTGCTTCGGCTTTTGCCAACATCCCGTTGAGGGAGGCGGAAGCGGTTTCCGGAGCGGCCTGTTCCAGGAAGGCGATATAATTGGAGAACGCTTGTTCGGTCACCTCCGGTAAGCCGACGTAAGCCGTATCCCTGAAATCAAAGGTATCCCAGTAGTGTTTGACCAAATAATCGATCCGCTGCTCCGGTTCGGAGATCATGGCGGGCACGGTAACCATCGTAAACGTCCGTGCAGGCTTCACCGGATCCTGCGGTGCAGCGGGTTGTTTGCCGTTGCAGGCAAACACGATGGTTACACTGAATACTGCAAGCAGGGATTTGAGTATCTTCATCGTACAAACTAACCTCTTCATACTACCAAAGCGTTACTTATGCATACAAATGTAGAGAAAAAGCCCTTATCTTTGCGAAAACGAATCAAAAAATGACAGTTATGTGGCCGAAAAGTATGCAAAATAGAAGGAGTATTCGCCAATATACCACACAAGATATTCCCGAAGCCCTATTGAATGAGCTGTTCGAGATTGCCGCACGGGCATCCAATACCGGGAACATGCAACTGTATAGCGTGATCGTCACCCGTGACCTGGCAGCGAAAGAGCGACAGGCGCCCATGCATTTCAACCAACGCATGGTGACGCAGGCGCCGGTATTGCTTACCTTTTGCGCCGATGCCAACCGGTTCGTCAAATGGGCGGAACAACGGAATGCCGAGCCGGGATTCGAGAACCTCCAAACATTCATGGCCGCCACCATCGACGCCATGCTCTTTGCCCAGGCGTTCTGTGATGCGGCCGAAGCGGCGGGACTGGGTATTTGTTACCTGGGCACCACCGCCTATAATGCCGACAAGATTATCGAAGCCCTTTCCCTCCCCCGCCTCGTGGTGCCGGTCGTATCCGTCACCGTAGGTTATCCGGCCGATCCGCTTCCGCCCCAAGTAGAACGGTTACCGTTGGCTGCCATTGTCCATCAAGAGACATACCGCGATTTCACCCCGGCGGTTATCGACGAAGTATATCGGGAAAAAGAATCACTGGAAGTCAACCGCCAGTACACGAAGGAGAACAACAAAGAAACATTGGCGCAGGTATTCACCGATATCCGCTATACGAAAAAGAACAACGAATATTTCTCGGAAGTTTTGTTGAAAGTACTGAAGGATCAGGGTTTTCTGTCGTAATTGCAATCAGATCATCTTCGGGTTGATACCGAAGGCTTCCTTGTCGTGATGCACACCTTTCGGCTCGACATGAACCACAATGTCATACACGTTTTCGATCGATGCCTTGATGCTGTCTTCCACGGCTTCGGCTATCTCATGCGCCTGGTTTAAGGTGATCGCACCATCCGCTTCCACATCCAGTACGATCAGGTACATATTCCCTACCTGTCGCGAACGAACCCGATGGGGATTACAGGCGCCCGGCACACAGGCCACGGCGTCAAAGATCCGCCTGTAGATATTCACATCTTTCACCCCATCCATCAGTTCGATATTCGATTCCATAAAGATCGTGACAGACGATTTGATGATAAATAGGCTGATCAGTAAACCTGTCACGGCATCCAGCACCGGCATTTTCAGGATAAAGGTGAAGAACAATCCGACCAGCACGCCGGTGGAGATCAGCACGTCGTTGCGCATATTCACCGCATTGGCGGTAAGCAGCGGACTGTTCACTTTCTTCCCCTGCCGGTACTGGTACCATGCCAGACTCAGCTTGCCGGCGATCGAAAAGACCGTTACCCAGATCGCGATCATCCCGGGCATCTCCCGCGGCTCGTCGGACAACAACCGGTCTCCCGAAGACAGAAACATCTGCATACCGGCATAAAAGATAATCAGGGAAAGGATTTTCGTTGCAATCCCTTCCGCCTTCTCATACCCATACACATATTTGTGCGAAGGGGGCTTGCTGATAATCTTCGCCGTAAAGATCATCACCACGGAGATAACCACATCGGTTGCCGAATCGATCCCGTCACCCAACACCGCCAGACTGCCTGCCAGTAAGCCGACAGCGATCTTCGACAGAGATAAGACGGCATTCCCGATCGTACTGATCCAGGAGGTACGTATCAGAACCTTTTCGCGTATATTTGAATCATCCATATAATCATTCATGAAAGAAAGGCAAAGATATGACTTTCGTTCGAAGGAAAATACCTATATTGCCATCAGTTTACAAAAATAGGCCAATATGAAGACTTTCAACAGGCGCAGGTTTATCCGGACAGGGATTGCCGGTATGGCAGGTCTCTCTGCCATGGGTTCGGGAATGGCCGCCATCTCACACATGATCCCGGCAGACACAGTGGTTGACAAAGTCAAACTGGGCACGACCGGCCTGACAGTTTCCCGTATCGCGATGGGGACGGGCACTTCCGGATACAATAACGGTTCGAACCAGACCCGTCTCGGGATGGAGTCTTTTGTCAGGTTGGCCCGGCATGCTTACGACAAGGGAATCACATTTTTCGACATGGCAGACGGCTACGGTTCCCATACATACGTCCGGGAAGCCTTGAAAACGTTGCCGCGCGAGCAAGTCACCTTAATGACGAAAATATGGACCCACGAACCCGGATCAGACAAGATCGTTCCCGTGGAGAAAACACTCGACCGCTTCCGGCAGGAAACAGGCAGTCCGTATTTCGACATCCTGCTGATGCACTGTATGATGAAAGGCAACTGGTCGGAAACCCGTAAATACTATATGGACGGCTTCTCCAGGGCCAAACAGGACGGGATCGTCAAAACCGTCGGCGTTTCCTGCCATAACTGGGACGCATTGGTGGAAGCCGTTGATTCGCCGTGGGTGGATGTGATCCTCGCACGGATCAATCCTTTCCAAAGCCATATGGACGGAACACCCGAGGCCGTAAGCGAACTCCTGGGCAGGGCGCAGCAAAACGGCAAGGCTGTCATCGGTATGAAAATATTCGGTGAGGGAAAGTTTGTAAAAGACGAAGAACGGGAACAGTCCATCCGCTATGCCCTTACCCGTGGCAACATCCATTGCATGACGCTTGGCCTTGAATCCATCGCCCAAATGGACGATGCCATTGAGCGGGTTATGCGGTTGTCTGACCGTCGATAATCAGTATTCTATTTAAGTTCAACCAATAAATCACATTTGTCACTTATGGAAAACGAAGTATTAGGGATCGGGTCGCGCGTGCAGCATAAAGAATATGGCGTAGGCGTAGTTGTCCAGGTCAAAGCCAAAAGTTATACCATCACTTTCATCGATTATGGAAACCGTGAAATAGCACGAAGCTATCAGGGGTTGGAGATTATCGACCTGCTCGAACCGGCCGACGACTTGATCAGTCTCGAGATGATCGAAAACTCCCTGATCCGTATCCTGCGTACCTATTCAGACATTCAGGAGATAGTCCCCATTGCCGACAAATGGGCCGGAGGGACTCTTACCCTCCAACCGTCGAATACGGAGATGAAGCCCTACGAGATGCCGATCGCCAATTTCTTCAACAAGATCATCATGGTGCGCGACAGGCTGAGGGTAATGGAACAAAAGATCAATACAAGCTCCATCGCTGATGAAGAAAAGATCGTTCTCCAGCAGTACATCACCAAATGTTACGGCAGCCTGACCTCTTTCAATATTCTCTTCAAAAACAAATCACAATACTTTGTGGGAGAAGGGAAAGGAGGGAAATAAACAATAATTGGTATTACCGCACGCAGACTACGCAGAAAACGCAGACGGACGCAGATGAATTTTAAAAAAATATCTGCGTCCGTCTGCGTTTTCTGCGTGCGGTAATACCAATATTAAACAAAGAAGCCGGCCTCCCTTTCGGAAAACCGGCTCTTTCTTAAAACGGCGGCTATCTACTCTCCCACTTGCGCAGTACCATCGACGTGGCCGGGCTTAACTTCTCTGTTCGGAATGGGAAGAGGTGGATCCCCGGCGC